>NZ_JBEPRZ010000009.1:0-373003 GCF_040548615.1 Mycolicibacterium sp. 624
AAAGCTCAAGGGCCTGAGCCCGGTCCAATACCGGGCTCAGACCCTTGCGGCTTAAGCTCCAAACGCCAGAGTCCAACTTCTGGGGACCACTTCATACCCCGCGTATCAGGGGCTTTGGTGTCGCTCGCGGTCAGTTGGGCAGGAGAGTCTCAGCGTGTCGTGTAGCCGCCGTTGGCGAATATCGTCTGACCGTTGATCCAGTGCCCGTCCCCGGCGAGGAACACGACCAACGGGGCGATGTCGGAGATATCCGTGAGCCGGTTGCCCATAGCTTGCGACTTGTGGAACTCGGCGCGTTCCGGCGTCTCCTGCGGGTAGAAGAAGGGTGTGTCCATGGGCCCTGGTGCGACATTGTTGACGTTGATGCCACGCACACCGAATTCCTTCGATGCGGCACGGGTGAAGTGCTCCACCGGACTCTTGGCACCCGCGTACGTCGAGTAGCCGTCGGTGTAGGCCGCCAGCAGTGATGTCACCACCGATATCACCGACCCGTTGTCATTGAGTCGTCTGCCCGCCTCCTGCAGGAAGAAGTAGGCGGCCTTGGAGTTGATGTCGAACATCGAATCATATTCCGCCTCAGTGGTTTCCACGATGGGCTTGCGGAGCACCTTGCCTACGGTGTTGACCGCTATGTCGATTCCACCGAATGCTCCGACGGCCGCATCGAACAGCGCTGTCACGTTGGCCGGTTTGGTCAGGTCGCCCTGCACCTTGATCGCTCGCGCACCCACAGCCTCGACGGCGGCGACGGTGTCGTCCGCATCGGCTGCGCTCGAGTCGCTGTTGTAGTGCACCGCGACGTTGACTCCCCTCGTGGCGAGGGTGGTGCTGATCAGTCCGCCGAGATTCTTGGCTCCGGCGGCGACGATTGCTGATTTGCCTGCGAGTTCGCTCATGCCTCGACGCTAACGACGTCGAACACAAATGAAAAACACGACAATCGGATGTTTTCACAAGTATTGTTTGTGGTTGTGATACCTGACCTTCGGCGGCTCCAGCAGTTCATCGCCGTCGCCGAGGCAGGCAGCTTCACCGGCGCCGCGGTCGAACTGCACCTGAGCCAGCAGGCGTTGAGCAGCTCGGTACGGCAGCTCGAATCTGAGCTGGGCACAACGTTGTTCCACCGCGAGGGCCGCCGCATCTCGTTGACACCCGCTGGTCGTGCGTTGCTCCACGAGGGGCGACCACTTCTGGCGGCAGCTCACACGATCGGCGACCACGTCCGGCTCGCCGCCGCCGGCCAGCAGGCCTGGGCGGTGGGACACAGTCCCGCACTCAGCGGGGCTGAGGTATACGCCCTCCTCGAGCCGGCGATCGACGCGTTTCCCGAGGTGTCGTTCACCCTCCGACAGATGTACCCCGACCGTCTCACGGAGGCGGTGCTCGACGGGACCGTCCAGCTCGGGCTGCGACGCGGCGTCGTCCCGACGGGAGAATTCGCGGCAGCCGTCATCGGGTATCACCGAGTGCGCGTGGCGATTCCATCGGATCACCGGTTCGCGGCGGCGTCGTGCGTCGATATCACCGACCTCGCGGGTGAGCGGCTCGCGTTGTGGGCACCTCCGGGCGCGTCGTACTTCACCGACTTCCTGATGGGTGCATGCCGCCGCGCAGGATTCGAGCCGGACTACGTCGTCAGTCGCGTCCAGGGTGCCGCGATGGTGGCCGCTCCCCTCACAACCGGTGCCATCGCCCTGGTCACCGCGGACGCGGGATCGGCGATGCAGGGTCGAATCACCGTTGTCGACCTCGAACCGCCGTTACTCGTGCCGGTTCAGGCGATCTGGCAACGCCACACCGTCTCCGCGGTGCGAGACGCGTTGCTCAACACCTGACTACCCGCGTGCGAGGCCCTCGAACTCCTGGGCGGCCGGCACGGCGCGCTCGCGGTCGCCGGCGACCAGGCCGATGCGTGTGCGCCGGTCGAGGATGTCATCGACACTCAGCGCACCCTCGTGGGTGACGGCGTACTCGAATTCGGCTCGGATGACGTCGATTCCGTCCGCCACGGGGGCGGTGGGCCGATCGCAGGTGGCCCGGGCGATCACGTTGGGCGCCTCCGCACCGTAGCGGGCAACCAGCGACGAGGGCATCGCAGCGGGCAGTTCGGCCGGCGAACGCAGGGTCGACACCGGATTGGCGGGGGCGCCGACCAAGGGCAGGTTGCGCGTCCGGCAGGGTCCGGCGTCCAGCCCACGCAGTGCGGCGGCGCGGTCGAGGACGTCCTGGGCCATGTACCGGTACTCGGTGAGCTTGCCCCCGATGACGCTGATGACGCCGTTGGCGGACTCGACGACGGCGTGCTCACGCGACACGTCGGCAGTGCTGACCTCCTTCCCGGGTCGCTTCGTTCCTGCCCTCCGATCCGATCCGAGCTCGATGAGTGGCCGCAGACCGGCATAGGCGCCGATCACGTCATCGCGAGTCAGCGCGACGTCGAGGGCCGTGTTGACGGTGTCGAGCAGGAACGTGGTCTCCTCCGGTGTCGGCTGCGGCACGTCGGGAATCGGCCCCGGAGCGTCCTCGTCGGTGAGCCCCAGGTAGACGCGGCCGAGCTGCTCGGGCATCGCGAAGACGAAGCGATTGATCGCCCCCGGAATCGGAATCGTCAGGGCCGCAGTGGGATTGCCGAACGCCGCGGCGTCGAACACCAGGTGTGTGCCGCGGCTGGGCCGCAGCCGGATGGCGCTGTCGACGTCACCGGCCCACACGCCCGCGGCGTTGATCACCGCGCGCGCCCGCACGTCGACGGTTTCGCCGGTCAGTTCATCGGTCAACCGCACCGATGTCCCGGTGGCCTCCGACGCGGCGACCCGGGTGAGGATGCGCGCACCGTTCTGCGCCGCGGTGCGCGCCACCGCGGTGACCAGGCGAGCGTCATCGATCAGCTGCCCGTCATGGGCCAGGAGGCCGCCCTGCAGACCGGCGCGCCGCACGGTGGGAGCCAGCTCCACGGCACGGCGGGCGTCGATACGACGCGAACGCGGCAGGGTCGCCGCAGGCGTGCCGGCGAGCTTGCGAAGGCCATCCCCCGCAACGAAACCGACGCGCACCAACGCCCGTGACGCGGCGTTCATCGACGGCAGCAGCGGAACGAGTTGCGGCATCGCCTTGACCAGATGAGGGGCGTTGCGCGTCATCAGGATTCCCCGCTCGATGGCGCTGCGGCGAGCGATGCCGACGTTGCCGGTGGCCAGGTAGCGCAGCCCGCCGTGCACCAGCTTCGAACTCCACCGACTGGTCCCGAACGCGAGGTCATGCTTCTCCACCAGCACCACTGACAGGCCCCGGGTGGCGGCGTCGAGCGCGATGCCGGTGCCGGTGATGCCGCCGCCGATGACGACGACATCGACGATCTCGCCGTCACCGAGCGCGGCGAGGTCGGTGGCACGGCGGGCGGCGGACAGCGCGGTGGATGGGGTCATGGCTTGAGGTATCCGTTCAGGGCGTGTGCCAGCTCGGTGGCCAGCGGCTCGGTGTCCAGGATCGGCCTGATCAGGTCGGCCGACAGGATCGTGGACTGGGCGATCAGCAGGCTCATTGCGGCGAGTTCGCGGGCGTCGCCGGGTCGAACGCTGCCCTCGTCCTGGGCAGACTTGATCTCGCCTGCAACGGTGTCGAGCAGGATCTGCTGGCTGGTGCCCAGCCGTTCGGACAGGTACACCATCGCCATGTCGGGCGCCTGGTGCAGGACAGCCATGATGACCTCGTCGAGCCGCAGCAGATCAGCCACGCTGACGACCCGCTCGACGAGCAGTTCGCGGCCAACGCCGCGGGACGGCACGTCGTCGAGCGCGCGGGTGATCCGCAGCGTGAGGAGGGCGGCCAGGATCGAGCGGGTATCGGGAAATCGCCGGTAGACCGTGGGTCGGCTGACGCCGGCGCGGCGGGCGATCTCGGCGAGGGTCACGCGGTCAACGCCGTAGGAGAGCACGCAGCTCGCGGCGGCGTCGAGGATGCGATCGCCGACCGGTTCCTCCATGTCATCGTTACTGATTGACATCATCTGTAATACTGTAACGCATGACTCGATCGGACGACCAGATGCTGCCCCCGATGTCGTGGAATGCGTGGGGTGACCCCGCCGCCGCCAAGCCCCTCTCGGACGGCATTCGCACCCTTCTGCACCAAGCCCTGGGCGTGGAGGCCATCGCGGGCACCGAACTGACGGCCGAGGAGGTCCGGTTGCGGCCGTCGGCACTGTCGGCCGCTGACGCGAAGGCTCTGATCGCCGTCGTCGGTGAGGCGCATTGTGTCTCCGACGACATCGGCAGACTGCTGCGCGCGGGGGGAAAGTCCACACTGGACCTGTTGCGCCGCAGGGATACCGGAGTCCAGGACGCACCCGACGCGGTGCTGCTGCCCGGCGACGAGGACGAGGTGGCTGCCGTGTTGTCGTTGTGCGCGCAGCGAAGCATCGCGGTCGTGCCGTTCGGCGGCGGTACCAGCGTCGTCGGTGGCCTCGACCCGCTACGGGGTGACTTCAAGGCCGTCGTCTCGCTCGACCTCCGGCGTCTCGACCAACTGCACCGACTCGACGAGGTGTCGGGTGAGGCTGAACTCGGCGCTGGTGTGACCGGTCCCGACGCCGAACGCCTCCTTGACGCACGCGGTTTCTCGCTCGGCCACTTTCCGCAGAGCTTCCAGTTCGCCACCATCGGCGGGTTCGCCGCGACGCGGTCCTCAGGCCAGGACTCCGCGGGCTACGGACGATTCGACGATATGGTCCGGGGCCTGCGCGTGGTGACACCGGCGGGCGTGCTCGACCTGGGCCGTGCCCCGGCATCTGCCGCGGGTCCCGATCTGCGCCAGTTGATCCTCGGATCCGAGGGCGTCTTCGGGGTCATCACCCGAGTACGCGTTCGCGTGCACCCCGTCCCCGAGGCCACCCGCTACGAGGCCTGGTCCTTCCCCGACTTCGCCACCGGTGCCGCCGCCCTGCGCGCCGTCGCGCAGACCGGCACCGGACCGACGGTGATCCGGCTGTCCGACGAGGCCGAGACCGGTGTCAACCTCGCCACCACCGACAACATCGGCGAGCAGTCGATCACCGGTGGCTGCCTGGCGATCACGGTCTTCGAGGGCACCGCGGCGCATGCCGACAGCAGGCACGCCGAGACACGCGCACTGCTCGAGAGCCAGGGTGCGACGTCACTCGGTGAGGGTCCGGCACGCGCGTGGGAGCACGGCAGGTTCGGAGCGCCCTACCTCCGTGATTCGCTGCTGTCGGCGGGGGCGCTGTGCGAGACCCTCGAGACTGCGGTCAACTGGGACCGCGTGCCCGCCCTCAAGGCCGCCGTCACCGAGGCGCTCACCACCTCGCTGGCCGAATCCGGCACTCCGGCTCTTGTGCTGTGCCACATTTCCCATGTGTATCCCACCGGAGCATCCCTGTACTTCACCGTCGTCGCCGGGCAGCGGGGTAACCCGATCGAGCAGTGGCACAGGGCCAAGAGGGCGGCATCAGACGCGATGGTCAGCTGCGGTGCGACGATCACGCACCATCACGCTGTCGGCGCCGATCACCGGCCGTGGATGCGTGACGAGATCGGCGATCTCGGCGTCGAGGTGCTGCGCGCCGTGAAGGCGGTACTCGACCCCGCCGGAATCCTGAACCCGGGCAAGCTGATCCCGTGACCCGCACACCACCGGGCCGTGTCACCGTGCTGACCAACCCCGCATCGGGGCACGGCAGCGCGCCGCACGCGGCCGAGCGGGCGGTGGCGCGGTTCCAACAACGCGGTGTCGACGTCTGCGCGATCGTCGGGCACGACGCCGCCCACGCCCGTCGACTGCTCGACGAGGAACTGGCGCGCGGCACCGACGCCCTGGTGGTCATCGGGGGTGATGGCATCGTGTCGGTGGCCTTGCAGGCGTTGGCACTCGGCGATGTCCCGCTGGGCATCATCCCTGCCGGCACTGGCAATGACCACGCCCGCGAATTCGGCTTGCCGACAGACAATCCCGCGGCAGCCGCCGATATCGTGCTCGACGGCATAGCCGAGACCATCGACCTCGGTCGCATCCGCGGCGCCGACGGAACCGACCGTTGGTTCGGCACCGTGATGGCCGCCGGATTCGACTCGCTGGTCACCGACCGGACCAACCGCATGACGTGGCCGCACGGACGGATGCGCTACAACCTGGCCATGGTCGCCGAGTTGTCCAAGCTGCGCCTCCTGCCGTTCCGGCTGACCTTCGACGGCGGCGAGGAACTCAGCATCGACCTCACCCTGGCGGCGTTCGGAAACACGCGCAGCTACGGCGGCGGCATGCTGATCACCCCAGGCGCCGATCACTCCGACGGCATGCTGGACGTGACGATGGTGCAGTCGGCCTCGCGCACCAAGCTGATCCGACTGTTCCCGACGGTGTTCAAGGGCACCCACGTCAACCTCGACGCGGTGCGCACTGAACGAGCCAAGGTGATCAACGTCGAGTGCCCCGACATAAACGCCTATGCCGACGGGGAATTCGTCTGCCCACTGCCAGTCGAGGTGTCCGCGGTGCCGGGCGCGCTGACGATCCTGCGGCCGTAGTCCGTATCTAGAGGATCAGCCCACGCCGCGGTTGAGCCAGGTCATCTCGCCGGTGTCGCCACCGCCGCGATAGGCCTCAAGCGCTTCGTCCCACGCCGTGCCGAGCACCGTGTCGAGTTCCGAGGCAAGCGTCTCCGCACCCGAGTTCATCAGTCCGCGCAGACGCATCTCGCCGACCATCACGTCACCGTTGGCGCTCATGGCGCCGTTCCACAGACCGAGCTGAGGAGTGTGGCACCAGCGGTGCCCGTCCACTCCCTCACTCGGGTCCTCGGTGACCTCGAAGCGCAGCACCGACCACGCCCTCAGGGCATTGGCCAGCGACGCACCGGTGCCCACCGGGCCGATCCAGTTCGTGACCGCGCGCAACTGGCCAGGCATGGCCGGTTGCGCCGTCCACTTCAGGTTCGCTCGCGCCGACAGGGTCGACGAAAGCGCCCACTCGACATGTGGGCATACCGCCGCGGGTGAGGCGTGCACGTACACCACACCTGTCGTCGCGTCGGCGAATTGGTTCGACGCACGCATACTCTGCTCCTTCGGCTCCACCTGGGACGTCTTCCCCAACGGCCTGGCGTTACCGAATAGATGCAATTGTTTCGCGCGTGTCTATTGTGCCTTGTGGGACCCGTGTTGCGCTAGTGTCGTTCGAATTCTCTCAGCACTCCATCAGATAACGCCGGCCACAGCGGGTGCGCCCACGCATCGAAATCACGGTCCGTCAGCACCACGAGTGCCAGGTCAGCGGCCGGATCGACCCAGATGAAAGTGCCCGACTGGCCGAAGTGTCCGAACGTCCGCGCGGAGTTCGCGGCACCAGTCCAGTGCGGCGTCTTGCCGTCGCGGATCTCGAAGCCCAGACCCCAGTCGTTGGGGCGCTGGCTCCCATACCCGGGCAACACGCCGGCCAGCCCCGGGAACTGCACCGACGTCGCGTCGGCGTGCATCTGAGGTGACACCAGGGCGGGACGGAGCAGATCGGCCCCGAACGCGGTCAGGTCGGCGACCGTCGACACAGCACCGAAGCCCGCGGCCTCCGACCCACCCAACAACGTCGACGACGTCATCCCGAGCGGTTCGAAAACAGCCTCGGCGAGGTAGCGGTCGAACGGGATGTCCGACGCCTGCGCAATGGCCTCGGCCAGGACCTCGAAGCCGTAGTTGGAGTAGATCCGCCGTGTGCCCGGCTCCGCCTGCGTCGTCTCCGAGCGCATCGAGTAGCCGGAGGTGTGCGCGAGCAGGTGGCGAATCGTCGATCCCGGCGGGCCCGCGGGCGTGTCCAGATCGACGACGCCCTCCTCGACCGCGACCTGCGCGGCGCGCGCCACGAGCGGCTTGGTCACCGACGCCAGCGTGAATCGGCGCCCGACATCCCCATACTGGGCCAGCACACCGGACGGGCCGAGCACTGCTGCCGCGGCGGTCGGCACCGGCCATTCGGAGATCACGTCGAGCGCGGTCACGCGCTGGATGCTACTCGTGGCGCGGCCGACACCGTCACACCAGTTGGATCGATCGCTTCGCCAGCCCCATCCAGTAGCCGTCGATCACCTGCCGCGGCGCCTGCTCGGGATCGTCGGATGCGCCGAGCGCGACGAACAGCGGCGCGAAGTGCTCGATGGTCGGATGGGCATACGGCATTCCCGGCGCCTTGGCGCGAAAGTCGACAAGCCCGTCGAGGTCGCCGGCCGCCAGCCGCTCAGAGGCCCACGCGTCGAACTCGACGGACCACGCCGGTGGCGTCGCCCCCGGCGTCGGGTCGGTCAGGTACGGCAGGCCGTGCGTGGTGAAACCGGACCCGATGATCAGCACGCCCTCGTCCCGCAGCGGGCGCAGGCGGGCGCCGAGCTCGAGAAGTCCCTGGGGGTCCAGGGTCGGCATGGAGATCTGTAGGACGGGAACGTCGGCCTGCGGATACATCACCGTCAGCGGCACGTAGGCGCCGTGGTCCAGCCGTCGGTCCGGATCATGCACGACAGGCACGCCGTCGGGCATCATCGCCGCGACGGCGGCGGCCAGCCCTGGCGCGCCGGGCGAGTCATAGGTGACGTCGTAGTAGCGGTCCGCGAAACCCCAGAAGTCATACGTCAAAGGGGTTTCGGTGGTGGTGGAGCCGATGGTCAGAGGAGCGGCCTCCCAGTGCGCCGACACCATCAGGATCGCGGTGGGTCTGGGCAGGTCGGCCGACCACTGCCGGAGTTCCGAAACCCAGCGCTCGTCGTCGACGAGCGGTGGCGCGCCATGCGAGAGGTACACCGCGGGAGGTCGAACGCTCACCCGACAAGTGTGCCCCACTAGGTTGTAGGCATGAGTCAGACAGTGCGCGGTGTGATCTCCCGGAGCAAGAAACAACCCGTCGAGTTGGTCGATATCGTCATCCCCGATCCGGGTCCCGGCGAAGTCGTTGTCGACATCATCGCCTGCGGGGTGTGCCACACCGATCTGACCTACCGCGAGGGCGGCATCAACGACGAGTATCCGTTCCTGCTCGGCCACGAGGCGTCAGGCACCGTGGAAGCGGTCGGCGAGGGCGTCACCCATGTCGCCCCCGGCGACTTCGTCATCCTGAACTGGCGCGCGGTGTGTGGGGAATGCCGGGCCTGCAAACGCGGCCGCCCTCAGCTGTGTTTCGACACGTTCAACGCCACCCAGAAGATGACGCTGACCGACGGCACCGAACTCACCCCCGCGCTGGGCATTGGCGCCTTCGCCGACAAGACCCTGGTGCATCAGGGACAGTGCACCAAGGTCGACCCCGAGGCCGACCCGGCCGTGGCCGGGCTCCTGGGCTGCGGCGTGATGGCCGGTATCGGCGCGGCGATCAACACCGGCGCGGTCACCCGTGACGACACCGTCGCGGTGATCGGCTGCGGCGGCGTCGGTGACGCGGCGATCGCCGGTGCGGCACTGGTGGGTGCGAAGAAGATCATCGCGGTGGACACCGACAACACCAAGCTGAACTGGGCGCGCGACTTCGGCGCCACCCACACCATCAACGCAGGTGAATTCGACGTCGTCGAGACCATCCAGGACCTGACCGAGGGCAACGGCGCCGACGTCGTCATCGACGCGGTCGGACGGCCCGAGACCTGGAAGCAGGCGTTCTACGCCCGCGATCTGGCCGGCACCGTCGTCCTGGTCGGCGTGCCGACACCGGATATGACCCTCGAGATGCCGCTGGTGGACTTCTTCTCCCGCGGCGGCTCGCTGAAGTCGTCGTGGTACGGCGACTGCCTGCCCGAGCGTGACTTCCCCACCCTGATCAGCCTGTACCGCCAGGGACGACTTCCCTTGGAGCGCTTCGTCTCCGAGCGCATCGGCCTGGACGGTATCGAGGACGCCTTCCACAAGATGCACGCCGGTGAGGTACTGCGTTCCGTGGTGATCCTGTGATGAACGCTCGCGCGATGAACGGAGAATACTGATGGTCAGCATCGAACGCCTGGTCACCAGCGGAAAGTTCGAACTCGACGGCGGCAGCTGGGACGTCGACAACAACATCTGGCTCATCGGCGACGACTCCGACGTCATCGTCTTCGACGCCGCCCACGTCGAGCAGCCGATCGTGGACGCCGTGCGCGGCCGCAACGTCGTCGCGGTGGTGTGCACACACGGCCACAACGACCACATCACCGTCGCCCCCGAGCTCGGTAAGACGCTGGACGCGCCGGTGCTGCTGCATCCGGCCGACGACATGCTGTGGCGGATGACGCACCCGGACAAGGAGTTCCGCTCCTTCGAGGACGGCGCCACCCTGTCCGTCGGCGGCGTCGAGCTCAAGGCCATGCACACCCCCGGGCACTCACCGGGTTCGGTGTGCTGGTACGTACCGGACCTGAACGCCGTCATCAGCGGCGACACCCTGTTCGAGGGCGGGCCGGGCGCCACCGGACGGTCCTACTCGGACTTCCCGACCATCCTCGACTCCATCTCCAAGCGCCTTGGCATGCTGCCCGGCGAGACGGTCGTCTACACCGGCCACGGGGACACGACGAAGATCGGTGACGAGATCGTGCACTACGACGAGTGGGTTGCCCGCGGGCACTGATCCCTCAGTTCCCGTCAGCGCCCGCCTTGGGTTTGTCCGCCCGCCTCGGCAGGCATCGAAGTGTCATGTCGAAACCACGACGCAACGCAGACTCCAGGCTGGCGAAGTCTCCACTGTCGACCCAGAACGCGTAAGCGTGCCGACAGACCTGGATCACCAGTTGCGCTGGCAGCGTGCGCTCGAACGGATCTGCACCGAGATCGAAACGCTCACCAAGGAAGTCTGAGATCGGCTCGGCCAGATCCTGACCCCAGTCCAGCCAGCGCAGTCGGTACTGAGGGTCAGCGAGCACAAGCGCCATGAATCTGCGGCCGATCTCGACTTCGCCGCGCTTGGTCAACTCGGTGCCGAACGCCTCGATCAAGACGTCAACGACGTCGCCTCCGGCTGGGGCCCGTTGCAGGACTTGAACGCTGAGGTTGCCGAACTGACGGAATAGCGGCATGACGACGTCTTCCTTGACCGGGAAGTGTCGATGGAACGTGCGTGGCGCAATGCCCACGGCCTCGCAGATGCGTTCGACCGTTGCCGCTGTCGTGCCATCGGCGAGGAATATGTCGCGTGCGGCAAGCGCGATATCCATGCGGAGATCCTCGGCTCGGCGCTCGGTCAGCGTCGGCCTGCTCGGCGCCTTCACGCGGTGCTCCCCCATCCGTCCGGCTGGTCAGTCGTCATCGGTGAGCCTAACTGCGCCGACATCCATTGAGCCCGCGACGGTGCCGGCTGGTGTCCATTCAGTGGGACAGGCCGTTCTGCAACCCTCGCAGGCCTTCCTAGACTCACCGATGTCACATTCTGCCACTTCGACAGATTATGACTCCCTCGGGTGTCACCACTGCGAAGTCATATGCAATTGCCATACACAGGGAGCCTAATGTCCAGCGACACAACCGAATTGAACTACGACGACTACACCCATGACTTCATGGGCAAGGTCGGCAACATCCAGGACTTCTCGCGAGATTTCCTGAAGGGGCAAGCACGCGTCTTCGAAGACGTCTTGAACTTCATGCCCTACGCCCACGTCGCGACCTATTCGAAGATGGTCGGCATCAACGCCGCCATGGACGTTGCGGCCGAGGTGTCGCGCGCGGTCATGCGCCAGGTGCTGCCGATGGGACGCTTCATCGCGCCGCCCGGGTGGGATTGGAAGAACGCCCAGTATCAAGCCATCCCGTTCGACGTGCAGACCGAGGATCTGACCAAAGACGCCTTGCTGCGGCTGATCCAGACCTATTGGGATCAGTATCTGAAGGGCCACAACTACTTCATCGACCAATGGACCAAGATCATCCCCGAGGAAGACGTCTGGCTAGGCCTTCCGGACATGTATCAACTGATCATCGACTACCAGTACCCAAAACTGGCGAAGGTGCTCAACATCGAGCCCGTGCACGTCGTGGACTTCCTCAAGCTGGCTGTTCTGAGCATCGACGGCACGCTGGGTTACGGCGGCGAGTACATCGTGATCAACGAGGATCACGTTGTCCTCAACATGCGCCGTTGCGAGGTCTTGCAGAAGTACACCGACGAAGGCCTGTACCCGCCGAAGCGCGCCTGGATGAATTGCACGTTCGAGCAGAGGATCTCGGCTCCGTTCTTTCCCGGGTGCAAGCTCGACATCAACTTGCCGCCGTCCGACTTCAAGTTCGCCGAGGGTGAACCCTTCTGCGTGTGGACCTACACCCGCGGCGAGGAGAACCACAGGGCCGCGGCTGGCGCGCCCGACCCGCGAGAGAGCGCAATGAAGAAGATCCCCATCATTCCGGTGTGATGCACCGCCATCAGAGCCCGTCGAGGACCCGTTTCCTCTCGGACTCGTACTCCTCCTGGGTCAGGGCGCCCGAGCCACGCAGCCGGGCCAGGGTCTCCAAGTGTTGCAATCGGATGCCCTGATCGGTGGGTGTGTACGAGCTGATCGGCTGCTCCAGATTTACGGGTCGCCACGAACTCGACCTGACCCGGCCGGCCCAGACCCGCGCGATGATCAGGTCGAGAACGGCAATGCCGAACACGACGGCGAAGACGACCGGCAGGTAGCCGTGGTTGCTCGAATGACCGAAGGCCAGTCGGGGCTCCAGGAAGGCGCTGACGTTGCCGTCGGTGGTGATGTCGTAGGTGCCCGCGGTGGGGACCTGCGCCACCCACACCCGCACCCGGGCGTCGTTGTTAACCGTCGTGGTTCCCCCGATGTCCTCGGTGAGGACGGGGTCGGGCACGCCCTCGGGCGGCACGATGCTGATGGACATCTGTGGGACGGGTAGTCCGCTACCGCTGGTGCCGCCGATGACCACCGTGTGGAAGGTGATGAGAACCTCGCCCTCGGGCAGCACCAGGCTGCTCGAACCGGGGATCGGCACCTCGCCGTAGGCGTCGTACTCGTCGAAGACGAAGGCGTTCAGGATCAGCGCGACCACGAAGCCGATGGCCGACACCAGCATTGTCAGCACCGCTACCAGCGTGAGTACACGTGGCGCAGTCCCCCGACTCATGTTCCGCAGTCTGACACGCCGGCCACCGCACCGCCATCTCGTCAACTGACAAGCGTGATCCGCACCTGACGGACTACCGTCTCAGTCATGCGCGAGTCGAGCGTCGTGGTGCGGCCGGAGGCCAAGGACAGCGCCTGGTACAGCGCTGCCTCGCGGCTGCAGGCAGCCGGATTGCGGCAGGCGATAACGCTTTTCGAGCATGCCGCAGCGGTGGCGCCGATCCCCCGCTCGCCACGTCCCATCGTGATCGCCGACTATGGCGCGGGAACCGGGTACAACTCCGTTCTTCCGATCAGCGCGGCGATCGCGGTGTTGCGCAAGCGCACCCGCCCCGAGCATTCCATCCTGGTCACCCACACAGACGTGCCCGAGAACGACTTCACCGCGTTGTTCCGCACCCTGACCGACGATCCGGACAGCTACCTGCAGCGAGATCACGCATCCTTCGCATCGGCCGTCGGACGGTCGTACTACTCGCAGATCCTGCCGTCGAACAGCGTGAACCTTGGTTGGTCGTCGTGGGCGCTGCAGTGGCTGGCCAAGGTGCCTATGCCTGTCGACGGTCACCTCCTTGCGGCATACAGCGGTGACGAGCGGATTCGCGCGGCGTATGCCAGGCAGGCCGCCCACGACTGGCACGAGTTCGTGGCCTTCCGTGGTCGCGAGTTGTGCCCCGGCGGGCAGATAGTCGTGACCACGATGGGCGTCGACGAGGACGGTCAGTTGGGGTTCGGTCCGGTCCTGGACGCCCTGACGGACACGCTCACCGAACTCGCCGGCACCGCCGCGCTCACCGCCGAGGAACACGGTCGCATGTCGGTGCCGATCGTCGGACGCACCGCAAAGGACTTCGAGTCACCCTTTGCGCCATCGGGCACCTTCGAGAAGCTGTCGATAACGCACATGGAGTTGTTCGACGCCGAGGACCGGTTCTGGAAGCTCTACCAGAGCGACCGAGACACGGACACCTTCGGCACACGCTGGGCGGCGTTCCTGCGGGCCTCGCTGTTCCCGACGCTGGCGCTGGCACTCGATGGCACCCGCGCCCAACCCGTGGGGTCATTCCTCGACGCGCTGGAGAACGGTGTCGCCCAACGCCTGGCCGCCGCTCCGGTACAGATTCGGATTCCCCTGGCCCAGTTGGTGATCGAGAAGAAGCCGCCCAGCCACTGACCGTCAGCCGGCGATGCGGTCGCGGAAGGTGTGGCGATAGTTCTGCGGTGAGACCCCTGCGAGCCTGCGGAACTGCTCGCGAAAGTTGGCAGGTGAGCTGAAGCCGACCTCGCGGCCGATGCGCTCCACCCCCATGGTCGTCGTCTCGAGCAACTGCTGTGCATGACGGACGCGCACGCCGGTCAGCCACTGCATCGGAGTCTGGCCCGTCTCGGCGGCGAACCGGCGGTTGAGAGTGCGGACGCTGACCGCCGCCCTGGCCGCGATATCGGACAGCGCGAGGTCACGATGCGCCTCCCGCTCGATCCAGGCGAGAACGTCGGCGAGCGTGGCGTGTTCGCCAATACCGTTGGCGGTGGGCCGGTTTCGCACGATGAACTGCGCCTGACCCCCGCTGCGGTGAAGTGGTGCCACCGCCAGTCGTGCGGCGTCGGCGGCGACCGCGGTTCCGTGGTCGCGGGCCACCATGTGCAGGCACAGGTCGAGTCCCGCCGAGGCGCCGGCCGACGTCAGCACCTGCCCCTCGTCGACGTAGAGCACGTCCGCATCGAGGTGGACCGCCGGAAACGCCGAGCGGAATGCGTCGGCGGCCACCCAGTGCGTGGTTGCGCGCCTGCCGTCGAGAAGGCCCGCGGCGGCCAGGGTGAATGCGCCGGAGCAGATGGACGCGATGCGGATACCCCTGGCGTACGCGGCGACGAGTGCATCGAGGACGGCCTGCGGCGGCGCCGTCGCCACGTCGCGCCCGGGGACGATGATCGTGTCCACGTCGGCCAGCGCATCGAGTCCGAGGTCGGTGGCTATGCGCAGCGGTCCCGCGGTGACCACGGGATCGGTTCCACAGACCAACACTCGGTAGCACGGCTCCCCGGACACGGACACCGTGCGCCCGAAGACCTCGACGGGCGTGGCCAGGTCGAATGCGATGGTGTCGGGCAACGCAAGAACGGCAACGGTGTGCACGGCGCGCACGGTATCAGAGGGGTGGCAAGATTCCGTTGCTTACTGTCATTCTGGCCACTAGTGGGCGTCCAGGCTGACGGACACGATGGGCTGATGCACGCACAAATCGTTCTGTTCGACGGGTTCGACCCGCTAGACGTCATCGCCCCCTTCGAAGTCCTTGCCGCGGGCAGCGAGGCCGTCGGCGGCGACCTTGAGGTGACGCTGGTGTCGGCGGAGGGCCCGCGCCCGGTGCGCAGCGGCACCCGCGGACTGGTGTTGCAGGCCAGCGCGGCACTGGACCCGGCCAAGCCCGGGTACGTCATCGTGCCCGGCGCTTCGGGGCCCGTCTCGGGCGATCCGGACGAGGGGGTCGAGACCATCCCCGTCCTGCTGTCCCGGTTCGGCCAGACCGCTGCCGTCGACCTGTTGCGAAAGGCGCTGGCCAATCCCGATGTCACGGTCGCCACGGTGTGCGGCGGCGCGTTGGCCCTGGCGATGGCAGGCCTCATCGAGGGCCGCAACGCCGCCACCCATCACCTCGGCATGGACGTGCTGGACGCCACCGGCGTCAACGCCGTCCATGCACGTGTCGTCGATGACGGCGATCTCGTCACCGCAGGCGCGGTGACATCAGGACTCGACCTGGCCCTTCACCTGCTGGAGCGCAGCTACGGTTCACGCGTCGCACTCGCAGTTGAGGAGTTGTTCGCCTACGAGCGGCGCGGCACAGTGTGGACGGCCGCTGGACGCACGCCGGTGGAGTTCTGATGAGCGTGCTCGCCGGGACGTGGGACGTCACCATCAAGACTCCGATCGGGTCATTGGCTGTCGTTTACCTGTTCACCGAATCCGCTGGGGCGCTAAGTGGTTCGGCGACCCTGAAGGACGACACTGTGCGGCTGCAGGACCTGGCCCTCACCGGGTCGCGAGCCACTTGGCGGCAGTCGGCCACCAAGCCGATGCGGCTGAACCTCGACTTTGACGTCGTCGTCGACGGTGACCGCCTGGCCGGTCATTCACGCGCCGGACGGTTGCCACGCTCCGCGGTGAGTGGCACTCGGCGTCACGGCCAGTACTGAGGATCCATTGCCACTCGGCTCTCAGCGGAGGACCATAAGACCCGACGGCGGCGCCGTCGGGACGCTGCCCCGTCCAGAGGGAGCAGATTGTGTATGCACGAACAACGACGGTTGAGGCCACGCCCTCATCTGTAGACGCCGGCATTGCCTACATTCGCGAGACGGTGATGCCCCTGCTCGAGGGCCTGGATGGCCACATCGGCATATCCCTGTTGGTAGATCGGGAATCCGGCCGCTGCATCACCACCAGCGCCTGGGAGTCCGAGGACGCGATGCGCGCGAGCGGACCGGCTGTCCAGGAAGTCCGCAACCGCGCCGCGGAGATCTTCGGCGACGGCGGCAGCCCCACCGTCGATGAGTGGGAGATCGCGGTCCTGCACCGCGAGCAGGAGGCCGGTGAGGGCGCCTGTGTCCGGGTGACCTGGGCCAATGTCGACCCCGCCAACGTCGACGCGGGCATCGAGGTGTTCAGATCAGCCCTGCCAGCTATGCAGCAACTTGACGGACTCTGCAGCGCAAGCCTATTGGTGGACAAGGCAACAGGCCGCGGGGTGACATCGGTGGCCTTCGAGAGCGCCGAGGCGATCGAGCGCAATCACGACGAGATTGAGCGGCTCAAGGGCTCGGTGTCCGAGGATGCGGCCGCCCTGATCTTCGAGGAACGTGACTTCGAATTGGCGATCGCTCACCTACGCGTTCCCGAGATGGCCTGACCCACAGCCAGCCCATCCGGCTGCGATGCACTCAGTTGCGGCGGATCCGATGCCGTGACCGAGTGCATCGCGGTGTCCCCGGTGTCCACGGTGTCCCCGGTGTCCACGGTGTCCGATGGTGCGGACCCCGACGGTGTGGACCGTTCGAGGAACCGCAGCAGTTCGACGGGGAACGGCAGCACCAGGGTGGAGTTCTTCTCCGCCGCGACCTCGACGACCGTCTGCAGGAGACGTAGCTGCAGCGCCGCCGGCTGCTCGGCCATCACCTCGGCCGCCTGCGCCAGTTTCGTCGACGCCTGTAACTCGCCGTCGGCGGTGATGACTCTGGCACGTCGCTCGCGTTCCGCCTCGGCCTGGCGGGCTATCGACCGCTTCATCGAATCGGGCAGCACCACGTCCTTGATCTCGACGCGGTCGATGTGGATTCCCCACCCGAGTGCCGGACTGTCGATCAGCAGCTCCAGACCCTCGTTGAGTCGCTCGCGGTTGGACAGCAGGTCATCGAGGTTGCTCTTGCCGATGATCGACCGCAGCGACGTCTGCGCGACCTGCCCGATGGCGGAGTGGTAATCCTGCACGTCGACCACGGCGCGCACCGGATCCTCCACGTTGAAGTAGATGACGGCATCCACCCGAACGGTCACGTTGTCCCGGGTGATGCCGTCCTGTGCGGGCACGGGCAGCGTGATGATCTGCATGTTCACCTTCTGGAGGCGATCGGCGACGGGTATCAGCATCGCGAGCCCCGGCCCCTTGACGCTCGACCGCACCCGGCCGAACCGAAGCACGACACCCCGTTCGAACTGCTTCACGACGCGAATGCTCTGCCCCAGAAACAGCAGGCCCAGGCTGGCCGCCGCGGCCAGTGCGTAGATGGTGATCATGGTGTCTCCATTCCGACCGAGGTCCGAACGGAACACCGCTATCCGGCCCGGACGGGCCCGAGTCCATGCATCAATTCTGGCACCGCCGCGGTCATGGCGCCATCTCGTAGGCGCCGTCGTACGCGCGCACCCGCTCCCATATCCGCGTGAATCGCCCGGTGTCGGGTACCGGCTTGCGGATCACCGACAGTGCCCACTCCTGCTGGGCGGCCGTGGCGGTCGGCTTACCGTGCAACGCAACGGCGTAAGCGCTGAAGTCGCGGACCTGGAAGTCGAAGATCTGGTCCACCATGTCGTCGTCGAGACCCGTCAGCGCGGCCTGCTCCAAGATCAGCTGGCCGTAGACGATGAGCGAGAACAGATGCCCGACATTGAGCAGGAAGTCGAGGTCCTTCTGCTGGTCGGCGTCGGGCGCGGCGGTGACGAGAAGATCCCGGAAGGCTTGGGCCTGCTCGTAGAACACCGCGACGTTCGGAATCCGGGTGTGCTGCTCGTAGACCGGCGCCCAGTCGGCGAACTGCACCTTGCCCGCTCCGCGGGTCGGCCCCTGGTTCCAGAAGAACACGTCATCGGTCGGGTCGTCGCGGACCGGAATCGGCGGGTACTGCTTGGGATTGAGCATGTAGTTCGGCATGAACTTGAGCACCAGGCCGACGTTGACGTGCACCGTGCCCTCCAGTCGGGGCAGGCACCCGATCAACTGGGCGACCTCACGGAACATCGTGTTCTTCTCGTAGCCCTTGGCGGCGATGACATCATGCAGAGCCCGTATCACCGTCTCGCCCTCCATCGTGACCTTGGCCTTGGTCATCGGGTTGAACAGCAGATACCGGCGATGCTGCAGGCTCGCGCTACGGAAGTAGTCGACGGCGCGCCTGCTGAACAGCTTCATCGCGACCAGGCGCGAATACGCGTCGACGAAGTTGGCCCGCACGTGGGTGAAGTCGGTGACCGGGTTGCCGTAGAGGATGCGGTTCTGTGCGTGGGTGATGGCCTCGTAGAAGGCGTGCTCGGCCATCCCAATGGAGGCCGAGCACAGGTTGAACTTGCCGACATTGACCGTATTGAGTGCCGCGGCAAAGGCTTCCACGCCGGTGTGCAGGATGTCCTCGGCGCGCACCGGGTAGTTCTCGAGGCGGAAGGTGCTCACATAGATCTGCATGTGCACGACATTGCCGATCAGCCGGTAGTTGTCGTGGCGGCTGTCGGCGGCGAAGAAGACGTACGCGTCGTCTCGGTCGCCGGAACCGGCCACGTCATCGCGGCGACCGAACACCGACACCAGACTGGCGACATTGCCATTGCCGATGTAGTACTTCTCCCCCGTCGCCCGGTAGAGGATGCCGTTGGCTCGGTCCTCCTCGCCTGCGGGAGTCAGGACCATATCGGTGCTGTACACGTCGGCGCCGTGCTTGCGCTCGGACAGTCCGAAAGCCATCACCTGGCCGGCCTCGAGGTCGTCGGCGGCCCTGAGTTTGGCGTCCTTGTTCTCGCTCTGCCAGACCGGCCCAAGCCCGAGGATCGTGACCTGCTCGGTGTACCAGTACGTCAACCCGTAGAAACCGAGGATCTCGGCCAGCGCCGCGTTGCGAGCCGCGTCCCAGCGCTTGTTCGGGTTGCCGCCTGCGAACTCGGACGGCGTGAGGAACGTCGCGAACAACTTCTCCCGCTTCACGAATTCGACGAAGTCGGCGGGCCACTGCGCGGTGAGATCGTCGTCGAGGATGCGGTTCTTGCCCTGCCCCTCGAACCAGTCAATGGTCGCCCGCAGCAACCTGCGCGTCTCGGCGTCGAACTGCTGCGGGTCATAGGTGTTCGGATCGAAGAGCAGACCGTCCATGACCGCGAGCCTATGACTGCGGCGGCTGGAACGGTGACGGAACGAACGGGAGCCCGGGAATGGTCTCGTAGGGCAGCGTCGGGATCAGTGGCGGCGGACTGCTCGGTGGTGGGCTGCTCGGCGGCGGCGGTGGTGGTGGCTCCGTCGGCGGTGGCGGCGGCGTCTCAGTGACCGTCGGTGCCGGTGGTGCGGGCGGTGGCGGCTCGTCCTCGGTCACGGTGACCGTGCGTCGTGGCGGGTTCACCACCGCGGGTTCCGACGGGGGCGCCGGCGCGGGCGCCTCCGGGGCGGGGGCCGGTGGTGCCGATGAGGTCGCCGTCGTGGTCGTCGCCGTCGGGTTGGTGGTGGTCGTGGTGGTCGACGCGGGTTCGTCGCCACCGACCAGGAACACGGCGGCGGCGGCGATGGCCGCGAGGACCACGGCCAGGCCGCCGGCCATCATCACGAATGGACTGCGGTACCAGGGCGCAGGTTCCTCGTCGGGTTCCTCGGGCGCGGCGAACTCGATCTGGGGCCGGGCACTGTCCCAGCCGTCGAGAGGTGGTTCGTCAACGGAAGGCGCTGCCACGTCGGGGATGTCGTCACCCGCATCCGACCAGGCCAGCCCGCCCACCGGGCCGGGAGCCGCGCTCGGTGCGGGCGCAGCCGGAGCGAGGCCCGTGGTCGCAGCGGCGGCAGGAGCGGCAGGAGCGGCAGGAGCGGCAGGAGCCGCCGGAGCCATGGCGGTGGCGCCCTCGACGACGGTGCCGCGTACCGCGCGCAGCCCGGCGCCGATGGCAGCCGCCAGCTCGGGATGAGCGGTGGTGATGACGGGTACCCGAAGGTTCTCCGACAGCGTGGTGGTGATGATGGGGATGCGCGCTCCGCCGCCGACCGTTGCGACAGCGACCAGGTCGGTCGGCCGAATCCCACTGCGCTGCAGGATGTCCTGCAACTCCTCGATGAATCCGGCGAGCGGTTTCCGGATCGCGTCGTCGAGTTCGGTTCGGGTCAGGCGGATCTCACCGCGGTGACCGGGCAGGTCCGCGGACACCGTCGTCGCCGCGGACGTTGACAGTCGCTCCTTGGCCGCCCGGCACTGCGCCCGCAGCCGTGACAGTGAGCTGATCGCCGAGGTACCCGTCAGATCCACCGTCCCCGCAGAACTCAGGCCACCGATCACGTGGGTGAGCAGTGCCTGGTCGATCAGGTCACCCGACAGGTCGACGTGGCGTTGTGTCGGCGCGACGGGAGCGAAGTCCCGGGCGGCATCGGTCAGGGTGATGCTGGTACCCGTGGAACCGAAGTCGCACAACGCGATCACACCCCGCGCGGGCACGCCCGGGTCCTGTTGCACAGCCGTGAGCGCGGCAACGGAATCGGGCGTCAGCAGCACCGGGTTGGGGGCACCGAACTCCGGCATCGCCGACAGCGCGCGGCGCAACGCGTCGACGGCCGGGGGCCGCCAGTGCGCCGGGTAGCTCACCCCCACGGGCCCGGACCCCTGGCGTGCGACGGTGTGGAACATCGCCCGCAGTCCGTCGGCCAACAGTGCGTCGGCGCGATGCGACGAGCCGTCGGGGGCCAGCAATCCGACGGGGTCGCCGACCCGGTCGACGAAGTCGGTGATGACGAGGCCGCGCTCGTCCAGCTTCGGGTTCTCGCTGGGAACCCCGACCTCCGAGGGCCGGTGGGTGAACTTGGTCAGGACCGCTGCGCGCCGCACCGCAGCGCGACCCACCGCCACTGCGGTCAGGTTGCCGGTACCAACCGAGAGCCCCACACCTTGCGTCACGTCAACGAATTGTGCCCGTCCCCGCGATGAGCGGTAGATCCAGTGCGGTCACCCCGGTTGCTCAATTCACCGTTGGCGGGGCTCGGGTCGCCGGGTGCCGAACGGGACAGCGCCTCGCTCAGCTGGCGAATCTCGTCACGAAGCTCATCGATCTGGGCGGCGGTGGCGGCCCGGATCGTGGTGTCCTCCGCCGCGACCCGTTCCACGATCCAGGACGCCAGCGTCGCGGTGACCACACCGAGCAGGCTGACACCCGCGATCATCAGCGCGACCGCGACGAATCTGCCCGTGACGGTCGAGGGCACGGTGTCGCCGTATCCGACCGTCGTGACGGTGGTGACCGACCACCACAGCGCGTCGCCCAGGTTGGCAAAAGCGTGGTCGGGATGGACGCCGCGTTCGGCCTCCAGGATCGCCAGTGACGCCGAGTAGATGATGACGACGGCGCCGCACACCGTGTAGACGATGACCTTGCCGCGGATGGTGTGCCCGATGGCCCGCTGCAAGACGTTGATCACCACGGTCAGGCTCAGCAGCCGCAGCGGACGCAACGCGGGCAACGCGATGATCGCGAGATCGAGCAGGTGGCGCACGAACCACTTCAGCCTCGCCTCGGCCAGCCCGAGTCGAATCAGATAGTCCGCGCAGAACACGCCCCAGCAGAGGAACATCGCGTACTTGACGATGTGGTCCACGGTGTCCTGCGGTTGGTACAGGACGTCGATGGAGAACAGCGCGAGGAAGGCCAGGGCGACGGCCGCCAGCGGCCACTCCATCCGGAGTTCGTACCGCTGCAGGCGGGATTGCTCGAACATCACCGGCCGACCCTAGCCGCCCGCATCGAGGCTCCGCAGAGTCGCCTTGAACTGCATGACCCGGTAGGGCCATCCGCTGTCGGTGTGCCACTGGGACACCATCAGGCCGACGCCGCCGGGCACGTCGAGCACCGAACCCGGCAGGACATAGCCGCCGTAGAGCTGGGCCACCGCGTTGCCCCGGTGGTCCTCGTCGCGCCACGCCGTGCCGATGACGGGTGTCTGCAGCGACACGGAGTCCAACCGCGTGGTGGGCGCGGCGAGCACCCGGTAGCCCAGCGCGTACCGCGAAGCGGCGAAGCCCCCGAGAACCCATCGGCCGCAGTCCAAACGACGCAGCGACAGCTCACCCCAGGTCTCGCCGTCGGGCGTGATCGGGGTGGCCTGCTCCCCCCACGACCACCGTCCGCCCGCCTCCCCCCACGCCGCGTACCGGGAGCGGTCAGCCAGGTGGTGCGGTCGCACCCGCTGCAGCACGATGCCCTTGTCGCGCTGGAATCCCGTGGACGCCACGTACACCCAGCCATCGGACGGGTCGTAGTCCCATGACCAGCACTGTGCGTGCCCGTCGTGCAGGTCGGCAGGGAAGACCGCGTCATCACCCAGATGTGACCAGCTGGTCCCCGAGTCCTGTGATGTCCAGATCTCGGTCCACACGACGTTGCCGAAACCACGGTTGACGATCACGTGCAGGTAGAGGGTGTCCTCGATGCACAGCAGGTCAGAGGGGATGACGGTGCTGATGCCGCTGCGGGTCCAGCCCGACGTCACGTTGTCGTGGTCGTAGTGCCACAGCTGCCTGGCGTAGCGAGGGTCCGGGCCGCCCGCATGGTCGTAGGTGATCCGTGCGGTGGCATCGCCGGTGCCGATCAGCACGACCGGCGAACGCCAGTCGCCGCGCCCCACCTTGCGTCCGGAGAAGGTGTCGCCGAACACCGAGACGAGCCTGCCGTTCGGGGCCGTCACCGAGGCGCCGAGATCGGTGCACGTGGCACCCCAGCGCCGGGTCTGGCGTGGCCCGGTCAGGTCGGCGACCTTGCCTCCCGTCGCCGCGGAAGGGCTCAGAAGCAGCGCTTCAGGCCGCCGGGCTCGCAGTACAGCGGGTACTGCTGGACGGGCATCGGCAGCGGCCGATTGAACGCCAGGGTGAACGGATAGGTGTCGAGGTTGGCGGCCACCTCGTTGTTGCAGACGTTGCCGTAGGACACCGTGCGCGTGCCGGTCATGCTGACATCGTCGAACTCATAAGACGCCTGGATCGGCGCCCAGCTGCCGTCGGGGCACTGGAAGCCCTCCTTCACCGACGTCGAGAACACCCACCGCCCGTCAGCCAGTCGCGCGTCACCCCCGTTCACCTTGTTCGTCGACGACGCGACGTGCAGGCGGCAGGCCACCGGGAGGCGCAGTTCCTCGCGTAGGTCACCGACGGTGGGCACGCAGCTCGGGTAGACGGTCCACTCGGCGACGACGTCGCCCTGGGTGTAGGTGTAGATGCCCTCCATGACGCGATCAGCACTGGCGGGGCTGGCTACGCCTAGCGCAACGGTGGCGAACGCGGCGGCGACAGCGAGGGCACGGGTGATCCACATGTTCGCAGTATCGCAGCTTGTCCACCAAGATCAGCCGAATTCCGGCATGAGAGGGTGCAGCCATGACTTCACTCACGGAAAAGGTCGCGCTCATCACCGGCGCATCGGCAGGACTCGGCGCGGCGACGGTGAAGGTTTTCGCCGAGCGTGGCGCGTCTGTCTTCGGCATCGCGCGTGACGCCGAGAAGATGACCGAGGTGTTCGCCGATGTGCCCGATGGGAAGTTCGCCTCGGTGGACATCTCCACGTCTGCGGCATGCCGGCAGGCGGTGGCGGACTGCATCGAGGAGTTCGGCAGGCTCGACGTTCTGGTCAATGTCGCGGGATTCCACCAGATGCGCCACACCCCGACCATGACCGATGAGGAGTGGGAGCGCGACCTCGCGGTGAACCTGCACGCCCCGTTCTATCTGTGTCGGGCCGCGCTGCCGCATCTTCTCGAGACCGACGGAAACATCGTCAACGTCAGCTCGATCGCGGGCGTGGAGGGTGAGGTCTACTCGGCGGGCTACTGCGCGGCGAAGCACGGTCTGATCGGGTTGACCCGCGCGCTGGCGATCGAGTTCACCAAGGAGAAACTGCGCGTCAACGCCGTGTGCCCGGGCGGCATGCCGACGGCGCAGAGCACCGAGTTCGTCGCGCCCGACGGTGCTGACTGGGATCTCATCATGCGCATCGCCTCACCTCGGGGATTCATGGAGACAGACGACGTCGCTAAGACCATCGCGTTTCTGGCCAGCGACGACGCCGCGGCGATCCACGGTGCGGTGTACCGCGTCGACAACGGCAAGGGTGCTGGCTGAGGCGAATCCGCGCTCAGCACCCGTCGCCGCGCATTCACGCGGCCGTCGACGCATACTCGTCCGGTGTGCACGCAGCCCTGCCACACTGCGATCGCCACGAGGGACTGGAGAACAATATGACCGACGTCGTAGGTACTCACACCGGGATTCCCGCCGAGCCCTCGCACATCCGCACCGGTTTGGACGCCGAGGATCTGCGGGAGGCGATCGCCGATCATCTGCGGTACTCGATCGGCCGGCCGGCGGCCGCGCTGACACCCGAGCACTACTATCGGGCGCTCGCGCTGGCCGTGCGGGATCGCATGCAGGACAACCGGGTCGCATCCACGCAGACCTCGCTCGACCTCGGCAAGAAGGTGACCTGCTATCTGTCGGCCGAGTTCCTGATGGGACCGCAGCTGGGCAACAACCTGCTGAATCTGCAGATCGAGGAGGCCGCCCGCGCGGCGCTGGGCGCGCTCGGGCAGGACTTCGACGAGGTACTCGCGTGTGAGGTGGAGCCCGGGCTTGGCAACGGTGGCCTCGGACGTCTCGCGGCGTGCTACCTGGACTCGCTGGCGACGCTGGAACGCCCGGCGATCGGTTACGGCATCCGCTACGAGTTCGGCATCTTCAAGCAGGAGTTCGCCGACGGCTGGCAGGTCGAGAAGACCGACAACTGGCTGGCGAACGGAAACCCCTGGGAGATAGCCAAACCCGATGTGAACTACCTCATCAACTGGGGTGGCCACACCGAGCAGTACGTCGACGACGCGGGCGCCGTCCGTGTGCGCTGGCTGCCGAAGCAGGTCATCAAGGGCGTCGCCTACGACACGCCGATTCAGGGATACGGCGTGCACACCTGCAACACGCTGACGCTGTGGAGCGCCCGAGCCGTCGATTCGTTTGCATTGGATGCCTTCCACACCGGCGACTACTACCGCGCAGTCGAGGAGGAGGTCACCTCCGAGACGGTCACCAAGGTGCTGTATCCCAATGACGAACCCGATGCGGGCAAGCGGCTGCGCCTACTCCAGCAGTACTTCTTCGTGTCGTGTTCGCTTCAGCACATCGTCCACATCATGGACGATCTCGCCGACGCCTCGTTGCATGACCTGCCCCAGCGGTTTGCGGTGCAGCTCAACGACACCCACCCGTCGATCGGCGTCGCAGAACTCATGCGGATCCTTGTCGACGAGCGCAGGGTCGACTGGGACGAGGCCTGGGCGATCACCGTCGCCACGTTCGGCTACACCAATCACACCCTCCTGCCGGAGGCGCTGGAGAAGTGGCCGCTCACCCTGTTCCGGGAGTCCCTGCCGCGGCACCTGGAGATCATCTACGAGATCAACTCCCGCTTCCTGGACGAGGTGCGGGCGCACTTCCCCGGCGACGTCGAGCGTGTGCGACGCATGTCGCTGATCGGCGAGGATGGCGGCCAGACGGTGCGCATGGCGCATCTCGCGACGGTCGGCAGCCATGCCATCAACGGGGTCGCGGCGCTGCACTCGGACCTGTTGAAGGCCAGTGTGCTCAAGGACTTCTACGAGCTGTGGCCAGAACGCTTCTCGAACAAGACCAACGGTGTCACGCCGCGCCGCTTCCTGGCCCTGTCCAACCCGGGCCTTCGCGATCTGCTCGACAGCACGATCGGCGACGGCTGGCTGACGCACCTGGACCGGCTCCGCGGTCTGGAGGCCTACGTGGAGGATCCCGAGTTCCGCCAGAAGTGGCGGGACGTGAAGCGCGCCAACAAGGCTCGGCTGTCCGATTTCCTCCACTCGGCCACCGGGGTGGAGCTGGACCCGACCTGGATGTTCGACATTCAGGTCAAGCGGATCCACGAGTACAAGCGCCAGCACCTGTCCGTGCTGCACATCATCCGGCAGTATCTCCGGCTCAAGTCGAACCCCGGGCTCGAGATCGCGCCGCGCGCCTACGTGTTCGGCGGTAAGGCCGCGCCGGGCTACTTCATGGCCAAGCGCATCATCAAGCTCATCAACGCCGTAGGCGAGACCGTCAACCACGACCCGGAGGTCAGCCGCTTCATGCGGGTCGCGTTCGTGCCGAACTTCAACGTGCAGAACGCCCACCTCATCTATCCCGCCGCGAATCTGTCGGAGCAGATCTCGACCGCGGGCAAGGAGGCCTCGGGTACCGGAAACATGAAGTTTATGCTCAACGGTGCGCTGACCATCGGCACGTTGGACGGCGCCAACGTCGAGATACGCGAAGAGGCAGGGCCCGAGAACTTCTTCCTGTTCGGGTTGACCGAGTCCGAGGTGGCACAGGTCAAACGCGACGGATACCGCCCGTCGGAATACATCGACGGAAACGACGAGCTGACAGCGGTTCTGGGACTGATCTCATCGGGGCAGTTCTCCCACGGCGACACCGAGGTGTTCCGGCCGTTGGTCGACAACCTCGTCCACGACGATCCGTTCCTGGTGATGGCCGACTACGCGTCGTACGTGGAGTGCCAGGACCGGGTGGCGGCGGCGTGGCAGGACCGAGATGCCTGGTCACGCATGTCGATCTTGAATACTGCACGCAGCGGCAAGTTCTCGTCGGACCGTGCCATCGCCGAATACTGCGATGACATCTGGAACGTCGGCCCCGTGACGATCGAGGTTGACTACTGAAGTGCGCTGATCACCTTTGACGCCAGCAGATCGAGCGTCTCATCCGATGCGCGATCATGGGTGAAGAGCACGATCTGACCGAAGCCCAGTGCCTCGTACTGTTTGATCCGGTCGACGATCTGCGGTGCCGTGCCGACAAGGCCGCCCTCCCGCAGGCCGAACATCGGCGCACCGAACCGCTTCTCGGCGAGTTCGCGAACCCTGGGCAGCGAGGCATCGTCGGGCGCCAGTGCCATGACGGCCTCCACCGACAGCACGATCTCATCCGGGTCGCGCCCGATGTCGGCACACAGCGAGCGCAGCACGTCGACCTTGTGTACCAGGTCGCCGAGCGCGTAGGTGGGCACATTCCACACGTCGGCGTAGCGCGCGACCAGGGGCAGGGTGTAGCGCTCCCCGACACCGCCGACGACGATCGGCGGCCGCGGGCGCTGCACGGAGCCGGGCACGATCGGCATGTCCTTCACGGTGTAGTGCGAGCCCGCGAAGTCGACCACCTCATTGGTGAAGGCCTGGGTCAGGATCTCCAGCGTCTCGCCGAGACGCTCTGATCGCTCACCGAACGTGCCCCACGGCAGCCCCATCCGGTCGTGCTCCTCGGAGATGGAGCCACTGCCGAGACCGAGTGCCAGCCGCCCGCCCGAGATCTGGTCGAGCGTCGTGGCCATCTTGGCCAGCACGGCCGGGTGACGGAACTGATTGCACAGCACCATGTGCCCAACCCGAAGCCGTTCGGTGTGCGCCAGCAGCGCCGTCGCGAGGGTCCATGCCTCCAGCGACGGAGCGCCGGGCACGCCCGGCCCGTACATGTGGTCGTACAGCCACAGCGAACCGATCCCGAGGTCCTCGCAGCGCTTCGCGCGGTGCAGGATGTCGGCGTAGGAGAATGCCATCTGCGGGACATACACGCCGATGTCGAGGCCCGTCATGGCCGCAAACTCCGCCTAGCGTCGCAGGGGTATGCCCTAGCCCTGTTCGGCAGGCAACGGAGCACCGGCAGGTAGCGGCGCCGCGGAGGGAACGCCCGCGATGCTGTCCACGACCGGCCGCTGGTCGATGCAGTAGAAATTGATCGCCGCATTGAGGAACTGATAGACCTGCTGCTCGGTGCTGTCCTTGTGCAGATTCTTCTTCAGGAATACAGCGGCCTCGCCGGCATTGGCGTCGAGGCCGGTACGCAGCCGCTTGCAGGTGATCTTGCCGATCCAGGCGTTGTAGTCACGCTGGCCGTAGATGCCGTAGATATGGAGCTCGTTCGCGAAATCGGTGTCGACGTCCGCGTTCGCCGGCCCCGCAAGGCCGATCGACGCCGCGCCAAGAGTCGCCAAGGCCGCCGCCTGCATCCAGCGAATTTTCTTTGTACTCATTTGCGGACATACCCTATCCCACGCATGACGTGATTGACTTGGCTTCCAACCCCTTTGATCCCGCCTACCGCGCTGAGTGGCGTGCGCCACACGGCGCGCGGTGATGTGGGGGTCGCCATGATTAACTTAACCGAGCTAAGCTCTAAGTTACATTAGCTAACCGGTGGCGAACAAGCAGGTCGGACGCGCGTGAACGATTTACAAAGAGCGAAGAGGAGTACGGTGACGGGCCTGTTGAAGAGGGCGTGGATACCGCTCCTCATCGTGGTGGTCGTGGTGATCGCCGGTTTCACGGTGTCCCGCATGCGGACTTTCTTCGGCGCGGAGGGCATCATCGTTACGCCCGTGCAGTTCGCCGACGATCCCGAACCGTTCGAGCCCAAGATCGTCACCTACGAGATCACCGGGGAACCCGGCGCCTACGCCGACATCAACTACCTCGACCTCGATGCCAAGCCGCAACGCCTCGATGGCGTCATGCTGCCGTGGACTTTGACGTTGAGCACGACGGCGCCCGCGGCCCAGCCCAATATCGTGGCGCAGGGTGACGGCAGTTCGATCACGTGCCGTGTCATCGTCGACGACGTCCTGAAGGCCGAGAGGACCTCCACCGGCCTGAACGCCCAGACCTATTGCCTGGTGAAGTCCGCATGAGTGCTCCTACATCCGAGCCGCCAACCGACGCAATTCCCACGCAGACCGCACACACTGAACGTCCATTCGTCCCACGGATAATCCGCACCTTCGCGTGGCCGATCGTGCTCGGCTGGATCGTCCTCATCGCATTCCTCAACGTCTCGGTCCCGCAGCTGGAGACCGTGGGGCAGATGCGTGCGGTGTCGATGAATCCCGATGACGCTCCGTCGATGATCGCGATGAAGCGCGTCGGCCAGAACTTCCACGAAGGCGAATCCGACAGCTCGGCGATGATCGTCCTGGAGGGCCAGGAACCCCTGGGCGACGAAGCGCACGCCTACTACGACGAACTCATCAAGAAGCTGCGCGAGGACACGACGCACGTTCAGTCCATACAGGACTTCTGGAGCGATCCGCTCACCGCCACGGGATCGCAGAGCTCCGACGGCAAGGCCGCCTACGTACAGGTCAAGACCGCGGGCAACCAGGGCGAGACGCTGGCCAACGAGTCGATCGAGGCCGTCCAGAGCATCGTCGACAGCGTTCCGGCGCCAACTGGCGTGAAGGCCTACGTGACCGGACCCGCCGCACTGGCCGCCGACCAGCACATCGCCAGCGACCGAAGCATGGCCATGATCGAGCTCGCCACGTTCACGGTCATCATCGTGATGCTGCTGCTGGTCTACCGGTCGATCGTCACCGTGCTGCTGACGCTCGTCATGGTGGTGCTCTCGCTGGCGGCATCGCGCGGCGTCGTCGCATTCTTGGGCTACCACGAGATCATCGGCCTCTCGACCTTCGCGACCAACCTCCTGGTCACGCTCGCGATAGCCGCGGCCACTGACTACGCCATCTTCCTGATCGGTCGATATCAGGAGGCTCGAAGTGTCGGCGAGGACCGAGAACAAGCGTTCTACACCATGTTCGGTGGCACCGCCCACGTCGTGCTGGGCTCCGGCATGACCATTGCCGGCGCGACGTTCTGCCTGTCATTCACCCGGCTGCCGTACTTCCAGACCCTCGGCGTTCCGCTCGCCATCGGCATGGTGGTCTGCGTGATGACCGCGCTCTCGCTCGGGTCGGCCATCGTCACCATCGCCACCCGGTTCGGGCTGCTCGAGCCCAAGCGCGCATTACGGACCCGGGGTTGGCGCAAGATCGGCGCCGCCGTGGTCCGCTGGCCCGGCCCGATTCTGATCGGAACGGTTGCGCTGGCGCTGGTGGGCCTGTTGACGCTGCCTGGCTACCGCACCAACTACAACGACCGGAATTACCTGCCTGCAGACCTTCCCGCGAACGAGGGTTACGCGGCCGCCGACCGGCACTTCTCCCAGTCTCGGATGAATCCCGAACTGCTGATGGTCGAAAGCGATCACGATCTGCGCAACTCCGCCGACTTCCTGGTGATCGACAAGATCGCCAAGGCGGTGTTCAAGACCGAGGGCATCGCCCGGGTGCAGACGATCACGCGCCCCGACGGAAAGCCGATCGAGCACAGCTCGATCCCGTTCCTGATCAGCATGCAGGGCACGACGCAGACGATGAACCAGAAGTATCTGCAGGACCGCATGGCGGACATGCTCGTTCAGGCGAACGAGATGGAAAAAACCGTCAACACGATGGAAAAGATGTCGAGCCTGACCGCGCAGATGGCGGATACCACCCATCAGATGGTCGGCAAGATGAAGGACATGACGATCGATATCGCCGAATTGCGAGACAACATCTCCAATTTCGACGACTTCTTCCGTCCGATGCGCAGCTACTTCTACTGGGAACCGCACTGCTACGACATCCCGGTCTGCTGGGCCGTCCGATCGGTTTTCGACACCCTTGACGGCATCAACACGATGACCGACGACATCCAAGAGCTATTGCCGCTCATGGAACGGCTCGACACCCTGATGCCGCAGATGGTCGCGTTGATGCCCGAGATGATCTCGACGATGAAGACCATGAAGACCATGATGCTGACGATGTATGCCACCCAGAAGGGCATGCAGGATCAGATGGCCGAGGGCCAGGAGAACTCCACCGCCATGGGCGAGGCGTTCGACGCGTCGATGAACGACGACTCGTTCTATCTGCCACCGGAGATCTTCGACAACGAGGACTTCAAGCGCGGTATGAAGAACTTCATCTCACCCGACGGCAAGTCGGTGCGGTTCATGATCGTCCACGAGGGTGACCCCATGTCCCCCGAGGGAATCGCGAGGATCGACAGCATCAAGATGGCCGCCAAGGAGGCCATCAAGGGCACCCCACTTGAGGGCTCCAAGGTGTATCTCGGCGGTACCGCGGCAGTGTTCAAGGACATGTCGGACGGCAATAACTACGACCTCATCATCGCCGGCATCTCCGCATTGGCGCTGATCTTCATCATCATGCTGCTCATCACGCGCAGCGTCGTGGCGTCGGCGGTCATCGTCGGCACCGTGGTGCTGTCCCTCGGTGCGTCGTTTGGCCTGTCGGTGCTCATCTGGCAGCACCTGCTGGGCATCGAGTTGCACTGGATGGTGATGGCGATGGCCGTGATCATCCTGCTTGCGGTGGGCGCCGACTACAACCTGTTGTTGGTAGCGCGCTTCAAGGAGGAGATACACGCCGGCTTGAACACGGGCATCATCCGCTCCATGGGCGGTACGGGATCGGTGGTGACCTCGGCAGGTCTGGTGTTCGCCTTCACGATGATGTCAATGGCCGTAAGCGAACTCACAGTGATCGGTCAGGTCGGTACGACAATTGGCCTGGGCCTGCTGTTCGACACGCTCATCGTCCGGTCGTTGATGATGCCGTCCATCGCGGCGATCCTCGGTCGGTGGTTCTGGTGGCCGCAGAACGTGCGCACCCGACCACTTCCCGCACCGTGGCCGACTCCCCCACCCTCCGCCAACAAGAATCCCGAATCGGTTCCGACCGCATGACGACAAGGAGCATTATGAAAAGCATGCGCAGTCTCTCGCTTCGGAGTGGCCTCGCCGCTGCCGCCTGTGCCATCGCCGCGACGACGTTCGCCGGGACGGCCACCGCTGACTCGACCGATGACTACCCGATCCCGAAGCGGCAGATCGAAACCCAGTGTGACGCCGAGCAGTTCCTAGCCGCCGCGCGTGACACCAGCCCGATCTACTTCGAGCGCTACATCATCGACAAGAACAACCGGCCGCCGGAGATCCAGCAGATGGCTGTCGACCGCATCCACTGGTTCTACTCGCTGGATGCCGCCGGTCGTCGCCAGTACTCCGAGAACACCGCCACCAACGTGTACTACGAGCAGGTGGCCACCCGATGGGGCAACTGGGCGAAGATCTTCTTCAACAACAAGGGTGTGGTGGCCAAGGCCACCGACGTGTGCATGGAATACCCTCGCGGCGACATGTCCGTCTGGGGCTGGCCCGTAGCCCGGTAGTACACCCCGAGACGCACAAGAGCCCGGATGCCGACTGGCATCCGGGCTCTTGTGTTTCGATCGTCTCCCAGTGCGATTTCGGCGCGGTTTGGAGCGCTGCGCGCTCCTTAGCGCGCCGAAATCGCCTGCTGGATCAGGTGTTGCGGCGCCGCCCGATGGCCACGCTGAGCATCACCGCGCCAGCGCTGAGCAGGGCGCACAGCACAGCCGCTGCCATCAGATACACGTCGCGGCCGGTGAATCCGCTCGACGCCGAGTCGTCGGAGGCCAGCCGCAGCTGGTAGTCACCCGGCAGCGGCGCTTCGCGAGGTTCGTCGAGACCCGGGAACTGCTGTGTCCGGTGCACCTCGAACTGACGCTCGCCGCTTGGTGTCTTGTTCCACTGACCCCACGCCGGAGTGACGCCGTCGAGCAGCACCTTGTGCTCGCCGTACCGGGTGTCGGGGCCCACGTCGATGATGCGCTGCACACGGAACGGCTCGTACCGCTGCTGCGAGTAGTTGACGAAGACCGGCACGTTGTCATAGCGCAGCAGCGGAGGCGGCGGGGGCGGCAACGGCAGACCGATTCCGGGGAAGAAGCCACCCCCGAAGAAGCTGCCGACCGCCACGTTGACCGCGGTGTTGACGGCGTTCATCACCACGGCGGTGAAGCTGTACGCCGCGTACTGGGCGACCTCCAACACGATGCGCGACAGCGGCGGAATCCTCAGGATGCGCTGCGCATTCTGATACACGTAGATGATCTGCACCGGATCGCGATACGGGTTGGCGAACACCGGCCGGTAGTAGTCGTCGTACTGCACCCAGTCCGGGCTCCACTGCCGCACATTGCGGTCCCACGCCCCCGCCAGGCGAACCCTGTCGTTGGCACGCAGGTCGTTGTCGCGCCGTTGGCGGTCAAGCGTGGGCACGTCGATGATCCTGGCTATGGCCGCGACATCGGCGACCTCTGCGGGCGCCGGCTCAGACTGTTCGACGACCTTCGCGGCCTTGGCGATCTCGACGTCCTGTGCGGGCGCCTCCACCGTCTCCGGTGCCACGGCCTCGATCTCGCGAGCCGCCCGCGACACGCTCGAAGAGGTCGACTGCTCCGGGCTCGATGCGTCCGCGGCCTCGGGTTCGGTGCTCGACTCGGTGGTGGGCGACGTGGGCGTTGTGGGCGTTGTCGGAGAGGTCGGCGTTGTCGGAGACGTCGGATCGGCGGGTGCCTCGCTGGGCTCCGAGGCCGGTGTCACGCGGTCAGCCGGGGGCGTGGACGTCTCCGGGGCGGACGTGGCCGTCTCAGGGTCGGACGTCGCCGAGGGCGTGGCCGACGGCACGACGCTCGTCGCTGTCGTGGTCGGCGACTTCGACGCCTGCGTCTCGGGCGCAGGCTTGGGTGCCTGCGTCTGTGTCGGCGGCGCGGGCTTGGGTGCCTGCGTCTCCGGTTCGGCCTCGACCTGCGTCTCGGGCGTCACCTGGGTCTGCGGAGTCTGCGTCTGTGGGGTTTGCGTCTGCGGGGTCTGCTCCACGGCAGGCGGGGCCGTCGGCGCAGTGACCGCTGGCGCAGTGGCAGTGGCAGATGCCGGTGGCGCCTCTTCGACGGCGCTCGGCTTCTCCTGCTTGGCCGGCTTCTCCTGCGTCTCCGGCGCCGCGGCCTCCGGCTCGGGCACGGCGACCGTCGTCGTCGGCGCGCGGTGGCCATCGTCTGGATCGGCGGACGCGGGCGCGAGGCCGACGTTGAGCGCCGTCATCGCGACGACGACGCCCGACGCCAGAATGGCGACACCCCGGTTACGAAGATCCCAGTTTGGTGCACGCATCGTGCGTCTACTCCTCTGAATTCACGGAGCATGACGTCTCCGCCACTGCTTCCATGCGCAGCCATCTCCCCCAACGCTGGCCCTGAACCAGCAGCTGCCGCGGCTTCACTACATCCATCGTCGATTCGGTGGATCCGTTACAGCCGAGGCAATGTCGCGGGCCGCGCGGGTGGCACCGCGGCGAGCAGCGCTCGGGTGTACTCCTGCTCGGGCGCGGCGAACAGTTCCGTCGCGGGTCGGTACTCCACCGCTCGTCCGGCCCGCATCACCAGCACGTCATGGCTCATCCGTTGGATCACCGCCAGGTCGTGGCCAATGAACAGGTAGGTCAGGCTCATGTCGCGCTGCAGGTCGGCCAGCAGATCAAGCACCCGCGCCTGGACCGACACGTCGAGCGACGCGGTGGACTCATCGAGGATCATCAGGTCGGGATCGGGGGCGAGTGCCCGGGCGATGCTCACCCGTTGACGCTGACCACCGGAGAGCTCATGGGGATACCGCGACGCGAACGATGCGGGCAGTCCGACGAGATCGAGCAGTTCGGCCACACGCGCCGCACGCTGCCGCCGGCCCGACACGATGCGGTGCACCGCCAGCGGCTCCCCGATCGCCGTGCCCGCCGTCCGCCGTGGATCCAGCGACGAGAACGGGTCCTGGAAGACCAGGCTGATCCGGCGACGTAGCGCCTTCTGCGCGCGGCCCCGCACCGCCAGGACGTCAGTGCCATCAAGGGACACCCGACCGTTGTCCGGGGCGACCAGCCCGGTCAGCGCGGCCGCCACCGTCGACTTACCCGAGCCGGACTCGCCGACCAGACCGAGCGTGGTGCCTCGCCGAATCTGGAAGGACAGGTCCTGCACGGCGTGGACGGTGCTGCGGCCAGTCGGCGTGATCACCGGGAAGCGGACGTCGAGATCACTGACCTCGAGCAGCACCGTGGCGTCCGGCACGGGAGGCGGTGGGCCACCCGTCCCGACCAGTGGCCGGGCGGCGAGCAGCTCGCGGGTGTAGTCCGTTGTGGGCCGGTCGAAGACGTCGAGAACCGGCGCCTGCTCAACGGCCGCACCGTCGCGGAGCACCGTGACGTCGTCGGCGACCTGGCCGATCACACCGAGGTCGTGGCTGATCCACACCACCGCGGTGCCGAAGTCGCGCTGCAGGGTGCGGATCAGGTCGATGATCTGCGCCTGCGTCGTCACGTCGAGTGCTGTCGTCGGCTCGTCGGCGACCAGCAGTTCGGGGTCACACGCCAGCGCGATCGCCACCATCACCCGTTGACGCTGCCCGCCGGAGAGCTGATGCGGGTAGGAGTGCAGCCGGGCCTGCGGGTCGGGCAGTCCGACCGCCTCGAGCAGTTCAAGGGCGCGGGAGGTGGCCTCGCGACGTGTCACCCGACGGTGCGCCTCGACCGACTCGGTGATCTGGCGCTCGAGCGTCAGCAGCGGGTTGAGCGAGGTGCCCGGATCCTGGAACACGAAGCCGATCCGGCTTCCGTGCACGCCACGCAGCACCCGCGGGGAGGCTCCGACGAGTTCAGTCCGCCCCGAGCCGCCCGTGCCCGCAAGGGTGCTCGACCCCGTGGCGACGGCGCCAGGCGCGTCGAGGAGGCCTGTCGCGGCGAGCACCGTCATCGACTTGCCCGATCCGGACTCGCCGACGATTCCCAGCGTCTGCTCGGCGGCCACGCTCAACGTGACACCGCGAACGATGTCGCGCCGGCCGATCCGCACGTGCAGATCCTTGACGGCAAGGATGGGGCCGGTCTCCCCCGGTGTCGGCGTCACTGATTCCTCCGCGATTCCAGCATCGTTCGCTGTTTGGGATCCAGGACATCCCGTAGTCCGTCACCGAACAGGTTGAACGCCAGGACGATGACGAAGATCGCCGCGCCGGGGAACACCGCCATCCACCACGCCAACGTGACAAAGCCCTGCGAGTCGAAGATCATCCGCCCCAGTGACGGCTCCGGAGGTTGTATTCCCAAGCCCAGGAAGGACAGTGCGGCCTCGGAGAGAATGGCGAACGCGAGGGACAGCGTCGTCTGGACGATGAGCGGACCCGCGATGTTGGGCAGGATGTGGCGGGCCAGCACGTACGCGTGGCCAGTGCCCATGGTGCGGGATACCGCAACGTACGGTTCGACGCGCACCGACAGCGTGCTGGCTCGCGCCACCCGCGCGAAGATCGGCGTGTAGACGACACCGATGGCCAGCATCGTGGTGGTGACGCCAGGCCCCAGGATCGCGACGATCGCCAGGGCGAGCAGCAGTACGGGGAAGGCGAACATGACGTCGACGACGCGCATGAACACCGTGTCGAGCCAGCCACCTCGATATCCGGCGATCACCCCGACCGTCACTCCCACGACGACGGCGAACGCCACGCTGACGACGGCAACCCGCATCGACGCCTGCACTGCCACCAGGACGCGCGACAGCACATCGCGGCCGAGTTCGTCGGTACCGAACCAGTGCGCGGCACTGGGTCCCTGCAACGCGCTGGGAACGTCGACGTCGTTGATACCGTACGGCGCAATCCATTCCGCGGCGACGGCGATGACTGCCACGATCGCGAGCAGGGCTCCGCTGGCCACCGTGACGGGGTTGCCGAGCAGCAGCCGCCACGAGGCGATGCGCGGCTGATTCAGCGTCTCGTCGGTCATGACAGCCGGATCCTCGGGTCGACGACGGCGTAGAGGAGGTCCACGACCAAGTTGATGAGCAGGAACAGTGCGGCGATCAACAACACCGCACCCTGGATCACCGGGTAGTCCCGCGCCGAGACGGCGTTGTAGACCAGCCGACCCAGGCCCGGCCAGGCGAACACCACCTCGACGACGATGACGCCACCGAGAATGGTGGCGAGCTGGATCCCGGTGATGGTGAGGATCGGGACCAGAGCGTTGCGGACGGTGTGCCGGAAGGTCACCACCGCAGGCGACAGCCCCTTGGATCGGGCGGTGCGCACGTAACCCATTGCGGCGACGTCGAGTACGGCCGATCGGACGTAGCGAGTCATGATCGCCCCCGCCACCAGTCCGACGGTGAGACCGGGCAGGACGATGTGGCTCAGCCAGCCCGCGGGATCACCGAACAGCGGTCGGTATCCCGATGTGGGCAGCCACCCGAGCGTCGTGGAGAACAGCGCGGTGAGCAGGATCGCCATCCAGAAGTCGGGTACCGAGACACCGAACTGACTGGTGACGCGGACGATGGCGTCGCTGAGCCGGCCCTCCCGAAGGGCCGACCAGATGCCTGCGGGCAGCGCGATGCACAGGGCGATCAGGATGCCGACGACGGCCAACGACACCGTGGCGGGTAGGCGCTCGATGAGGATCTCGGCGACGGGATCGCCATTGCGGAAGCTGACGCCGAGGTCACCGCGTGCGGCCGACGCGATGTAGCCGAAGAACTGCTCGACGATCGGCCGGTCCAGCCCGCTGGCCGCCCGCAGCGCGTCGTAGGCCTCGGGTGTGTAGCGCGTGCCCAGCGCGATGCGTACCGGGTCGCCGGGGACGAGGTGCACCAGGGCGAACACGACGATCAGCACGCCGACCAGAACGACCACAGAGTACGCCACCCGTCGGGCCAGGAACTGCATGGCGGGGTGAGATATCAACGCGGGCACGGTCATTGGTCGCTGTCTGTCATTGGTCGTCGTCCCCGGCCAGGGCAGCGGTGCGGAACCGGATCGCACCGTCGCGGCGCGCGTCATAGCCGGTGAGTGCCGGCGTCCACCCCTGGATCACCGACGGGTTGTAGAGGTAGATGTAGCTGACCCGATCGGCGATGAGGGTGGCGGCCTTGGCGTAGTCATCGGCGCGCGCGTCGCGGGCCGTCTGCACGCGGCCGGCATCGAGCAGGCGGTCGACCTCCGGGTCAGAGAACTTCTGCGCGTTGCTCGACCCGCCGGTGTGGTGTTGGGCGTAGTAGAAGTCATCGGGGTCGATGTTCCCGAGCCAGCCCATCATCAACATGTCGAAGTTGCCGGTGTTCTGTTCGTCGAGCCAGGTGGCCATGTCGACGGTGCGGATGTTGACCGTGATGCCAAGGGGTTTGAGGTTGTCGGCGATCACCTGGGCCGCTGTCACGGTCTCCGGGTACTCACTGGTGACAAGCATGTCCATGTTGGTGGGCGTGGTACCCGCCTCGGCCAGCAGGCGCTTGGCCTCCTCGATGTCATAGCGGTAGGCGTCGTAGTGGATGTACCAGGGATTGCCCTCGGGGATCGCCAGCTGGTTGGCCACGGCCGTGCCATAGCTGGTGGCGGCCACGATGGCGTCGCGGTCGATGGCGTACGCGATGGCCCGCCGAACCCGCACGTCGTTCCAGGGCTGGCGAGCCTCGTTGAGTGCGAGGTACCAGTAGTCGTTGCTCGGGGTCACCGCGAGGTGAATCGAGTCGTCGCCGGCGAGCTGCGCGACCCGCTGAGTGGGTATCGAGTCGGTCCAATCGATCTCACCGGCCTGCAGCGCCGACAGCGCGGTCGAGGGCTCGGAGATGAACTGGAACGTCACGCCCGGCACCTTGGGGGCGCCGCCCCAGTAGTCGGCGTTGGCCGCCAACGTGATCGAGTCACCACTGCGCTGCGCGACGAAGGCGAACGGACCGGTACCCACTGGATGCCTGGCGATCTGGCCGGACTCCACGTTGGCGCGCGACACGATCGCCATACCCTTGAATCCGCCGAGATTGGTGAGCAGATTCGGGGTGGGCTGTTTGACTCGGATCAGCACGGTGTCCTCATCGGGCGCGCTCACGTCGGCGACCGCGCTGAACTTGTCGACGTTGGACAGCTTCTCGTCGATGATCCGCCGGTAGGAGTACACGACGTCGTCGGCGCGCAGCGGGCTGCCGTCATGGAACGTCACACCGTCGCGCAGGTGGAAGGTCCACGTCAGCTGATCTGGTGTCACCTCCCACGACTCGGCCAGCGCGGGCCGCATCTCGAGGTTCGCATCGGGTTCGACGAGCGTGTCGAACACGTTCTCGAGAACCTCGAACGAGAAGTAGGAGCTGGTCTTCTGCGGATCGAGTTGATCGGGTTCACCGGCGATCGCAGCGATCAGGTTGCCCGCGGAGTCCCCCAGATTCACTCGCTGCGCGGGGGCGCATGACGCTGACACCAGAACTGCCATGAGCAGCGCGACCATCGCGGCGGTCACGGCCGCTGGTCGTCGCATTCACTTCTCTTTCGGGCTCAGTCGGTGGGCGGCGCCTCATGGGGCGCCAGTGCTGCGCAAGACGTCTGTACCCACTGACCCGATTTCCACACCTCCGCCATGGGATCGCGGCCGCAGTTACGACGTGACAGCCACTGCCGGGCCTAGACTCAACCGCTAGTCGACCGGCGCGGATCGGAGGCGGGCATGCGAATCCAGAGTCGTTGCGGCAGGTGGGCGCTCCTCACCGCCGTCGCACTACTTACTGCCTGCGGGGCGAGTGACTCCGGGTCTGGCGAATCGTCGGTCGCCGCACCGGTGTCGGTACCCGCTTCGGTGTCTTCGACCGCCGCAGCCGTTCCCCCGCCGTCCGCCCCGCAAACGAAGCAGTGGGTCGACCTGCAGGTCGGTGAGTGTGTCGCCGAGGTGCCCGCCGTCGATGTCGGCGAGGCCACCGTCACCGCCGTCGACTGCTCAGGCCCGCACCGGGCCGAGGTGTACCTGTTGGCGCCCGTCGCGGTGAATGCCGCCATCGCCGACGTCGCGGATCGGGCATGTGCCGCGGGGGTCGACCAGTACACGGGCGGCGCCGCCGAAGGCACCCTGTCCGTCACCTACCTCATCGACTCGAAGCAGGATCGCACCGGCGCGATTCCCCTGCCCAGTACCGTCATCTGTCTGCTTCAGGCAGCCGACGGCGGACCGCTGGAGGGTTCGGCGCGCGGCTGACGTCGGCGCGGCGTGACATTAACCTGTCGATGGTGGAGCCGACATCAATGCGGGACGACCGTCGCAGTCAGCTCCGCGATTTCCTGCGCACTCGCCGCGAGCGGCTGACACCACAGGACGTCGGCATCGTCGACGGCGGTCGCCGTCGCACGCCAGGCCTGCGACGCGAAGAGGTCGCATCGCTGGCCGGGGTCGGCCTGTCCTGGTACACCTGGCTCGAACAGGGACGCGATATCAAGGTCTCACCCGAGGTCCTCGACGCGATCTCCCGTGCGCTGCGGCTGGCGGAGCCCGAGCGCACGCACCTCTACCTGCTCGCCGGGCTCAACCCGCCCCCGGTCGTGACCGACCGCCAGACTGCGATCCCACCCGAACTACGCAATCTGCTCGACGCGTGGTTGCCCAGGCCTGCCATTCTGCGGGACATGTACTGGAACGTGCTCGCCGTGAACGACGCCACCCGCACGGTGTTCGGCCTGGGCGACGACGACCGCAACTGTCTGGTGGCGTTCTTCACCAACGAGCGGTACCGCGGTGTCCACGCGTCGTGGGCCACCGCCGCTCCCGCCGTGGTGGCGGCGTTCCGTGCCGATGCCGCGCACTTCCCAAGCGACCCCGAGTTCGGCCGGATCATCGACGACCTGTGCTCCCGTAGCCCTGAGTTCGCGGCGATGTGGGCGCGCCACGACGTCGGCGTCGCATCCCAGTCCGTCAAGGCCGTCCGCCACCCCGAACTGGGCGACCTCTACTTCGACACCACCACCATGCGGATCGTCGACCAGCCACAGTGGTTTGTGGAGATGTACAACCCACGTCCCTGATCATCCTGGTGGTGGCGGTCCCATGTTGAGTCCGCACTGGTTGCGGCGGCCGACACCACCCACGCTGGTGTCATGACCGACAACGACTTTCACTCACCGACCACGGCCCTGATCACCGGCGGCACCAGCGGGATGGGCCTGGAGACCGCACGCCTCCTACTGCGGGCCGGCGGCAGGGTGGCCATCACCGGACGCGACACCGAGCGTCTGGCGGCGGCACGCGCCGACCTCGGCGGCGGCGACCGTGTGCTCGGAATCGCCGCCGACGCCGCCGATTCCGAAGCCCTGGATACGGCGATCGCCGAGGTCGCCGAAAGATTCGGCTCCCTCGATCTGCTGTTCGCGAACGCGGGAGTCGCGGCATTCCAGCCCGCCGACGAGGTCACCGACGCGGAGTTCGACCGCATCGTCGGGATCAACTTCAAGGGCGTGTACTTCACAATCCAGAAGGCCCTGCCGCTGCTCGCCGAAGGTTCGGCGATCATCGTCAACGCATCGTGGACGCTGCACCGCGGGATGGCGGGGGCGACGCTGTACTCCGCGACCAAGGCCGCGGTGCACAGCCTGGCCCGCACGTTGGCGGCCGAACTTGCCCCGCGGCGGATCCGGGTCAACTCGGTGAGCCCCGGGTACATCGCGACGCCGATGTTCCATGACAACGTCGCCGACGACGCACACAAAGACATCCGCTCTGCAATCCCCGCAGCGCGGTTCGGCACTGCCGAGGACGTCGCCGCAGCCGTGGCGTTCCTGGCGTCCCCGGCCGCGTCCTACATCAACGGGCAGGACCTCGTGATCGACGGTGGCCTGGTCGGCGCGTCCTCGGGAGTGCGGGTCTGACGTCAGCGGGTCAGGTCGTCGACAATCGCCGACGACCAGGGCTCGATGCGTGAGCCCACCCCCGACAGCGCCCGACGGGTTCGATCTCGCCCGAATGCCGAACCGATGGCGTCGAGTTCGAGGTGCCCAAAGTCGTGCTCCCGGCTGCACTCACGCGACATCTGCGGTATGCACCACAACCGCCGCCAGCCCCACTCGGTCACCCGCTGCCCCCACCCATGGGGTCGATTCAACGGCTGTGGACGAGGTTGCCGCAAATGGTTTTTCGGTGATGGGAAAGAATCGGGTCAAGATGACCGACTCCGACCCGGACTCCGACTCCGCCCCCGCCGATGCCCCGGCCCCAGCGCCCGGGCCGTCCCGGCGGCGCCACATCCTGCGGCTGGCACTGTTCGCGGCGTTCCTGCTCGGACTGTTCTATCTAGTCGCGGTGACGCGTGTCATCGACGTCGAGGGTGTGCGGAACGCGATCCAGGCCGCAGGCCCCGCGGCCCCACTCGCCTACGTCGTGATGTCCGCCATGCTGGGTGCGGTATTCGTGCCCGGCCCGATCCTGGCTGCCGGCAGCGGTGTGCTCTTCGGTCCCGTGCTCGGGACGTTCGTCACGCTGGGCTCGGCGATGGGCACTGCGATGATCACCAGTCTCATCGGTCGCCGCGCCGGCCGCGAGAGCGCGCGTGCACTGCTCGGGACCGACCGTGCTGACCGACTCGATCAGCAGATCCAGCGGCGGGGGCTGTGGGCGGTCGTCGGTCAGCGGTTCATCCCGGGTGTCTCGGACGCGCTGGCCTCCTACGCCTTCGGTGCGTTCGGGGTTCCGCTGTGGCAGATGGCGGTCGGCGCGTTCATCGGGTCGGCGCCGCGGGCGTTCGTCTACACCGCGCTGGGCGCATCGATCGGCGATTTGTCTGCACCGCTGGCCTATTCGGCCATCGCGGTGTGGTGTGTGACCGCGATCATCGGGGCGTTCACCGCACACCGTGGCTACCGCGCGTGGCGGAGACGCTCCACCGTCGACTGATCCGCCGAACGTGAAGTCGATGGTGAGAAATCAGTCGATCCTCGACAACTAGTTCACGTTGGGCGCGGTGAGAGTGTCTACTCGCTGCCGGAGTCGCTCGACGACGCGCTGCCTGAGTCACGCGAGGTGGATGCGCCAGCCTTGGGAGCACTGACGCGCACAGTGCCGCGAGAATTCCTGTCGCCGAATCGCTTCCGCGTCGGAGCGGGCTTGGACTCGGTGTCGTCGGCGTCCTTGGCAGCTTCGGTGTCCTTGGTGACGTCGGCGTCCTTGGTGACGGCGTCCTTGGGCGTCTCCTCCTCGGCGACGGCCTCAGCCGGCGCAGCGATCTTCACCGTCTCGACTGTCTCGGTGACGGGCTCAACCGACGTGACCAGCTCGACGACGGGCTCGACGACGACCGGCTCGACTGGCTCGACGACGACCTCGTCCTGCACGACCGTCGTGTCGGTGACCAACTCGGCGACCGTCTCGGACTCGACCACAACCGGCGGCGCGTCGGGCGCCCACTTGATGTCGCGCGGCGCGGGCGGCTGTCCCCACGGTGTCAGGAGGCCGGGGGCGGGAATCGGCGTGCCGCCGATCTCGCCGGTCAGCAGCGGCCGCAGGTCGCCGTAGCCGCCGAACAGCAGACCGTCGATGACGTGGCCCGGCGCCGCGACCAGAGCCTCGAAGAACGGCTGGAGCTCCCAGTTCGACATCGACTTGAAGATCTGGGCGTGCGCGGCGCCGGCGCCGCCGATGGCGCTCAGCAGCGGGCCGATCAGCCTGATCACGCCGTACTCGATGAGTCCAGGTATGGCCCGAATCTCGTCCCCCAGCACCGGGAACTGACGCGCCACCACCTCGGCGACCGCGTCGTTCAGCGGGCCGAACAACAGTGGAGCCACGGGCATCAGGAAGGAGTCGGCGACGAGCGCGTAGTTCCAGTGGGTCAGCTCCACGTCGGCCCACTGCGCGTCCACCTGGTTCCACAGCGCGGGAAGCTTCGTGACCAGTCCGTCGACGCTCTGCTGGACTGTGGCGGCGGCCGCCTCGGTAAGCAATTGCAGCGAGCTGGCCAACCCCGCCGGGGTGACCGTGGCGGCGACGACGCGGTGTGCGACAACCACGGGCTCGTTGGCGGGCGCGACGGCAACCGTCGACCAGGTGATGGCACTCGCCCCCGCGATCGCCACTCCGGCAGTGAGGGACCGTCGAATCGCCTTGTACGCCATGTCTTCTTGGTACTCCTACGCCGGGTTGCATCGCCTGAACAGGCGAACCCTAACCGAGTGAGTCTGGCAATTGGGGGCTACCCTCCTGCTCGTAGAGAATGCCGAGCCGGTCGATTCGCCACAGTTGGCCGTAAACGATGAGAGTCGCGCCGAACACTGTCGGCCATACCTCGAGTGCGACCAGCCCCCAGATCAGCAGCGTGGCCCCGGCGATGGCGCCCACACTCCAGAACCGTTGAACCACGGAGAAGCCGACCGGCATACCCGACTGTCGCTGCAGCCAGAGCCGTTCACCGTAGATGCCCTTGGACGACCAGGCGGTCGGCTTGTCGATCGGCGAGAAGGCATGCGGGTTCCACCACAGCCAGGCAATGACCAGAGCGAGTGGCGCGAGCGCCCACCAACCGATCCAAACGCGACTCCAGATCGACAGGATGAGCAACGGGATCGCGGCGAACCGGGTCCACACGCTCCACGGGTTGGCATGGCGCTTCCAGGCCTGTTCGCTCATGCCGGCCATGCGTGCGTATCTATCGAGAATTCTCATCGGAGCATTCCCCTCGACAGGAACCGGATCGTGGCATCGAGAACCTGGCGGTAGTCGGTGGCGAAGCGGTCGCGGTGCATCACGATCAGACCGGCAGCGCGGATCACGTCGACGAGAACCTCGGGGGCGATGTCGTCGACGACGGCGCCGTCGCGCTGACCTGCGGCCAGATACTCGACGAGCGGGGTGAGCAGGTGCGGGCTGATGCGTGCGATCTGTTCTCGGCCGACGCGACGGGTGACCGTATCGAGTTCGTCCGGATGGGAGAGCAGTCTGCGGTAGAAGGGATCGGCGACGAGCACGTCGGCGATGGCGTGCATCAGCGCGACCAGGCCCTCCTCATCGACCGGTCGCTCGAGCATGCCGGTGAATCGCGTCGCGATCTGCGGAGCGCGGCGCAACATCACCTCCAGGTAGAGCGCCTCCTTCGAGTCGAAGAAGGCATAGAAGCTGCCCTTGGCGATACGCGCGGGACCTACCAGTTCCTCGAGCGAGGTCTTCTTGAGTCCCTGTGTCGCGAACAGCTCCTCGGCCGTGTCGACGAGAACCTTTGCAATGTCTTGCTTCTCGCGATCGGTGAACGCCACTGCCATATCTATGACTCCTTTGGTCGTACGGTCATAGACTACTCGCCCTGCGGCCCGCCGCATAGTCGTCGCGATGAAATCGGCGCCTGCAATGCCTGAGCGCCCTCGATATTGAATTTGCTTGAAAAGGGGGCAAACAATTGCCTGTCCAGCATTCAACGACGGACCGTTAGGGCCGGCCGGTGCACCGACGCCCATAGTTGAGCGGCCGCCAAAACTGCCTGGCCAGCACTACACCGGTGCTACATTCGGCTCACTGAAACCGTCAAATGGGGGGACCCAAAATGGCTGATGCAGATTGGTCCAAGCCCGCCGCCATGGCGATACCCAAAGAGGGGTATTTCGAACTCGAGCGGGGGCGGTACGGCCCCATTTTCCCGCGCACGCCGGCCTGCTACGGATTCTCGATCATCGCCAAGGTCAAGGAGGGTCGCGAGGAGACCGTTCGCGCCTACGGAAAGACCATCGAGGAGACGATTGCGGCCAGCCCCGAGGCACTGGCACCGTTGCGCCTGCACTACCTGCGGTGGGTGCTGTTCGACGTCGGCTCCGGCCTGCACTTTCAGTACCAGGGCATCTTCGACACCGACTTCGACAAGTACACCGAGGACGCGGTCGCGCTGTTCAGCGCGACCGGTATCACGACGGTTTTCACGAATCTCGAAGGCTTCCCTGAGGATTGGAAGGAGAACCCGGACGCGTTCATCAAGTTCGTCCGTGATCACCACTACCCCAGCTTCCTGGAGTACGGCGAGTACCCGTACGCGACGGCCGACGAGATCAAGAAGGCGCTGCGGCTGAAGGCGGCCTTCTCGACCATGCTTGATCAGATGCAGTAGATGCTCGAGTTCGACGACATCCAGCACATCCTGCTGACTCGCACCCCCGCGATCACCGGCCGGTACGAGTTTCTAACGTTCGACACACCCGACGGCGGGCGCGCCTGGTTGACCGAGCTGCTCGACAAGGTTCAGTCAGCCACGGCCGCGCAGGACACGATGGACGAGTCCGATCGCTGGGTTACGTTGGCGTTCACGTGGAATGGCCTCCGTGCTCTCGGCGTGCCGGAGGAGTCGCTGGCCACCTTCCCCGACGAGTTCCGCGAGGGCATGGTGTCGCGTGCGCAGATCCTCGGCGACACCGGGACGAGCGCACCTGAACACTGGGTGGGCGGTCTGGCCAGCGAGGACTGTCACGCGATCGCGATCTTGTTCTCCCGCACCGACGAGCAGTGCAAGCGCTCCATCGAGGCGCACGACGAACTGCTCGCTCGCACCGACGGTGTGCGGTCGCTGTCCTACCTCGACCTCAACGCGACGCCACCGTTCAACTACGCGCACGACCACTTCGGCTTCCGCGACCGGTTGTCGCAACCGGTCATGAAGGGCACCGGCGAGGAGCCCACTCCCGGCTCCGGCGCACCGCTGGAACCCGGCGAGTTCATCCTCGGCTATCCCGATGAGAACGGTCCGGTCGCCAATCTTCCTGAGCCCGAGGTGCTGTCACGCAACGGAAGCTACATGGCGTATCGGCGGTTGCAGGAGCACGTCGGTGTCTTCCGCGATCACCTGCGCGAGCACGCCGACACCGCGGAGGGCCAGGAACTGCTGGCCGCCAAGTTCATGGGCCGGTGGCGCAGCGGAGCACCCCTGGTGCTCGCACCGGACAAGGACGATCCCGAACTGGGCGCCGACCCGATGCGCAACAACGACTACAACTACAAGGAGATGGACCCGCTGGGTTATGCCTGCCCACTGGGAGCGCATGCGCGCAGACTCAATCCGCGAGACACCGCCCACAACATGAACCGCCGCCGGATGATCCGCCGCGGTGCGACCTACGGACCCGCCCTGCCGGAGGGCTCACCGGACGACGGCGAGGATCGCGGTATCGCCGCGTTCATCATCTGCGCGAGCCTGGTGCGCCAGTTCGAGTTCGCCCAGAACGTGTGGATCAACGACAAGACCTTCCACGAACTCGGCAATGAACACGATCCGATCTGCGGCGCCCAGGACGGCACACTGGATTTCACGATTCCCAAGCGCCCCATCCGCCAGGTGCACAAGGGTTTACCCGCCTTCACGACGTTGTTGGGCGGGGCGTACTTCTTCCTGCCGGGGATCAGCGCGCTGCGCTACCTCGCCACCCTCGGCAACTGACGACTATCGCTACGGCGAGACTCTCGCGGCGTCGACGGTGAAGGCGATTGCCACGGTGGCCAAGTCATTCGTTGTCGTCAGGTCCAGTCCGGTGAGCGCCGCGAACGTCCGCAGTCGCGCGCGGACGGTGTTTCGGTGCCGATAGGTTCGTTCGGCGATCATCGCGATGGTTCCGCCATGGGATACGAGATCTCCGACAGTCTCCAGCAGCCCGCTGCGCTCCCCCGCACTCAATGCGGCCAGCGGCTGAAAGACGGCAGCATGTATCGCCTCGGACAGTTCGGCGTTCGCGGCGGTCACGGCATTGAGCCAGCTGTCGTTGAGCCACTGAATCCCCGGGTGCGCACGCCCGCGAACTGCCATGCGCGCAAGCCGGATTGACTGCGCAACGGCGCCCAGACCGTCTGCGTGGGCGATCGCGCAGACGTGGTCACTCAGTGCGACGAGGTCATCGCGTACATCGGAACGGTCGTCAGGAATATGGGCGACACCCCGCAGCTCCTGCGCGAACCAACTGAAGTAGAACGGGTACCCGCGCGCTTGCAGGCGGGTGGCGCACTCGGCCACGAGCTCCGGTCGAGGGATCGGGAAGGCGCCGACCACGCACACGTAGTGACCAGCGACCGGCAGTCCGAGCACCGTGGCTGCGTGCTCCACGACCTGCGGGTGCAGATCCGAGTCAAGCAGCAGTCGATCGAATGCGGCGGAACGGATTTCGTCAAGACTGTCCTGAGCCTTCTGGTAGCCATGGACCACCTCCTCTGTGTTCAGCTCGACTGCCTCCCAGACCATCAACGACGAGCGCTCCAGGAAATCCGCACGGGCGCTGGCACCGATGGCACGGCCCTCGGCAATGAGTGCCTCCCACAGCGATTTGAGGTCGATTCGGAACGCGTGCAGGACGCTGGGCAGGGGAACCCCCTGCTGGGCGCGGATGTGCCCGACATCGAGTGCGGCCGACTGCAGCGAGTCGGGGATGGCGCCGCCGGCCAGCCTGGTCAGCGCCAGTCGCATGGTGCGGTCCATGTGATAGCGCAGGTCGTCACGGCTGACCGGCCCTCCCGTGTAGGTCGGCTCGTCGTCGATCGTCCGCTGCACGGTCATGTCGACGATCTCATCGATGCGAACCTCGAGGAGGCGACGAGCCGTCGTGCGGATCAGCTCAGTCGTGAGGTCCTCACCCATCGCCTCCCCTTCCGTCTGAGTGGCTGTCCGGCTCGGTCACCGAAACCCCGCAATTGTGCATTTCGCACAGTGTAGGTGCATTTCTGGCGCCGTATCTGGCATTGACCAGGACGTTTTGACCTTCTTGAATGTGTGGTGCCCCACACCGCAACGGCTGCTCGAGAACCAGTCACCCGAGCAGCGGAAGGAAGTTTGATGCCCCACACGCCAGCTGAACCGCCCGTCACAGACGACGCCTGGGTGTCAGCTCTCACAGAGCGCCTCAGTGGGTGTTACGGGATCTCAGCCGTCAAGCTGGCCTTCCTCGGCGGCGAACTCGATCGCAACTACCGGGTGTCCACCACCACCGGTGACCTCTACCTCGCGAAGCTCCAGGTCCGCCGGGAATCCCGCACCGACAAGAAGTGGCAGGACGACATCCTGGCTCATGTCGCCGACCAGGACCTAGCCGTCGCGGTTCCGACAGTCGTTCCCAACAACAGCGGTGCGCGCAGCACCGTCGTCGACGCAGGTCCTGGCTATGGCCGACTCTCCGTCCTCAACTGGGTACATGGAACCGAATTGGCGCGGGTGGACGATCACTCCGACGATCTCCTCACCGAGCTGGGCGCCACCGCCGCCCGAGTCACCAACGCACTCAACGGGTTTCCGCCATCAGATCTACCCACCACGCACCACTGGGACATCACGCGGTCCCGCGAGGCCATCCAGGAGTGCATCGACGCCGATCCCTACCTCGCGGAAGAGCCATACATCCACACCGTTCTGCAGTGGTTCGACGAGATCGAGCCGCTCCTGTCGACACTGCCACCATCGGTGGTGCACCAAGACCTCAACGACAACAACGTTCTGATCGAGACTCGCGACGGAGGCGACCAGGCCATCGCGGGAGTGCTGGACTTCAACGACGCACTGTTCAGTGTCAGAGTCGCCGAGGTCGCGATCGCGGGCGCATACGCGATGCTGCGCAAGGACGCTCCGCTGGCCGCCCTCGGACATGTCGTGGCCGGTTACCACGGAGTGAACCCACTGACCGAGGACGAGCTCGCCGTGATCTATCCGATGGCGGTGGCGCGGTTATGCGTTCAGGCGCTGACCTGGACAACCCGTGGGCGCACGAACCCGACCGCCTACGGCAGCATGCGGATGCGTCACACACTGCCAACGCTTCAACTGGTCCTCACCATCCATCCCGACGACGCCCGGGCGCACCTGAATGCGGTATGCGGACTGTCGACCTCAGAGAAGGTGCAGCAAAAGTGAGTTCGCAACCGACCTACATGGCCAACGCCTTTGGTGGCGAAGAGGATGTGCTCGACGAACCCGGCAAGCTCCTCAACCGACGACGCACGGCGGTCCTGGCGCCCAGCTACCGACTGTTCTACCGGCGACCCGTCAACGTCGCACGGGCCGAGGGTGTTCGGCTCTACGACTCCGACGGCAATGAGTACCTCGACGCCTACAACAACGTGCCGGTGGTCGGCCACAGTCATCCCCATGTTCAGCAGGCCGTCAGCGAGCAACTCGGTGTGTTCAACACCCACACGCGGTACCTGACGGAACCTCTCATCGCGTACTCGGAGCGCCTGTTGGCGCTCTTCCCGCGCCCGCTGTCCAAGGTCACCTACACATGCACCGGCAGTGAGGCCGTCGACCTAGCGCTACGGATCGCGCGGTATCAGACTGGCGCTCAAGGCATCATCTGCACCTCACACGCGTATCACGGCACAACGGCGGCGGCCGCGCAGATCTCTCCGAGCCTGGGGCCGAACAATGAGATCGGACCCAACGTCGTTCTCGTTGACGCTCCAGATCTCTATCGGGAGAGTCCAGACCTCGCCGGGGCGGCATTCGCCGAGCGCGTCAGGGCCGCGATCACAACGCTTGAGGAACGTGGTGTCGGCCTGGCCGGCATGATCGTTGACTCGGTGCTGTCCAGCGACGGAGTGCAGTGCGACCCCGCCGGATTCCTGGCACCCACCGCGAGAGCCGTACGCGACGCGGGCGGGCTGTGGATCGCCGACGAGGTGCAATCAGGATTCGGACGGCTCGGCACCGGGTGGTGGGGGTTCTCCCGCCACGGACTGGAGCCGGACCTTGTGGTGCTCGGCAAGCCGATGGGCAACGGCATCCCCATCGCCGCGGTGATCGGCACAGACGAGGCGATGAATCGCTTCGGTCGAGACATCCGCTACTTCAACACCTTCGGAGGTAATCCGGTCAGCATCGCCGCAGCCGCGGCGGTCCTCGACGTCATCGAGGCCGACGACTTGATCGCCCACGCGGACACCGTTGGACAGCGGCTGCTCGCCGGGTTGAACGAACTCGCCACGCGCCACGCCATTCTGGGCGATGTCCGCGGCAGTGGATTGTTCATCGCCGCCGAGTTCATCACCGACCCGCAGAGCCGCGCGCCGAACGCCCCCGCCGCCTCCAACATCGTCAACGAACTGCGGGAACGCCGAATTCTCATCAGCGCGACCGGAGCCTCGGAGAACATCCTGAAGATCCGGCCGCCGCTGCCGTTCCAGGTGGAACACGCCGATCACCTGCTGGCGACCCTGGATGAGGTGTTGACCGCCGAGGCAGGGCAAGTCGTTGATGTGAAATCAAATCCCCCCAAAACCGAGGAGAAGTAGTGCGCGCAGTGTTGTTCTCAGGCAAGTCGGGCGAGGTCGAGCTGGCTGATGTGGAGCTCGACAAGCCGGGCCCCGGTGAGGTCAGGGTCAAGATCGCCGCAACCGGCGTCTGCCACTCCGACTTGCACATCATTCGCAACGAGTGGCCGCTACCGGTGCCAATGGTTCTGGGCCACGAGGGCAGTGGCACGGTGACCGAACTGGGCCCTGGCGTCACGGATCTCGCCGTCGGGGACCACGTGGTGCTGTCGTGGGTCGCGCCGTGCAACGAGTGTCGGTACTGCATGGCAGGTCATGTGGCCCGGTGCTCGGTGGCGATGAATCTCGTCGCCCCCGGCGGCGTTCTCCAAGACGGCACCTCGCGGATTCGCCACAACGGTGAGTCGATCTTCCACTACCAGGGGGTGTCCTCGTTCGCCGAGGAGGCGATCGTGCCCGCCAGCGGTGCCATTCGCGTGCGCAAGGACGCGCCGCTGGACGTCATCTGTCTCATCGGCTGTGCGATCGCCACCGGCGTCGGCGCCGTGACCAACACCGCACAGGTCGAGAAGGACGCAACTGTCGCTGTCATCGGCTGCGGTGGCGTGGGTCTGTCCGTCGTGCAGGGTGCGCGTATGGCGGGTGCGAGCCGGATCGTCGCCATCGACGTCCAGCCTCAGAAGACGGAACTCGCCCTCACCCTTGGGGCCACCGATGAGATCGACGCATCCAAGGTCGATCCCGTTGCGGCGCTTCGCGAGATCCTCCCCGACGGTGCCGACTACGTCTTCGACGCGATCGGTAAGACGACCACCACCGAGCAGGCCATCCGCATGCTCGGTCTCGGCGGGGCCGCAGTCGTCGTCGGGCTTCCAGAGGCTGGCGCCACGGCGTCGTTTGAGCCACTGGTGCTCGCGGAGGCCGACCAGCGGATCCTCGGCTCGAACTACGGCAGCGTCCGCCCGGCGATCGACTTCCCGGAACTCGTGGATCGCTACATGGCGGGCGACCTCAAGATCGACGAACTCGTCACAGCGCGGCGCCCGTTGGAGGACGCCGCGGCCGCACTGGAGGAACTCGCCACCGGCGCCGCACTGCGCACCCTGCTCATCCCGGATCAGAACTGATTCGACCGACCCCTAAGGAACATGCACGATGGACAGTCCGAACTCTTCAGCTCCGATCGCCGAGGCAGGCACGCCGAAAGGTACCGCGCCGCTCTCCCTGCTCAGCCGCAACCTGGGTGTTCCCTCGATCGTCTTCATGGTGGTCGCGGCGGCTGCGCCGCTGGCTGTGGTCGCCGCCAACCTGCCGGTCCTGATCGCCCAGAGCGGTAACGGTGGCGCACCGTATTACTTCCTGGTGTGCACCGTCCTGCTTGGGGTGTTCTCGGTCGGGTTCACGCTGATGAGCCGCTACGTTCCCAATGCGGGCGCGTTCTACTCGTACATCCAGGCCGGTCTGGGACGCATCACCGGGACGGGGGCGGCGGCGGTCGCGGTCTGCTCCTACTCGATGTTGCTCATCGGCGTCACTGCGTACTTCGGCGTGGCGACAGAGAACCTCCTGTCCACCGGTATTCCGTGGTGGGTGTTCTCACTGGGGCTCCTCGCGCTCGTCGCGCTCCTCGGCTACCGCGACATCGAGCTGAGTTCCAAGGTTCTGGTCGTCGCGCTCGTTCTCGAGATCATCGTGGTGGTGGCGATGAACATCGGGGTGTTCGTCCACAGCGGTAGCGCTGGCTCATCTCTGTCCGTGCCGCTGAGCACCCTCGGGGCGGGCGTCCCGGCCCTCGGTGTGATGTTCGCGTTCTACAGCTTCATCGGCTTCGAGGCGACAGCGGTGTTTCGCAACGAGGCACGCGACCCGGACCGCACCATCCCGCGGGCAACCTATGTCGCCGTCATCGTCATCGGCCTCTTCTCGGCGGTCTCCGCGTGGTGTGTTGTCGCAGGCGTTGGCGTCGACACCGTGGTTCAAGCCTCAGCAGACGACCCCGAGAACGTCGTGCTCAACCTGATGGGGAGTGTCGCAGGCGCCATCCTGGCCGATATCGCCCGCGTGTTGCTGGTGACCAGCTTCTTCGCCTGCGCCCTGTCGTTCCACAACATCGTGACCCGGTATGTCTTCGCACTCGCCCAAAAGAACGTCCTTCCAGCAGCATTCGGCGAGGTCAGCACGAAACACCACGCGCCGTCGCGAGCGTCACTGCTGGTGTCGGCCTTCGCCGCCGCCTGCCTGATCGCCGCGATCGCCGCGGGACTCGATCCGGTCACCGTCGTGTTCACGCTGGCTGGCGCGGCATCGTCGTTGGGTGTCGTCATCCTCATGACGTTGGTGAGCGTCGCGATGCTGGTGTTCTTCCGCCGGGTCGACACCGGTAAGGGCGTGTGGCACACCGTCATCGCGCCGACCGTGTCCACACTGGGCCTCGGGGTGATCCTGGTGCTCGTCGTCACCAACTTCAGCCTGCTGACCGGAACCCAGGCCCAGGCCTACGGCGTCATGGGCTTCGTGCTGGCGTCGTTCGTGATCGGGGCTGTCGGGGCGATGATCATCCGATCCCGTCGCCCAGACCTCTACGACAAGCTCGACGACGGAGCGGCCACCGAGGGACAGCCCGTGGGCTGACGCCCAAGGACTCGCTGTCCCAGATCCACAACTCTCAACCCTGGAGATCGAAGATGTCCTCAGCAGTTCCCTTTCAGGTCGTGAATCCGGCCACCGGCGAGGCGGGTGTCCCGCATCCGTTCGCGAGCGCCGCCGAACTCGAGACCGCCGTCCGCACCGCACACGCGGCGCAAAGGCCCTGGGCCGGTCGCCCCCTCGGCCAGCGGACGGCGGTGTTGCGGCAGGTCGCGCAGTTCCACCGCGACCGACTGGATGAACTCGCCGAGACGGCGGTCCGCGAGATGGGTAAGCCGATCGCCCAGGCGCGTGCTGAGGTGGAGTTCAGTGCCGACATCTACGACTACTACGCGGACAACGCTGAGAGCATGTTGGTCGACGAGCCGATCGAGCTCGCCGACGGCGACGGCAGCGCACTCATCAGGAAGCAGGCCATCGGCGTCGTCCTCGGCATCATGCCGTGGAACTTCCCGTACTACCAGGTCGCCAGGTTCGCGGCGCCGAGTCTCGCGGTGGGCAACACCGTGCTGCTCAAGCCGGCGCCGCAGTGTGTGGAGTCCTCCCGCAGGATTGCCGAGGCCTTCGCCGCGGCGGCGGCACCCGATGGCGTCTTCGCCAGGATCCTGGCCTCGGAGAACGACCTCGCCGGTGTGATCGAGGACCCTCGCATCGCCGGGGTGAGCTTCACGGGGTCCGAACGTGCCGGCGCGGTGGTCGGGCGCATCGCGGGCGGGTCGGTCAAGAAGGTCGTCCTGGAGCTCGGCGGTTCCGATCCGTTCCTGGTGCTCGATGCCACGAACGTCCCGGCAGCGGTCGACGCGGCGGTCGAGGCACGCCTGGACAACACCGGCCAGTCGTGCAACGGCGCCAAGCGCATCATCGTCGTCGACAGCGTGTACGACGACTTCGTGGAGAGCTTCGTCAATAAGCTCGCCGCTGTGACGCCGGGCGATCCCATGGACGAGCAGACGACCATCGGCCCGCTGTCCTCGGTGCGCGCGGCTGAGATCCTTGAGTCACAGGTGAACCGGGCGATCGAGGCGGGCGCGACAGCGCTGCTGAGGAGTTCACGCGACGGCGCCTTCCACACGTGCGGAGTGCTGGCCGATGTCGCCGCGAGCAACCCGGTGCACCGCGAGGAGCTCTTCGGCCCCGTCGCGATCGTGTACCGCGCGGCCGACGAGAACGATGCCGTGCAGATCGCCAATGACACGCCCTACGGGCTCGGGTCGTATGTCTTCACCGGTGATGCGGGGCAGGCGGGCAGGGTTGCCGACGCGCTCGACACCGGCATGGTCTACATCAATGGCGTCGGCCTCGATGCGGCGAACCTGCCGTTCGGCGGGACGAAGCGTTCGGGTTCAGGCCGTGAGCTGGGAGCACTCGGAATCCGAGAGTTCATCAATCACAAGCTGATCCGCTCGGTGCCGCTGTGAGCGCCTAGTCCGTCGCGTCGGGCCGCGAGGTCACGCACAACGCCGCGAAAGCGGTTCCCATACAGAGTGATTCGACTGCTCCACCGACCCTGCGAGGGGTCGGTGGAGCAGCCGAACTCGGGAAGGATCGCGCCGAGACCCCGACGCGCTTGATGAAACGCGGGCGATCTGCACACCACGGGACCCTCAACGTCCTACTCTTGACGCCATGTCCGACCCGCGCCCGGGGTGGGGGGCTACGGTTGCCAAACTGGCCACACATTGTGTGCTGGCCGGGTTTCTCACGGCCGCACTGCTATTCCCCGTCGTCGGGGGCGTCGGGATGTTGACATCGCGACTTTCCAACATGGTGGCGCAGGACTCGTCGGAGGTGCTGCAGGGCGACGCACCGACCGTCTCCACCATGGTCGACGCCGCGGGCAGGCCGATTGCCTGGCTGTACGAGCAGCGACGATGGGTGGTGCCCAGCGATCGGATCGCCGACACCATGAAGCTGGCGATCGTATCGATCGAGGACAAACGCTTCGTCGAACACAATGGGGTGGATCTACAGGGGACGCTGAACGGACTCTTCGGCTACATGCGGGGCGTCGACCAGATGCGTGGCGGATCAACCATCGAGCAGCAGTACGTGAAGAACTACAACCTTCTGGTCAAGGCGAAAACAGACGCGGAGCGTCGGGCCGCGGTGGAGATAACCCCAGCACGCAAGCTGCGCGAGATCCGGATAGCCCTGGCCCTGGACAAGGAACTCCCCAAGTCGGAGATCTTGGCGCGCTATCTGAACCTGGTGTCGTTCGGCAACGGCGCCTTCGGCGTACAGGACGCGGCGCGCACGTACTTCGGCATCGATGCCCGCCAGCTCAATTGGCAGCAGGCGGCACTGCTCGCCGGCCTGCTCAGATCCACCAGCATGCTCAATCCGTACACGAACCCGGACGGTGCCCTGGAGCGACGCAACACCGTGCTCGACGCCATGATCGAGTATCTGCCCGACAGGGCTGACGAACTCCGTGCCGCCAAGGCCCAGCCGCTGGGAGTTCTCCCAGCGGTCGACCCATTGCCGCAGGGTTGCATAGGCGCGGGAGACAACGCGTTCTTCTGCGAGTACGCCCTTGACTACCTCGCGCGCGCAGGCCTGAGCAAGGAGGAGGTCGCGCGCAACGGCTACTTGATCCGCACCACCCTCGACCCCACGGTGCAGGCCAGCGTGAAATCGGCAGTCGACAGGGCGGCAGACCCCACCGCCGACGGCGTCGCGAGTGTGATGAGCGTGATCAGGCCGGGCAAGGACGCGCACCGGGTGATCGCGATGGCAGATAACCGCACTTACGGGCTCGACCTCAACGCCAACCAGACTGTGCAACCGCAACCCTTCTCCCTGGTCGGCGACGGTGCCGGGTCGATATTCAAGATCTTCACCACTGCCGCCGCGCTCGACATGGGGATGGGGATCAGTGCTCAACTCGACGTCCCCTCGTCATTTCAGGGCAAGGGCCTCGGCAGCAGTGACACCCCCGGGTGTCCGCGCGAGACCTGGTGTGTGAGAAACGCCAGGGCGTACTCCAGTCCGTTGAGTGTTACTGACGCGCTGGCCCAGTCGCCCAACACGGCATTCGCCAAACTCATCTCCCAGATAGGGGTGCCGCGCGCAGTGGATATGGCGGTCCGGCTGGGGTTGAGGTCGTACGCCGAACCGGGCAGCGCCCACGCCTATCAGCCGGACTCCGACGAGAGCATCGCCGATTACGTCAAGCGGCAGAACATCGGGTCCTTCACGCTCGGTCCTCTCGAGCTCAATGCGCTCGAGTTGTCCAATGTCGGAGCGACGCTGGCCTCGGGCGGCGTGTGGTGCCCACCGACACCGATCGACAAGGTCTTCGACCGCAACGGCAAGGAAGTGGGCCTCGACACTGCGCCGTGCGAACAGGCGGTACCCGAGGGCCTTGCCAACACGCTGGCCAATGCGCTGGGCAAGGACCACACGAGTGGAACTGCCACGGGTGCAGCGGGTTCGGTGGGCTGGACGCTGCCGATGTCGGGCAAGACCGGCACCACCGAGTCGCATCGGTCGTCGGGATTCCTTGGCTTCACCAACCAGTACGCGGCCGCGAACTACATCTTCGACGACTCCTCCACGCCGTCAGGTCTGTGCTCGTACCCGTTGCGCAAGTGCGGTGACGGCGATCTGTTTGGCGGCACCGAGCCGGCGCTGACCTGGTATCGGGCGATGAATCCGATCGCCGACGATTTCGGGCCCGTGGTCATGCCGCCCACCGACCCACGCTACGTCGACGGCGGCCCCGGCAGCGAGGTACCCAGTGTGACCGGCCTGAAGCTCGACGCGGCGCGTAAACGGCTGCAGGACGCCGGGTTCCAGGTCGCCGACCAACCCACGCCGGTCAACAACAGCGCCTCGAAGGGTGCCGTGGTCGGAACGACCCCACGCGGCAAGACCATCCCCGGCTCGATCATCACGATCAATACCAGCACCGGCTATGTGCCGCCCCCTGTCTTCATTCCCCCTCCGGATGCTCCACCCCCGCCCGGGGTCCCACCACCGCCACCTGAGAACGTCATCCTGATCCCCGGGCTGCCGCCGATAACGATCCCTGGCCTAGCTCCACCGCCGCCACCGCCGCCTCCCCCGCCGCCGCCACCGCCCCTGCCGGAGCCACCTCCCCCGGGCGCGCCGGCGTTCTAAGCCGGGCAGCCAGTACCTAGCTGCGAGTCTGCTGTGAACTTGCCGTGAGGACAGGACAACTCGGACTTCCGCGGGCACGCTAATACCGCGCGGCGATCGCCCTCTCAGGGCTAGCGTGATCGTCCGAGGTTCACGACGACGCCCACTGGCGCACCGTGTGACCCGAACGAACTGTCGACTGAAAGGCGCTCGCGTGCAACCATCCAGCACTCCGCATCTCGGGCGTTCGCTCGGCTTGTGGGCGATCGTCGGCCTCGGTCTCGGCTACATGACGCCGATGACCGTGTTCGACACGTTCGGCATCGTCTCGGGCGAGACCGACGGTGTGGTCCCGCTCGCCTACATCGTCGCGCTGATCGCCATGATCTTCACCGCGATCAGCTATGGCCGGATGACACGTGTCTATCCGTCGGCGGGATCGGCGTACACCTACGCCTCGGAGGTGATCCACCCCAACGTCGGGTTCCTCGTCGGCTGGTCCTCGCTGCTCGACTACCTGCTGCTGCCGATGGTCAACGCCGTCATCGGCCGGATCTACTTCGAGTCGTTCTTCCCCGAGGCGCCGTCGTGGATATTCGTCCTCGTCTACGTCGGCATCGTCACCGCGCTCAACGCCTGGAGCATCAAGGGCACCTCGAACATCAACGGTGTACTCGTCGTCTTCCAGGTCGTGCTGATCGGCGTGTTCATCGTGCTCGCGTACATGCAGATACGCAACGGCCTGGGCCAGGGCACGGTGTTCACGCTCGAACCGCTCTATCACGCGGGTGTGAACATGGGTGCGGTCGCCGCGGGCGCCACGGTGGTGTGCTTCTCCTTCATCGGGTTCGACGCGATCACGATGTACAGCGAGGAGGCCAAGTCGCCGAGCACTGTGCCGAAGGCGATCGTGCTCGCGCTGCTGATCGGCGGCGCGATCTTCTTCCTCGGCGCGTGGTTCGCCCAGGCCGCCTTCCCCACGCTCGACGGTTTCGAGGTCACCGACGACACGCTCCCGGAACTCGCGCTCAAGGTCGGCGGCGATTTCTTCAAGATCCTGTTCGTGTCAGCCGCGCTCGCCGCGATGTTCGCATCGAGCCTGTCCTCGCACGCCAGCGTCTCTCGACTGATCTACGTCATGGGGCGCAACGGCACGGGTCGGATCCCACGGTTCCTGTCCTACATCCACCCGAGATTCTTGACCCCCTTGCACGCGGTGCTCATCGTCGGCGCGGTGTCACTGCTGGCGGTCAACTTCACGCTCGAGTTCGTCTCCGCGATGATCAACTTCGGCGCGCTGATCGCGTTCACCGTCGTCAACCTGACCGTGCTCCTGTACTACGCCGTCCGGTTGAAGAAGCGAAACACTCCTGCGGAGATCCTCACGAACATCGTGCTGCCGGTCATCGGCATGTCTCTGACAGTGGTGCTGTGGCTCAACCTGCACGTCGACGCGCTCCTCTACGGCGCGATCTGGTTCGTCGTCGGCCTCATAGTGCTGGTCTACGCCACCCGCGGGTTGCGCAAGCCGCTCACCATGGCGATGGAGGAGGAGACCCTCGCCGAGGAGGGCACCCCGATCCCCCACATCGAGCACGGCAAGGCGGGTGAGCCGCGATGAAGCTCCTCGTCGGATATCTCGCGACATCCGGTGGCGCGGACGCTGTCTCACTCGGTGTTCGGCTCGCCCGCACCCTCGGTGCCGAACTGGAACTGCGGATGGTCCTGGCCCCCGACGATGTGACGACTCCGCGCGTCACGTCAGACAAGTTCCACGACGTACTCGCCGAACGGGGTTCGGCGTGGCTCGACGAGGCAATGCGCCTGGTGCCCGACGACGTTCCGGCTCAGGGCGCGATCCTCGTCGAGGAGTCGGTTGCCGGCGCACTCAGCGCGGAAGCAGTTCGGCTCGAGGCCGCAGCCATCGTGGTCGGCGGATCGGGGGGCGGGCTGGTCGGGAGCCTGTCGCTCGGCTCACTCGTCGACGACCTGCTGCACTTCGCTCCGGTCCCAGTGGCCGTGGCTCCGCGAGGCACCCGGCACTCCGACGTACAACGCGTCCGTGCCGTCACGTGTGCCATCGGTGATCGTCCCGGCGCGCGTCGACTCCTCGAGATGGCAGTGGGTGTGAGCAGGGCGACCGGGGCGCCGCTGCGCCTGGTGTCACTTGTCGCGCTGGACAAACACGGCGAGCAGGGTGTCGAGGCGGCCCGTGCACACGCCAACGCCACCCTCGAATCCGTGCAGGCGGCCCTGCCGGAGGGCGCCGACGTGACGGCCGTCGTCGCCGACGGCGCGACGATCGAGGCCGCCGTCGAAGAGCTCGACTGGCAGGACGGTGATCTGCTGATGCTCGGCTCCAGCCGGCTGGCCCCGCCCCGCCGCCTGTTCATCGGTTCCACGGCCGCCAGAATCCTGCGGGTCCTGCAGGTGCCGATGATCGTGACTCCCGGTGAGGAGGAGTCGACGTCAGGGTGAGTGGCACGCGGAGCAAGCCTTGCGCCAGTGACTATGCATTTCGTACTCTATAGAAGTACGATTTGCATACCCAAGGAGCGGATGTGGCATCGAAGCACAGCACTCCGCTCCCCACGGCCCTGGCACACGCCCCGCTGAAGACAATCCGGCCGCGCGATGCCGAGGCTGTGTACGCCCATCCTCGATCCCAACTGGTCCGGCTCGCCGAACAAGGAGTCCTTCACCGCCTCGCCGACGGGTACTACGCCGTTGTTCCGCAGGAGATGTTGGGTCGCAAATGGATACCAAACCTAGAGTCCGCTGCGGCGGGAATAGCGACGGCCATCTACGGCTTCGACAACGTTGTTGTTATGGGCCTCAGCGCTGCGCGCCTGCACGGCGTGATGCCGCGCGCGCTGGCGACGGCAATCGTTGCCGTGCCGCGCCAGCACCGTCTCATCGAGCTATCTGACCGAACCGCGATCGTGCGGTTCGTCCAACGCGACACGAGCAGCCTGGACGCCGAACGCATAGGCACCGAACTCGGGCCGGCGTTGGTGACCACACCCGAACAGACCGTCCTCGACCTGGCTCACCGCCCAACCCTCGGCGACAACGAAGCCGACGTTCCTGCCGCCGTCGCGGCCCTCTACGCGCGCAGCGACGAGAAACGCCTCCAGGGCCTCGCCGCCGAACAGCGCCGGCTGGCTTCCCTGCGCCGGGCCGAGGACTGGGCGAGGATCGATCATAGATCCTGACGAACGCGACTCGGTCGCAACACAGTTCGGCGTCCCCGCCGAACAAGTCGAGCGTGACCATCTCATCTCCCACGTCCTCGCATTCCTCAGCCGCAAGTTCGGTGACCGGATCCATTTCATCGGCGGCACAGCCCTGGCCCGCACCCACCTCCCGGACGGGCGGCTCAGCGAGGACATCGACCTCATCGCCGTCGGCAGCCGAAAGGACGTCGCACGCGACCTCGACGACGCGCTCCCACGCGCTTTAGCGCGGAGCCACGGCAGGCTGATCGTCGAGCCTGCACTGAGCGACACCGCAGACACCCTCCCGGTTCTGCTCCGGCCTGCAGACGGACGTCCTGTGCGCCTGCAGCTGCTGTCGGCCCGGGACCGAGTGGTCTGGCCAACCGAACGGCGGGACTTGTTCCAGCGCTACGCCGACGCTCCCGTAGCCGAGCTGCTGGTTCCCACGCTGCCCGCATTCGCCGCTTCAAAGACCGCGACGTGGGCCGACCGGCACGCCGCCCGTGATCTCTGGGATCTGTGGGCGCTCAGCCGACTCGGGGCGATCGACGCGACTGCCGCAACGCTCTACCAGCGATACGGACCCACTAACAGGGCACCGGGGCCCTACCTGTTCCGCGGCGCGCCATCGGACGCCGAGTGGCGAACCCAGCTGGCCGGCCAGACCCGTCTCAGTGTCTCCGCAACGGATGCGCTCCAAGCGGTCCGCACGGCTTGGCGACAGGCCGTGCGAGCACGCGAACTGTCGTAGTGGACAGAAGTGGGGCGGGCGGGGCTCGAACCCGCGACCAATGGATTATGAGTCCACGGCTCTAACCGACTGAGCTACCGCCCCGTCGCGCATCTGCGCGGCCACTATGGTCGCACAGGCCTGCGCGACGCCTCCCAGGTGATATCGGAATGCTGATCATGCTTGGCATTGCCGGACTAGGCTGCCAGCCGTGATCCGATTCCTGCTGCGCATCGCCATATTCCTCGGGTCCTCGGCGCTGGGCCTTCTTGCCGCGGCGTGGCTGGTGCCCGGTGTGACCATCCGACCGCTCGGCTTCCTGGCCGCCGTCGTTATCTTCACCGTCGCCCAGGCGATCCTCTCGCCGTTCTTCCTCAAGATGGCCAGCCGGTACGCGTCGGCATTCCTCGGCGGTATCGGCCTGGTGTCGACGTTCGCCGCGCTGCTGCTGGCCTCGCTGTTCGCCAGCGGGATATCGATCCGCGGCATCGGCTCGTGGGTCGGCGCGACCATCGTGGTCTGGCTCATCACCGCGATCGCGACGGTCGTCCTGCCGGCGCTGTTCCTCAAGAGCAAGGTGGCGTCGGCCAAGGCGGGCAAGCCCGCGAAGTCCGACTAGTCAGGCGTACACCGGCTGGCCGTCCACACCCAGCAGGTAACGCTCGGTGCCCTCTACCACCCGTGGGGCGTCGGCCGCCAGGGCCACCGCAATCTTGTTGGCCGCGTTGCGCATCACGTCGAGTGTCAGCTCGGTCGCCTCGACATCGGTGAAGTGCGCCCGCACGCCCGCGGCGACGTCGGGGTCGATGCGCGACGGCGTCCAGATCAGCGCATCGACATAGCGCAGGGCCGCCTTGTGCCGCTCGTCGAGCAGCGTCGAGGTGTCGTAGTGCTCGATGTCGTCATACATCGACTCCGTGCCGCCGGCGTCCAGGGCCGCGCCCTCACGCAGCGACCGGCACAGTCGGCAGTTGTGCGCGACGGCGCCGCGCAGACGGACCACCTCGGTCGTGACGGGATCGAGCGATCGCAGGGCACCCACCGTCGGTGCGAACCGGTTGAGCAGCAGGTCGATCGGATCGGTGTCGTGGTCCCAACCATCGGGTTCCGGCACGGCCGGAAGGCCCAGCGCCTCCAGGCCCGCGAGTACGCGCGGCACGCAGTCGGCGACGAAGATCAGTGCCGTCCCGGCGAAGGCGTCGGCGCCGAGTGCGCCCAGGAACGCCTCCCGCTGCGACGGGCTGATCCCCGCCACGTCGACGGCGAACTGTTCGGCGAAGTCACGCACGGCCGCATCCGCCGACGGGGTGTCCTCGGCCGGCAGCGGCGGCAGCGTCATAGCCCCCGCGCACGTCTGGCGCACCTGCGCGTTGACGGTTCCCAGGCGCTGCGGCGATAGTGCGATGAGCTGGCTGAGTAGGTCGTACGGCGATTCGGGCACGAACGCGATTATTGCGCCTGGCTCACCGATGACATGTGAAAGTCGGGAATTCGCAGTGAGGGCATCGAGGCGCGGGTCGCCCAGTCGCCCCATTCGCGGGGCAGCGTGACCTCGCTTGCGCTCGCCTCGGTGGCGCGCCGCAACAGGTCCAGGGGGCTCTCGTTGAACCGGAAGTTGTTGACCGCGGCGGTCACCTCCCCGTCCTCAACCAGGTACACGCCGTCGCGGGTCAGCCCCGTCAGCAACAGCACCGTGGGATCCACGTCGCGGATGTACCACAGCGTCGTCAGCAGCAGCCCGCGCTCGGTGGCCGCCACCATGTCGGCGAGGCTCGTCGAACCGCCCGTCATCAGCAGGTTGTCGGCGGCGGTTGTGACGGGCACGCCGAACTCGGCGGCCGCCGCACGCGGGTAGGCCAGCGAGTTGACGGTGCCGTCGCGAATCCAGTCGACGCGCCCGAGGTCCATGCCGTTGTCGAACACCGACACCCGCTCCGAGGAACTCCTCGTCGCGACGAAGGGTGCGCACCGCAGGTCGGCCGCACCGGGATCGGAGTACAGGGTCAGCCCGAGGTCGGTGAGCCGCTCCCCCACCCGGGTGCGGCCGGCCGCCGACATCGCGGTGCGGCCCTCCTGGGCGCCGCGGCCATCCATGCTCCAGGTCAGGTAGATCATCATGTCGGCCACCGTCGACGGCGGCATCAGGGTCTCGTAGCGCCCGGCAGGCAACTCGACGGTCCGGTTGGCCCAGCCCAGCCGCATCGACAGGTCCTCGAGCATGGAATCGGTTGGCACATCGACGAAGTCGGCGGTGCTGACGCCCGACCACGCGCTCGCGCCGTTGCGCTTGGCGTTGATCTCCACCGTGCCGGTGGGCTGGGTGTAGCGCCGTCGCAGGCCGCCCGACGTCGCGACGAACGTCGTCTCCAGTTCGTGGCGGGCGAAGCCGTACAGCGTGTCGGCGCCGCGGAATCCGCGCGCCAGGCTCTGCGCCACATCGCCGAACACACCCGCTCCGGTTGTCGGCACCGGTGCGTGCCAGTCGGCGGGCGCGTCGGTTCCGGGCAGCGCCGGCGCGGCGTCTCTCGCCTCGGGCGCCGACCGCGCCGCCGCCGCCGAGGCCTGCACCAACCCGGCGACCGACTCGGGATCGACCTCACTGGAGGTGACCGCCCCGACGAACGCGCGCTCACCCCGGCGGACGATCGAGATGACCGTCGTGTCGCGGCCGAGCGACTCGCCGTTGGTGGTCATCGAGTTGCCTGCCCACCGCAGCGAGGCCGTCGACCGGTCGGTGACCAGCACGATGGTCTCGTCGGCGGTGCCCAGGCGCCTGGCCTCGGCAAGGGCCAGTTCCACGACCCGTGGTGCGTCAATCATCAGCTGCGCCCCGACTCTTCGCGTGTGTTGAGCACGTTGATGCCGCGGAACAGCGCCGACGGGCATCCGTGGCTGACCGCCGCGACCTGGCCGGGTTGGGCCTTGCCGCAGTTGAACGCGCCCCCGAGGCGCCAGGTGGACGGGCCGCCGACGGCCTCCATCGCCCCCCAGAAGTCGGTGGTGGTGGCCTGGTACGCGACGTCGCGGACCTGTCCGTCCAGGCGGCCGTCGCGAATGCGGTAGAAGCGCTGCCCGGTGAACTGGAAGTTGTAGCGCTGCATGTCGATCGACCACGACTTGTCGCCAACCACGTAGATGCCGTCATCGACGCGGGCGATCAGATCCTCGGTGCTGACATCCTCTGCGGCGGGCTGCAGCGACACGTTGGCCATCCGCTGGATCGGGACGTGATGGGGCGAGTCGGCATACGAGCACCCGTTCGAGCGGGCCTCGCCGAGCCGCGGCGCGAACACCCGGTCCAGTTGGTAGCCGACGAAGATGCCGTCGCGAACCAGGTCCCAGCTCTGCGCCTGCACGCCCTCGTCGTCGAAACCGATGCTGGCCAAACCGAACTCGACGGTGCGGTCGGCGGTCACGTTCATCAGCGGTGAGCCGTAGCGCATGCTGCCCAGGTTGTCCGGCGTCGCGAACGAGGTTCCCGCATAAGCGGCCTCATAGCCGATGGCGCGGTCGTACTCGGTGGCATGGCCGATGGACTCGTGGATGGTCAACCACAGGTTGGACGGATCGATCACCAGATCGGTGGGACCCGCGATCACACCGGGAGCCTTGGTCTTCTCGGCCAGCAGTGACGGCAGCTCGGCGAGCTCGGTCGTCCAGTCCCAGACCTCGTCACCCGCGACGGCCTCCCACCCGCGCGCCGTCGGCGGGGCCAGCGACCGCATGGTGTCGAACGTGCCGACCGCCGCGTCCACGGCGATGGCCTCCAGGGTCGGCTGCACCCGGACCCGCTGCTGAGTGATCGACGAGCCGAAGGTGTCGGCGTAGAAGGTCTGCTCCTTGGCCGCGTAGAGGCTTGCGGACACGTGGTCAACGCCGTCGGCCGCCAGCAGCCTGCCGGAGTACTCGTCGAGCACGGCGATCTTGTCGGCAGCGGCCACCTCGAACGGGTCGATGCGATAGTCCGACACCCAGGAGGCGTCGGCGTACACCGGTTCGGGCGCCAGCTCGATGCGCTCGGCGTTCAACGGCGCCAGGGTGGTGGCCACGGCGACAGCGCGCCGCGCGGTGTCTGCGGCCACCCGCGGGTCCAGTTCGGCATGCGACGCGAACCCCCAGGTGCCATCGACGATGACCCGCACCGCCAGCCCCAACTCACGCGTCAGAACGGACGTCTCCAGCTCGCCATCGCGGAGTTGGATGATCTCGGTGGTGATGCGGTGGATGCGCAGGTCCGCGTAGCTGGCACCGGCATTGACGGCCGCGGTCAGCGCGGCGTCAGCAAGCTCATGCCGGGGCAGCGCGAGGAAGTCGGCATCGACACGTCGGTGCGCTGTCACGCCTACACCGTAGTGGCACGTGCTCCGAAGAGGCTTTAATGACCCCGTGACGCGTCGGAGGGTGGGAGCGACTGTGCGGGGATACGCCCTGCTGGCGCCCAGCCTGTTCGGCATGGTCACGTTCCTGCTGCTGCCGATGCTCGTGGTGGTGTGGTTGAGCCTGCAGCGCTGGGATCTGCTGGGCCCCATCGAATATGTCGGACTGGCGAATTGGCGTGCGGTGCTCACCGACGCCACGTTCGCCAAGTCGCTCGGGGTGACGGTGCTGTTCATCGCCCTGGTGGTGCCGATACAGACAGCGCTGGGGCTTTTCGCGGCGGCCATGCTGGCGCGCGGGCTGCCGGGCAGCGGATTCTTCAGGACCCTGTACGTGCTGCCGTGGATCTGTTCCCCGTTGGCCATCGCGGTGCTGTGGCGCTGGATCCTGGCCCCCACGGACGGCGCCGTCAGCACCCTGCTGGATCGCCCGGTCGAGTGGCTGACGGATCCCACGCTGGCGCTGCCTGTCGTCTCGGCGGTGACGGTGTGGACCAACGTCGGCTACGTGACCCTGTTCTTCCTGGCCGGCATCCTGGCCATCCCCACAGAGGTGCAGAACGCGGCACGCACCGACGGCGCCGGCTCGTGGCAGCGCTTCCGGCACATCACGCTCCCGATGCTGCGCCCGACGCTGTTCTTCGTGTTGGTCACGGGGATCGTGAGCGCGGCCCAGGTTTTCGACACCGTCTATGCCCTGACCGGTGGCGGTCCGCAGGGCCGCACCGATCTGGTGGCGCACCGCATCTACGCCGAGGCGTTCGGTGCCGCATCGATCGGGCGGGCGTCGGTCATGGCGGTCGTGCTGTTCGTCTTGCTGGTCGGTGTGACCCTGCTCCAGCAGCGGTACTTCAGGAGACGGATCAGCTATGACCTCATCTAGGGTCGCCTCCGGCTCCGTGTCTAGGGGACCATCCGGCTCCGTGTCCAGGGGCGCCATCATCTATCCCCTACTGATCCTCGGCGCGCTCATCACCCTGGTCCCGTTCGGGTTGGGGTTGCTGACGTCGTTCACCTCCGCCGAGCAGTTCAACACCGGATCGCCGCTGTCCCTGCCGAATCCGCCCACGTTGAGCAACTACACCGGCCTGGCCGATGCCGGGTTCGGACGCGCCATCGTGGTGACGGCACTGATGACCGCGGTGATCCTGGTGGGTCAGCTGACGTTCTCGGTACTCGCCGCCTACGCGTTCGCACGGCTGGAGTTCCCCGGCCGCGACGCGCTGTTCTGGGTGTACGTCGCCACACTCATGGTGCCCGCCACCGTCACTGTGGTTCCGCTGTATCTGATGATGGCCGAGACGGGTCTGCGCAACACGTTCTGGGCGCTGGTGTTGCCGTTCATGTTCGGCTCGCCCTACGCGATCTTCCTGCTGCGCGAGTACTTCCGCACCATCCCGGCCGACCTGATCCGCGCCGCCCGCGTCGACGGCGCCAACACCGTCGACGTCATCGTGCACGTGGTGCTTCCGGCCAGTAAACCCATCCTCGTCACCCTCGGGCTGATCACCGTGGTGTCGCAGTGGAACAGCTTCATGTGGCCGTTGGTCATCACCAGTGGTGGGCGCTGGCAGGTCCTGACGGTGGCCACGGCCGGTCTGCAGTCGCGGTACGACGCCCAGTGGACGCTGGTGATGGCGGCGACGACCGTGGCGATCGTGCCGTTGATCGTGGTGTTCGTCGCGCTCGGGCGCCACATCACCTCATCAATCGTGGTGACGGGACTGAAGTGAGTCTCCCCCGCGCCCGGAGGCGCGCGCAGCTGCGGCCCAGGTCGTCGACGTTGTTCGCGGGCTCGGTCGCGCTTCTCATCGCCGTGCTGCTGACGGTCGCCGTCCTGCTCGGCCGATCGACGGAACCCGATGACCGCGCCGTGGTGACGGTACGACTGTGGGACGAGCAGGTGGCCGCCGCCTACCGCGAGTCGTTTGACGAGTTCACCCGCACACATCCCGATATCGAGGTGCGGGTCAACGTCGTCCCCTACTCGTCGTACTTCGACACACTGCGCACCGATGTGGCCGGCGGCAGCGCCGACGACGTGTTCTGGTTGTCCAACGCCTATTTCGCCGGTTACGCCGACAACGGCAGGCTTCTCGACATCGGCGCGACACTGCCCGGCGCCGTCAGATCGTGGGACCCGGCGGTGGCCGCGCAGTTCACGCGCAACGACACGTTGTGGGGTGTACCGCAGCTGACCGATGCGGGTATCGCGGTGTACTACAACGCCGATCTGCTCGACGCGGCGGGAGTGAGCCGCGGCGAGATGGCGCGCCTGCGGTGGTCACCCGGCGGGCCGGAGGCAGGTGACACCCTGCGGGCGCTGTTGGCACGGCTGACCGTGGACGCGGACGGGAATCGCGCGGACACACCGGCGTTCAACGCCGACCGCATCCGGCAGTGGGGATACAACGCCGCCAACGACCTGCAGGGCATCTACCTCAACTACATCGGATCGGCGGGTGGGGTGTTCCAGGACGGCGACCGGTTCGCCTTCGACAATGACGCTGCGACACAGGCGTTCGAGTATCTGGTGCGCCTGATCAACGTCGATCACGTCGCTCCCCCGGCGTCGAACACCAACGGCAACGGCGACTTCTCCCGCAACCAGTTCCTGGCCGGGCGCATGGCGCTGTTCCAGTCCGGCACCTACAACCTGGCCGCGATCGCCGATCAGGCGCGATTCCGCTGGGGGGTGGCGATGCTGCCGACAGGGCCGGCCGGAAGGGTGAGCGTCACCAATGGCATTGCCGCGGCGGCCAACTCGGCGACCAGGCATCCCGACGCGGTGCGCGCGGTGCTGGCGTGGATGGGCAGCGTCAAGGGCAATCAGTACCTGGGATTACGGGGCGCCGCCATTCCGGCCGTCATCGCGGCGCAGGCGGTGTACTTCAGGTACTGGGCCGGCCGCGGTGTCGACGTGGCACCGTTCTTCCAGGTGCTCGACGGGCCGCGCATCCCCGCCCCCGGCGGAGCCGGCTTCGCCGCGGGATTCGCGGCGTTGGCGCCGTTCTTCGACGAGATGTTCCTCGGCCGCACCGACGTGGCACAGACCCTGACCGATGCGCAGGCCGCAGCCAACGCCGCGGCTAAGCGCTAAGCCCCGCGCCGCGAAGCCCCGGCACGAGGTCCGATCACCCGCAGCAGCGGCAGCGCGATGAGCAGTGCGACCGCGACCAGGATGGCGCTCACCCACACCGGACCCAGCGCACCGGCGTTCGCACCGAGCGTCGCCGCCGCGACGAGAGGGCCTCCGGCTGCACCGATGTTCAGCGCCGCGGTCGCGTAGGACCCGCCCATGGTCGGCGCGTCCACCGCCTCATAGAGCACTCTGGCAATCAACGTGCTGCCCACCGCGAACGCCAGGGCACCCTGCATGAACACCAGGAACAGCAGCGACACCGGCTGGGCAGCCAGGGCCGCCAGCGCGATCCACCCGAGCAGCAGGATGGGACCACCGACGCCGATCACGATGGCGGGACGCCGATCCGACAGCCGGCCCGCGACGGTGACACCCACGAACGAGCCGACACCGAAGAGGGCCAATGCCACCGGAACCCACAACGCCCCCAGGCCGGCGGTATCGGTCACGATCGGCGCCAGGAAGGTGAACGTGGCGAAGGTGGCCCCGTTGACCAATGCGCCAAGCACCATGACCAGGGCCAGCCTGGGACGCGCCAGCGCAGCGATCTCGGTGCGCAGTGAGACGGCCACTGGAGTGCACTGTGCGGCCCGGACCGGAATGCCCATCGCGATGCCGACGGCGGCGGGAACACACAGCAGCGCGATCGCCCAGAACGTCGCCCGCCAGTCGAACAGCGTGCCGAGCACCGCACCGCCGGGAACGCCGGCGATGGTGGCGATCGTGATACCCGAGAGCAACACCGCCAGCGCACGTCCTCGGCGATCGGCGGCGGCGACGGCGACCGCGGCACTCAGCGCCACGGCCAGGAAGCCCGCATTGGCCAGGGCAGCGATCACCCTGGTGACCAGCAGAACCGCGAAACTCGTTGTGAGGGCGCCGACGACATGCACGACGGCGAACACCGCCAGGAAGCCCAGCAGGCTGGTCCGGGGTGACCATCGCCGGGCCAGCGCCGCCATCGTCGGCGCGCCGATGATCATCCCGACCGCGAACGCGGAGGTCAGTAGCCCGGCGGCGCCGATCGACACGTCAAGGGATGCGGCGAGGTCTGGTGCCAGGCCGGCGAGCATGAACTCAGATGTGCCCATGGCGAATACCGCCACGGCAAGGAGGTACAGGGAAAGAGGCATTGCGGACTCCGAGGTGAGTGAGAACGAGAAGGAGACGTCTCGTCACCGCGGCCGGTGGCCCCGAAGCTGGGAAGCCGACTGGGAATTCAGCGATTCAGGGGGCTGACGGCGGCGTGACCGAAAGCCCCCACCTTGTCCGACTCAGGGCTCGACATGATCAGAGACACTACCCACGACCACCGGTCCTCACGCAACCGAGTTTCGCCGCCGCTTGTAGGGCAACTCGTCCGGCGGAGATCGCGGGATGGGTGCCGGTGCCACGACGGTAGGCCAAGTGGGTTCGCCGCCGGATGGATAGCGGGGTCAACACCACCGCGGCAGGAGGCGCGACGGCACCCAGGTCGGGGACGAGAGCGACACCCTGACCGGCTGCCACCAACGCGAGGACGGCACCGAAATCGTCGGCGTGATGACGGATGCGTGGAGTGAATCCCGCAGCCTCGCAGGCCCTGACGGTCAGCCTGTGGCAGAGCGTGCCAGGTGTGCCCGAGATCCACGGCGAATCACGGTGAGAGGTAAGGGGATCGGCGCCTAACCCAGCCAGGTGGACGACTTCTTCGCACAGCGGTTCGGTCTGCAGACCAGCATGGCGCAGGAGCGGTACATAGTCGTATTCCTGAACGAGAGCGATATCGAGGCTGTCCTCACGGAGTGCATCGGGAACTGACGCCGGATCGAGTTCGGTGACCATCAGATCCAAGCCCGGATAGTCACTACTCAGTGCGACGATCGCGGGCGTCAGAATGGTCGGGACCGCCGTGGGGAAGACGCCGATCCGCAGCGTTCCTGCGAGCGTCGTTGTCGACGATGCGAGTCCGGCGGCGGCCTCCTGCAGGAGCGCGAGGATGGACTCCGTGTGCTCGACGAGATCGCGAGCCGCCGGAGTGAGCCTCACTCGCCGCCCGGTCCGTTCCAACAGTGACACGCCGGTATCGCGTTCAAGTGCGGTGAGCTGTTGAGATACCGCTGATGGCGAGTATGCAAGTGCCTCAGCAACGGCCGCGATCGTCCCGCGATGGGCCAGCTCACGAAGAAGCCGAAGTTTGCGCACATCGAGCATAAGCTCAGCTTATGCTTGAATGAAGGAATGCGAACTGGACCTGCATAACGGATTGAGTGATCGTCGACATATGTCGCTCACTGGTCTCTTCGTTCCGCTCGTCACTCCGTTCACTGCCACGGACGAACTCGCTTGTCAGGCGTTGGAGACGCTCGCCCACGGCGTGCTCGATGACGGGGCGGACGGCATCGTCGCCTTGGGCACGACCGCCGAATCGGCGACGTTGACGTTCGAGGAGCGCCGCAGGGTTGTCGACATCTGCGCCGGTGTGTGCAGTGAACGCGACGCCCACCTGATCGTCGGCACCGGGTCGAACTCGACCGCGGGCTCGATCGACGCCCTCGCCGACATCGACCCCCGAGTGACTGCGGCTCTCACAGTTGTCCCCTACTACTCGCGCCCGTCCGAGGACGGCGTCGTCGAGCACTTCCGGCGACTCGCGTCAGCCAGTCCGGTGCCGTTGCTCATCTACAACGTCCCTCACCGCACCTGCAGGCCGTTGGGAGCCGACACCCTCGCACGGCTCGCCTTGCTACCCAACGTTGCAGGGTTCAAGCACGCCGTCGGGGGAATCGACGAGGCCACTGTAACTTTCATGAGCAACATGCCGACCGATGTCTCAGTCCTCGCCGGCGACGACCTCTACGCCGGGCTGTTGATGGCGCTCGGGGCGAGCGGGGCAATCCTTGCCAGCGCCAATGTGGCCACCCGCGCATACGCCGATTTGCTCACCGCGTGGCGGGGCGGCGCGCTCGACGACGCACGCGACCTCAACAACCGACTCATTCCGCTGGCCCGTGCGCTATTCGCCGAACCCAATCCCGCGGTGATCAAGGCCGTGCTGGCGGCTCATGGCCGGATTCCGTGCCCGCACGTCCGACTACCGCTGCTTGCGGCCAGCACGGTAGCCACCGCGATGGCCCTGGAGTGTTGCGATTCGCTGGACTCAGTCCACTAGACGCTGGTCGCCAGCGGTGTGAAGACCTCGACGTAAATCGACACTCCGCACATCACCGCCACGATCACGAGCGCCACGGCGTCGCGCCATTTCGGCCTCGACGGCTGCGCCGAGATCTGGCCCGCCCCACCACGTGCGGTGATCGCGTCGCCCATCTCGTCGGCGCGGCGCAATGCCACGGTGATGGCCGCGGCGAGCAGGTCGATGGTCTCGGCGGCCCAGCGCTGGCTGCGTGCACGCCCGCGGGTCGCCTCGTCACGCGGCCGGAGCCGACGGGCCGCGAACAAGATGCGGAACTCGTCGATGAGCATCGGGAAGGCGCGCAGGGCCAACGCCAACGCCACCGCCCAGTCGTCGACGGGAATCCTGAAAATCCGCAGCGGACGCCCGAGTTTGGCGACCGCCGGCGCGATCTCGGCGACGTTGGTCGTCCAGGACACCAGCGCTCCGAGGCCGAGCAGGACAATCGACAAGACGGTGATGCGCAGGAAGTTGAAGAGTCCGCCCAGCCCCACGGTCAACGTGCCCACCGTGACCTCTGGGCTTCCCCCCGCAAACGTTGCCGTCAGCCCGCCGAGAAAGACGATGAACCACAACCACATCGGAATCGACGGAAGCGCGCCGCGCGGCACCCGGGCGATCAGTGCGGTGGCCACGACCAGTAGGCCCACCAGAGCGATCGGGATCCATCCCGGATAGAACGTCATCAGCAGGCCCACCGCGGCGACGGCGAGAAGTTTCGTGCCAGCCCACAATTCGTGCACGGGCGAGCGGCCGGGCACCGGCCGCAGAAGCACGACGGGACGGCGTTGCCGCTTGGTCTCGGCGCTCACGACATGCCCCCTGTTGTGGTGGTGCTGGGCGACTGGGCGATCACGCCGTTGTCCAGGTGCAGTGTGCGTGGGCAGAGTTCCTCAAGGCCGGAGAAGTCGTGCGAGATGACCACCACGGTGAGTCCAGAGTTGCGACGCAGATCCTCCAGGACCGAGAGCAGACCGCGCTGGCTCGCGGCGTCCAGACCGGCCAGCGGTTCGTCGAGGATGAGCACGCGCGGCGACTTGGCCAGCAGCCCGGCCAGCACCACTCTGCGCATCTGGCCGCCACTGAGTTGATCGATGCGCCGCAGCCCGAGCGCGGGGTCCAGTCCGACACGCGTCATCGCCCGCACGACCTTCGAATGGTCGTGGTAGTCGAACCCAGCGCTGGAGGCGATCTCGAGATCGACCCGGCCACGCATCAACTGCAGGCGCGCGGCCTGGAAGGAGATGGCAACAGCGCCAACCTGATCCGCCACGGGAACGCCGTCGAGCAGGCAGCTGCCAGTGGTGGGTTCGAGCAGACCGGCCATGATCCACGCCAGTGTCGACTTGCCGGACCCGTTAAGGCCGTGGATCAGCAGACCGTCGCCCTCGTGCACCACGAAGTCGATGTCCCGCAATGCCGTCGACGCCCACGGTGTCCCGCTGCCGTACTCGTGGCTGACACCGCGCAGTTCGAGCAGCGGCCTGCCCGCGTGGTGGGTCGCGCTCGCGACGGGAGCGGGTGCGGTCGGCACCATCTCGACGTTGTCGGCGGTACCGCCGTTGCCGACGAGATTCACCGAGCGCTCGGCGGAGTCCGCCTCGTCGTTGTAGTGGGTGATGTGCACCAACGACATTTGATGCCGCTGTGTGAGACCTCCCAGCACCGATATCAAGGCCTCGCGGCCCTGTTGGTCGACCATGCTGGTGACCTCGTCGGCGATCAGCAGTCGGGGTTCACGGGCGAGTGCGCCCGCGACGGCGAGGCGCTGCAGCTCACCGCCGGACAGGCCGCCGGTGTCGCGTTCCGCCAGCCCGTCGAGCCCCACCTCGGCGAGCAGACGGTCGACATCGGGGTGCGTGCCGGCGGGCAGCCCCCAGACCACGTCGTCGGCCACGCGGGTGCCCAGCACCTGACTCTCCGGGTGCTGCATCACCACGGCAGTTCCGCCGACGTGACCGAGCCCAACCCCACCGGGCCGCTCGATAACCCCTGCCGTCGGTTCGCGTCCGGCGAGCAGCAGCATCAGCGTGGTCTTGCCCGACCCGTTGGCCCCGGTGATCGCGACGTGCTCGCCCGGTTCGATGCTCAGCGACACCGGCCCGAGGGCGTCGTGGTTGGCGCCGGGATAACGGAAATGCACGTCGCGCAGCCGCACCGGCACCGGTGATGCTGCCGGCGCGTCGTCGGCGGGAGCGTCGAGTTTATGGACATCGGGTACGCCGAACAGACGCGACAGCACGCGCGAGAGCGCCCACCACCCGATCAGGCTGACGCCCGTGATGCTGACGATGCCCGCGGCCAGGATCAACAACGGCCAGTAGTTCAGCATCGTGGCGAAGTCCTCGCGCAACCGCAGCGCGAAGGGCTCCATACCGGGGATCTGCTCCAGCACCCTTGAGGTGCCGGTGACATTGGCTGTCATGGCGTCGAAGACCAGGTTGCGCAGGCGTGAGAGGACCGTCAGGGCCGCCACCGCGGCGAGACCGAACACGGTGCCCGCGACCAACGCGGCGACGGTCACGGTCGGCGTGCCCCGCCCCCGGCGCTTCACCACACCCGTGAGCCCACCGATGTAGGCACAGTCCACGACCGTCATGAAGCCGCCCATACCGGCGATGAGGAAGGCGATCATGGCACCCGCGACGGTGGCAGCGACCAGAACCCGCAGCCGGTAGCGGTACGCGAGCAGGCCCATCGGGACGGTGCCGAGCAACGAGAGCCCCGCCGCGAACGGCACCACGACGGCGATGATCGCGGTCGCGGCGCACAGCGCGGCCATGACGGCGGCGTGCGCGAGTTCGGTGGGCTGCAGGGACCCAGCACGTCGAGTTTCGCGTGCGCCGGTCGGGACCATTTCTCGATTCTGCCAGCCGTAAGCCAAGAACAGTCATCGCCGCCTGTGAGCGTTGCCAGGGTCACCCCTGCCACCTACATAGAATATCTATGTAATATGGGCGTCATGACTCCACCTGCCTCGGCTGAAACGGCACTCTCGTCGGATCTACTGACCGTGGTCGCCAGAATCAATCGCCTGGCAAGTCAACGAGTCCGGCTCGAGCTCCCCGTCGCCCAGGCGCGCCTGCTCGCCGCCATCGAGGACCAGGGCGCCGCACGCATCTCCGACCTCGCGGCTCTCGACCACTGCTCCCAGCCGACGATGACCACTCAGGTTCGCAGGCTCGAGGACGCCGGCCTGGTCTCCCGCACCGCCGACCCCGCCGACGCGCGCGCCGTGCTGATCAGCATCACGGAAAAGGGCGTGCGGGTGCTGGCCTCGGTACGCGCAGACCGCAGCGCGGCACTCGACCCCTACCTCGAGCGACTCGACGCGACAGACCGGCAGACCCTCGCCGACGCGGTCCGGGTGATGCGCGAGTTGCTCGACGAGGCACAGCGTCGCTGACCCCAATCCCCACGAAACACCAACCATCAGGAGGACCCGCCACATGTGGCGCCAACCCAAGGCCGTCTGGGCGGTCGCGTTCGCGTCCGTCGTCGCCTTCATGGGAATCGGCCTGGTCGATCCCATCCTCAAGCCGATCGCCGACGGTCTTGACGCCTCGCCGTCACAGGTGTCGCTGCTGTTCACCAGCTACATGGCGGTGATGGGTGTGTCGATGCTCATCACCGGGGTGGTGTCGAGCCGGATCGGGCCGAAACGCACGCTGCTGCTGGGCCTGTTGGTGATCATCGTCGGCGCGGGCCTGGCCGGCATGTCGGGCACCATCATGGAGATCGTCGGCTGGCGGGCGCTGTGGGGTCTGGGCAACGCGCTGTTCATCGCCACCGCGCTGGCGACCATCGTGAACTCGGCACGCGGGTCGGTGGCGCAGGCGATCATCCTGTACGAGGCCGCGCTCGGTCTGGGCATCGCGGTGGGCCCGTTGGTCGGCGGCGCGCTGGGCTCGATCTCCTGGCGTGGCCCGTTCTTCGGGGTGTCGGCGCTGATGGCCATCGCCCTCGTCATCACCGCGTTCCTGCTCCCCGACAGCCCACGCCCCGAGCGGGCCACCACACTGGCCGACCCGTTCCGCGCACTGCGCCACCGCGGCCTGTTCGGCGTCGCGATGACGGCACTTCTCTACAACTTCGGTTTCTTCACGCTGCTCGCCTTCACCCCGTTCCCGCTCGACATGACCGCCCACCAGATCGGGCTGATCTTCTTCGGGTGGGGTGTGGCGCTCGCATTCACCTCGGTCGTGGTCGCGCCGCGCCTGCAACGCCGGTTCGGCACCATCCCGACGTTGGTGGTCAACCTCCTGTTGATGACGGCGACGCTGGCGGCGATGGCCGTGTGGACCGACCACAAGGCCGTGCTGGCCGCCTGCGTCGTGGTGGCTGGCCTGTTCATCGGCGTCAACAACACGTTGATCACCGAGACCGTGATGAAGGCCGCGCCGGTCGAGCGCAGTGTGGCGTCGGCGGCGTACAGCTTCGTGCGCTTCGGCGGCGCCGCCGCGGCGCCCTGGCTGGCCGGTTTCCTCGGCGAGCGGTTCAACGCCCACCTCCCCTTCTGGGTCGGCGCGGGCGCGGTCCTGCTGGGCGCAGCGGTGCTGTTCGCCACACGCAGCCACCTCGCGGGCGTCGACGCCGACGAGGAGCCGCTCGACGAACTCACCGACGAGGCAACCGCGATCACGGTGGGCAGCGACAGTTAGGTGACGGTCGTCCCTATGAGCATGCCGTCCGTCCAAACACGTCGGGGGCCGCATACTCGTATGGCAACGTCGACGCCGTGACTGACAGCATCGACGCGGCGGGCTCGCGCGACAACTCACCGTCCAAGCTCGGTTCTAGCGCTGCGGCTACGCATGTCGGGACGTCTGCGCCGCCGAAACGAAAGCGGAGCGTGCTGCGCAAGGTCGTTGTCGTCGTGGGATTGTTGATCGCATTTCTCGCGGTTCTGTACTTCGTCATCGTCATGTTTTTTGCTCGGACGTACACGGTCCTGTCGGAGGGAATGGGGCCGACCCTTCTGGGCTGCAGTGGCTGCGCCAATGACCATGTCGTCGTCGACAAACTCACCTATCGCTTCAACTCACCGCAGCCCGGTGACGTGATCGTGTTCCGAGCTCCCTCGGCATGGAACGTCGACTCGAAGTCGACCGACGAGAACGGCCTGGTCAAAAGGGTTATCGCGGTGGGCGGCCAGACCGTCCAGTGCAGCGCGGCCACAGGGCTGACCGTCGACGACAAGAGACTCAACGAGCCCTATCTCGATCCCACCACGATGATGGCCGACACCAGCGTCTACCCGTGTTTGGGCAACGAGTTCGGCCCAGTTGAGGTACCGGAGGGCCGACTGTGGGTGATGGGCGACAACCGCACTCATTCGGCCGATTCACGCGCGCTTTGCACGAGTACGCCCGCCGACGCCATGCGCGGGTTGTTATGCACCGGCGACCCCATGGCTGGATCCATACCGGTGGACAGTGTCATAGGGAAGGTGCGGTTCATCGCCTGGCCACCCTCACGATGGCGCGACGTCGGGCCGTGAACGTCGACGCCGACGAGGAGTCGCTAGACGAACTCACCGACGAGGCCACCGCGATCACGGTGGGCAGCGACAGTTAGGTGACGGTCGTCCCTATGAGGGTGCCGACGACATAGGTGGCGCCGATGGCTATGCCTCCGAAGGCCAACTGCCGCAACGACCCCTGCCACACCGGCTTGCGGGTGAAAGTCGCAGCCACCCCGCCGGCGATCAGCAGGCCCACACCGCCGCACGCCAGCCCGAACCACAGCGTGCCGAAGCCGAGCAGGTACGGGATCAACGGAATGATGGCGCCGATCGCGAACATCAGGAATGACGATCCCGCGGCCGTCCACGGCGACGGCTTCGACCTCGGGTCGACACCCAGCTCCTGCACCAGGTGGAAGTTGAGTGCGGTGTTCTCGTCACGGTGGATCTCCTCGGCGGCCGAGGTGGCGGTGGCCTGAGTCATCCCCATGCTCATGAGCGTCTCGACCAACTCCGCCTGCTCGGCATGCGGATGCTTGCGGAACGAACGTCGCTCGACGCGGACCTCTGACTCCACCTGCTCGTTGGCCGTGGTCACCGACGTGTACTCGCCGAGCGCCATCGAGAACGCACCGGCAAGCAGTCCGGCGACGCCGGACAACACGACGGTGTTGGCGTCGGCGCTGGCCGCGACACCCGCGATGAGCGCGGTGTTGCTCACCAAACCGTCCATCGCCCCGAAGGTGGCCGCCCGCAGCCACCCACCTGACACGTCCGCATGCCGATGATCAATCTGGTGCGGCATACCCGCCCCCGGCTGCGCTTCGCGAGGCTCGACCATGACGTTGATCATGCGCCTTCCCTTGTGAACCCGTCGAGCAAGGTTTACCTACGTTTGGCCCATCACAGTTTTAACGACGCGTTCGCGGGCTACCGTCCAGGTATGACCACCACTGCCGATCATCTCCGGAACACGCTGGACGGACGCTGGCGTGATGTGAAGAACCGCGTGCGCCAAGAACTCTCCACCGAGATCTTCCGCCCGCACTACACACCCAACACCGTCATCGCCCGGACCAAGGTGGCCGAGCAACTGAAGATCATGGCCGCCAGGGGTGCGGCGGAGGACGGCTTCAAGAAGGAGCACGGCGGCAACGGTGACGTCGGCGCCGCAGTGACCCAGATCGAGATGCTCGCGATGTCGGACCTGTCGCTCATGGTGAAGGCCGGCGTGCAGTGGGGCCTGTTCGGCGGCGCCATCGAGAACCTCGGCACCGAGCGTCATCACCAGGCCTATGTGAAGAAGATCATCAACCTGGAGCTGCTGGGCTGCTTCGCCATGACCGAGACCGGGCACGGCAGCGACGTCCAGTCATTGGAGACGACCGCTACCTACGATCCGGCCACGTGCGAGTTCGTCATCGACTCCCCCACTCGGACATCGCGCAAGGACTACATCGGCGGCGCGGCCGAAACCGCCCGCGTGGCAGCCGTGTTCGCACAGCTGATCACCCACGAGGACGGTAAGCCCGTGGTGCACGGCGTGCACTGCCTGGTGGTGCCGATCCGCGACGACGAGGGCAACGACCTGCCCGGCGTGACGACATCGGACTGTCACTACAAGGGCGGCCTTCCCGGCGTCGACAATGGCCGCATCCAGTTCGACCAGGTGCGGGTGCCACGGGAGAACCTGCTCAACAAGTACGCCGACGTCGCCGAGGACGGCACCTACACCTCACCCATCGAGAACCCCAACCGCAGGTTCTTCACCATGCTCGGCACCCTGATCCGGGGGCGGGTCACCGTCGGCGGCAGCGCGGCTGCGGCCGCCCGCGTCGCACTCGACATCGCGGTCCGATATGCGTTGGAGCGCAGGCAGTTCGAAGCACCCGGAGACGAGAAGGAGGTGCTGATCATGGATTACCTGGTGCATCAGCGCCGCCTGTTCCCCCTTGTCGCGCGGTCCTACGCACTGCAGTTCGCGCAGAATGAGCTCGTCGCCAAGTGCCACGAACTGCAGACGTCGGACAGCCCGGACGCCGAGGAGCAGCGGGAGTTGGAGTCCCGCGCCGCGGGGCTGAAGGCCGCCAACACCTGGCATGCGACACGCGCCATTCAGGAGGCCCGCGAGGCGTGCGGCGGCGCAGGTTATCTCGCCGAGAACCGGTTGATCGCACTGAAGGCCGACACCGACGTGTTCACCACGTTCGAGGGCGACAACCACGTGCTCACCCAGCTGGTGGCCAAGGAACTGCTCACGGCCTACGCCGACGACGTCAAGGGCATGAGCCCGGTCGAGTGGGTGCGCTTCGCGGCGAACTTCGCAGGCGAGCGGGTGCTGAAGCGGACCGCGGCGCAGACGATCATGCAGACGATCATCGACACCCGCGAGGACAACGAGGAGGAGGGCAGCCTCTTCAACCGCGGCACGCAGGTCAAGATGTTCGAGGACCGCGAGGAGTACATGATCGCCTCCGTGGCCCGCCGCCTTCAGGGCAAGTCCAAGGAGATGTCCCCGTTCGACGCGTTCAACGCCGTGCAGGACCACGTGTTGCACGCCGCCCAGGCGCACATCGACCGCATAGTCCTTGAGGCGTTCGTCGCCGGTATCGACGCCTGTGAGGACGCGAAGGCCCGCGAGATCCTCGGCCTGGTGTGCGATCTGTACGCGCTGACGGTGATCGAGGCCGACAAGGCCTGGTTCGTCGAGCACCGCTTCCTGTCCACCGAGCGCGCGAAGGCCGTCACCCGCGGCATCAACGACCGGTGCCGCAAGCTGCGCCCGCACGCCGAACTACTGGTCGACGGGTTCGGGATTCCCGAGCAACTCCGCTACGCCGAGATGCTGCACCCAGAACACATCCCAGACGCCGACGAGGGCGAGCCGCAGGACGCCCGCTAGGGCTGCGGCCCCGGAATCGGGTCGAGCGCCTTCAGCCCGTCGTCGGCCAGCTGGAAGCGCACGGTCCCGATTCCCGTCGGGCAGCACGCCTTGTCCGCGCCCTGGCGCCACTGGTACTGGACCGTCACGGTGTCAGGGCTGGAGTTCACCACGGCGATGTAGGGCCGCGGGTCGGGCGTCGGCGTGCCGATCGGTGCGCCACCGTCGAAGAACAGCACCTGGCCCGGCGCATCGGAGGCGGGCGCAGCCGAGGCGACCTGCACCCAGTACAGGCGGCAGTCGGTGGTGTTGCCCCGCGCCGACTCCCGCCACTGCTGACCGCCGGAGATCTTGGCGATCTCGGCATTGACGGTGTCAGTCGACGGTCCCTGCTCGGCCGTGCAGGTGTTGGGCTGCGCCTGGTTCCCGCTCGATGGGCTCCAGCCGCAGCCGGCGGCCACCAGGATCAAGACGGAGGCCGCGGCGGCCGCGAATGCTCGCATGAACGCGAGTTTACGGGTGGCTCCCCCGCCTGGACTCGAACCAGGAACCGTCCGATTAACAGTCGGAAGCTCTGCCAATTGAGCTACAGGGGATTGCCCGTCTGGTGCGCGAAACCTGCCCGCGAACCGAGGCATGACTCTAGCGCATGATGGCCCGAACTCTGGAACCGGGCAGGCGACCCGCCGCCGAACGCCAGCATCCGCGCTGGGCCCGCCACCATCGCGCCGCACTCGCCTCGGGTGAGGCAGGATGGAGGCGATGCACCGTCTCGATGGAGGACTCCTGTGATCCGCTTCGCCGCCGTCCTGGCAGTCGGCTACGTGCTGGGCAGCAAGGCCGGCAGACAACGTTATGAGCAGATCGCGGGCACCTACCGTGCCGTCACGGAGAGCCCGCGAACCAAGGCGTTGATCGACGCAGGGCGACGCAAGGTAGCGGATCGGGTGTCACCCGATCCACACTTGGTGAAGTTGACGCCCATCGACGCCACGACCTCGGTACTGCGGCCGGAAACGGCCGCAGACCGCTAGCCGATCGGCACAGTCCAGGTCTGGCCCGGCAGCAGGGGGCCGGTGGTGACGCCGATGCCGCCGCCGCGACCGTTGGCGGCGCCGCTGTTGGGGCCGTACACGCCGATGTCGGGGGTGCCCACGTTGATGCCGTTACCGCTGGAGTATCCGGCGCAGACGCCGTCCTCGATGTTGCCAACGTGGGACAGGCACCGGGGGCCAGCGATAGCCTCGGAAGCGTCGGTGCTGGTCAGCGCAATGGCGATCGGAGCGGCCAGGGCGGCGACGGCCAGCGAGCCGGCGGCGACGAGACGGTGTGCTCGGATGGTCATGGGGTGGGCCCTCCAGATGGGTCGACGTGCTGAGACAGCGACCTCACAATAGCGCGAATGCTCTGCTCACGCAGTGAGGTCGTCGCCGCTCGCCCGCTCGATCAGGCTCTTGCGGTACGTCTCGAGTGCGATCAGGTCGCCGTACAGGGCGTGATACTCGTCGCTGTGGTCCACCGACGACATTCTCTGCAGCTTGGACTTCATCTCGGCGATCTGCCTGCCGACCCAGACCTCCTGCTGCCTGGCCAGCACCGCCCCGATATAGCGCGGCAGTCGCTCGTCGTCGACGACGTTGATGGACTCCGCGCTCAACTCGTTGACCAGGTTGGCCGCCTCGGCCGACGGCACCTTCGCGCGCACGGCCTCGATCCAGTCCGCGCCTGACAGTCCGGCTGAGGTTCCGCCCGCCGCAACGATCGCCGCGTGCACACCGAGATAGGCGGGATGCGCGAAGCTCTCATTGGACAACGCGTCGAACACGGGCCCGGCGATGGCCGGATACTGCAGCGCCCCCTTGAGCGACTCGCGCTGTGTCCACAGCGTGGGGTCGCGGGGGTCCGGGCGTGACACCGGCGGCGGCACGGCACGCGCCACGGAGGAGGCATCGTGGGCCGCCGAGGGCCGCCGGCCCGCCGGCCTTCCCCCACCGCGGCCGGCCTCCTCACGCACCCGGCCGAGAACCTGACCGACGTCATCCCAGCCGACCCAGCCGGCGAGTTGTCGCGCGTACTCGTCGCGCAGCGAGGAGTCCTTGATCTTGGCGACGATCGGCACGCAGCGGCGCAGTGCGGCCACCCGCCCCTCGGCGCTGTCGAGGTCGTGCTCACCGAGAGCGGTGCGAATGGCGAACTCGAACAGCGGTGTTCGCCTTGCCACCAGATCGCGCAGGGCACCCTCGCCCGAACGCAGTCGCAGGTCGCACGGGTCCATACCGTCGTCGGCCACCGCGACGAACGACTGCCCGGCGAGGTTCTGCTCGCCCTCGAACGCCTTGACCGCGGCCGCACGGCCCGCCGCGTCGCCGTCGAAGACGTAGATCAGCTCGCCACGAAAGAAGTTGTCGTCCATCATGAGTCGCCGAAGCATCGAGAGATGCTCGTCACCGAAGGCGGTACCGCAGGACGCCACCGCCGTCGTCACACCGGACAGGTGCATCGCCATGACGTCGGTGTAGCCCTCCACCACCACCGCCTGGTGCCCGCGGGCGATGTCACGCTTGGCCAGGTCAAGACCGAACAGCACGTTCGACTTCTTGTACAACACCGTCTCCGGTGTGTTGACGTACTTGGCCTCCATGTGATCGTCGTCGAACAACCGCCGCGCCCCGAACCCGATCACCTCACCGGCCGATACCCGGATCGGCCACAGCAGGCGGCGGTGGAAGCGGTCCATCGGCCCGCGCTTGCCCTCGCGCGACAACCCCGCCGCCTCGAGTTCTTTGAACTCGAATCCCTTGCGCAGCAGGTGCTTGGTCAGCGTGTCCCACCCGGACGGGGCGAAGCCGCACCCGAACCGGGCGGCCGCCTCGGCGTCGAAGTTGCGGTCCAGCAGGTACTGCCGCGCCGCGGCGGCCTCATCCGACTTCAGCGCCTCGGCGTAGAACTCCTGCGCGGCGGCGTTGGCCGCGATCAGCCGACTACGGCTACCGCGATCGCGCTGGACGTTGGTGGTCGACCCGCCGGTGTAGGTGACGGTGTAGCCGATGCGATCGGCCAGCAACTCCACCGACTCGACGAAGGAGACGTGCTCGATCTTCTGCAGGAAGGCGTAGACGTCGCCACCCTCACCGCACCCGAAGCAGTGGAAGTGGCCGTGGTTGGGCCGGACGTGGAAGGACGGGGACTTCTCGTCGTGGAATGGGCACAGGCCCTTCATCGAATCGACGCCGGCGCGGCGCAGCTGAACGTAGTCACCGACGATGTCCTCGATGCGAATGCGTTCACGTATGGCCGCGATATCGCGATCAGGGATTCGGCCACCCCGTGTCGCTTCGCTCCTACCCGTCGAACCGACCATCGGCTCAGTCTAGGGGCCGGGGCGAGCGCGCCTCGTGCACTCGTTCCAACCGCCCCTCGGTGTAGGACGCGATCTGGTCGATCACCACCCGCAGCCGGGCTCCGTCGTCGGCGGCCGCGACGAACTCCGGCGCGAACTGCGGGTCCAGACTGCTCGGCGCCTGCGCCCACAGCGCCAGGGCGACCTCGTGCACGAGGGTCCGCTGGTCCGCCTGAATCTGCAGGTGCTGGTGGTCGGACATGATGAACTGCAGGGCCAGCATCTTCAGCACCGCCACCTCGGCGCGCACCAGCGCGGGCACCGCGAGGTCGGTGTCGAAGCGCTTCAGCGGGCCGCCACCCGCGACGGCGCGGGTCTGTGTGATCGCCGCGTTGGCGAACCGGCCCACCAGCTCACTCGTCAGCCGCTTGAGCGCGACGGACGCCGCGATGGTGCCGTCATACTTGCCCACCGCCGCGACCACCGGTATCTGCGACAGCCGCTGCGCGGCCTCCAGCAGATCGTCGTGGCGCACCGCCGGGAAGGACTTGACGCCGAGACGAGCCAACGAGGCGGCGGCGCTGGTGTCGGCCAGCACCCGCAGGTCAATGCGCCCGGAGATCACACCGTCCTCGACGTCGTGCACCGAGTAGGCGACGTCATCGGCCCAGTCCATCACCTGGGCTTCCAGGCACGGCCGCTCGGCGGGCGCACCGTCGCGCACCCAGGCGGCCCCGTCGGCGTCGTCGTCGTAGAACCCGAACTTCTTGCGGTCGCCGCGTACCCACGGATACTTCGTCACCGCGTCGAGGGAGGCCCTGGTCAGATTCAGGCCCGCGGAACGCCCCTCGCCGTCAAGGACTTTGGGCTCCAGTCGGGTCAGAATCCGGAAGTTCTGCGCGTTGCCCTCGAAACCGCCGAAGGCCTTCGCGATCTCATCGAGCGCGCGTTCACCGTTGTGCCCGTATGGCGGGTGGCCGATGTCGTGGGCCAGACCGGCCAGGTCGACCAGATCCGGATCGCAGCCCAGACCGACGGCCATCCCGCGGCCGATCTGGGCCACCTCCAGGGAGTGGGTGAGCCGGGTGCGCGGGGTGTCGCCCTCACGGGGCCCGACCACCTGCGTCTTGTCGGCGAGCCTGCGTAGCGCGGCACAGTGCAGCACCCGGGCCCGGTCTCTGGCGAAGTCGGTGCGGTGCTCGCTGTCGGTACCCGCCAGTGCCGCAGCCTTGGGCGCCTCGACCACCAGGCGCTGCCGGTCGAAGTCGTCGTAGATGTCGCTGGTGGTACTCACTGACGCACAGTCTGCCAGCACCGTTGTTCGGTCTCGGGTGCCCGGGCCGTGCTGACCACTAGATTGACGATCATGCGCAGGAGACTTCGGGTGACACGCCTTTTCAGCCTGGTGCTCGCGGTGCTCGCCGCAGCTCTGCTGGTACCCACCGCCCCGACCGCCTGGGCCGACCCGCCGCTGCGGCTGTCCAACTACGTCACCGACAACGCCGGGGTGCTCGACCGCGGCCAGTCCTCGGCGGTGCAAGCCGCGGTCGAGGATCTCTACACGCAGCGCCGCGTTCGACTCTGGGTGGTCTACGTGGACTCGTTCTCAGGTCAGAGCGCTGACACCTGGGCCCGAAACACCATGCGGATCAGTGACTTCCAGAATGAGGACGCCATCCTGGCGGTGGCCACCACCGACCGTGCCTACGCACTGCTGGTGCCCAAGGCCGCGGCGGGCAGCATCGACGTCGACACGCTGCGCCGCAACGAGGTCGAGCCGGCGTTGCGGCGCGGCGACTGGGCCGGGGCGGCGGTCGCCGCGGCAACCGGCCTCAACGCCACCAGCTCGGGCGGCAGCGAGATCACCTGGGTCGGCATGCTCGCGATCCTCGCCGTGATCGTCATCGCCGTGGCGCTGCTGCTGTGGTGGCGGAGCTGGCGGCGACGCAAGCGCCGCGCGGCCGAGTTCGCGGCGGCACAACGCGTCAACCCGGCCGACCCCGCCGCGTTGGCGGCGCTCTCGCTCGACGCGCTCGACGATCTCTCCCGCTCGATCGTGGTCGACGTCGACAATGCCGTCCGAACCAGCGACAACGAACTGGTTCTGGCCGTCGAGGAATTCGGCGAGAAGGACACCGCACCCTTCAGCGCGGCGGTCGCCGCCGCCAAGAAGACGCTGACGCAGGCGTTCAACGTGCGTCAGATCCTCGACGACGCCGTGCCTGAGACGCCCGCGGAGCGCCGCGACCTGCTCACGCGCGTCGTGGTGGCCGCGGCCAAGGCTGACCGCGAACTCGATGCCCAACGCGAGGCCTTCCAGGAACTTCGAGATCTGGTCATCAATGCGCCCAGCCGGCTCGACAGCCTGACCCAGCAGATGGTGGATCTCACCGCGCGAATCGAACCGTCACGCCAGACGTTGGCCGCGCTCGGAGCGCAGTTCTCCGAGACCGCCCTGACCTCGGTCACCGGGAACGTCGAAACGGCAAGCCAGCGACTGACGTTCGCCGACCAGAACATCACCAATGCCAGGACGCTTGTCTCCCGGCCCGCCGGAAGCCAGAGCGGTCTGGTCGACTCCATCCGGGCCGCCGAGTCCGCGCTGGGTCAGGCCCGCACGATGCTCGACGCGATCGACAGCGCCTCCACCGATATCAATCGTGCGGTCGCGGGCCTGCCCGCGGCGATCGCCGACATTCAGAACGGCGTCAAGCAGGCGGGTGAACTGCTCGCACAACCTGGCACACCCCGGACCGACGAGCTGCGCACCGCCCGTGACGCGGCCGCCGCCGCGGTGGCGGTCGCGCAGAGTAGCGGCAGCGCCGACCCGCTGGGCGCCTTCACACAGTTGACGCAGGCCGACGCCGACCTGGATCGGCTGCTGGCCACCATCACCGAGGAACGCGAGACCGCGGAGCGCATGAGCCGCGCGTTCGACCAGGCGCTGTTCAGCGCGCAGTCACGGGTGCGGGCGGTAACCGACTTCATCGACACCCGCCGCGGCAGCGTCGGTCCTGAGGCGCGCACCCGGCTGTCGGAGGCGGTCCGTCAACTCGGGGCTGCGCAGTCCAAGCGGACGAGTGACCTGGCCGAGGCCATCGCGCACGCCAACGGTGCGGCGATGCTCGCCGAGCAGGCGCAGACGCTGGCGCACACCGACGTCAGCAATGCGCAGCGGGCGTACTCCAACTACCGCGGTGGTGGCGGCGGGAACTCCGGGGCGATCCTCGGCGGCATCATCATCGGCAACATCCTGTCGGGCGCCCTGGGCGGCGGCCTCGGCGGCAGCGCCGGAGGCGGCTGGAGTTCAACGACATTCGGCGGCTCGGGCGGCGGCGGTTTCAGCGGCGGCGGCGGCCGCTTCTAGGTTCCGGCTCCCCCACGAGCGCGCGTGTTTGCGGGCGACACGCCGAGCCTAGATCCAACTCTGCGCGCGCTCATGCCGCACGCGAGCGGTTCAACTCGGTCTCGATCCGACGCACCGTCTCGCAGGGCCACCGCCTGACATCGTCGAACACGATCGATATGACAGACCATCCCATCTCGAGCAGAGCGGCGCGCTTCAGCCGGTCGCGCCGGAAGGCGACGGGATCGCTATGCCAATCGAAGCCGTCATATTCGACCGCGACCTTGACGTCAGGCCAGGCGAAGTCCAGCCGCCACAGCCGGCCGTCCGCGTCGATCACCTCGTATTGCAATGCGGGCGAGGGTAAGCCACCATCGAGCATCATCAAGCGCGCCTCGCTCTCCATCGGCGACTCGGCGAGCGCGTCGGCCAGCGGGATGAGTTCACGGACATGGACGATCCCTCGACGTCCGAACTGTTCGACAGCAGCCATGTGCATGTCCTGCCGAACACACGTCCGACTGCGCAGCGCTGCATCCAAGGTGGCCAGGGCCCGTGGTCGCCTAAGACTGCGGGCCACCTCGACCGCGGTCCATGCCGGCGAGGTGGCCCGCCGACCGTCAACCATCACCAGCGGCGCCCCGTCTCGGCGGTGCACCTTCAAGCCGTCCGAGTCGCGCAACAGATGTCGAGGCGGAGTGAGGACGTGGAGGTCGTCGTCCTCCTCGGTGTCGAATCCGTGCGCCGCCGCCGCGGTACCAAGGCAGATGGCGACAGGCGCGCCCGCACGAAGGTCGAGGCCACGAAGCCGGGTCTTCGTATCAGGCTCAGCACTGGCGTAGACGCCGGTCCACACCTTGATCAGATCGCCGCGTGTGATCCTGGTGTCGAGTTGGCTTCGGCTCAACACATCCCTTAGCTGGCCCGACGTCGCCACGCCACCGTGGGCGTCGAGTACCGCTTGCACCGCATCATCCACATGTCGGATGTTCCGGCCAGACGACCGTCCGCAACAGACCTCTGGCCCAATTTGTGGATGACGGCCCGTCTGTGGACAGATCGACCGAGCGCGAGAGCGCGCAAAGTCCGATTTCCAGACGGCGTGTCGCCCGCAAACACGCGCGCTCGCGGAAGGGGGGTCAGCGGAAGTTGGGTCAGCAGCCCTTGAGGCGCACCGCCAGGTAATCGGACACGGCGTCGATCGCCACGCGCTCCTGTGTCATCGCGTCACGTTCGCGAACGGTGACGGCATGATCGTCGAGCGAGTCGAAGTCCAGCGTCACACAGAACGGGGTGCCGATCTCGTCCTGACGCCGGTACCGCCGACCGATCGCACCCGCGTCGTCGAACTCGACGTTCCACGACTTGCGCAGCTCGGCGGCCAGGTCGCGGGCCTTAGGCGACAGATCCGCATGCCGCGACAGCGGCAGCACCGCCGCCTTGACCGGGGCCAGCCGTGGGTCGAGCTTGAGCACCGTGCGCTTGTCGACGCCGCCCTTGGCGTTGGGCGCCTCGTCCTCGGTGTAGGCGTCCACCAGGAAGGCCATCAGCGAACGCGTCAGCCCCGCTGCCGGCTCGATGACGTACGGCACGTAGCGCGCCTCGGTGGCCTGGTCGTAGAACGACAGGTCCACGCCGGAATGCTTTGTGTGCTGCGACAAGTCGAAGTCAGTACGGTTGGCCACGCCCTCCAGCTCACCCCACGGGTTGCCCTGGAATCCGAACTTGTACTCGATGTCGACCGTGCGGGTGCTGTAGTGCGACAGCTTGTCCTTGGGATGCTCGAAGAGCCGCAGGTTCTCGGGGTCGATGCCGAGGTCGACGTACCACTGCAGACGGGTGTCGATCCAGTACTGGTGCCATTCCTCGGCGGTGGACGGCTCGACGAAGAACTCCATTTCCATCTGCTCGAACTCGCGAGTGCGGAAGATGAAGTTGCCGGGGGTGATCTCGTTGCGGAAGCTCTTGCCCGTCTGGGCAATTCCGAACGGGGGCTTCTTGCGTGCGGTCGTCACCACGTTGGCGAAGTTGACGAAGATGCCCTGCGCAGTCTCGGGCCGCAGGTAGTGCATGCCCTCCTCGGTCTCGATCGGGCCGAGGTGGGTCTTGAGCATCATGTTGAAATCGCGCGGTTCGGTCCACTGCCCCTTGGTGCCGCAGTCCGGGCACGCGATCTCCGCCATCGGAACGGCGTCCGGATCGTCGAGCCCCTTCTTGGCCGCGTACGCCTCCTGCATGTGGTCCTGCCGATGCCGCTTGTGGCAGTTCAGGCACTCCACGAGCGGGTCGTTGAAGGTCTTGACGTGTTCGGAGGCCACCCACACCTCACGCGGCAGGATGACCGCCGAGTCGAGACCGACGACGTCGTCACGGCCGGTGACGATCGACCGCCACCACTGCCGCTTGATGTTCTCCTTGAGCTCGACGCCCAGTGGGCCGTAGTCCCACGCCGACTTCGTGCCGCCGTAGATCTCACCTGACTGAAAGACCAGGCCACGGCGTTTCGCCAGGTTCGCAACGGTGTCGATGATGGATGCCACGGGTCCACAGCGTAGTCACGTGCCTGAGAGGCCCGCGCCGCGCCACTGGTTGACGTGCACGTTGACATGCACTATCGCGCATGTATCCTCACTACTAATGAAAACGGTTTCCAGTTTAGCGGGTCGGGCCGATCAGCCGCACGACCCCCACGAGCACGACGACATCCCCGCAGTCGAGCTGCCCGCCCGTGATGTCCTCGACTCCGCGGGTGAACTGCTGCGCGCCCTCGCGGCGCCCGTTCGCATCGCGATCGTGCTGCAACTGCACGCGTCCCCGCGCTGCGTGCACGAGCTGGTCGACGCGCTCGGGGTGCCCCAACCGCTGGTCAGCCAGCACCTGCGGATCCTCAAGGCAGCCGGTGTGGTCGCCGGCGAGCGGTCCGGGCGCGAAGTGCACTACCGGCTGGTGGACCACCACCTGTGCGAGATCGTGCTCGCGGCCGTCGCGCACTCCGCCGAGGACCACCGATGACAGGGACCGTGGAGAATCCGGCAAAGGAGTCAACAAAGGTCGCGGTCCGCGCCACCAAGCAGCGCGCCGCGATCGCCGCCCTGCTGGAGAGCGTGGAGGAGTTTCGCTCCGCGCAGGAGCTGCATGACGAACTGCGCCGCCGCGGCGAGGTCATCGGCCTCACCACCGTGTACCGGTCGCTGCAGTCCTTGGCCGCGGCAGGAGCGGTCGACACCCTGCGCACCGACACCGGCGAGTCGGTGTACCGCCGATGCTCGGCACATCACCACCATCACCTGGTGTGCCGCGCGTGCGGAACCACCATCGAGGTAGAGGGCGGTGCCGCCGAGAAGTGGGCCGCCGACGTCGCCAGCGAGCACGGCTTCACCGATGTCACGCACACCATCGAGATCTTCGGTGTGTGCGGCGAGTGCGTCTCGGCGTAGGCGTCAGCCGGTGAGGTCCGCCCGGACTTCCGCGCCGGCCGAGAGCACCATCATGACCAGGGTTCGCAGCGCATCGTCGCCGAGCCCCGCGGCAGGAAAGTTGTAGCGCAACAAGACGTCGGCGACCTTCTTGGCCGTCGACCGCCCCGTCGCCGCCTTGGTCGAGGACCCGTTCACCGGTGATTCGACGAGCTTCTCGACAAGCACCACGGTGCCCAGCATCGTCCTGCCCGCGTGCCCACCGACCCGTTCGCGGAGCTTGTTGGTCAGCGGCAGGTCCCACGCCAACGGCTGGGTCAGCGACACCATCTCCAGTCCGTCGGCGATCAACACGACGCGCAGCGACGCGACGGTGCCCTCGTGACCGACGGTGATGGCCTCGTCGTCCTCCTCGAGCAGCGTGGTCACCGCGCCGAGCACCGACGAGAGACGACCGAGCAACTCGCCGGACGCCATCAGGCCCTGCCGAACCTGCGATTGCGGTTGACGTACTCCTCGCACGCCGCCCACAGGTCGCGCCGGTCGTAGTCGGGCCAGAGCTTGTCCTGGAAGACGTACTCGGCGTAGGCGGCCTGCCAGATCAGGAAGTTACTGGCCCGCTGCTCCCCTGACGTCCGGATGAACAGGTCGACGTCGGGAATGTCGTTGCGGTGCAGATGCTTGGCGAATGTCGCCTCGTTGATCTTGGCTGGATTGATCTTGCCGTCGGCCGCCTGCTGCGCGAGTTCTTGTGCGGCCTCCACGATCTCGGTGCGGCCACCGTAGTTCACGCAGTAGTTGACCGTGATGACGTCATTGTCGACTGTCATGTCCTCGGCGATGTCGAACTCCTTGATGACGCTGCGCCACATCCGAGGCCTGGACCCGACCCAGCGCATCCGCACGCCCATCGCGTCGAGGTTCTCCCGGCGGCGGCGCACCACCTCCCGGTTGAAGCCCATCAGAAAGCGCACCTCCTCGGTGCTGCGCTTCCAGTTCTCCGTCGAGAACGCGTACACACTTAGGTGCTTGATGCCCAGTTCGATCGCACCGCAGGTGATGTCGATGAGCACCGCCTCACCCATCTTGTGCCCATCGGTGCGGCCCAGGCCACGCTGGGTGGCCCAGCGGCCGTTGCCGTCCATCACCACGGCGACGTGGTTGGGCACCTGACCCGCCGGGATCTGCGGAGCCACCGCCTTCGACGTGTGCTGCGGCGGACGGGAGAACCTGCCGTTGGTCTCGGGCGGCAGTTGTGGGAACTCCACCGGCCAGGTGGACTTGTCCGGGAAGCTCGGATAGTCGTCAGGCGCTGGAGGCAGCTGCGGGAAGGTCTCCTTGCCCCGGATGGATGCCATGCGCCTCATCCTGCCTGACCAGGGCGGCCCTTTTCTCGCCGACCGTGGTGTCCGCGCGGTAGACGCGCTCCACCAGCGGCAATGTTCGCATCTGCCGTTCCAGGTGCCACTGCAGGTGCGCGGCCACCAGACCGCTGGCCTGGCTCCGGTGCGATGCCGACGAGACCTCGGCAGCCTCCCAGTCGCCGTCGTGCAGCGCGGCCATCAGATCCAGGACGCCCTGGGGCGGTGTGACCGAACCGGACGGCCGACAGTGCACGCAGACACTGCCTCCCGCGGCGACATGAAACGCCCGGTGTGGGCCGGGGGTGGCGCACCGGGCACATTCGACGAGCGAAGGCGCCCAACCCGCAATCGACATGGCGCGCAACAGATAAGCGTCGAGTACCAGTTCCCGCGCCCGCGCCCCGTCGGCCACCGCACGCAACGCCGCGACGGTCAGACGGTGCAATGCGGGCGCCGGGGCGCGCTCCTCGCCTGCGATCCGCTCGGCGGTCTCCAGCACCGCGCACCCGCAGGTGTAGCGGCCATAGTCGCTGACGATGTCACTGGCGAACGCGTCGATGGCCTGCACCTGCGTGACGATGTCGAGATTGCGCCCTGGGTGCAGTTGGACGTCGATGTGCGCGAACGGCTCCAGCCGGGCCCCGAACTTGCTCCGGGTGCGGCGCACTCCCTTGGCCACGGCACGGACCAGCCCGTGGTCCCGGGTGAGCAGGGTCACGATCCGGTCAGCCTCGCCGAGCTTGTGCTGGCGCAGCACCACAGCCCGATCTCGGTACAACCGCATCGGGACAGTCTCCCATCAGAAGGCGACAACGCCGCCGAGGCCCGCCCGTCGCCGGGCCGGATATTCTCGGAGCCGATATGCCACGCACTCCCTCCCCGACACGCGACTCCTCCAACCGGTTCCCCACCCTGACCCAGCAGCTCTATCAACTCGCCAGCGGCCAGACGACGTCGGTCAAGCTGGTACGACGTTCACTGGACGCCATCGCCGCCAGCCAACACAGCCTCAACGCGTTCCGGGTCGTGTTGGCCGAACAGGCCCTCGCCGATGCAGTGGAGGCCGATCGCAAACGGGCGACCGGGCACTACCTTCCGCTATTGGGCATCCCGATCGCGGTCAAGGACGACGTCGACATCGCGGGCATCCCCACCCGATTCGGCACATCGGGTCCGGTGGCTCCCGCCGCCGCCGACAGTGAGGTCGTGCGCCGCCTGCGGGCGGCAGGCGCGGTGATCGTCGGCAAGACCAACACGTGTGAACTCGGACAGTGGCCATTCACCAGCGGGCCGGGTTTCGGTCACACCCGAAACCCATGGTCGGCCGAGCACTCGCCCGGCGGATCGTCGGGAGGCAGCGCCGCGGCAGTCGCAGCCGGGTTGGTGACCGCGGCCATCGGCTCAGACGGCGCCGGAAGCGTTCGTATCCCCGCAGCCTGGAGCCACCTTGTCGGCATCAAGCCGCAGCGCGGACGCATCTCGACCTGGCCGCTGCCCGAGGCGTTCAACGGAATCACCGTCAACGGGGTGTTGGCCCGCACGGTCACCGACGCCGCGCTGGTCCTCGACGCGGCGTCGGGCAACGTCGACGGCGATCTGCACCAGCCGCCGCCGATCCGCGCCACCGAGCACGTCGCCCAGGCACCCGGCCCGTTGACGGTCGCGATGTCGACGGCGTTCCCATTCACCTTCTTTCGGGCCACGCTGCACCCCGAGATCCGGTCGGCCATGGAGGTGATCGCCGGCCAGCTCGGGGAACTGGGGCACACCGTGCGGGCAGCCGATCCCAACTACGGACTCCGGATGTCCTGGGACTTCCTGTCCCGCTCGACATCGGGTCTGCTGAACTGGGCCGATCGCCTCGGTCCGTTGGTCGACCTGGATGTGCGCACCACGAGCAATATGCGGACCGGTCGTCTGCTGTCCGAACGGGTGCTGCGCAAGGCCCGCAGGCACGAGGCCGATGCCCAGCGCCGGATCGGGTGGATCTTCAACCTGGCCGATGTGGTCCTGGCGCCCACCACGGCGCTGCCCCCGCCGCGGGTCGACGCCTACGACCGGCGCAGCAGCTTCGCCACCGACCGCGCCATGATCCGCGAATGCCCGGTGACGTGGCCGTGGAACGTACTGGGCTGGCCGTCGATCAACATCCCGGCGGGTTTCACCTCCGATGGCCTGCCGATCGGCGTGCAGTTGATGGGTCCAGCGAACAGCGAACCCCTGTTGGTCTCGCTGGCCGCCGAGCTCGAGGTCATCGGCAACTGGGCGACAAGACAGCCCGATCCGTGGTGGGAATCGGCGGGCGAAGGTTAGTCCGGATCCCTCACCGGGCTCTGCTGCAGCGCGTAATGTCGCCGGACATGAGGAGCAGCGATGTCGCACGCCGGTGTGCCCGCGCCCTGCCCGCACTGGCCGTCATCGGCGGTGCGGTCATCGCGGCACCCACGGCCAACGCCGACAACAAGCGGCTGAACGAGAGTGTTGCCGCCAACGTCTACACCATCCAGCAAAAGGCCGGCTGCGAGACGGACCTCAAGATCAACCCGCAGCTGCGGTTGGCCGCGCAGTGGCACACCAACGACGTCCTGAACAATCGCGCCCTCGACGGTGACATCGGATCCGACGGCTCCACGACGCAGGACCGCGCGAACGCCGCCGGCTTCAAGGGTGTGGTGGCCGAGACCGTCGCCATCAACCCCGCGCTCGCCATCAATGGCGTCGAGATCATGAACCAGTGGTTCCACCGGCCCGACTACATGGCGATCATGTCGAACTGCGCCAACACTCAGATCGGGGTGTGGTCGGAGAACCGGCTCGACCGCAGCGTCGTCGTCGCGGTCTACGGTCAGCCCGGCTGAGCGCGATTTGGGTTAGCCCGTGACCGGCGGCCACTCTCGCGTTAGCGGGTTGCGCTGCAGCGCATTCGACGGGAAGAGAGCGCAGTAGATGCGGATCCTGGTGGCGGGTGCGACGAGCGTGCCAGGCATTCCGCTGCTGCGTGAGCTGACTGCCCGCGGTCACGACGTGGTGGGGCTGACCCGGTCAGCGTCGAAGACGCCGCAGATCGCCGCCACAGGTGCGAAACCACTGGTTGCCGACGTGTTCGACCAGACCCAGATCGACGCGGCGCTGGCCGAGATCGCTCCTGAGGCGGTGGTCAGCCTGCTCACCACACTGCCCGCCTGGGGGCCAAAGCGCGTCAAGGACTTTGAACCTGCGACCAAGTTGTGGAGTATCGGTGCGCCGAACCTGGTGGCGGCCGCACAGCGTGCCGGCGTTCGTCGGATAGTCGCTGAATCGGTGATCTTCGCCTACGGGTACGCCCCCACCGGTCCGGCGCTGATCGACGAGGCCGACCCGTACCCCGGGCCGCCGCCTCCGAAGGGCGCCGGGTTTCTGGCCGCGTTGCGGGAGATGGAACGGACAGTGCTCGCGGTGGACGGAATCGTGTTGCGGTACGGCGTGTTCTACGGCCCCGGCGTGACGCACGACGAACTGTTCGTCAAACTCGCGAAATGGTGGGCGGTGCCCGCGATGACGGGCACCGGAATCCTGTCGTGGGTGCACATCGATGACGTCGCCCGCGCGACGGCCGACGCCGTGGAGAACGGCCGAAATGGCCAGATCTACAACATTGTCGACGACCGGCCGCGGTCGTTTGGCGACTACATCCGCGAACTCAACGCGAAACTGCACAGGCCGAGGCCGTGGCCGATCTCACCGAAGCTCGTCAGGTTGGTCGCCTCGTATCCGGCGACGGCGTTCGGCACGACGTGGCTGCCACTGTCGAACGCGAAGGCCAGGGCCGAACTCGGTTGGACACCCATGCACGGGTGAGCCGCTAGAAACCCAGCTTCCCCAGCTGCTTTGGGTCGCGCTGCCAGTTCTTGGCGATCTTGACCCGCAGATTCAGGTACACCTTGGTCCCGAGCAGCTTCTCGATCTGAGTGCGCGCCGCGGTGCCCACCTCCCGCAGCCGCGCGCCGCCCTTGCCGATCACGATGCCCTTCTGGCTGTCGCGCTCGACGTAGAGGATGGCGTACACGTCGATGAGTTCCCCCTGCTCCTCCGAGCGGCCCTCGCGGGGCGTCATCTCATCGATCACGACGGCCAACGAGTGCGGAAGTTCGTCGCGGACACCCTCGAGCGCCGCCTCCCGAATCAGCTCGGCCATCAGGACTTCCTCCGGCTCATCGGTCAGTTCGCCGTCGGGGTAGAACGCGGGCCCCGGGGGGAGCTTCGAGACGAGCACGTCGACAAGGACATTCACCTGTTCGCCGGTCGTCGCCGACACGGGCACGATCTCGCAGTCCCCGCCGGTCAGTTCGCTCACCGCGAGCAGTTGAGCCGCGACCCGATCCTTGGGCACCTTGTCGGTCTTGGTCACGATCACGATGAGCGTGGTCCTGGGTGCGACGGCGCGGACCTGCTCGTAGATCCAGCGGTCACCCGGGCCGATGGCCTCGTCGGCGGGTATGCACAGCCCGATGACGTCGACCTCGGAGTAGGTGTTCTTGACCAGTTCGTTGAGCCGCTGGCCGAGCAGAGTCCTCGGCCTGTGCAGGCCGGGCGTGTCGACGAGCACTATCTGGAAGTCCTCGTTGTGCACGATGCCGCGGATCGTGTGCCGCGTGGTCTGCGGTCGGTTTGAGGTGATCGCCACCTTGGTCCCGACCAGCGCATTCGTCAGCGTCGACTTACCGGTGTTGGGCCTGCCGATGAAACAGACGAAACCCGAACGAAATTCGGTATCGGTCATCGCGGCTCCCCTGCCCGGTCGGTGACGATGATCGCGGCGTCGGCCGACAGCTCGCGCACCGCGGCCACCCCCGCGTCATCGGCGGTGCCGCCGACGAGCACCGCGGCCTCCAGGCCCGCCGCCCCGCTGGAGACTGCGGCGGACACCGCGGCCTGCAATGCGGTGAGGCTCAGGGCCGCAAGTCCGACGGGGGCTCCGGCGTAGGTGCGGCCGTCGAGATCGCGCACCGCCGCACCGCTTTCCGACTCGGTCCGGGCCATCGCCCCACGTGCCAGGGTCACCAGCTTCGCGTCCTCGGTGTCCAGGGTGGTCATCGATCCTCCTCGATCTCGGTGGTGGGGGCGACCAGCACCGTGCCGATGCGCACCCGACCACGGTGGTCACGGCCACCCTCCGCGCGCAATCGCAGCCCATCCCAGATCACCTCGGCGCCGGGAAGGGGCACCCTGCCCAGCTCGTGGGCCAGCAGTCCGCCGACGGTGTCGAAGTCGAGGTCGTCCTCGATCTCGAGACCGGAGAACAGTTCGGTGAGGTCCTCCAGCGGCAGCCGCGCGGACACCCGGAACCGCTGGTCACCCAGGTCCTCCCAGGGCTGGACCTCGTCCGTGTCGTACTCGTCGGCGATCTCGCCGACGATCTCCTCAAGGACGTCCTCGATGGTTGCCAGTCCGGCGATCGCGCCGTACTCGTCCACCAGCAGTGCCATGTGGTTGCGGTCGCGCTGCATCTCGCGCAGCAGGTCGTCCAACGGCTTGGAGTCCGGTACGAACACCGCGGGACGCATCACGTCGGCGACCTTGGTGTCACGGCCGCCGTTGGTCGAGTAGTACGTCTGCTGAACCAGGTCCTTGAGGTACACCACGCCCACCACGTCATCGACGTTGTCACCGATCACCGGGAGGCGGCTGTGACCACTGCGCACCGCAAGGGATGTGGCCTGGCCCGCGGACTTGTCGGACTCGATCCAGACCATCTCGGTTCGCGGCACCATGATCTCGCGCGCCGCGGTGTCCCCGAGTTCGAACACGGACTGGATCATGCGACGCTCGTCGTCGGCGACCACGCCGCTCTGCTGCGCCAGGTCCACCACCTCACGCAGTTCGATCTCGGAGGCGAACGGGCCGTTGCGGAATCCGCGGCCCGGGGTCAGTGCGTTCCCGATCAGCACCAGCAGCCGACTGATCGGGGTCAGCAGAACCGAGATCGCCTGTAGCGGAAGCGCGGCCATCAGGGCTATCGAGTAGGCGTTCTGCCTGCCGAGGGTGCGCGGGCCGACGCCCATCGCCACGAATGTGACCACCACCATGATGGCCGCGGCGACCACCAGTGCCCACTGCAGCGCGAAGTACTCGGCCAGGTAGGCGACGAGCAGGACGGTGGCAATGGTCTCGCACGTGATGCGTAGCAGCACAACGAGGTTGATGTAGCGGGGCCGGTCGGTGACCAGCCGCGCCAGTCGGGCGGCGCCGGGGCGTTCCTCACGGACGAGTTCCTCGACGCGGGCTATGGAGACGGTGCTGATGGCGGCGTCGATCGCCGCGAACAGTCCGCCGATGAGAATCAGGGCGATGGCGCCGAGCAGCGGCGCGAGTGCGGTCACGGGTGGTCGTAGAACCGCGACTTGTCGAGCAGCTCCCGATCGCGCTCGGTCTGCCGTTCCCGGTGATAGGCCGCCACCTGATCGGCGACCCACTCCTCGAGCAGTTCGCCCTGCAACGCAAACATCTCCTTCTCCTCATCGGGCTCGGCGTGGTCATAGCCCAAGAGGTGCAGGACGCCGTGCACGGTAAGCAGCGCGAGTTCGTGGCCCAGTGAATGTCCGGCGGTCTCAGCCTGTTTGGCGGCGAACTCCGGGCACAGCACGATATCGCCGAGCATCGACGGTCCCGGTTCGGGCGCGTCGGGCCGGCCACCGGGCTCGAGTTCGTCCATCGGAAAGCTCATCACGTCCGTCGGACCGGGCAGATCCATCCACCGCATGTGCAGATCGGCCATGGCCGCGGTGTCGAGCAGCACCATCGACAACTCGGCGGCCGGATTGACATCCATTCGCTTGATGACGAAGCGCGCGACGCTGATCAGCTCGGACTCGGAGACGTCGATCCCCGACTCGTTGGCCACCTCGATGGTCATCGGCGCTGCCTGCCCATGTTGGCGCGACGCTGGGAGCGGTTGAGTCCGCCAGACTCCTCGGACTCGGATCTCGCGTAGGCGTCCACGATCTCCGACACCAGCCGATGGCGCACGACGTCGGCACTGGTGAGTTCCGAGACGTGAATGTCGTTGATGCCGTGGAGGATGTCGACTGCGGCCCGCAACCCAGAACGGGCACCTCCGGGCAGGTCGACCTGCGTGGCGTCCCCCGTCACGACCATCTTCGAGCCGAAGCCCAACCGGGTGAGGAACATCTTCATCTGCTCTGCCGTGGTGTTCTGCGCCTCGTCGAGGATGATGAACGCGTCATTGAGACTGCGGCCACGCATGTACGCCAGCGGCGCGACCTCGATGACACCCGTGCTCATCAGCTTCGGGATCAACTCGACGTCCATCATGTCGTGCAGCGCGTCATACAGCGGACGCAGATAGGGGTCGATCTTCTCACTCAGCGTGCCGGGCAGGAACCCAAGGCGCTCACCGGCTTCCACGGCCGGCCTGGTGAGGATGATGCGCGACACCTGTTTGGTCTGCAGCGCATTGACCGCCTTCGCCATCGCCAGGTAGGTCTTGCCGGTGCCGGCGGGGCCGATGCCGAACACGATGGTGTGCGCGTCGATCGCATCGACGTACCGCTTCTGGTTCAGCGTCTTGGGACGAATGGTCTTGCCGCGCCGCGACAGGATGTCGAGCGTCAGCACCTCGGCGGGCGACTCGGTGCCCGATCCGGTCAGCATCGACAGCGTGTGACGCACGGCGTCAGGGGTCAGGCGCTGTCCGCTGGCGACGACGGCGAGGAGTTCGGTCACCGCACGCTCGGCGAGTGCGACGTCGGCGGGCTCACCGGACAGGGCAAGTGCGTTGCCGCGCACGTGGATGTCTGCGGTCAGCAGGTTCTCCAGGGCGCGCAGATTCTCGTCGGCTGAGCCGAGCAGGCCCACCACCAGATCGGGCGGCACGTTGATATTGCTGCGCACGGCGTCGTTGCTTCGCATGGCCGACGACGCAGCCTGCGTCTCGCGGGGAGTCACGTGGTGTTCAGTGCCTGCTTTCTGTGCTCTGGTAGCGGTGCAATTGCAGTTTACCGCTGGTCACGCACTCAAACCAACGGTCGACCCACAGCGCGGGGTGCAAACCGCACTAGGACCACCTGCCAGTCAGCACGCCGAGGGCTCCCAGCGCGACCGCCGCGGCGGTGGACGTTCGCAGCACCGAGGGTCCCAACCGCACCGCCGTCGCACCCGCCCGGGTCAGTGCCTCGATCTCGTCGTCGCTGATCCCGCCCTCGGGCCCGACCAGCAGAAACACGGCCCCGGCCCGCTCCAGACGCGCTGTCATCGCGGGCGCGGTGAGCGGTCCCGTCGCCGATTCGTGTAGCGCGAGCACCACCGCCCCGGAGTCGACGGCCGCGCCGACGGCGTCGACGAGATCAGCGGTGGACAGCACCGACGTGACCCCCGGGATGTACGGGCGGCGCGACTGCCTTGCCGCCGACCGGGCCACCGCCTGCCACCGCCGCAGCCCCTTGTCCACCTTGGCCGATCCCTCCCAGCGCGCGACGCACCGCTGCGACTGCCAGGCGATGAAACTGTCCGCGCCGGCCTCGGTCGCCAGCTCGATGGCAAGTTCGGAGCGGTCGGACTTGGGCAGTGCCTGCACGACGGTCACCGTCGGGGTGGGCGGATCCACGGTGCGCCGAGTTATCAGCCGCGCCTCGAGCCGGCCCTTGGCGACGTCCTCGACGACGCAGTGTGCGACCGCCCCCGCACCGTCGCCGATGTCGAGTTGCTCACCGACGCGGATGCGGCGGACGTTGGCGGCGTGGAATCCCTCATCACCGTCGACGACGACCCGCTCGCCGGCCTCGGGAAGCACATCGACGTAGAACAGTGCGCTGCTCACGCGCGGCTCACCCGATCTCAGCGGCCGGTGAAGGTCTCACGCAGACGGCTGAACAGGCCCCCGCCCGAGGATGTCGCATGCGTGGACTTGACCTCGGCGATATCGCGCGGCCGCTGCTCCTTGAGCTTGCGCAGCAGCTCGGTGTCGTGTGTGTCGAGACGCGCGGGCACGACGACCTCGACGTGGATGTGCAGGTTGCCGCGCACGCCCGTCCGCAGGTGCGGCATACCGTGTCCGCGCAGCGATGTGACGGTGCCCGGCTGGGTCCCTGGCGCGATGGTGATCTCGGTGGGACCGTCGATTATCGCGTCAACCGACAGGGATGTGCCCAGCGCGGCGTCGACCATCGGAACCGACACCGTGCAGTGCAGGTCGTCACCGTCACGCACGAACACATCGTGCTGTTGCTCGTGGACCTCGACATAGAGGTCGCCTGCGGGTCCGCCACCCGGGCCCACCTCGCCCTGGGCCGCCAGCCGAACGCGCATCCCCTCGCCAACGCCTGCGGGAATCTTGACGCTCACCTCGCGGCGGGCGCGCACCCGGCCGTCGCCGCCGCAGCGGTGGCACGGATCGGGGATCACCTCACCGACGCCGGCGCACACCGGACACGGCCGCGACGTCAGCACCTGGCCGAGCAGCGAACGCTGCACGGTCTGCACCTCACCCTGGCCGTTGCAGGTATCGCAGGTCACCGGGGTCGAGTTTTCGTGCGTGCCCTTGCCGTGGCACAGGTCGCACAGAATCGCGGTGTCGACAGTGACCTGCTTGGTCACGCCGGTCGCGCACTCCGTCAGGTCCATCCGCATCCGCAGCAGCGAGTCCGAACCGGGCCGCACTCGGCCAACCGGTCCGCGAGCCCCGCCGCCACCGCCGCCGAAGAACGCCTCGAACACGTCACCGAGCCCACCGAAGCCACCGAACCCGTTACCGCCACCTGCGGCCCGCTCCATAGGGTCGCCGCCCATGTCGACGATCCGGCGCCGTTCGGGATCGATGAGGGTCTCGTAGGCGAGCTTGACCTCGGCGAACTGCTCGCCCGCATCGGGGTTGACGTCGGGATGCAACTCGCGCACCAGGCGGCGATACGCCTTCTTGATGTCCGAATCGCTCGCGCCCTTGCTCACACCGAGCAGGCCGTAATAGTCGCGTGCCACGCCAAACCCTTTCAAAACCCTCTGAGCCGCGTTTCGCGGCCCGACTCACACCCCTAACGGGTGCCCAAGACCTCGCCTATGTAGAGAGCAACCGCCGCAACGTTGGCGATGGTTCCCGGATAGTCCATTCGAGTGGGACCAACCACACCCATGCCGCCGTAAATCTTGCCCAAGCTGCCGTAACTGGTGCTGACCACCGATGTTCCGGCCATCTGCTCGGCCTCGGTCTCGTGCCCGATACGTACCGTGACCTTACCGGCCTCCTGCTGCACGGCCAGCAACCGCAGCACCACGACCTGCTCCTCCAGTGCCTCGAGCACCGAACGCAGTGATCCACCGAAGTCACCGGTGTTGCGAGTGAGGTTGGCGGTGCCACCGAGAAGCAGGCGTTCCTCGTGGTGCTCCACCAACGTCTCGACCAGCACCGTGGCCGCGCGACCCACGGCGTCGCCCAGGGCGCCGTGGCCCACGAGCTGCGAGGCGAGGTCCGCGACGGCGACTGACGCCGCCGAGAGGGGCTTGCCCTCGAGCGCATGGGCCAGACGCTCCCGCAGCTGCGCGAGCTGATGGTCGTCGATGGCGTCACCGAGTTCCACGATGCGCTGATCGACGCGGCCGGAGTCGGTGATCACGACAAGCAGCAACCGCGCCTGCGTCAGCGCGACGACCTCGAGGTGACGCACCGTCGACGTCGATAGCGTGGGGTACTGGACGATCGCGACCTGGCGGGTGAGCTGAGCGAGCAGCTTGACCGCGCGTCGCAGAACATCGTCGAGGTCGACGCCGGACTCCAGGAACGAGAGGATCGCGCGTCGCTCGCTGGACGACATCGGTTTGACGTCGTCGAGGCGGTCGACGAACTCGCGGTAACCCTTCTCCGTCGGCACACGTCCCGAGCTGGTGTGCGGTTGCGCGATGTAGCCCTCGGCCTCGAGCACCGCCATGTCATTGCGCACGGTGGCACTGGAGACGCCGAGGTTGTGCCGCTCGACAAGTGCCTTGGAGCCAATCGGTTCCTTGGATGTCACGAAGTCGGCGACGATGGCACGCAGCACCTCGAAACGCCGATCATCAGCGCTACCCATCGTTCACCTCCTGGTCGAGTTTCATTTTACGGTGCAGAGCAGCGAGGACACCGAACGATAGTGCTCCGATGCCAGGGACAAGGCGCGCCCGGGGCACTAATCTCGACACATGCCGACGCCTATGTTGCGAAACAAGCAGTGCGCGACGGCCCAGCGATGATCTTCAAGGGCGTCCGCGAGGGCAAGCCGTATCCGGAGCACGGCCTGTCCTACCGGCAGTGGGCGCAGATCCCGCCCCGCCAGATTCGGCTCGACGAGCTGGTCACCACCACCACGGTGCTGGCACTCGACCGGCTGCTGTCGGAGGACTCGACGTTCTACGGTGACCTCTTCCCGCACGCCGTGCGGTGGAAGGGCGTGGTGTACCTCGAGGATGGCCTGCACCGCGCGGTGCGCGCCGCGCTGCGCAACCGCACTGTCCTGCACGCCCGCGTGTTCGACATGGACGGTCCGCTACCTCAGCCGAGCTGACGCTCGCCTCTACCTTCCACGAGCGATGACCATGATCCCTGTGAGGACCTGCCACGCATAGATCGCGTAGACGCTGCCGCGTTCCCAGGCCCCGATCGGCGACAGCTCGGACGCGACCGCGAGCAGACACAGCAGCCCGAACACCCCGAGCGCGATCGACACCTTCCGATAGGCCGGTGCGGCGAGCGCCGATCGAAGGACCGACGACCCGGCCAGCACCGCCACGTTGCCGCCGATGAGTGCCAGCGCGGCACCGACACCGTGCCAGGCCGAACCCGTGCCGCTGGGTACGGCAGCGACGAGCAGATTGCCGATGCCGTTGCACACCGCGAGCGATAGGAACGGCAGCGCCCTGCCTGCCTGCGCAGCCCGGGACACCAACCACGCGCCGAGCGGGAACGCCAAGCCCTGCACCACGAAGGCCGCGTTCATCACCGCGGCATGCGGCGACCGCTGAGGGTCGCCCAGGGTGCTGACGAAGTCGGTGGCGTACGCGTAGCCGTCGAACCCCGCGGCGGCGACCGCCTCTGCGGCGAAGTAGCAGACGGCGGAGGCGATCCACAGCAGCGCGCCGACCCAGACGGTCACGCCCGCCAGCGTAGGGCTAGTCGGCGGCCATGGCCTCGCGCAGTGTGCGCGGCCGCAGGTCTGTCCAGTTCTCCTCGACGAAGGCCACGCAGTCGGCGCGCGTGCTCTCCCCGAACACCACCCGCCAGCCCGCGGGCACGTCGGCGAACGTCGGCCAGAGGCTGTGCTGATCCTCGTCGTTCACCAGAACGAAGAAGGTGCCGTCCTCGTCATCGAACGGATTGTTGCTCATCGAGTCTCCTCATCGGATCGTGGGTCAGGTCGGCGCCCAGCACCCGGTCCGACAACAGCCCGAGGCAGGACAGGTTCGGGAACCCGGGGCCCTGGGTGAGTCCGGACAGGCCGGGCAGGAACAACTTCGGGTGCACGCCGGTGACGGCCAGGTCGTCGCCGATGGACTCCTGCAGCGACTCACTGGTCATCGGCCCGCCCATGCCGAGTTCCAAAACGTCCAGCGCGTCCTGGGTGAACAGCGGCACGAACCACAGCTCGTCCGCGCCGGACCCGTCGATCACCAGGTCGAAGCCGTGCACGGTCTCGACGGCCTCCCCGCCGGTGTTCGTGCTGAGCGTCAACCTGATTCGCCCGTCCCGCGCGACGGCGTGCGCGACGCGGCCACGCAGGTGCCGGATACGGTCATCGGCGAGCAGAGCGTCCTGAACGCGTGCCGAGAAGACGCCGCGATCGGTGCGGGCCAGGGCGTCGCGACGCTCAGCCAGAGTCAGCCCGGTCCACCCCGTCGGATCGGAGAACAGCGCGTTCTCGAAGAAACTCTCGCCGCGGGTGAACAGCGTGACCGACGGCGAGATCACCGTGATGGTCGAAACGCGATGGCCGAAAAGCTCATTGAGCATCGACGCGGCGGTCTCGCCACCGCCGATCACCGCGACGCGCTCGGCGGAGATACGTTCGTGCTGCGCCGCGTGGTGCCAGAACTGGGCGATCGACATGACGCGCGGATTGCCCGGCAGCACCGACCGTTCGGCCTGTCCCGGGCCGGTGACCATGACCCCGTCGGCGTAGACCGTGTCCTCGGCGGTGTGCAGCGCCCAGCGCTGGTTGCCCGCGTCCTCGTGCACCGAGATCCGCTCGACCTCACCGTTGACCACGGTCATGCCGACGTCATCGGCCACCCACCGCAGGTACTGGCTCCATCGCCGATGCGTCGGCGCGGGTCGACCACGGTCGATCCACTCGGCGAAACCACCTGTGGCCACCAGGTAGGCCTGCCAGCTGTGCCGGGTCATCCGCTCGTCGAGTTCGGCGTTGCGGCGGGGCACCAACGACGACCGGTACGGGAAGCCCACATCCTTCTCCGGGCCCGTGCCCAGCCGGTGATTACCGTCGGTCCAGCCTCCGCCGGACTGCCAGTTGGCGGCCACACCGGCGCGTTCGACGGCGACGACGTCCGGTGCGGGCACGCCCATCGCACGCAGTTCGGCGGCCTTGGCGGCGACCGCGACGGCCTTGGCCCCCGCACCGATGACAGCCAGTTTCGGAGTTGTAGGACTCACTCGATTACCTCTCGCAGAGCGTCCATCCACATCGCCTGCAGGGTGGCGACATCGGAGGTGGACAGGATTTCGGGAAGGGTGCGCCACTGGGTGCCGAGAACCGCCGACCCATTGCGGTCGATCACGGCCGCCATGATCGTCAGTTCGTGCCGCACCGCGGCGTTGGGCTCGGGAAGCGTCGACACGTCGCTCAGCAGTGAGCGGTCCTGCCGCAGCGCCCCACCGTCGGCGGCGAGCTGCATGCGACCCAGGTAGTTCAGCAGAATCTGCGGATCGCGATGCGCGCCAAGTCGTTCGGCGGTATCGGCGCGCAGGTAACGCAGCAGCCCGTAGTCGATGCCGTCGCCGGGTATCGCCGCGAACGCCTCTGCCACCCCGCGGGCGTCGGTCGCGGTGAGCCGCAGCGGGTAGATCGCGCTGAGCAGACCGACGGTATCGCCGGTGTCGATCTGACGGGCATCATCGCCCAGTCCCGCCGACACGGCCAGGTCGGCGCGGCCGTGCGTCTCCAATGCCAGCAGCGGCGATGGTGTCGCCTGGCCGCGATGACGACGCCACGCGGTCAGCGTGCGTGCCGTCGTCGCGGCCAGCACCTCCGTCACGGGGATCGGGCCGGTGAGCACACGCGCTGTCACCTCGGGGTCGGCGAACGCCATCTCGACGATCACATCGCCCATGCAGTCGGTGTCCGGGGATATCCGCCGTGCCCCCAGAAGGGGGTCGCCACCGTCGAACTGAGCCGCCCAGAAGTCGCACGTGTCGAGCGTGCGTGCACGCTCGGCCAACAGCCCCGACCACTGACGCAACGACGTGTGCTCCCGTGCCGGCGCCGGACTGGTGCCGCATGCCAGCGCGTGCCAGCCCGCCTCGAGTTCACCGAGCACGATCCGCCACGACGCCGGATCCATCGCGAGCACGTGCACGGTGAGGACAAGCACGCTCGGCCCGCCGGCACCGTCGTGCAGCCACACCGCGTCCAGCATCGAACCCGCATCGGGATTCAGGCGTTCCACCGACTCCGCGGCGTGCTTGGAGACTGCACCGATCAGGTCACCGGACACGATCGCCTCGGACAGCACAGCTTCGTTGAAGTGGCCGACCAGTGTCATCGTGTCGCGGTCCAGACGACTGCGCAGCACCTCGTGTCCGTCGATCACGTTGCGCAACAGCGCATCAAGCTGTGCGCGGGTGATGCCGTCGGGGAGCCCGAGCGCCTCGGTCTGCGCGAGCCGGCGCGGGTCACCGTACTGGTAGAGCCAGTGTCCGTTGGGCAGCAGCGGGATCGGATCCGACCCCTCGTCGTAGTCCGCGTCCACGCCGTCGTCGGAGTCGATCGCCGCGGCCAGCTCGCGGACCGTCGAGCAGTCCAACATCAGTCGCGCTCGCAACGCGATACCGCGTCGGCGCACGGCCTGCACGACCGACAGCGCCACGATGCTGTCCAGACCGAGGTCGAGGAAGTCGGCCGTGACGTCGATCTGCGTGGCCTCGAGCACCTCGGCGAGCACCTCGGCGAGCACGGTCTCGGTGTCGGTGGCCGGAGAATCGAACTGCTCGGAGCGCCGGTCGGCGTCAAGCGCCGCCAGCGACACGTCATCGACCTTCCCGTGTCTGGTCAGGGGTATCTCGTCGACGACGACAATGTGGTGCGGCACCAGGTATCTCGGCAATGTGGCAACCAGCAGCCTGCGCAGGTCGGACACCGGGGCGCTCGTCGCGACGTAGGCCACCAGCCGGGGGCCGCTGCGGTGGCGGCGCACCGCCACGTGGGCGTGGCGCACACCGGGGTGACCGGACAGCGCGGCGACGACTTCACCCGGCTCCACCCGGAAACCGCGGATCTTGACCTGGTCGTCGCTGCGACCCAGGAACTGGATTGCACCGTCAGTGCGGCGGACCACGTCGCCGGTGCGGTACATCCGCGCACCTGGAGTGAACGGATCGGCGACGAACCTGCCCGCGCTCTCGCCGGCGCGACCGAGGTAGCCGCGTGTGAGTTGGCCTCCGGTCAGGTACAACTCGCCTGCCACGCCGTCGGGTACGGGCCGCAACCAGGAGTCCAGCACGTAGGCAACGGTCGAGTCGGTGGGCGTGCCGATGCACGGTTCGTCGTAGGTGGTGATCGCGGCGACGACGGCCTCAACCGTCGTCTCGGTCGGCCCGTAGCAGTTGTGCGCGGCCATGCCGGTACGCCCGCACTCCGCGCGGATGGCCTGCCACAGCGCGGTGTCGATGGCCTCTCCCCCGAGCGCCAGCACCGCCAGGGGCACCCTGCTCAACAAACCCGCCGCCTGCAACTGACCGAACATCGACGGTGTGGTGTCGATCAGATCGATTCCGTGTCGGTCGATCACCTCGACCAACGCCTCGGCGTCGCGCTGCACGGCGTCGCCGACGATGTGCACGGTGTGCCCGTCGAGCAGGGCGGCGAGCGGCTGCCACGCCGCGTCGAAGGTGAACGACCACGCATGCGCGACGCGCAGCGGACGGCTCAGTCGCTCGGCTGCTGGGCGCAGGACGTTGCGCACGTGATCTGCCGCGTAGAACAGCAGCGATTGGTGAGTTCCGATGACACCCTTGGGCTTTCCCGTTGTCCCTGAGGTGAACACCACGTAGGCGCCCTGACCCGGACGGATGTCGGCAGCCCGGTAGTCGGCGCCTGCCACGCGTGGCGCGGCAGCCAGCACGGCGTCATCGACGATGAGCGACGCACTTGTCTGGCCCACGATCTCATCGATGCGGTCCTCGGGCATCGAGGGGTCCAGCGGAACGATCAGACCACCTGCCTTGAGCACCGCCAGCATCGCGATCACGTACTCCGGGCCACGGCGCAGCAGAATCGGCACCGGGGTCTCGGCGCGCACCCCGCGTCGGACGAGTTCATCGGCCAGTCCATCGGCGACCTCGTCGAGGTCACGGTAGGTGAGTTCACCGCCGTCCCAACTCAGTGCGGTCGAACCCGGGTGCTGCGAGGCTATCTCGGCGAAGGCGGTGTGGAAGCCACCCGCGGGTTCGGTGCGGTCGACGGGAACCGGCGGTGAGATCTCGTCGTCGAGGGTCACGGCGACATCGCGCAGCGGCCGGTCCCACAACCGCAGGAGGCGTTGAACAACCGTGAGCACCCGGCGGCCGAGCGTCTCGGCGTCGAGCGCTCCGAGCGCACCGTCGAGGGTCTCGACGAGCACCGTCAGGCGCCCATGCGTCGGATGAGCGGCGATGGTGACCGGGAAGTGCGACAGGCTCTCCAGGGCGGCTGGGCGCAGTACCGCACCGTCGAGCGGGAATTCGTCGCTGCCGACCAGCCCGCCCGGCGGGAAGTTCTCGTACACCAGCAGCGAGTCGTACATCTCGCCGAGGCCACCGAGTGCTCGGATCTCGGCGTGGCTCAGGTAGCTGTGGTCGCGCAGCTCGGCGGCTTCCCGCTGCAGTGCCAGACACTGCTGCCCCACCCGCCCGGTGGCGTCGAGGCGGATGCGCAGCGGCACCGTGTTGATGAACAGCCCGACCATCGTCTCGACACCGGACAGCTCGTCTGGTCGGCCCGACACGGTGACTCCGTAGACCACGTCGGTGCGGTCGGTGAACGCTGAAAGAATTGCCGCCCAGGCCATCTGGAACAGCGTGTTCACGGTGACCCCACGCAGTCGCGCGGCGTCCACCAACTCGGCGGTGGCCGCCTCGTCGAGCATGACCTCGGCGCGCTGCGGCAGCCCCGGCGCGGCCTCACGACCGGTCAGCGCCGGTGAGAGCAGCGTCGGCCCGTCGAGACCGTCCAGGTGTGTCCGCCAGCGCACGCGGCTGGTCTCCGGGTCGCGGCCCGCCAGCCAGCCGATGTAGTCGCGGTAGGGCCGGGGCACCGACGGCAGCGCGTCGACGTCGCCGCCGGCGCAGTACAGCGTGATCAGTTCGCCGACGAACACCGGCAACGACCATCCGTCGATGACGATGTGATGCGCGATCACGACGAGGCGCCACTGCGACTGCGGTTTCTCGATGAGCAGGAAGCGGACGACGGGCCCCTTGGCCAGATCGAATCGCCTGCGCCGTTCGTCGGCCTCGATCCCGACGGCCTCCTCCGCGGTCGCCGTCACGTGCCGCCACGGCAGGTCCACGCTCGACGGCACCACAGCCACCGGCCGGCTCAGATTGCCCTGGAAGAAGCTGGCCCGCACATTGGGATGGCGCACCAGCATCGCCTCGGCGCAGCGGCGTAGAAGCCCCACATCGAGCCTGCCCTCGACGTCGGCCGCCATCGCGATGACGTACGGATCAGCGGCGTCGTCGCCATCGGTCAGGCCCGTCAGCGAGTAGAGCCCCTGTTGCAGCGGGCTCAGTGCCATGACGTCCTCGACGGCTGACGGCGTTCCGATCGTCGTCACGTCGTCTCGTCTCGCGTCTCCGACCAGCCTGCGGTCAACGCCGCCAGTTCATCGGCGGTCAAACCGGACGCGGCCATCGGCGCATGGTGGGCGTCGCCACCGGTGGGGGCACCGCCGGCGGCGGCCTTCTCGTCGATCGCAACGGAGAGTTCGGCGATCTCGGGATGCTCGAACACCATTCGTGCCGTCAGCGGAACACCGGCGTCACGGGCCCGTGCGGCCAGCTGGACGGCCAGGATGCTGTCGCCGCCCAACGTGAAGAAGTCGTCGTTGCGACCCACTTCGCCGATCCCGAGAACATCGATCAGCACCGCGGCCAGAGCGCGTTCGGTGTCGGTGCGCAGGGGTTCGGTCGGTGCGGTGTTGGTGAACACCGGGCGGGTGAGGGTCCTGCGATCGACGGAGTCGACCACCGTGATGGATGGCGGAACCAGATCCGCGGGCAGTGCCGCAGCCACCTGCTCGGCGAACCGGATACGTTCGGCGGCGTCCTCGATCGGCGCCTCGGGCACGACGTAACCGGCCAGCTGCGTCCCGACACGACCGGGCCACGCCCTGGTGGCCGCCGATGCGACACCGTCGACTGCCTCCAACGCGGCCTGGACGCGGTGATCACCCGCGTCGACGACCTCGAGCCTGCCGTCAGAAGTCCACCGCGCCCGATCGCCGGTGCGGTAGAGGCTGGTGCCCGTCGTGAACGGGTTGTCCACGAACCGGATCGCGCCTGCGACATTGGCATTCGCCGCCGCGTCGTCGACTGCGCCTCCTGCGTAGTGAACATCGCCGATGACACCGACTGCGGTCGGTTCGAGCCACTCGTCGAGAACGTAGACAGCGGTTGCGCCCGCGGTCTGTGGCAGCGCCTCCGGCGGTACCGCCCGACGGCTCCAGTCCTCGACGATGCGGCGGCGTTCGCCCGGCTCGACGACCGTGATGTCGCGCAGCGTCTGGTCCGCGTTATCGGCGAACGCGGCGATAACGCGGTGCAGCCACGACACGAGCCGTTCAGCGGTGGCACGCTCATAGAGCTCGGTGCGGTAGATGACGGTGCCCTTGTACCCCGCGGCGGGCTCGGCGAAGAAGTTCAGCGACAGGTCGGCATGGGCGACGTCGAACGTCGGTTCCAGTGCGGTGAAACGGGTCTCACCGTCGGGGCCGGAATCGATGACCCGATCGGAAGGCAGATCCTCGCGGACGTGCACCACGACGCCGAAGAGCGGGTTGCGTGACAGCGACCGCACCGGGCTGACCGCGTCCACGACGCGATCGAACGGCAGGTCTTGATGCTTGTAGGCATCGAGCGCCATCTCCCGGGCGCGACGCAGCACCTCACGCAGTGTGGGGTTGCCGGCAAGGTCGTTACGCAGCACGACGATGTTGATGAAGAAGCCGATCAACGCTTCCAGCTGCGGTTCGGTGCGCCCCGCGACCGGTGTGCCCAACGGGATGTCGACGCCCTCCCCCGCGGCATGAAGCGCAACGGCCACGGCGGCCTGCAACAGCATGAACTCGGTGACGCCGAGTTCTCGGGTGAGTTCAGTCAGCTTGGCGCGTGTCTCGCCGTCGATGCTGAAGCCCAGTGCGTCGCCGCCACCGGACGGCACCGGCGGGCGCGGGAAGTCCGGACGCAGCCCGTTCTCCTCGGGCAGCCCGGCCAGCTGGCGGGTCCAGTACTCCCGTTGCGCGACAACCGCTTCACCCTCATCGGCGAGCAGCCCGGCCTGCCACGACGCGAAGTCGGCGTACTGCACCGGCAGGTCGGGCAGCTCGACTTCCTGGCCCGCGCGTCGCGCGCGGTAGGAGGTGAGGATGTCGGTGAACAGCACGCCAGCCGACCAGTGGTCGGCGGCGATGTGGTGCACGACGATCGACAGCACATGATCGGACGGCGTGGACAGCACCGCGGCGCGAATGGGCCAGTCGCTCTCCAGCTCGAAGCAGTACTTGCGCTCGGCGTCGAGTTCGCGCTGCAGCCACTGTTCGTCGGCACCGCGTGCACGCCGCACCGTCAACGGCGCGACCGGGTTGATCAACTGGTAGGGCGCACCGTCGATCTCGGTGTAGGTGGTCCGCAGGATCTCGTGGCGTGCGACGACGTCGTTGATCGCCGCGACCAGCGCCTCGGCGTCACTGGGTCCGGTCACCCTGGCGGCGAACGGGATGTTGTTGACGGGGTTGGGGCCGTCGATCCGGAACTGGAACCACTGCCGCAGCTGTGCGGCCGACATCTGCAGCGGCCCCTCGTGCGGGATGGCCACGATCGGGGGCCGCCCTGACGTCCCGCCCGATGCGACGAGATCGTCGACGTGGGCGGCCATCGCCGCGACGGTGGCGAGTTCGAAGACGTCCTGCACACCGATGTCGACGCCGCAGCGCGAACGCACCGCCGCCACCAGCTTCGTGGCCAGCAGCGAGTGCCCACCGAGTTCGAAGAACGAGTCGTCGGCGCCCACCTGATCGCGGTCCAGCAGCTCGCCGAAAAGCGTGGCCAGCTGATGCTCGGTGTCGTTGGCGGGCTCGCGGAACTCCGTCGCCGACCGGATCTCGGGCTCCGGCAGCGCTTTCCGGTCGATCTTGCCGTGCGCGGTGATCGGGATCTCGTCGATCGCCACGTACGCGGCGGGGATCATGTACTCGGGCAGCGCGGCCGCGACCCGCGCCCGGATGCGGTCGATCTCCACGACCTCGGCATCGGCGGCCGGGGTGATGTAGGCGACCAGGCTCTTGCCCAGCGTCGGCAGGTCACTGACCACCACCACGGCCTGACCGACCGAGGGGTCCACCGAGATGGCGGCGGAGACCTCGCCGAGTTCGATACGGAATCCGCGTACCTTGACCTGTTCGTCGGCACGGCCGACGAACTCGACGTCACCGTCGGCATTGCGGCGCGCGAGGTCACCCGACCGGTACATCCGTCCACCCGGGTTGAACGGATCGGCGACGAAGCGCTCGGCGGTGAGGCCGGCCCTGTCGTGGTAGCGGGCGACATGGCTTCCGCCGATGTAGATCTCACCGATGACTCCGACCGGAACCGGGGCCAGCGCCTCGTCGAGCAGGTGGATGGTGGTGTTGATCTTCGGGGTGCCGATCGGCACGATGCGGGCGCCCTGCTTGCCCTCGACCTTGAACCGGGTGCAGTTGAGCACCGTCTCGGTGGGGCCGTAGAAGTTGTGCAGCAGCGAGTCGAAGGTGGCGTGGAACTTATCCGCGATCTCGCCAGGCAGGGCCTCGCCGCCGATCGGCACGCGTTGCAGGGTGCGCCACTCGTTCACCCCGGGCAGCGACAGGAACAGACCGAGTAGCGAGGGGACGAAGTGCATCGACGTGATGCCCTCGTTGCGCAGCAGATCGGTCAAGTAGCCGATATCGCCCAGTCCTCCCGGCCGCGGAATCACCAGGCGGGCACCGGCGGCGAGCATGCCGAAGATCTCACCGATCGAGACGTCGAAGCTCTGCGAGGCGACCTGCAGAAGCCGATCGTCCTGGGAAACCTCGTATTCGGCGCCGAACCACACGAAGTACTCGGCGATGGGGCGGTGCGATACCGGCACACCCTTGGGCAGGCCGGTGGAGCCCGACGTGTAGATCAGGTACGCGGTGTTCTCGGGCCGCAGTGGTCGGACACGGTCGGCATCGGTCGGGTCTGCCGCCGAGTAGTCGTCGAGTCCGGTGACGGGCTCGCGCAGGACCACCCTGGGATCGGAGTCGGCGAGGATGTAGGTCAGCCGATCCTCGGGGTAGGTCGGGTCCACCGGCAGGTACACCGCACCCGCCTTGACGATCGCCAGTGCGGTGATGACGAGTTCCGGGGACTTGTCGAGCAACACGGCGACACGGTCCTCGGTGCCGATACCCTGGCCGATCAGCCAGTGCGCCAACCGGTTCGCGGATTCGTTGATCTCGCGGTAGGTGTAATGGCGTCCCTCGTACACGACGGCGATGTTGTCGGGGGTGCTGGCCGCCTGCTCACCGACCAGTTCGGTGAGCGTCCTGGCCGGGGTCTCGAAGATCTCACCGCGCGACACCGAGTCCATCCACTGTGCGTCCTCGGCGGTGAACAGCGGAAGCCGGGACAGCGGAAGGTTCGGATCCGCCAGCGCCGCCTCGAGCAGCACGACGAAGTGATTGAGCATCTGGCGAGCCAGGCCGGCGTCGATGATCTCGGTCAGATGCTCGGCCTCGACAACGGCTCCCGCCGCGTCGATCTCGATCATGAAGCCCAGCGGCAACTGTGTGGTGTGACCACGAAGTTCAGCACGGGCACTGAGCACACCGTCTGGGCTGAATCCGCCGCCGTCGGGTTCGCGGAAGCCGAAGCTGACCCGCGTCATGCGCTCTGCGCCGTGGCGGCGATCCGGGTTCAGCTCACGCACCACCCGGTCCAGGTTGACACGCTGGTGTGCGAACGCGCCAAGTGCGGTGTCGCGGGCCGCCGTGACGAGATCGCGGAAACCCGCCGACCCCTGCGGGCGCAACCGCATGGCCACCGTGTTGCCGTAGTAGCCGATGGTCTCGTCGGACTCGCGGTTCAGCACCGGGGAGGCCACCAGGAAGTCGTCGGCGTGTGTGTAGCGGTTGATGAGCGCCCCGAACGCAGCCAGCAGCACCATGTAGGGCGTGGACCCGGTGTCGCGGGCCAGCGCCGACACCCGCTCGACGGTGTCGCCGGACAACCGGATTGTGCTGCGCTGCGAACGGAAGCCTGTGGGTATCGCAGATCCGGTGGGTCCCGGAAGCTCAAGCGGCTCCGGTGGATTCGCCATCACCTCACGCCAGTACCGCAGGTCCTCGGCGGTGGTGTCGGCCGGCGGGGCGGCGGGCCGCGGCGTCGGTGCCAGTTCGGCACCGGAGTAGGCCTGCGTGAGGTCGCCGAAGAACACCCGCCACGAGCCGTCGTCCCAGGCGATGTGATGCGCCACCAGCAGCATCACGTGTTCGGCCGGGCCGGTCTTGATCAGGGTGATGCGCAGCGGCGAATCGGTGCGCAGGTCGAAGGGCTTGCCGAACTCGCGCTGCGCGAGCACCTCGAGCCGAAGTTTGCGCGCCCGTTCCGAGGACTCGGACAGATCGTGCACCGCCCACCCGGGAGCCAGGTCCTCGTGCACGCTCGCCTGCGGCTCGCCGTTCTCGTCGGCGGCATAGGTGGTCCGCAGAATCGGATGGCGCTGTGCGGTGGCGGCCAGCGCGGTGTGCAGGCGGTCGGCGTCGACGATCCCGGTGAGCCGGTAGGACAGGCAGATGTTGAGCAGCACGCCACTGGGGTCCACCGCCTGCACGAACCACATCCGGCGCTGCCCGTCAGACAGCGCGTTCGGATCGGCCTCGGCGGTCCGGCCCGAGTCGGCGGCGGTCGAGGACAGCCCCCGCTCGGCGAGCTTGCGCTTCATCAGCTCGAGGCGGGACTCCTTGTCGCCCTGCTCTGATCCCGCCGTCTTGTCGGTACGGGTGCCGTCTGCAATGTCAGTCACGCGAAAGTGCCTTCTTCTCGGGTCGTTCGAGGTGCTCGATCAACTCGGTGGCCGTGGCTCCGCCGAGAATTCTGGCCAGGGGAACGTTGTGCCCGGTGGCCTTCTTGAGCTTCTTGCGGAGGTCGATCGCCAGTAGTGAATCGACCCCCAGGTCCAGCAATGAGGTATCCAGGTCCAGCCCACTGGTGTCGGTCAACTTCAGGACCGCTCCCAGCGCGGCGCGGATGATGCCCACGGTGTCCAGACCGCTGGTGTCCAGATCGGCCGCGCCGGGCGCGTCCGCGGGTCCGCCCGACTCCGGTTCGGCTCGAAGGAATGCCCGCAGCCGGTCCGGATCCGCCGAGAACACCAGCGGATCCGCGCCGTGATCGCGCAGGCTCTCCTCGACGGCCCGTTCGGGCTGCATCGCCCGCAGACCCGATCGCTCGACGCGGGCGATCTCGTCGGCATCGATGACGCCGGTGCCCTGCCACAGACCCCAGCGCACGGACGTGCACTGTCTCCCCCGGTCGCGCATCTGCCCGGCGATGACGTCCAGCAGCCGGTTGGCTGCCGAGTAGGCGGCGTGCCCACGGCCGCCCCACAGCCCGGACACCGACGAGCACAACAGGATTCGGGCATCGGTCCGCATCGGCCACGTGTTCTCGAGCAGACCGAGGCCGACGACCTTGGCGGCGAACGTGTGGTGGGCCGATTCCCGGGTCAGCTCGCGGTGGCCTGCGATGGTGGCCGCGCCCGCGGCGTGAATGACCAGTGATGCACCGTCTCCGCCGTATTCAGCGGCGATGGCCGACAGCGCGGCGGCGTCGGTGATATCGCAGCGGGGAGCGACTATCTCGGTGCCGTGCCTCTCGGCGAGCCGGGTCAGTGCGGTGATATCGGCGCCGCCGCGGCTCAGCAGCACGATCCTGCGGGTGCCACGCTCGGCGAGGCAGCGCGCATAGTGCAGGCCAATCGCTCCGCCACCGCCGGTGATCACGACGTCGTCGAACACGCCGCTGTCCGCCGACCACGGCGCCGCCCGAGACGTCTCATCGCGCGTCGAGCGCCCGTATGCGCTCAGACCGGAGGCACTGGCTCGCAGGGCCACCGTGTCGACATCGCCCAGTAGCGCACCGATGACCGCGGACGTGGCCGCAGCGGGCAGGTCAGCGGGTAGGTCTAGGTGCCGGAATCGCTGGTCGGGGTACTCCAGGCCGACGCTGCGGTGCATGGCCGCCAGCGCCGCGGGACCCGGTCGCGGGCCCGTCGCCGACGGGTCGACGCGTTCAGCGCCGGTCGTCACCAGCCACACGTCGCGACATGCCGCGGTGATGGCCTCGACATAGCCGAACAGTCCGTCGCCGATTCGGCGGCTCAGCTCGTCAGCGGCCTCGTCAGCGTCGCCGTCGACGTCGGGTGCCACCACGATGAGCAGATCGGCGTCGGCGGCGTCCACCAGCTCGAGCGCCTCGTGTCCTTCGACAGCGGCGCGCAGCCATGCGCCGACGCGTCCCTGCGCACTGCTGTCGAGGATGGCGGCGCGCCGGGTGCCCGTCGCGGGCATCGATGCCGCGAGCGCCTCCCAGTGCTCGACCGCGACGGTCAGGCCGGGGATCGGTGGTAGCGGTTCCGCTGTCGCCCAGTGATGTTCGCGCCGCATCGGCGCGTACGGGAAGTCGGCCAGCGGTCGGCGCGTTCCGTCGGCCTGATCTGCCCAGCGATGCCCCGGCTCGGCCAGCGCGGCCGCGACGATGCTGGCCGCCAATTGATCCGCTATCGGTTCGTCGCGTCTGCCCGAGCCCAGCAGGACCGCCGCGCCGTCGGTCAGATCGGGCAGGTCGTCGAGCACCGCGCCCATGGCGAACAGCAGAGCGGGGTGCGCCGACATCTCGACGAAGGTCCGCGCACCGTGCGAGACGGCCGCGGCGACGGCCCTGTCGAATCGGACCGTCGAACGCAGGTTGGTGTACCAGTAGTCGGCGAACGGCGTGTTCGGCGCCACCACGTCGGCGGTGGCCGAGCCGATGAACTGAACCGGCGTCTCGGTGAATTCCGCTGTGGGAAGCAGTGCTTCGAGATCGGCCCGCAGCGGATCCAGGGCTGTGGTGTGCGCGGGGAACCACATCTCGATCTCCTTGGCGAACGCGCCGCGCTCGGCGACGGTCCGCACGGCGGCCGCGACGGCGTCGCAGTCACCGGACACCGCGACCGACGAGTTCGAGTTCACCACCGACAGTTCCAGCCAGCCGGGTGTCTGCTCGATCACTGCCTGCGCCTCGTCGGGGGTGATGCCGAGCACCGCCACCCGATAGGGACCAGTGAGACGGTCCAGCAGCGTCGCACGCGCGATGACCACGCCGACGGCGTCCGACAACGTGATGGTTCCCGCGACGCACGCGGCACCGATCTCGCCGAGGCTGTGCCCGACGGTGATGTCGGGCAGCACACCGCAGGAGCGCCACACGGCGGCCAGTGCGACGCCGTGCACGAACTGGGCACCCTGGGTTGCCACCTGTGTGAACTCGGCGGTCGGGTCGGCGGCGAGCAGGTAGGACAGCGGTGACAGCGCTCCCGCCGCCTCGAAGGCCGCGGCGCACTTGTCGGCCTCCGCGCGGTAGACGGGAAGACGGTGATAGGCATCCACGCCCATCGACGGCCACTGGCTGCCCTGCCCGGGAAAGACGAAGGCCACCCTCGGCACCGAACCCGCGGCGCTGCTCGCGAAGCGCGTGAGTAGCGGGTGCTCATCGCCCGCGGCGAGTGCGCTCAGCCCCGCTCGCAGCTCACCGATGTCGGCGGCCCGCAGTACGGCGCGGTGGCGCCGGGTCCGACGTGTGCGCAACAGGGTCGCGGCCACATCGTCGACGTCGGTCACAGCGGGTCGCGCGTCCAGGTAGGTCAGGATCGCGGCGGCGTCACCGCCGATGAGGTCATCGGCGTGGGCGCTCAGCAGCACCGGTGTACGGCTGTCGGGCAGCGGATTCGCGACCATCAGGCGGCCCGCCCATCGGTGTCGCTGGCGGGATCCTCGGGCATCGACACGACGACGTGGGCATTGGTTCCGCTCATGCCGAAGGCCGACACCGCGGCGATCCGCTGGCCATTGACTGCGGGCCACGGAGTCTGCTTGGTGGCCAGCCTCAGACCCTGTGCATCCCAGTCGATCTCGCGGCTGACCTCGTCGATGTGCAGGCTGGCGGGAACCGCGCCGTGTTGGGCGGCGACGACGACCTTGGCCAGACCAAGCGCACCCGCCGCGGCCTGCGCGTGGCCGATATTGGACTTCACCGATCCCAGCAGCGCGCCCGTGCCGGCAGCGGTGGCCCCGTAGGTCTGGGCCAACGACCGCAGCTCGGTGCGATCGCCGAGGCGAGTCCCGGTGCCGTGGCCCTCGATCATGCCGACGTCCTCCGGTTGCACGCCTGCGGCCTCGATCGCCTTGGTGAACAGGCGGGCCTGCTGCCTGCCACTCGGGGCGGTCAGCCCGACCGTGCGGCCATCCTGGTTGACGGCCGTCGCGCGGACCTCGGCGAGGATGCGTCGACCATCGGCCAGGGCCCGGGACTTGCGCTGCAGCAGGAAGATCGCGGCACCCTCGGCCCACACCGTTCCACTCGCCAGCGCGCTGTACGGTCGGCAGTGCCCGTCGTCGGACAGCGCATGTTGCTTCGAGAACTCGACGAAGTAGCCGGGGGTGCCCATCACGCACACGCCACCGGCCAACGCCATATCGCAGTCGTCCGCGCGCACCGCCTGCACCGCGGTGTGGAAGGCGGTCAGTGCCGACGAGCACGACGTGTCCACGGTCAGAGCCGGGCCTGCGAGGTCAAGGGTGTAGGCGATGCGTCCGGAGATGACGCCGAGCGATGTCCCGGTGATGAGATGGCCACTGTGGTTGGAGAACTCGGATAACGCAGGTCCGTACTCGAGGCCCGACGCTCCGATGTAGCAGCCGACGTCGTGGCCTGCCACGTCATCGGGGTTGATCCCGCTGTTCTCCAGCGCGCGCCACGCCAGGCGCAGTGCGACTCGCTGCTGCGGGTCCATCGCGACGGCCTCGCGTGGTGAGACCCCGAAGAACGCGGGGTCGAACGTCGCCGCGTCCGAGAGGAAGCCCCCGAGATCGTGGATCGCCTTGAAGCCGTCCCGGCGCGAGCCGTCGAACAGGTCCCTGATCGCCCAGCCACGGTCGGTCGGGAAGTGCCCCAGCCCCTCTCGCTGCTCGGACAGCAGTGACCAGTAGGCGTCGGCGGTGTCGATCCCGCCGGGGGCCTCGAGCGCCATCCCGACGATGACCACTGGATCATGCGCAGTGAGCTGGCTAGAGCTCATTGATCAGCTCCGCGACGTCCGCGGTGTGCTCGTTGACGTAGAAGTGACCACCGTCGAACATCGACACGGTGAACGCACCGGTGGTGTGAGACTCCCAGCGGCGCAGCATGTTCTCACTGACCCGATGGTCGCGGTCACCGCCGAGGGTGTGGATGTCCGCTCCGATGGTCACGTCGGTCTCGCAGCCGTAGCGGTTGAACGCGTCGTAGTCGGCGCGTACCGCCATCAGCAGGAGCTCGACGAAGTCGTCGTCGGCGAGCAGTTGTGGGTCCGTCCCACCGAGGTCCACCATCTCGGCGAGGATCTCGGACTCCGCGGTCGGCAGCGCAGGCGATGCCGCGACCGTCGAGGGTGCCTCGCTGGCCGAGACCCACAGCGAACTCACCTCGACGCCGTGATGCTCCGCCACGCGGGCGAATTCGAAGGCCACTACCGCACCCATGCAGTGCCCGAACAGGCGCAGCGGGCCCAGGCCGGCCCAGTCGCCCGCGTCAAAGAGATCCGTGGCGAGGTCGCCGACCGTGGCGGGCGCGGGGTGCGTCAGGCGGTCACCCCGCTGGGGGTACTGCATCACGTATGCGTCGGAGCCCGCCGTGGCCAGCGCGGTTCCCAGCGACCGATAGGCCAGTGCGGCGCCCCCGGCGTGCGGAAAGACCAGGGTGGCATGCGCGTCGCCGCCCACCGCGGGGTAGCGCTTCACCCACGGCTTGAAGGCGAGCTGCGCCCTGTCCTCGATCATGGCTGCGCCGATGCGCGTTCCAACTCGGACACCACTTCGGCGTTGTCCATGTCAGAGATCTCCAGGTACAGCTCGGCCACCTGCTCCAGCCGGTCGCTGCCCGCCTCACGGTCGGCCAACCGCGCGGCGAGCATCTCGACCGTCCGGGTGGCGAAGATGTCGGGCACCCCGACCGTCGGCGTGTCCAGCCAGTCCCGCACACGGGCGACCACAGTGGTCGCGAGGACCGAGTCGCCGCCCAGTGCGAAGAAGTCGTCGTCGACGCTGACGTCCGTGCGTGCGAGCACCTCGCCGACGATGGCGGCCAGCGCCTTCTGCAGGTGTGTGGACGGCGCACGGTACACCCGCTCGGCGGGGGCACCGGCCTCGGCGAGACGTTGAGCGACGGCCTTGCGGTCGATCTTTCCGCCGACGGTGAACGGGATCCGGTCGGTGGCGATCAGGATCTGAGGAATCATGTGCGCGGGAACGAGTTCGGCCATCGTAGTGGTCACCGAGGCGGTGTCGATCGAACCCCCGCCCAGGGCCTCGGCGTCGACCCGGATCAGCGCACCGAGCACCTCGCGGCCACCGTCGACCTGCACAACGCCTGCCACAGCGGCGCCCACACCGTCGACGCGAGCCAGCGCGGCCTCGACCTCGCCCAGTTCGATGCGGTATCCGCTGAGCTTGATGCGGTGATCGACACGACCGACGAACTCGATGGTGCCATCGGGCCAGTAGCGCGCGAGATCACCTGTCCGGTACCACGTTCGCCCCTCGTACTCGACGAACTTCTCGGCCGTCAGGTCCGGACGTCCCCGGTAACCCCTGGCGATGCCACGACCGGAGAACCACAGCTCGCCGGGCACCCAGTCCGGGCAGTCCGCGCCGGTGGCACTGACCACGCGGCAGGCGTTGTTCGCGAACGGCACGCCGTAGGGCACCGACGGCCAATGCGCCGGGAGCGCCGCATCCAGGTCAGCACCGATCTCGAATAGCGTTCCGTGCACCGCGGTCTCGGTGGCCCCGCCCAGACCGGCGAAGCGTGCCTGCGGCGCGCACCTGCGCACCGCCCGGGCCAGATCAGGGCGCACCCAGTCACCGCCGGTCAGCACGACGCGCAACGACGAGACCGACCGCCCGGTGGAGGCAGCCGCCTCGACGAGCATCTCCAGCCAGCCCGGCAGGAAGTTGACGACCGTCACGCCGTGCTCGTCGATGAGCCGGGCCCAGGTGTCGGGGTCACGGCGGTGCTCCTCGTCGACCACGACGATCGCTCCGCCGGCACGCAGCGTGCCGAACACGTCGGGCACCGACATGTCTGATTCGAGGTGGGACAGCGCGAGCGCCCGGTCGGCGGAACCGATCTCGAAGTGGCGGTATAGGAATTCGAGGGTGTTCATCACGGCGTCGTGGGTGAGTTCGACACCCTTGGGCGCACCGGTGGAGCCCGACGTGAACAGCACGTACGCCAGTTCCTGCGGATCGACCACCGTCGCCTCGAAATGAGCTGGATCACCGATGATCTCGGCGTCGGCGACGGTCAGTGATGGCACTCCGCAGGTGTCGAGCACGTCCGGGGTGTCCGTGCCGCACACGAGGGCGAACTCGACTCCCCCGGTCTCGAGGATGCCGGCGACCCGGTCTGCGGGCTGGTCGGGCCCGATCGGGAGGTATGCGGCACCGACAGCCAGGATGGCCAGTAGCGCGGGAATCTGCTCGGCGCCCTTGGGCCCCATGATCGCGACGACGTCACGTCGGCCGACGCCCCGGGACTGCAGTGCGGCCGCGATCGAGAGCACCTTGTCCTGCAGCTCCGCATACGTCAGGGTCTCGGCGCTGCCGATGAGCGCCGTGGCATCTGGTGTCCGTGCCGCGTTGCGGAAGAACCCGTCGTGCAGGGCATCCCCACTGGGAGCGGCGACCGTCGAGTTGACCGCGTCTCGCACGGCGCGCGCGGTCTCCGACAGCGCGGGCGGGTCGGTGGCCTCCCACGCCGCGTCATCGGTGGCGAGTCGCGTCAGCTCGGCGACCTGGTAGGCGAACATCCCCTCGGCCACGCCGGGCGGGAAGGCCTCGACGCGGACGTCCCAGTTGATCATCAGCCCGTTGGCGAGCGGCGTCGCCTGAGCGTCGATGAGCACCTGCGGTCCCTGCGAGATCGTCCACACCGGCTCGCCGAACTGGTCGGTGACATCGCCGGCGAACAGGTCACCGAGGCCCAGCGCGCTGGTGTAGACGATGGTCGCAAGGGTCTGGGTGCCGCGGTGGCGGCTGGTGTCGCGCAACACCGAGAGCCCGGACACCGCCGAGTGCCTCGCGGTGGCGTGCAGGGTCTCTTGCACCGACCGGGCCCGCGAGATCGGTGAGTCGGTGTTGGTCAGGTCGATGTCGAGCATGAGCGAGGAGGTGAAGTCGCCGACGAGTTTCTCGACGTCGGCGTGGTAGGGCTCGCGCCCGAACATCGGCAGGTTGAGCAGGAACCGCGAGTTGGTGGACCACCGTGCCAGCGCGTTCGCGTACGACGCCGCGACCGCCATCGCCGGGGTGATTCCGCGGCGCTGCGCCGCGGCGAACAACGCGTCGCGGGTGGGCACGTCGAACACGTGCCACAACCGGATGTTTCGCAGCGGGTTGGCCTGCTCGGCACGCGGAACCAGTGGCAGCGCAGGCGGTTCCGGAAGGTCGGGGATCCGCTCTGCCCACCACTGCACGTCCTCCTCCGGAGGCGGCGGCGTGGAGGCGGTCAACTGCGCGCGGTACTCCCGGTAGGTGTAACCCAGCTCGGGCAGTTCGACGCCGCGGTAGAGGGCGGCCAGGTCACCCATGAAGTTGCGATAGCTCACCGCATCCGCGGCCTGCATGTCCATGTCGACGTGCAGGCGGGTGCGCCCGTCAGGCAAGAGCGACAGGCTCAGTTCCAGCATGTCGACCTCGAGCAACTGATGGGACTTCGCGTCGCGGGTGATCTCGAGCTGCTCATCGGCGGCCGCGGCGTCCAGTCCACGAAGGTCGTACACGTGCACCGGCAGCTCGCGGTCGCTGATCCGCTGGGTGCCGTCGGGGAGGATCTCGACACGCAACATCGGATGGCGCGCAGCCAGTTTGACCGCCGCGGCGCGCAGTCGATCGGGGTCGACACCGGCGCCGTCGAACTCGACGTACAGGTGGGCGGCGACACCGCCGAGTTCCTGTTCCCCGTTGCGCCCCAACCACATCGCGTGCTGGATGGGGGCGAGCGGGAACGCGGTGTCGGGATCGAGGTCATCGACCACGGAGGCGTCAGCCGCAGCGGCCTCGTCGGCACTGCTGTGCTCGGCGACCAGATCGATCCACGAGGCGACCGTCGGATTTGCTGCGAGTGCCGCGAAGCCGACGTTTATGCCCTGCTTCCGCCAGCGCCCCGACAGGGACATCATCCGGATGGAGTCCAGACCCGAGGCGATGAGATCGGCCTCCGGATCGAGGTCGTGGGCGCTGATGCCGAGTAGTTCAGCGACCTCGTCGCGAACAGTCTGAGCACTTGTCGCACCTGCACGCACTTCTGGACCTCTCCAACATTTAGTAAAGGCTGCCCTAACTTTGAGCAGGCTACCCTATATAGGATCTTGGGAACACATCTACCCAGAGGGGCTGGACTTCACCGATGAGCACCGGATCTCAACGTGGGCAACGTGACCTCGGCCGGGGTTTCGTGCCGTTTCCCGACCACCGCGCCGAGGAATACCGAAGCGCCGGCTACTGGCGGGGACGGGCCCTGGAGAGCATCCTGCGCGACGCGGCGACCCAGTGGCCGGACAAGCCCGCTGTGATCGATGCGACTGGTAGCCACACGTTTGCCGAACTCGACGCGGTGGCCGATCGAATGGCCGCCGCGCTGGCCGCCCGTGGCATCGCACCGGGCGACCGCGTGCTCCTGCAGCTGCCCAACACCCGGGAGTTCGCGGTGGCGGCGTTCGCGCTGCTGCGGGCCGGCGTGGTCCCGGTCTTGTGCCTGCCGGGCCACCGTTCGGCGGAGTTGGGCCACTTCGCCGAGGTGAGCGGCGCCGTCGGCCTGGTGATTCCCGACGTGGTGGGCGGCTTCGACTACCGCGAGATGGCCGGTCAGCTCCGGGACGCACACCCCGATCTGCGCCACGTGTTGGTGCACGGTGAGCCCGGCTCCTTCGAATCCTGGTCCGCACTCGCAGATTTCGAGGATCCGAGCCCTCCTGTCTTCACCGTCGACACCAGCGAGCCCGCGGTGCTGCTGGTATCGGGCGGCACGACGGGCCTACCCAAGCTGATCCCCCGCACCCACGACGACTACGTCTACAACGCGGTGGCCAGTGCGCAGGCCTGCGAGATGGTCCATGACGACGTCTATCTGGTGGTGTTGCCTGCCGGGCACAACTTCCCCTTCGCCTGCCCCGGCCTGCTCGGAGCCATGACCGTCGGAGCGTCCTCGGTGTTCACCGCCGATCCCAGCCCCGAGTCGGCGTTCGCCCTGATCGACAAGCACGGCGTCACCATCACCGGCATGGTCAACGCCCTGGCCAAGCTGTGGACACAGGCGTGCGACTGGGAGCCCGTGCTGCCGACCACACTGCGGCTGGTCCAGGTGGGCGGGTCGCGACTCTCCCCCGATGAGGCCCGCTACATATATGACGGCCTGACCACGGGACTGCAGCAGATCTTCGGCATGGCCGAGGGCATGCTGCAGTTCACCCGGCCCGGCGACCCCGTCGAGGTGGTGGCCAACACTCAGGGCCGGCCGATGTCCCCGCACGACGAGCTGCGCGTGGTCGATGAGTCAGGTGTCGAGGTGGCACCCGGCGAGGAGGGCGAACTGCTGGTCCGCGGGCCCTACACCCTCAACGGGTACTACCGTGCCGACGAGGCGAACGCCCGCTCCTTCTCCCCCGACGGCTTCTACCGCTCGGGTGACCGGGTACGCATCTTCGCCGACGGCCCGCTGGCCGGCAACATCGAGGTCGTCGGCCGGATCAAGGACGTCATCCACCGCGGCGGTGAGACGGTGTCGGCCACCGACCTCGAGGATCACCTGCACACGCACCCCGCGATCTACGCGGCTGCCGCAGTCGCACTTCCCGACGACTACCTCGGCGAGAAGATCTGCGCCGCAGTCGTCTTCAGGGGGCCTCAGATATCGCTGGCCGAACTCAACGCCTTCCTCGACGAGCGCGGCGCCTCGGCGCACGCACGGCCCGACATGCTGGTACCGATGCCGTCGCTGCCGATGACCGCCGTCGGCAAGGTCGACAAGAAGAGTCTCGTGGCCGCGATTTCGGCGCGATAAGGAGCGGTGAGCGCTCCGAAACGCGCCGAAATCGCGGGGTTCAGCCGCGCCGCGCCGCCTCGCACAGGCCGTGGGCCCGTTCCACGGCGGCGCGCAGTGCCGCGGGCTCGGCGTCCAGGCCCGCAACCACATCGTCGATCGCGCCGAGGCCCGCGCGCGCCAGCAGGGTCTTCTCGTTGGTGATCCACTCGCCCCGCACCGCGAGCACTGAATGTGCGCTCTTCATCGCTGCCTGGATCAGCAATCCGGTGGACTGCGCCACACGTCCCTGCGGAGCGCACGCGTTGCGGGCATGCCCGAACACCAACTCAGCGTCCGCCCACCAGACGCCAGGCGCATGCTTCCGCAGTGCGTCGGGATAGGCCGGCTTCTGCAACGGATCGGGGAGTTCGCCGCGCAGCACGCGATTGATGGCGAGTTCGGCGACCACGAGGTACGACGGGATGCCCGCGAGGTGAAACAGCAGAGGCTCGACATGGAACCGGCCGGCCTGCGCCTCGCCCATTTCGTGCTCGACGACGTCGAGGTCGCGGTAGATCACATCGACGGACTGGCCGTCGACCTGAAGCCACGCGCCGCCGTTGAAAATCCCGCCGCCCCAGGCGCCGACGTCGAACACCTCACCCGTCCAGCCGACGGCTCGCAGGTCGTCCGGATCGAAGTGGCCGCGGTAGTACAGGCCGAGGTCCCAGTCGCTGTCGGGCCGATGGGTGCCCTGCGCTCGGGACCCGCCGAGGGCAACCGCCTCCACGCCGGGCAGCCGGACCAGGCGGTCGGCGATATCGGCGATGAAGTTGTCTGCCACAAAGCTACGGTCTCACGGACATCGTCCTCGGGACCAACGATTTTCGGCGCGCTAAGGAGCGCTCACCGCTCCAAAGCGCGCCGAAATCGCGGCTAGTGCGGCTAGAGGGTGACGCTGGCGGCCGAATCCAGCATCTCGGTGATCTTCTCGGCGACCGCGGCCGCGGTGGGGTGCTCCCACAACAGCGTCGGGGGCAGCGTGAGGCCCGTCTGCTTCTCCAACTGACGCCGCAGCCGCACCGTCATGATCGAGTCGACACCGAGTTCCACCAGCGGCAGGTCCGGATCGACATCGGCCTCGGACAGCCCGAGCTGGGCGGCCACCGCAGCCAGCACCTGGCCGGCCAGCCACTCCGGATCCACCTCACCCGATGCCATGTGTGACGGTGCGGAGCCCTCATCGACGGGCTCATCGTCGCTGGGCGCCACATCGGCCAGGATCGGCACCGCGGCGGCGGCCGGCAGCAACGGCAGCACCACGACGTTCGGATCGTCATCACGCATCGCGAGGTCCAGCGCACGCATCGCGTCATCGGCTCCCACGGTGCCCATGCCGAGCGCCTCGAGTTGGGCGGCGACGAACTCCGACGCCGAACCCATACCGAGGCCGCGCCACGCCGTCCACGCCACCGCGGTGGTCCGGTCACCCAGGCTGCGCCGGTGCCGCGCCATCACGTCGAGGAACGAGTTCGCGCACGCGTAGGCGCCCTGGCCCGGGAATCCGGCGAGGTAGCCGCACGACGAGAACAACACCATCCAGTCGAGTTGCTCCGGCGGGAAGACCTCGTGCAGTGCCAGCGTGCCGCGCACCTTCGGGTGCATTGCCGCGGCGAAGTCATCCGGCGTCGTATTCGACAGCAGCGCACCGGCTTCCACACCAGCCGCGTGGATGACACCACGCACCGGCGGCAGGTCTGCCAGCACCGCGCGCAGCGCGTCGGCGGAACCGGGCGCACCGATGTCGACGGCGGCGGCCGTCACGGTGACACCGCGATCCTCCAGCGCGCAGACCGCGCGGACCGCGTCGGACTGACCCTCGCTCCAGGACGCCCGATCCGGTAGCCCCGATCGCGACAGGAGCACCAGGCGTCGGGCGCCGAGGTCGGCGAGGCGCTGCGCCATGCGCAGGCCGAGCACGCCGGTACCGCCGGTGATGAGGTAGGTGCCCGCCGGGGAGCACTCCATCGGGGACGCCGTTCCGGGTCCGGCCGGAGCCAGGCGCGCCACCAGGGCGGCACCGTCCCGGATCACGACAACACCGTAACCGTGCAGTGCGATCGCGCCGAGCGGCAGACGTCCGTCAGCCACGTCGATGACACCGCCCCAGTGTTGAGGCTGTTCCGCGGCGGCCACCCGGGCCAGGCCCCACAGCGGTGCGTGAGCGAGGTTGGCACCCTCGTACACGCCGGTGGTGAGGACCCACAACCGGGCGTTCAACCCCGACTCCTGCACCAGGGCCAATGTGCGCATGACCAGATCGACAGACGCCTCGGGCGCATCGTCCTGCCGTGGAAGTACCAGCACCACCGCGGTGGGACCGAGTTCCTCTGAGAGAACGTTCAATTCGGTGATCGACGCGATCTCGGCGGGATCCTCCACCGCACGGTAGGGCACGCCCGCGGCCGCCAGGTCGCGTACCGCGCCGTCCAGCCCGTGGGCGTCGCCGCCGACGAGTACGACGCCGCTGGGACGGTCGTCCGCACGCCAGGCAACGGGCTGCCAGTCCACGTGGTGAAGCATTCCGGCCGCGTCGTTCAACGAACGCTCCCGGCCCGGATTGTCGAGTTCCTCGAACGCCATCCCCGATATCGACACCAGTACCGAGCCCGACTCGTCGGCGATGGACACATCGGTGGTCATGGTGCCGGGTCGGCGCCTGACGTGCAGCGTCGCGACGGCGGGCGGCGCACCGTGCACGTGCACTCGCTCGATGCGGGCGGGCATCCGAAGCCGCGGCGGTCCGTCGAACGTCGTCGACGCGGCCGATGTCGCGGCGTCAATGAGCGACGCCCACGTGCTCGGGGCCGATCCGTCGGCCTCCGCCGCAACGACACCAAGCAACTCGTCGGCACCGCGACGCAGATCCCGCACATCCCAGCCGAAGCCCATCGCCGCGACGCCGAGGGTCGCGAGCGTGTCGATGACGTGGCGCGGCGGCAGCTGCTCGGTGCAGCGCTGTCTCGCGGACTCGAGATCCACCTGGGTGTCCAGGAGTTCGTCGATATCGTCCTGCACGGCCACCACGGCGCGGCTGTGCGTCAACCACCCACCGTCATGCGAGTCGTCGAGTTCGACAAGCCGCGAGGCGAGCGTCAGCTCCCGGTCCTGCAACACCACCTGGAGATCGCGGGCGCGTCCCGGCGGGACAGGGGTTCGCAACTGGACGTCGGCCAGCCCGATACCGGTGCACTCACGGCCAGCACCGAGTTCGCCGCCGCGTGCCGCGGTGAGGAAGGTGTTGAGAAGCACTGCGGCGGGGACGATCTCGGTGCCCTGCACGGGATGGTCGCCCGGGTACGGGCGGGTGTCGAGGTCCAGCCTCGTCTGCCACATCCGGGTCGACACGGCGCCCGTGACCTCGGTCCGTCCGCCGAGCAGGGTGTGACTGTCGGTGTCGTGGACGCCGCGACCGCCGGGCGGCGGGGTCGGGGTGCGCCAGAAGCGGCGGTGCTGCCACTGCGTGCCGGGCAGATCGCCGGCCCAGGGGTCCTCGGCGGTAACACCGTGCTCAACGGTGGCGCCGTGGCAGTACAGCCATGCGACCGACGTCGCGACGGCCCGAACCTCCGGGGTGTCACGGCGAAGCACTGGCACGGCCCCGTGCTCGTCGATGCCGAGGCCCAACAGTGTCTCCACGATCGAGTGCGACACAACCGGATGCGCGGACACCTCGAGGAAGAGCCGGTGCCCGTCCTCGGCGGCGGCGGTGACGGCCTCGGCGAAGCGCACGCGCCCCCGCAGGTTGGTCACCCAATAGTCGGGATCGCGCGGCGCGGTGGAGCGCGGATCGGCCAGTGCCGTCGAGTACAGCGGGATGCGCGCGGGCCGTGACGGTGCGAGCCCGCCGACCAGCCGCGCGAGATCGCCGGTGAGCGCATCCATCGCGGGGCTGTGGAACGCCACGTCGGTGTTGACCCGCCGCACCACGACGCCCTCAGCGGCCCACGACTCGCACACTGCCTCGACGGCGTCGGTCAGTCCCGAGATGACGGTCGACTCCGTCGAGGCGCTGATGGCCGCGACGACATCGGTGCGACCGGCCAGTCGGCGCTCCGCCTCCGCGAACGGCATGCGGACCAGTGCCATCGAGCCAGCACCCATGACCGAGCGGAATCCGCGGGCCCGATAGCACGCCACCGCGGCGCCCTGGCGTAGGTCGAAGACGCCGGACACCACGCAGGCGGCGACCTCGCCCACGGAGTGGCCTATCACCGCGCCCGGTGTGACGCCGCGGTCTCGCAGCACGGCGGCGAGCCCGACCTGCATCGCGAATGTCAGCGCCTGGACCCGGTCGGTGCCGCCCAGCTCGCCGGAGGTCAATGCCTGGCGAGCCGAGAAGCCGAGCTCGACACCGAATACCTCGTCCACCTCGTCAATGACACGGGCGAACGCCGGTTCGGACTCGATGAGCTCGCGGCCCATGCCGACCCAGTGCGAGCCGTGACCGGAGAAGACCCAGACCGCATCGCGGGCCCGGCCGGATGGCACGGTGCCGGTGACGAGATTGGTGGTGGACTCGCCGCGAGCCAGCGCGTCCAGTCCCGCGATCAGCTGGTGTGGATGCCGGGCCACGACGGCGGCGCGGACGGGCTCGTGGGTCCGTCTCGCCCACATCGTCGCCGCGACCTGCTCGGCGGGCACGTCGGCGGCCCTGAGGTGGTCGGCCAGCGCCTCGGCCTGACGGACCAGCCTCGCCTCCGAGCGCCCTGACAGGGGGATGACAACGGGCACGGGCTGCACGGCAGGCCCGCGCTGCGCAGCGACGGGAGCCTCCTCCAGCAGCACGTGCGCGATGGTGCCGCCGTATCCATAACTGCACACCGCCGCCCGCCGCGGCACCGCACCGCGCACCCACGGCTCGACCTCGATCGGAACACGCAGGCCGCTGTTCGCCCAGTCCACCGCGGGAGTCAGCGCTTTCAGTCCGGCGGTCGGCGGAATCGCCTCGTGATGCAGGGTGAGCACGGTCTTGATGAGCCCGATGACGCCCGCGCCACCCTCGAGGTGGCCGACGTTGGGCTTGACGGAGCCGATGCGGCACGGCTGATCGGCCGGGCGTCCGGCGCCGTACACCGCGGCCAGCGCACCCACCTCGGTGGGATCGCCTGTGGGCGTGCCGGTTCCGTGCGCCTCGATATAGCCGACGCTGACCGGATCGATAGCCGACATGGTGCAGGCCCGTCGGAACATGTCTGCCTGGGCATCGCCGTTGGGCGACATGATGCCGACCGTGCGGCCGTCCTGCGCGATCGCTCCCCCGCGCACGACCGCCAGCACGTGGTCGCCGTCGCGCTGGGCGTCGGAGAGTCGCTTGAGCACCACAACGCCCACGCCCTCACCCCGGCCATAGCCGTCGGCGGCCGCGTCGAAGGTCTTGCACCGGCCGTCGGACGCGGTGGCGCCGGCCTCGTCCAGCACGCGGACCAGGCCCGGACCGATCAGCGCGCTGACACCGCCTGCGAGCGCCAGCGACGTCTCGCCCGCGCGAAGCATCTGGCAGGCCTGGTGCACGGCGACCAGCGACGCGGCGCACGCGGCATCGAGCGCGACGCTGGGGCCACGCAGGTCGAGCAGGTGTGACACGCGGTTGGCGATGCCGCACAACGAGGTGCCGATCCCGGTCCACGCCTCGATACCGGGCAGATCCTCCATGATCAACTTGCCGTAGTCATCGGAGTTGACGCCCATCAGCACGGCAGTGTCGCTGCCCGCCAACGCCTTCGGTGACACGCCCGCGTTCTCGAGCGCTTCCCAACTCACCTCAAGCGCGAGGCGCTGCTGCGGGTCCATCAGCTCCGCCTCGCGCGGCGACACCCCGAAGAACTCGGCGTCGAAACCGGGCAGATCGTCAAGGAAGGTGCCCCAGCGCGTGGTCTCACGCAGCACCGCGGCGTTGCGCGGGTCGCGACGAAGGTACGGCTCCCACCGTTCCTCGGGGACCTCCCGCACGTCGCTGCGGCCCTCAAGCAGGAATGTCCAGAAGTCAGCCGGGGTGGCGATGTTGCCCGCGACGCGGCAGCCGAGACCGATGACGGCGATGGGTTCCGGCACCAGCGTTTCCGGGGCCGACGTTTCCGGGGCTGAGGTTTCTGGCGCCATGTCAGCAGGTTTCCGAGGACACGAAAGTCTGGATAGCCTTGCCTAAGTGCGCTGGCGACATGCGGACAATACTGGCATACCGACCCTGCCGGTTGGTCCCCACCCGCGCGGGGAGCGCGAAGAAGGGGGAGTTTGCCTGTCGGCGCCCATGACGTGGGGTTTCACCGTTGCCGGGTTGTCACACCAGCGCTTGCCCCCAGCACGCGGGCCGACACGGTGTTAGCTCACTCACACGCCGGGCCGCCACCGGCCCCGGCGAACCCACCTGTCAGGCGAGCAGGTCGCGCACGACGGCGTCGGCGAGCAGTCGCCCTCGGTCACTCAGGACCAGGGCATCGTCGCGGCGCAGGAGAAGGCCGTCACCACGCAGCGTTTCGGCTCGGGCCAGTTCGTCGGCGTCGAGGAGATCCACCGCGAGGCCGTCACGCAGCCTGGCCTGCAGCATCACGGCCTCGACGTGCATATCGGTGTCATCGAGCACCTCGGAGTCGGCGACGGGCAGCCTGCCAGCGGCGAGTTCGCTCGCATAGGCGTTGGGGTGCTTGACATTCCACCACCGCGTGCCGTCGACGTAGCCGTGCGCACCGGGACCCGCACCCCACCATTCGCCGCCCTGCCAGTAGCCGAGGTTGTGCTGGCACTCCCCTCCCGGCCGACTCCAGTTCGACACCTCATACCAGTGCAAACCGGCGTCGGACAGTCGCGCGTCGAGCAGTTCGTAGCGGCCGGCCAGCACGTCGTCGTCGGGTGCCGCGATCTCACCGCGCCGGACCCGGCGGGCGAGGGCTGTGCCGTCCTCAACGATCAGCGAGTAGGCGGACACGTGGTCCACCCCGGCCCCGATGGCTGCGTCGATCGAGGCCCGCAGATCGTCGTCGGTCTCGCCAGGTGTGCCGTAGATGAGATCGAGGTTGACGTGCTCGAACCCCGCCGCACGGGCCTCGATGGCCGCTGCTGGCGCGCGGCCCGGCGAGTGCACCCGATCCAGCGCGGCGAGCACGTGCGGCGCCGTCGACTGCATACCCAGCGAGATCCTGGTGAACCCCGCGGCGCGCAACTCGGCGAAGAACGCCGGTGACGTGGACTCCGGGTTGGACTCGGTGGTGACCTCAGCGCCGGGTTCGAGATCGAAGTGCTCAAGGACCGCTGCCAGCACCGCGGCCAGGCCCTTGCCGCCGAGCATCGACGGGGTACCGCCACCGACGAACACCGTCCGCAGCGACCGGCGATCACCGAGGCGCCGGGCGGCCAGCTCCAGCTCGATACGCAGAGCGGCCAGCCAACCGTCGGGGTTAGCGCCGCCCAGCTCCGACGGTGTGTAGGTGTTGAAGTCGCAGTACCCGCACCGGGTAGCACAGAACGGCACGTGGACGTACATGCCGAACGGACGGGAACTCACCATGTCAGTGTTGCAGAACCGGTTGCACTCACCGTGATCGCAAAGCTGGCCCAGTTAGGGCGCATGAGGCCGGTCGTGGCAGAATGGGCACCGTGTCTGCCGCCCTGAGTCCACGCCGCGTATCGCTCGTGGCGCGGCGGCACGTTGACTTCAAGCGCGTTTGCACCTGTATCTGTCTGCTTTGACGTCGTAGACCTGCCCACCTGTACTTCCAGCTGGCCGCCGGATCTGCGCCGCCGGAACAGCCCCCGGTGGACGCTCGTGATCTGAAACGCCGGCTCCTCGCAAGAAGGGGCCCACCCCATGACCACAGCAGCATCCAAACCCGCAGATACATCCGCCGCGGCCAAGCCCGCCAAAGCCCCCAAGGTCGAAGGCCAGTGGGCGCTTGGCCACCGCGAGCCGCTCAACGCCAACGAGCAGGCCAAGAAGGACGACAACCCGCTCAACGTGCGGGAACGCATCGAGAAGATCTACGCCCCCGGCGGCTTCGAGTCCATCGACAAGGGCGACCTGCGTGGCCGTTTCCGCTGGTGGGGTCTCTACACACAGCGCAAGCCCGGCTACGACGGCACCTGGACCGGTGACGACAACACCGACATGCTCGAGGACGAGTACTTCATGCTGCGGGTCCGCAGCGACGGCGGTGCGCTGACCGCGGCCGCGCTGCGCACCCTCGGCGGGATCTCGACTGAGTTCGCCCGCGACACCGCCGACATCTCCGACCGTCAGAACGTCCAGTACCACTGGATCCGCGTCGAGGACATGCCCGAGATCTGGAACCGGCTCGATGCGGTCGGCCTGCAGACCACCGAGGCCTGCGGCGACTGCCCGCGCGTCGTGTTGGGCTCGCCGCTGGCCGGCGAGTCGCTCGACGAGGTCATCGACGGCACCCCGGCGGTCAACGAGATCGTCAAGCGCTACATCGGCAAGCCCGAGTACTCCAATCTCCCCCGCAAGTTCAAGACCGCGATCTCGGGCCTGCAGGACGTGGTGCACGAGATCAACGACGTCGCATTCATCGGCGTTGTGCACCCGGAGCACGGGCCCGGCTTCGACCTGTGGGTCGGCGGCGGCCTGTCCACCAACCCGATGCTGGGTCAGCGCCTCGGCGCGTGGGTGCCGATCGACGAGGTGCCCGATGTGTGGGAGGCCGTGGTCAGCGCGTTCCGCGACTACGGCTACCGCAGGCTGCGCGCCAAGGCCCGGCTGAAGTTCCTGATCAAGGACTGGGGTGTCGAGAAGTTCAGGGAGGTTCTCGAGACCGAGTACCTGAAGCGCCCCATGATCGACGGCCCCGCACCCGACCCGGTGACGCGTCCCATCGACCACGTCGGCGTGCAGAAGATCAAGAATGGGCTCAACGCCGTCGGCGTGGCTCCCATCGCGGGCCGGGTCTCGGGCACGATCCTGAGCAAGGTCGCCGATCTCGCCGAATCGGTTGGCTCCGACCGGATCCGGTTCACCCCGTATCAGAAGCTCATCATCCTCGACGTGCCCGATGACAAGGTCGAGGAACTGCGCACCGGCCTCGACGCCCTCGGCCTGCCGTCGCAGCCGTCGCACTGGCGGCGCAACCTGATGGCCTGCACCGGCATCGAGTTCTGCAAGTTGTCCTTCGCCGAGACCCGCAAGCGCAGCCAGACGCTGGTTCCCGAGCTGGAGCAGCGACTCGAGGACCTCAACGCCGAACTCGACGTCCCGGTGACCATCAACATCAACGGCTGCCCGAACTCGTGCGCCCGCATTCAGGTCGCCGATATCGGCTTCAAGGGCCAGATGGTCGACGACGGTGACGGCCCGGTCGAGGGTTTCCAGGTCCACCTCGGCGGCAGCCTTGGCCTGGACAGCGGTTTCGGGCGCAAACTGCGCCAGCACAAGGTGCCGGGCACCGAGGTCGCCGACTACATCGAGCGAGTCGTTCGCAACTTCATGAAACAACGCGAGGATGGCGAGCGTTTCGCTACGTGGGCAGTGCGTGCTGACGAAGCGGACCTTCGATGAGCCGCTTGCGCGAAGAGCAGATTGAGGTAATCGATGACTGACTTGCGATCTGAAGAAGACCTGATCGAACTCGCCGAGCGCGGCGCGGCAGAACTGGTGGACGCGTCCGCCGAGGAGCTGCTGCGCTGGACCGACGAGCACTTCGGCGGGCAGTACGTCGTGGCGTCCAACATGCAGGACGCGGTTCTGGTCGACCTGGCCGCCAAGGTGCGCCCGGGTGTCGATGTCCTGTTCCTGGACACCGGCTACCACTTCGTCGAGACGATCGGCACACGGGACGCCGTCGAGGCGGTGTACGACATCAACGTCGTCAACGTGACCGCCGAGAACAGCGTTGCGCAGCAGGACGAGTTGCACGGCAAGGATCTCTTCGCCCGCGACGCCGCGTCGTGCTGCCGGATGCGCAAGGTCGAGCCGCTGGGCAAGGCCCTGTCGGGTTACACGGCGTGGGTGACAGGCATTCGCCGCGTTGAGGCACCGACGCGCGCCAACGCGCCGTTGATCAGCTTCGACCATGCGTTCGGCTTGGTGAAGATCAACCCGATCGCGCCGTGGTCGGACGAGGATATGCAGGCCTACATCGACGATAACGACGTGTTGGTCAATCCCCTTGTCTACGAGGGCTACCCGTCGATCGGTTGCGCCCCCTGCACCGCCAAGCCCGAAGAGGGTGCCGACCCGCGCAGCGGCCGGTGGGCCGGGCAGGCCAAGACGGAATGCGGTCTACACGCCTCGTGAGTGTCTTGATCCTCGCGGCCCACGGCAGCGCTGATCCCCGATCGGCCACCGTGACGCACGCGCTGGCCGGTCGGATCAGGCGCCTGCGCCCGTGGCTGGACGTCCGCGCGGCGTTCCTCGATCACTCCGAGCCCAACCTGACCGACGTGCTCGCCGACATCGCGGAACGCGACCACTCCGCTGTGGTAGTGCCGATGCTGCTGGCCAGCGCGTATCACGCGCGGGTCGACATCCCGGCCATGATCGAGGCGTCCGGCGCGGCGGTACGCCAGGCCGACGTCCTCGGCGAGGATCCGGCACTGCTCGCCGTGCTCGGGCAGCGTCTCGCCGAACACGGCGTGTCCCCTGGTGATCGTGATCTCGGGGTGATCGTCGTGGCGGTCGGTTCCTCGAGTGACGCCGCGAACGCCCGCACCGGCACCGTCGGGCCTGCGCTTGGGTCGGGTACGAGCTGGGCTGGGGTCGAGGTGGCCTTCGCGACGGGACCGCACTCCGATCTGACCGAGGCCGCCGACCGCCTGCGGCGCCGGGGTGCGCGCCGCATTGTCGTCGCCCCCTGGTTTCTCGCCCACGGCCTCATCACCGATCGCGTCGCGAAGTCGGTGGCTACCGTGGGTGCGTCGATGACCGCGCCGCTGGGCTCCCACAATCTTGTCGCCGCGGCATTGCTGGATCGGTTCGACGAAACGCAGTCCGCCTACGTCGCGGCCTGACGCGCCTGCCACGAACCCTTGGCCTCGGCGGCTTACCCGCCTGGATTAACGGCTACGAGGTCCGACCTGCGGCTCGAGCCCGTCAGATTCGCGAATTCGCCGTCTGAGCTTTGCCACAAAAGTTTGCTCTGGTGTGCCACAATATTGACGTTACCGTTGTACGCCAACGACTCGCAGAGCAGTCGTTGGTTCCAATTCGGGGATGAGATTGGACAACAGCATGAAATCAGGTCGTTTTGCCCGTCGACTGGCGTTGGTCGCCGGCGGGGGCGCGATCATCGCGATGGGTGCGCTGACCGCTGGCTGCGGTACCAGCGAAGAGCCGAGCCCGTCGACCACGACCACGACGACCACGTCCTCGGTTGCACCTTCTCCGACGGAGAAGAACATCACTCCCGGCGGCGGGAACAGCTTCTCGCCCACGGTTGTGGCGCCGCCTGCTGCGACGCAGGCTCCCGGCAACCACCGCTCGGACGGAAGCCACCGCGGCTGACAGCCAACCGCACCTCCTGCAGATGGCACTGAATTCGCCACTCTGCGGGAGGTGCGTTCGGCACAGGTCGGCGATCATTGATGGGTAGGCGCAGGCTCTTTCGCCAGCTGCTCGGATGCTGGTTGACGGTGTCGCTTGCCGCCGCGACCGTGCTCGTTGCGGGTAAGAACGCTGATCCGGTGACACCGGATGCCACGACGATCGGTGGCCCCTATGCGCGGCTGCTCGCAAGTTCCACCGATCTGGGTCCCTCCACCCTCGACAGCGCGCAGCTGACTGTCGCCATTCGTGATTCGGCGCGCCCTCTGGCGTTGATGCGGTGGGCCGAGGCCGAGGGCCTCGACGTGCGCTGGGACGACGGCGAGGACTGGGCCATCGTCGGGGGTCGCCCAGCTCAGCTCGCCAACGCCTTCGACGTCCCGGTGCACGACTACCGAGGCATGCAAGGTCAGGTGTTCTACGCCTCGGCCAAACAAGCGGCGGTGCCGCAGGCGATACGTGGCACCGTGAGCGACCTCGGGCGCATCCTCGGCTTCACCCCGCACCGCGAGGCACGTCCATGGATGCTTCCGCTCGACGTCCCGAACCACGGCCTGTCGCCGAACCACGTGCTGACGGCCTACAACGCGAATCGTCTTGCGGCGGAGGGGTTCACCGGCAAGGGTCAGACCATTGCGATCTATGCGTTTCACGGTTTCGACCAGACCGATCTCGACGAGTTCGCCACCGGATCCGGGTTGCCGCTGCTGAAGCCCATCGTGGTCGGCGGAATGCCAGACGACACCAACGGCGCTGAGACCGTGATGGATCTTGAGGTGGTGCACGCCATCGCACCCGACGCGCAGAAGGTCGTCGTCAACGCGCGGCCCACTCTCGAGGGCGGCCGCACCTACGAGCGCATCGCCGAGATGTTCGACTCGGTCGACCGCCAGTTCCCCGGCGCCATATGGAGTTTGTCGATCGGCTGGGGTTGCGACGCACTGATCACTGCCACCGACCTGCGACCCGTGCAGTCCGCACTGCAGCGCGCGCACGCGCATGGGACGACGGCCTTCGACGCAAGCGGGGACACCGCTGGGCTCGAATGCAAGGGGGGCCCGAACTGGTCATCCCCGCCTGGCCCGGATGACGTCGGACTTGACGCCGTCGCATCGTTGCCCGGCATGACCTCGGTTGGCGGGACCACACTGTCGACCGACGACAGGGGCGAATGGCAGTCGGAGCAAGCCTGGTTCGACTCGCCCCTGTCCCAGGGCTCCAGCGGGGGTGTGTCGAAGCTGTTCCCCCGCCCGATCTGGCAGGAGCATGTGTTCTCCAAGCGCGACCCCGACTTCGAGAGTCGATTGACGCCCGACGTCGCCGCGGTGGCCGATCCGTTCACCGGTATGCGGATCCGGTACGACCAGCAAGACTTCGTCGGTGCGGGCACGTCTCAGGCCGCGCCCATCTGGGCTGGGCTGACCGCAATCATGAATCAGTACCTCCTTGCCAACGGCGGACGAGCACTCGGCGACATCAATCCGTTGCTCTACCGGGTGGCGGCTGGCGCGAATCGTCCCGGCTTCCGTGACGTCAGCCTCGGCGCGAGTGCGGTCGATGTCGCGGCTCCCGGCTACGACCTGGTCACCGGACTCGGCAGCCCCAATGTCGAGGGGCTGGTGCACGACTTCCTCGACATCCAACGCGGGGCGGCGCCGCGATGACCGCTGAGCTGCCGCCCGATGAGTGGGAGTCGTTGCCCACCATGCCCTGTCGTGCGTGCGGGCGAAGCGTTCCCGCCGGCGCGTTCTGCGGTGAGTGCGGCACCGCACTGTCCCCTCAGCCTGGTGATGGACCCGTGTGGTTGCGGATCCGGGCCTACGCCGCGGCACCGGACGAGCACATGGTGCGCCCTTCGATCACAACCTCGGTCTTTCCGCAGCTGCCACGCCGTTCTCGAACGGCTTTCCGGGTGGGCCTTATCCTGCTGGTCGTCCTCCTGACCGTCTTCGCCGCGCTGCAGCTGGAGCCAGCGCTGATCGGGATCAGCGCGCTCGGGTTGCCGCTCTTGTTCGGTGTCTATCTGTGGGAGACCGACGCATTCGATGGCGTGTCCGTCCGCTCCCTCGTGGTCAGCGCAGCCCTCGGCATCGGGTTGGGCATCGGCTGGGCGGTCGTCACCAACGCCGTCTGGGCTCGGACCTACGACGACGTGCTCGGCACACCGATGACGCCGGTGCAGGCGCTGATCAACCTGGTGGTTCTGCCCATCGCCGGTGTCCTCCTCATGCTCCTTCCGGTGGCCGTCGTGCGGTTGTGGCACACCGGAGCACGGGAGTCGCTGGACGGGTTCTCCATCGGTGCGCTCGGGGCCCTCTGCTTCATCGCCGCGGGCGTCCTCACGTACGGTGCGCCGGAGTTCGCGAACGGGCTTGTGGCCAAGGATTATCCACGGGACGCGCTGATCTCGCTGGCCGCGATCCGAGGTGTGGCCGCACCCCTGACGGCGGCGGCCATCGGCGGCATGGTGGGTGCAGCGCTCTGGTTCAGGCCGCGAGCAGATCCCGAGGTCGTGCGGCACTGGCACTCGCTGACCTCTCCCGTGCCTGCCATCACCATCGCCCTGCTCGCGTACGTCGCGCAGAACGCGATCGACTTCGCCTGGATCTCGTACGGCCTGATTGTGGGTCTCTACGCCGCGATCGCGGTGCTCTCCCTCGTCGCGCTGCGGGCGGTTCTGCACTCCGCCCTGCTCGGTGAGACCTCCGCTGACACCAACCCCACCCAGCCGGTGCTGTGCCCGCAGTGCGACCACGTGGTGCCTGATCGGGCCTTCTGCGTCAACTGCGGGATCGCGGCGAACGCGGCATCGCGATCGTCTCGGCGGGCACGACGGACCGACCGCCCGGTGTCGATCGACCAGCCACAGGCCGGCCCATGAGCGCGCCAACGACTGCCGCCCCGACGCCACAGTGGCCGGGACAGTCGGTCCCGGGCGGATCGTATCTAGCCCCACCACCGCGCCATACGTCACTGGGGCGCCTGCTGCTGATGCAGGGCACCGCAGCGGCTGTCGTGGTGGCGGCGACGATCGGCCTGTCACTTCTGGTCACGCCCGCCCCGGCGGACTACGCGTGTCCCCCCGACTGCGGACGGCCTCCCATCGGCCAACCCGTCGCGACCAATCCCCGGTTCACATCCGCAGATGGCGCGTTCTCGGTCTCCTACCCTGGGCCCACGACGGCGTACGAGGCCACCCTCGAGCCCGATGGCGTGGTCTTGGACCTGCAGGCCGGAGACGGCGGGACGCTGCACCTGTTCGGTCAGCCCGCACTGGGCCGGAAGCCGCGTCAGATCGCCAATGACCTGATCGACGAGCACTTCCCGGACTCGACCATCGCCTACGAGATACCGAACGCGCAGGTCGGCTATCAACCGGGATACGGCGCCGTCGTGGATGTGTACAAGCCCAATGCGTCCGGCGGTTCCGCCCGGCTGCGGGTCCTGATCATGGTCGCTGTGAAGCACGACCTAGCGCTGATCGCCGAAGGCGCAGGGCCGTATCACGAATTCACTCCGGACTTCGGTTCCGGGCACCCGTCCGGCGCCAACTTCTTTCTCGCGCTGGACATGAGCAAGTACGTCAACAGTTTCATGTGGCGCGGGGACCCGCCGCGCTGACGCAAATCAGGCCCCCGAATCAGGCTTTGGTCAGCGTCTCGACCTCGTGGTCCACCGAAGCCGTGGCGGCGCCGCCGGGAATCGGCGGTACCCGGGTGGCGCGCACGTACACGGTGTCGCCCTCCTTGAGTCCCAAGGCCTCGGCGTCGCCACGGGTGATCTGGGCGGTGAACGGCGTGTGGTCGGCGGAGTTCGTCAGCTCGACACGAACCTCGAAGCCCAGGACCACGATTCGGTCGATGACGGATCGGATCACACCCGTGGCCGCGATGCTGCCCTCGGCCTGCGCGATCGCCATATCCGGATTGCGGCCGACGCGAATGTCGTGGGGCCGCACCAGGGTGCCGTTGAGTGATGACACCGCGCCGAGGAAGGACATCACGAAGGCGCTCTGCGGGCTGTCGTACACCTCGGTGGGAGAGCCCACCTGCTCGATGCGTCCCTTGTTGAGAACCGCGATACGGTCGGCCACATCGAGGGCCTCGGCCTGATCGTGCGTGACGAGCACCGTCGTCACGTGCACCTCGTCGTGCAACCGACGCAGCCACGCGCGCAGGTCCTCGCGCACCTTGGCGTCGAGCGCACCGAAGGGCTCGTCGAGCAGGAGCACCTGCGGGTCGACGGCGAGCGCGCGGGCCAGGGCCATCCGCTGCCGCTGACCGCCGGACAGCTGATTGGGGTACCTGGTCTGAAAACCCGAGAGCCCGACGATCTCGAGGAGGTTGTCGACCCGGTCCTTGATCTCGGCCTTCGGCTTCTTGCGGATCTTGAGCCCGAAGGCGACGTTATCGCGAACCGTCAGGTGTTTGAACGCCGCGTAGTGCTGGAACACGAAGCCGATGCCGCGTCGCTGGGGCGGCACATTGGTGACGTCCTCGCCCTTGATGGTGATGACGCCGCTATCAGGCTGATCGAGCCCCGCGATGGCGCGCAGGAGCGTCGACTTGCCCGAACCGCTGGGACCCAGAAGTGCGGTCAGCGATCCCTCCGGCACGTCGAAGTCGATGTTGTCCAGGGCCACGAAATCGCCGTAGCGCTTGTTGGCGCCGCGCACGGTGATCGCGTTCTTCTGCTGCTCGCCCCGCGAGCGCTCATCGAGTGTCATGTCATCGGGTCCTTGTCGATCGAAGGCCTATTTTGCCGCGCGGGCGCGGCGGGCGTCGAGAATCACCTGTGCGACGAGCACGAAGACGGCGACACCCATGAGCAGCGTTGAGATGGCGTATGCGCCGTACTCCTGGCCGCGGTTGTAGCGGTCGGCGACCAGCAGGGTGAGCGTCTGCGAGGTGCCGGGCAGGTTCGACGACACCATGATCACCGCGCCGAACTCCCCGAGCGTGCGTGCGATGGTCAGCACGATGCCGTACGTCAGACCCCATCGAATGGACGGCAGCGTGATCTTCCAGAAGGTCTGCCACCATGACGCGCCCAGTGTCGATGCCGCCTCCTCCTGGTCGGTGCCGAGCTCGTGCAGCACGGGCTCGACCTCCCGGATGACGAAGGGCACGGTGACGAAGATCGACGCGAGCACGATGCCGGGCAGGCCGAAGATGATCTTGAAACCGAGGTCGTTCTCCACAAACCCCAGCACGCCGGCAGAACCCCACAGCAGGATCAGCGCGACGCCGACGACAACGGGTGACACCGCGAACGGCAGGTCGATGACGGCCTGCAGCGCACTCTTGCCGCGAAACCTGTTGCGGGCCAGTACGAGTGCGGTCGGAATGCCGAATATCACGTTGAGCGGGACGACAATCGCCACTACCAGCAGGGACAACTGCAGCGCCGAGATGGCGGCTGGGGTGGTGATGGACGCGATGAACTCACCGACGCCCGGTTCCAGGGTGCGCCACAGGATCAACCCGACCGGCACGATGACGAGGATCAGGATGTAGCCGAGTGCGGTGTAGCGCAGCAGGTTGCGAACCAGTGGCGACAGGTTCATTGCGCCAGCTCCTCGCGCTTGGCGGCCCGGGATCCGACCGCCCGAAGGACGAACAGCACTACGAACGAGATCGCCAGCAGCACGATCGAGATGGCTGCGGCGCCGGTGCGGTCGTCGTTCTCGATCAGGGTCCGGATCCACTGCGAGGAGACCTCGGTCTCGCCGGGAACGGCACCACCGATGAGCACAACGGAGCCGAACTCGCCGATCGCGCGCGAGAACGCCAGGCCCGCACCGGACAGTAGCGAGGGCAGTAGCGCCGGAAGGATGATCTTGGTGAAGATCGTCACGTTGTTGGCGCCCAGCGACGCCGCGGCTTCCTCCACCTCGTGGTCGAGTTCGAGCAGTACGGGTTGCACCGAGCGCACCACGAACGGCAGCGTGACGAACAGGAGCGCGATCCCCACGCCCCACTGAGTGTGTTGAAAGTGAAGTCCCACTGGACTGTTCGGTCCGTACAGGGCCAGCATCACCAGGCTGGCGACAATCGTCGGCAGCGCGAACGGCAGGTCGATGACCGCGTCAACCAGTCGCTTGCCCGGGAAGTCATCGCGTGTCAGCACCCACGCAACGATCAGACCGAACACGACATTGATCACCGTGACACCGATCGAGATCGTCAGCGTGACACGAAACGACTGCAGTGCCGCGGGCGATGACACCGCACTCCAGAACGCACTCCAACCGCCGCCCGCCGACTGCCAGAGGATCGCCGCCAGCGGAAGCAGCACGATCACCGACAGCCACAGGGTCGCGGCACCCACACGCAGTCCCGTGGTTCCGTGTGCCGCGCCGAATGCCCGCCGCCTCCGGGGAGATCCGCCCGAGGCACCGCTTCCGGTGACCTCGGGGCGGACCGCCTCGGGATTCGGGTCGACGGCTGTGGTCATCCAGTCGCCTGCTTGTAGATCTTCGTGATCGTGCCGTTGTCCTTGTCGAACAGTGCGGGATCGACCTCAGTCCAGCCACCCAGGTCGGCGATTGTCCACAGCTTCTCCGGGGCCGGGAACTGCGCGGCGAACTGCTCGGCCACGGCAGGGTTCACCGGCCGGAACCCGGCCTCTGCCCACAGCTTCTGCCCCTCGTCGGTGTAGAGGAAGTTCTTCAGCGCGTTGGCCTTCTCGACGTGTGCGCTGCTGGTGACGACCGCGACTGGGTTCTCGATCTTGAACGTCTGCGGAGGGTTGAGGTAGTCGAAGTCGCGGCCCTGGCGCTGGGAGTTGATGGCCTCGTTCTCGTAGGCGAGGAGGACGTCACCACTGCCCTGCAGGAACACATCGGTGGCCTCACGGCCGGAGCCCGGTCGCAGCTTGACGTGCTCGGTGACGAGCTTGTTCACGAAGTCCAGGCCGGCCTGCGGGTTTTGGCCACCGTTGCTCTTGACGGCGTAGGGCGCCAGCAGGTTCCATTTCGCCGAACCCGAACTCAGGGGGCTGGGTGTGATCACCTCGACGCCCGGCTTGAGCAGGTCGTCCCAGTCCTTGATGCCCTTGGGGTTGCCCTTACGGACCATGAACGACACGACGGATCCGAACGGGATGCCCTTGGTGGCATCCGCGTTCCAGTCCTTTGCCACCTTGTCGGCCTTGACCAGTCGGGTGATGTCGGGATCGACCGAGAAATTGACGATATCGGCGGGCTTGCCGTCGACGACGCCGCGGGACTGGTCACCCGACGCGCCGTAGGAGGTCGTCACCGCAACGCCCTTGCCCTCCGGGGTGGCGGCGAACGCCGGGATGATCTTGCTCCAACCGGGTTCCGGGACCGCGTAGGCCACCAGGGTCAATGTCGTGTCGGCCTTGCTCGCTCCGTCACCACCCGCGACGTCGCTGGCTCCGCCGCCGCAAGCAGTGAGCAGCGTGGCGGTGAGCGCGATGGCACCGGCCGATAGCCAGGACTTCCTGCTGTTGAGCGACTTCTTGATGTGGGACATGGGGACCTTTCGAGAGGTGAGGGAAAGTATTACCCCGTCACAACGGAAAGGTGATCGATCAGCTCCCGGGCACCCTGGCCACACGACTGACGCCAAACCGCGAACGGGCTGGGGTCAGCGACAACAGAGAACGGCTGCAACAACGGGAGAGCCCACGCCAACGAGAGCCACGATGTGGCTCTCGGCGCTGCGGGACGCTGCGTGCATGGCGCGAAGAATAACAGAGGTGTTCGCCGAACATGAGACGAGCGAGCCCGACGATCCGATCAGCGGGTGAACAGCCACATGACGATGACCAGGACCACCAACAGGATCAGGATCAGCGTGACGCGCGAACGGGGCATGCCGGTCACCCCTCTTCCTCGCCGGTGTGCCCGGCGCGTCGCAACAAACGGATGCCATTGCCGAGCGCCCCGTCGAGCACCACCGCGATCCCGTAGGCGAGAAGCAGGACCACGGGCATCACCACCGCGGTCTGCGCGACGAATCCGAGGCCCGACAGCCACAGTTCCACGCCGTCCCACCAATTCAGAATGCCGCTCATCACGACCACCATACGATCAACGCCATGGCGGACCCCGGCAAGGCTCCTCTCGATGTGACGACGTGCCTGGTCGCGGGCGGTGGTCCGGCGGGGATGATGCTGGGTCTACTGCTCGCCCGGGCCGGGGTGGACGTCACGGTGATGGAGAAGCACGCCGACTTCCTGCGCGACTTCCGCGGTGACACCGTGCATGCCAGCACGCTGCGCCTGTTGGACGAGTTGGGTCTCGGCGACGAGTTCGCCGCCCTCCCGCACCGGATGATCGACAGTGTCAACGCGACCGTCCAGGACACCACGGTCAAGGTGGACCTGACCCGGTTGCCCGGCCCCCACAAGCACATCGCACTGGTCCCCCAGTGGGACTTCCTGGAGCTGCTGGCCAGCGCGGCGCAGGACGAGCCAACCTTCCGCCTGATGCGCAGCACCGAGGTTCTCGGTCCGGTGCGGTCAGGGGGCCGCGTCACAGGGGTGCGCTACCGAGGCGCCGACGGCGCGGAGGCGCAGATGCGGGCCGATTTGACCGTCGGCTGCGACGGGCGGTCCTCGACCCTGCGCGCGGCCGCCGGGCTCGCGACCCGCAGTTTCGGCGCCCCGATGGACGTGTGGTGGTTCCGTCTGCCCCGTCATGCCGGCGACCCGCACGGCCTCAACGGCATCTTTCGGTCCGGACACGGCTGCGCGCTGATCGACCGCGGCGACTACTTCCAGATCGCCTACCTGATCCGCAAGGGCGCCGACGCGGCGATGCGTGCCGAGGGCATCGAGTCACTGCGGCGTCAGGTCTGCGAACTGGTGCCCTGGCTCGCCGACCGCATCGACGCGCTGGAGTCCTTCGACGATGTGAAACTCCTCGACGTGCAACTCGACCGGCTGCGCCGCTGGTACACCGACGGGCTGCTCTTCATCGGCGACGCGGCGCATGCCATGTCGCCGATCGGCGGGGTGGGCATCAACCTGGCCGTCGCCGACGCGGTGGCCGCAGGCCGGATCCTCGCCGATCCGCTTCGCCGGCGGTCTGTCACCACCAGACACCTGGCCGGAGTGCAGGCGAGACGGTGGCTGCCCGCGGCCATCATTCAGCGGGTTCAGCGCACGGTGCAGGACCGCGCCATCGCGGTGGGACTCGGCACCGACACCGGCCTGCGGACCGCACCGCGGGCGGTGCGCCTGGTCAACAGATTCCCCGCGTTGGGGGCTGTGGCTGCGTACGGCGTGGCCATCGGCCCGCTGCCGGAGCATGCACCGGCCTACGCCCGCCGCTGAGTCGCGGCCGGCTCACAAGTAGACGGCGGGCGGGTTGGCGGTCGATGATGTGCCCATGGTCATGGAGCACACCGAGTCCGCCGACGACACCGACACGGATGCCGTGGCCGAGGCGCCCTTCACTGTGACCGCGCCGGTGCCGTACGCGCCCGGCGGGGGGCCGCTGCGCAACCCGTTCCCGCCGATCGCCGACTACGCGTTCCTGTCCGATTGTGAGAACAGCTGTCTGGTCTCCTCGGCCGGGTCGGTGGAGTGGATGTGTGTTCCGCGGCCGGACTCACCGAGCGTGTTCGGGGCGATCCTGGACCGCGGCGCGGGCCACTTCCGGTTGGGCCCCTACGGGGTGACGGTTCCGTCTGCGCGTCGCTACCTGCCGGGCAGCCTGATCCTGGAGACGACGTGGCAGACCCACACGGGTTGGGTCATCGTCCGCGACGCACTGGTGATGGGGCCCTGGCATGACCTGGACACTCGCTCGCGCACCCACCGCCGCACGCCGATGGACTGGGACGCCGAACACATCCTGCTGCGCACGGTGCGCTGTGTGAGCGGTGTGGTCGAACTGGTGATGAGCTGCGAGCCGTCCTTTGACTACCACCGCGAGCCTGCCACCTGGGAGTACTCGGCGGCCGCCTACGGCGAGGCCATCGCGAGGGCCAGCAAGAATCCCGAGGCCCACCCCACCCTGCGGCTCACCACGAATCTGCGGATCGGCCTGGAGGGTCACGAGGCGCGGGCGCGGACGCGGCTCAACGAGGGCGACAACGTGTTCGTGGCGTTGAGCTGGTCCAAGCACCCGGCCCCTCAGACCTACGAAGAGGCCGCCGACAAGATGTGGAAGACCAGCGAGTCGTGGCGGCAGTGGATCAACATCGGCGACTTCCCCGACCATCCGTGGCGCTCCTATCTGCAGCGCAGCGCGCTCACGCTCAAGGGCCTCACGTACTCCCCCACCGGCGCACTGCTGGCAGCCTGCACCACGTCGCTACCGGAAACCCCTCAGGGCGAACGCAACTGGGATTATCGCTACTCCTGGATTCGGGACTCCACGTTCGCACTGTGGGGTCTGTACACGCTGGGCCTGGATCGTGAGGCCGATGACTTCTTCGCGTTCATCGCCGATGTGTCCGGTGCCAACAACGGGCAACGCCACCCACTTCAGGTGATGTATGGCGTCGGCGGCGAACGCACGCTGGTCGAGGAGGAGCTGAACCACCTCTCGGGCTATGACAATTCGCGGCCCGTCCGCATCGGCAACGGTGCGTTCGACCAGATGCAGCACGACATCTGGGGCACCATGCTCGACTCGGTGTATCTGCACGCCAAGTCCCGTGAGCAGATTCCGGAGATGTTGTGGCCGGTGCTCAAGGAGCAGGTCGAGGAGGCCGTCAAGCACTGGCGCGAACCAGACCGTGGCATCTGGGAGGTCCGCGGCGAGCCGCAGCACTTCACCTCGAGCAAGATCATGTGCTGGGTGGCGCTGGACCGCGGCTCCAAACTGGCCGAGCTGCAGGGCGAGAAGAGCTACGCGCAGCAGTGGCGGGCGATCGCCGAGGAGATCAAGGCCGACATCCTGGCCCACGGTGTCGATTCGCGCGGCGTACTGACCCAGCGCTACGGCGACCCCGCACTGGACGCCTCGCTGCTGCTGGCACCGCTGGTGCGGTTCCTGCCGTCCGACGACCCCCGAGTGCGGGCGACGGTGCTGGCCATCGCCGACGAGCTCACCGAGGACGGCCTGGTGCTGCGCTACCGCGTCGAGGAGACCGACGACGGGCTGTCCGGCGAGGAGGGCACCTTCACCATCTGCTCGTTCTGGCTGGTGTCGGCGCTGGTCGAGATCGGCGAGTTCAGCCGGGCCAAGCACCTGTGCGAGCGGCTGCTGTCATTCGCCAGCCCGCTGCACCTGTATGCCGAGGAGATCGAGCCCCGCACGGGCCGCCACCTCGGCAACTTCCCGCAGGCATTCACTCACCTGGCGCTGATCAACGCCGTGGTGCACGTCATCCGCGCCGAGGAGGAGGCGGACAGCACCGGCGTGTTCCAACCGGCCAACGCGCCGACCTAACAGCGGGTCCTGACGTCAGGATCACGCTGCACCGATATCTTGTCGCGGCCGCCGCCAGCACGGACCATGTTGCCGGTGAGCATCCATCTGCACTGGTTTCTGCCCACCAACGGCGACAGCCGGGAGATTCTCGGATCGGGTGATGACTCGCATCTGGCCGTTGGTCCGTCGGCGAGCCGAATCCGCCAGCCGACGATCGCCTACCTCGGCGAAATCGCCCGCACCGCAGAGCTTCTCGGATTCGAGTCGGTGCTCACGCCAACCGGGACGTGGTGCGAGGACGCGTGGGTCACCACGGCGGCGCTGACCCAGGTCACCTCCCGGTTGAAGTTCCTGGTGGCGTTCCGGCCGGGCTTCATCTCCCCCACGCTCGCGGCGCACCAGGCCGCCACGTTCCAGCGCATCTCCGGTGGCCGGCTGCTGCTCAACATCGTCACCGGTGGCGATCCCGTCGAGCAGGCCCGGTTCGGCGATCACCTGGGGCACGACGAACGCTACCGGCGCACCGGGGAGTTCCTTCGGGTACTGCGCGGCGTCTCGGCGCTGCCACGCGGCGAGACGTTCGACCTCGACGGTGACCACTACCAGATATCTGGTGCCCGAATCGATTTCGGCGACTGGGATCCTCCGCAGATCTTCTTCGGCGGTGCATCCAGCGCCGCCGAGGACGTCGCGGCACGCTATGTCGACACCTATCTGTCGTGGGGCGAGACGCCAACCCAGATCGCCGAGCGGCTCGACCGGTTGCGTGTCCGTGCCGCCGAGCAGGGCCGCTCGCTGCAGTTCGGCATCCGGCTGCACGTGATCAGCCGGGACACGTCGGCCGAGGCGTGGGCGCACGCCGAACGCCTGCTGTCGGCCATCAGCGATGAACGGATCGCGACCGCGCAGCAAGTCCTGGCCCGCTCGGAGTCCGTGGGCCAGCGCAGGATGACCGCCCTGCACGAGGGGCGAACGGCGAATCTCGAGATCTCGCCGAACCTCTGGGCCGGTTACGGTCTGGTGCGCGGTGGTGCGGGCACGGCGCTGGTCGGCAGCCACACCGAGGTCGCCGACCGCATCGCGGAGTACCACGCGCTGGGCATCGACCACTTCGTCCTGTCGGGACAACCACACGTCGAGGAGGCGTACTGGTTCGCCGAGGGCGCGGGCGCGGTGCTGCGCGCCCGCGGCCTGGTGTGAGGCCTCAGGTGTCCACCCTGTGCACGTGGGTGTTTGCAGGAGTGAGTTCGACGCCGTCCTTGTTCACCACGCGAAGCGTGGGCACAGCACCTCCACCGGTGTCGTCGACCAGCGTCGAGTGCCGCTCGCCAGCCAAGAAGGCGTGGCGTTCACCCCATTGACGGAGACTCACGATCACCGTGAACAGGTCACGGCCGCTACTGGTGAGCACGTACTCCTTGCGGGTTCCCTGCTCGTTTGACTGAGTCTCGAGAATCCCCTGTTCGACCAGGACGCGCAGCCGGTCACTGAGGATGTTCTTGGCGATACCGAGACTGCGCTGAAGCTGACTGAACCGGCGAGCACCGTCAATGGCGTCCCGCACGATCAGCAGCGACCACCGATCGCCGACGAGGTCGAGTGCTCTCGCGACGGGGCAGTGCTGGTCGGTCCATCGATCGTTGTCAGTCATCAACCCTCCGCTATGGTTGCATAATGAAACCGTTTTGATCTACCTTCACATGGTTGCAATAGAAAACCATACGGAGGTTGGCGTGGTCGAGGATGAGCAAGGCGCGGCGGCGCCGGCGGGGACGGGCATATCGACATCCCTGCGAATCCTGTTGGCGGTGTTGTGCGGCGTAGCCGTTGCCAACATCTACTACGCCCAGCCGCTTCTCGAACGAATCGGCTCCGACCTGTCGATTCCGCGCGCCAACCTCGGCGTCATCATCGCGATCGCCCAACTCGGCTACCTGGTGGGTCTGATAGCCCTGGTTCCGCTCGGCGATCTGGTGAACCGCAGAAAGCTGATTGCCATCCAGATCGGCGCCGCAGCCGCGGGGACGACGCTGGTCGCCTTCTCCACGACGAGTGTGCAGCTACTGGTGGGAATGGCTGTGGCAGGACTCTTCTCGGTGGTGGTGCAAGTGGTGGTGGCCTACGCGGCGGCGGTCAGCGCACCTGCCGAGCGCGGTATGAACATCGGTGTCGTCACGAGTGGGGTGGTCATTGGCATTGTCATGGCGCGTACCGCTTCCGGCGTCATCGCGGATCTCGTGGGCTGGCGTGCCGTTTACGCGGGGTCGGCCCTCATCTCCGTGCTGCTTGCGGGTGTTGCGCTGGCTCGGCTACCTCGTGACAAACGGGTACCGCCCGAGCGCACGTATGCCCGGGCAGTTGTCTCGGTGATCACCCTGACGGCCACCGATCGAGTGTTCCGCCCGCGGGCGGTGATAGCCCTGTTTCTGTTCGCATCCTTTGGGGTGCTGTGGAGCGGGATGGCGCTGCCGCTCAGCGCAGACCCGTGGCACTTGTCGACCACACAGATCGGGCTGTTCGGGATCGCGGGCTTGATCGGCGCCCTCGGCGCCACCCGCGCTGGACGATGGGCCGATCGGGGGAAACAGCAGCGCGTCACCGCGATAGGGCTGATCGTCCTCATGATCTCCTGGGTGTTCAGTGCGCAGGCTCCCCACTCCCTCGTTCTGTTCGTGATCGGCGTCATCGCACTCGATTTCGCCGTTCAGGCCGTACATGTCACGAGCCAGAACCGGATCGTCGCGCACGCGCCGGAATCCGCAGGCAGCGTTGTCGGCAGCTACATGGTCTTCTACTCGCTCGGCAGCGCCATCGGAGCAATGAGCAGCGCCGCGGTCTTTGCGTCCGCGGGGTGGGGAGCGGTGTGCGTCCTTGGCGGTGCCTACGCTGCTGTGGCCTTCTGCGTCTGGGCGGTCGAGCTACGCGGACTCAGTTACCCTGCCCGCCGCGACCGCCGGCAACGAGACTCGACACCGGTGTCCTGCCGTTGACGAGCCAGTCCCCCAGGATCCGGGCCTTGTAGACCCGCGGGTTGTGCGACGCCAGGGTCCTGGCGTTGCGCCAGTGCCTGTCGAGCCCGTTGACCTCCGACACCCCCGATGCGCCAAGGGCATCGAAGATCTCGGTGGTGGACTTCAGCGCAGCGGCGATAATCACCAGCTGCGCCTGCGACACCGCAACCTCGGCGTCGATCAAGAGCTGCTCGACGCGGGATTCGCGGGCCTGCACGCGAGCGTCGACGATATCGTCCAGCGTGCTGCTACCTCTGCTCAGTGCGGCGTCCGCCGCGAACACATCGGCCGACACCTGACCGATGACCTGAAGTAGTTGTGCGTCATCGGAGGGAACCTCGGTGAGCCCCTGCGGGTAGTTGCGCGTCCGCGCCCTCAATTGGGCTGTGCCGTCACGCAACGCCGCGCGCGTGATACCGGTCAACACCGACAGCATCGCGGTCTGATAGAAGTGCGCCTGGTAGACGAACCGGTCTGTGGCTGGGAAGACGTCACCCTCCTGCGCGGGGACCTGGTTGTAGCGCGCCGATCCACTGGCCGTGGTGCGCTGACCGAATCCTCGCCAGTCATCGACCAGTTCGACTCCCGGATCATCGGCCCGCACGAGCGCCGTGAGCAGTGTCCCGTCGTCATCCTTACCCAGAACGTCGAGCCAGTCCGCGTAGAGGCTGCCGGTGGCATAGTATTTCGCGCCGGTGACCTCCCAGTGGTCGTCGCGTTGTATCACGGTCGAGGCGATGTTGGCCAGGGTGACGTTGTTCGCCTCGGTCCATCCGCCACCCACGAACGCACCCGAGAGGAAGCGCTTCAGCCAGGTGTCGGCACCAGCCGACCGTGGCGCGTTGAGCCGGTCCTCGACGAAGGCGAGATGGTTGCGGAAGATGTGCGCGACGTTCGGGTCGGCGGCAGCAAGATCCGCCAACAGCTCGAACGTCTGCTGCAGCGAGGCTCCGAAACCACCGTCCTCCTTGGGGATTCGCAGCGTGCCGAAACCCTCGTCCCGCAACCAGCGCACCTGCTCGTGCGGGAACGTCCGGTCGCGCTCTCGCTCGGTATTGCCCTCGGCGATGAACTCGAACACGGGCCCGAACCTCACCCACAGCTCGTCGTCCGTTGCGCTCGGGTGGCGCAGGTAGGTCTCGTTGTCACTCATGGGTGTTCGGCTCCCTCACGGCATCGATACGGTATGCGTACTGGTTCTCCACGGCGACATACCCGAGTCGCCGGTACAGCAGGTGGGCATTGCTCTGGTTGTTGATGTCGGTGCCCAGGGAGGCGACCGTCACGCCGCGCCGCAGCGCCGCGAGCCAGACCTTGCGCAGCAGAAGCTCACCGATCCCCCGCTTACGCTGATCGCTGCGGACTCCGATGTAGTCGGTGTGGGCACTGCGTTCCTCGCCCGGCGCCGCCCCTGCGGTGAACGTCGAGCCAAGCACATAGCCCACGACATCACCGGAGACGTCGACCGCCGCGACGCTGAAGTCAGGCGTGAACGACCGGCTGTGCAGGTGATGCGCGAACGCCGCCGGGGTCTTCGACATGTTGCCGAAGTGTTCGAGGAACGTGTCGTACTGCAGGCGGCGCACCTGCTCACCCAGGCCGCGGTCGACGACCTCCGCCCAGCTCAGCACCGTCAATCCCGACACCTCGACCGCTGCCAGCCCGTCGACGTCCTCCCCCTCCAGCGGCTTGCGGGTCCTGATGAACTCCCCCTCCCGCCAGGCGCCGCGTGCGATGAGCGCATCCAGCGCCGCAGCCTGGTCTGTGCCGATGAAGACGCGCAGATACGCCCCCGCGACACCCCTCGCCTCACGGTGGAACCGATCCACAGTCGCGCCGACGATCTCGTCGATGAGGACATGTCGCGCATCGGGGCCGAACACGAACTCGCCCGAGATCTCCGCGAGGTCGACACCGTGTGGCGGTCGCAGCAGCGCGTAACCCCGCACCCGACCCGCCTCGTCACGCAACACCGTCGCGCCGTCGGGATAGACGCCGTCGAGCTGCTCGGCGACATCGCGGGAGTCAGCGGAGAACTTGCGTCCGCCCAACCCGCTGGTGGTGGCCAGAAAGTCGGCGATCAGGGGATGGTCGACGGCGGATGCCGGTGACCGCGACCAGCTTCCGACGCCACGAAAGTCGGTCAGTGTCATGGCGCGACTGGCTCCCGGTCGCGCGACGACTCGGGATCGCCGTCCTCGGCCGGGTCCTGCTCGGCCCGGTGCTCCTCGGCGAGGACTTCCAGGATGCCCGCGTCGACGAGCCGCTGCTGCTCCTCCTCCGACAGCGTCTGGATGGTTCCGATCCGCTCGGCCACTTCGGGTTTCGCCCAGCGCAGGTAGGCGTACCAGAGCAGCCCGGCGAGCAGGATGCCGCCGTAGATGAACGGCAGGATGTTGAACGGGAACTCGGGCACCGGGTAGAAGTTGCTGAAGATGACGTATCCCAGCCCGATGGCCGCCGCCACCGAGACCGCGAGCCGCACCGGCGTGAGCGCCTTGATCTTGGCCAGCCAAATCGGCGTCGCGATGACGACCAGCAGATAGCTGATCAGGAAGCCCCATGTGGCGACGTAACCGCCGTACACGTCGAACACCAGACGCCCCACCGAGCTGAACGTCGCGACCACCGAGAAGATCAGCGACACAGCACCCACGAAGACGATTCCCGCCCAGGGTGTGCGGTGCCTCTCGTGCACCTTGGTGAAGACCGCGGGCAGCGCGCCCTCGTGGGCGAACGTGAACAACGACCGAGCAGCGGCGGTTGTGACCGCGGTGACGAAGACGATGAACGCGATGGCGACCGCGGCGCTGACCACGTAGTTGACCCAGCTCACACCAACGGCGTCAGCCAGTTGTGGCAGTACCGCCTTATCGCCGTCGATATCGTCGAAGAACAGGATCTGCGGGTAGGTGGCGACGATGTAGAGCACACCGAGCAGAAGGACAACCCGCAGCAGCGAACGCGAGATGTTGCGGTGCGCATCCTTGGCCTCGGCGCCCAGCGAGGCGACGCTCTCGAAGCCTGCGTAAGAACCCACCGCGGTCACGGCGGCGATGAAGGTGGCACTGGATCCCAGATGTGCGGGATTCCACTGCTCCCAGTCGATTCGGACGCCGTACGCCACGTAGGAGCCGATGATGATCACCAGGATGGACGCGATCGCGATGAGTTCGAAGGCCAGTTCGTACTTCGCCGCGATCGAGACCCCCCGGTAGGGCAGGTACACCGCGGCGGCCACCACCACGATGACGAGCAGCAACTTGAACCAGGTTGCCTCCGAACCGATGCCGATGGCCTCCAGGAACGAGTCCAGGTAGAGCACACCGCCGAGGGTGCCGGTGGTGGCGAAGCCGATGTAGCCGATCAGCAGGCTGAACCCTGCGGCATAGGCGAATCCGGACCCGAGACCGTTGCCGGTGTAGGTGCCCAGCGATCCCGAGGACACCGTGCGCTTGGCCTGGAAGCTGATGGTGGTGGCGATGAGGACGACAATCACCAAGCCCACCAGCACCGCCCACGCGGCGCCCTTGCCCGCCGCCACGAACAGTGAGAAAGGCACCACCGCGACCGCCACGCTGGGGGCGGCTGCCGCCAGTCCCTGGGCGAAGACGCCCCAGGGTCCGAGTGCCTCCCGTTCCAGTCCGGTGTCCTGAGCCGACGTCAGCCTCTTGCCCGACAGGCTGACCTCTGGATTCGCCGAGTTCGACACGATTACCGCCTTTCGCACATGCGTCATCGCCGGGCGGCGCAATGCGTTGCCGGAACTGTGATTAACGCTGAAATGATCTTGTAGTCACACTGCCGCAACACCTCTGTCGGCGGCAGTCATCGGATCGGGCAGATTCTTATCTGCGGTATGCGGCGGCCGGGTGATCGCGCGCGAGCCGCGCCGAGTCGGAGCCGAACAGCCGCTGCCGCAACGTCGTCGGGTCCCCCTGCTCCGCAGCGCGGCCACGGCGTCGCAGTTCGGGGATGACGTGCTCGGCGACGTCCCTGAAACTTCCGGGCGTGACGTGGTAGGCGATGTTGAAACCGTCCACGCCGGAGCGTTCTGCGTAGGCCTCCAGCTCGTCTGCGACGGTGGATCCCGAGCCGACGAACAGCTCGCCGCCGAATCCGCCGAGACCTCCCACGTAGTCGCGCAACGTCAATCGTTCCGAGGTGGCGACCGACGCGAGAATGGAACGGCTGGCGTCGGTGTCGAACTGTTCGATCGGCCGGTCCACCCCGTAGCTCGACCAGTCGACACCGCTGAGCGCCGACAGCAGCACCAGGCCGCCCTCGAGGTCGTGGTAGGTGGCCAGCTCGTCGGCCTTGGCGCGTGCCGCGGAATCAGTGCTGTCCGTGACGATCTCGACCGAGGTGATGAACCTGATCGAGTCGGGATCACGCCCGTGGCCCACCGCGCGGCGCCGGACGTCGTCGATGTTCGCGCGCAGCACGTCAGGGCGCGGATCGCTGGCGAAGACGAGTTCGGCGTTACGGGCGGCGAACTCGCGGCCCGCGGCCGATGTGCCGGCCTGGAACAGCACCGGGGTCCGCTGCGGCGAGGGTTCCACCAAATGGGCTCCCGGCACGCTGAAGTAGCGACCGCTGTGCTCGATCGGGTGGACCTTCTGCGGATCGGTGTAGACACCGCGGTCACGGTCCCTGACCACCGCATCGTCCTCCCACGAGCCCTCCCACAGCTTGTAGGCGACATCGAGGAACTCACTGGCCATCGCATAGCGCTCGTCGTGCGGAATCTGGCGGTCCCTGGCGATGATGTTGCGCGCCGCACTGTCCAACAACGACGTGACGATGTTCCAGCCGATCCGGCCGCCCGTCAGGTGATCCAGAGTGCTGAACTTGCGGGCCAGTAGATAGGGGCTCTCATAGGTCGTTGACACGGTGATGCCGAACCCGATTCGCTCGGTGACTGCGGCCATCGCGGACACCGCCAGCAGCGGATCGGTCACGGGTGTCTGCACGCCGCGCGACAGTGCGGCCGACGCGTCACCACCGAAGACGTCGAGCTGGCCGACCGCGTCGGCAACGAACAGGACGTCGAACCCGCCGTCCTCGAGCAGCTTGGCGAGATCGGTCCAGTACCGCAGGTCGGTGTAGCGCGAGGTGTGATCCTCGGGGTGTCGCCACATGCCGAAGTTGCCGTGCGAGGCCGTCGACATGGTGAACGCCGACAACGCGAACGGCCTGTCCACCCGCGTCATGCCTGCACGCCGAACCGCGCGGGCACCTCGAGACCCAGATGGCTGCGCAACGTGGCACCGGCGTACTCGTGCCGGAACAGACCACGCTTGCGCAGGACCGGCACCACCTGGTCGACGAAGAGATCCAGCTGCCCGGGCAGACCCGAGTCGCTGAGCACGAAGCCGTCGGAGGCCCCGGTGTGGAACCACTCCTCGATATCGTCGGCGATCCGTTCGGGGGTGCCGATCACCTGCGCACCCCAGCCGTTGACGGTGCGGTACAGGAACTCCCGCACCGTGGTGGCTTCGGCTGCCAACGCCCGATAGCCGGCCAGGGCGGTCTGGTGCGTCTGGGTGGTGGCGGGGAACGCCGAGGAGGGCACCGGACTGTCCAGGTCCGCACCGGTGACGTCGACGTCGACCTCGAGCAACCAGCCCGCCTGGTACTCGGGGCTGAAGTGCTCGTAGGCGGTGCGTTCAGCACGCGCGGCCTCGTCCTCTGTCGAACCGACGATGAACCGCAGCGACGGTGTGATCAGCGGTGGTGTCCTCCGACCGACGGCCAGCGCCTTGGCGTGGATCTGACGGTAGAAGTCAGCTGCCCGCGCCCGGTTGCCCTGGCCGGTGAAGATCACCTCGGCGTGCCGTGCGGCGAACGCACTTCCCGCGCTCGAGCTGCCCGCCTGAAAGATCACCGGCCTGCCCTGAGGGGAACGCGCGGCACCGATCGGCCCCTTGACGTCGAAGTAGCGCCCATGGTGTTCGGTGACGTGAATCTTGCTGACGTCGTTGAAGACTCCCGCCTGACGGTCGGCGACGATGGTGTCCTCGCCCCAGCCGTCCCACAGGTTGGTGACGACGTCGATGGCCTCCTCGGCGATGCGGTATCGCTCGTCATGGTCGACCACTCCGCGGGCGCTGAAGTTGTCGGCGGCCGCCGCGGCGAAGCTGGTCACCAGATTCCAGCCGGTTCGTCCCCCGCTGAGATGATCGAGTGAGAGGAACTGGCGGGCCAGGTGGAATGGGTGCGCGAGGGTCGCCGATCCGGTCAGCACGAGGCCGATGTGTTCGGTGACCGACGACAGCGCGGCCGCCGTGGTGAGCGGTTCGAAGTCCTCGGTGGTCTTGTACGCCCAGGTGGCAGGTGGGCCGAAGTTCAGCCCGTCGGCGAAGAACAGCGCGTCCAGTCCCCCGCGCTCAGCCGTGCGCGCCCGTTCGATCAACGCGCGTCGTACGCCCGCGGTGGTGTGGTCGATATCGGGATGCCGCCAGGGCCCTGCCGAACGGGTGTTGCCGAACAGCAGCAGATGCAGTTGACGGGTCACGGGTGAAGCACTCCTTGCGACATTCCTTGTGGCGTTGGGATTCTCGACGGTAACGATGGTGCGAGCCTCCGTCGCCGGTAAAGCGCGGCGCGAGCCGAACACGATCCCCGCAGGATCGACGTGATCTAAACCGTTGCGATGCCCCACGCACTGGGTCACTATCCGCGCATGACCGCCCCGGAACCCAACGTCACCGATACCACCGCAGGACTGGCGCAGATCGCCCGCAGGCTCGATGCGCTCGCAGAGCGGCTGGGGGTGAAGTCAGTGCTGGTGATGCGCTCCGATCCAGACGCGATGGTCGTGGCGGCCACGGCCGGCGAGGCGACCAAGCACTACACCGTGGGCGCCGCGGGCCGCAAGGCCGGCAGGGACGCCGACCGGGTGCCGCTGTACTGCGAACGCATCGTGGACACCGATGCTCCCTTGTTCGTGCGGGATTCGCGGGAGGATGCCACCTTCGCCGGCAATGAGGACGAGGTCGAATTCGGCTTGAGCAACTACCTCGGTGTCGCGGTCCACGATGAGTCGGGCGCGGTGCTCGGCACCGTCTGCGTGCTCGACGACGGCCCGCGCGACTACACCGATGAGCAACGGGCCGAACTCGAGAGCCTGCGCGACGACGTGGAACAGATCGTGCGCCGCGACAGCGGTGCCCTGGGCTAAGCCGAACGCCGCGCCGCCGGACGCCTATGGCGAGGCGGAGAACCCACCGGTCGGCGACCCCGAATCTGGGGCGCCGACGGGATGCGGAGAGAACAGGATTCCCCCGATGACGACGGCCGCGGCACCCAGTACCAACGGAATCCACGGCCGGACTAGACGCAGCATGGCGGGCTCCTTCGACGGCAGGTACCCACGACGCTAGGCCGCGGTGTGCCCAACCTGCTGGGTGCCGGTCCGACTCCCCCGCTCACCGGCGGGCGACGACGACGTGCTGGTGCCACCGAATCGGTTGCCGAACAGCTCATTCCGTGCCCGACGTACCAATCGCCGGGCGGGCATCGGTGTTCGAATCAGGCTGGTCGCAACCAGCAGATCGGACCTAGCGCTTGGCCGCCTTTGCCAGCATCTTCTCGGCGATGTCGACGGCCTGATCCTCGATACCGAAGGCGCACGCCCACGTCTCGACGCTCAGGTTCGACACCACCGACATGGCGTGCTGGCACTGCCAGTCGTCGAAGTCTTCCTGCACAGTGACCTGAGCGATCACGTCATCGCGGGTGTCGAGGTCCTCGACGTGCCAGATGTAGGTGGACTCGTAGTCGTCCACGGAGACCGAGAAACCGGCGCAGTGACCCCACGCCGCAGCGGAGTCGTCGAAGAACTCGCGGGCCTGGCGTTCGGACGGAAACAGCACTGCGGTCTGCTCGACCCAGTGCTGCCTGTCGTTCTCCTCGTCGCCGACAACCTGATCGCGGACCGCCGTCCAGCCGGTGCCCTCGTACACGGCCTCCTCGGCGCCGAAGAGCGCGCCCAGGCAATCCGGATCCGACACCGAGTCGGCGTTGTCGGACATCTCCCCGGTCTCGAGGATGACCTCCAGATTGCGCGCGCCGACGATGTCCTCGATCTCGTCGACGGTCAACATGATTCGGTCGATATCGGACTCCTTGAGGGACCCGACGTTCGCCGGCGCGGCCGCCGGGTCGCGTACCGCGGACCCCGTCACCGTGCTCGTACACGCCGTGAGGAGACAGGCGGCGGCCAGCACGACAAGTAGTCGAGGGGTCGGCCCCTTGCCAGCAGTACTCACCGCGTCATTGTGACGGACACAGCGGCCCTCCGCCGCGTTCTGACAACGTCCACTTCTTGGCGTCTACTTCTTCGGCTTGTCGCTTGCCGCATCAGAGGACAGCGCGGCGACGAAGGCCTCCTGCGGGACTTCTACCCGCCCGATGGTCTTCATCCGCTTCTTGCCCTCCTTCTGCTTCTCCAGCAGCTTGCGCTTGCGGGTGATGTCACCGCCGTAGCACTTGGAGAGCACGTCCTTGCGGATGGCCCGGATGTTTTCGCGCGCAATGATTCTCGACCCGATCGCGGCCTGAATCGGGACCTCGAACTGCTGGCGCGGAATGAGTTCCTTGAGCTTGGTGGTCATCTTGTTGCCGTAGGCGGCGGCGGAGTCCTTGTGCACGATTGCACTGAACGCATCCACCGCCTCGCCCTGCAGGAGGATGTCGACCTTGACCAGGTCGGCCTCCTGCTCGCCGGCCTCCTCGTAGTCGAGGCTGGCATAGCCGCGCGTGCGCGACTTGAGTGAGTCGAAGAAGTCGAAGATGATCTCGCCCAACGGCATCGTGTACCGCAGTTCGACGCGCTCGGGTGAGAGGTAGTCCATACCGCCCAGCTCGCCGCGACGCTGCTGGCACAGCTCCATGATCGTGCCGATGAACTCGCTGGGTGCTATGACGGTTGTCTTCACCACCGGTTCGTAGACGGCGCCCACCTTGCCCTCGGGCCACAGCGACGGATTCGTCACGACGAGTTCGCTGCCGTCGTCCTTGACCACCCGGTACACGACGTTCGGTGACGTGGAGATGAGATCGAGGTCGAACTCGCGCTCGAGGCGCTCACGGGTGATCTCCATGTGCAGCAGACCGAGGAAGCCGCAGCGGAATCCGAAGCCGAGCGCCACCGAGGTCTCTGGCTCCCACACCAGCGCCGCGTCGTTGAGCTGCAGCCGCTCCAGCGCGTCCCGCAGGTTCGGGTAGTCGGAGCCGTCGACCGGGTAGAGGCCCGAGTAGACCATCGGCTTGGGTTCGCGGTATCCAGTCAACGCCTCGGTGGCGCCGTTGCGGGCGGACGTCACGGTGTCACCGACCTTGGACTGTCGAACGTCCTTCACACCGGTGATGAGGTAGCCCACCTCGCCGACGCCCAGTCCCCCGGTGGCCTTCGGCTCGGGCGAGACGATGCCGACTTCCAGCAGTTCGTGCGTCGTCCCGGTCGACATCATCTTGATCTTCTCGCGCGGGTTGAGCTTGCCGTCCACCACGCGGACATAGGTCACCACGCCGCGGTAGATGTCATAGACCGAGTCGAAGATCATGGCTCTGGCGGGCGCATCGGCGTCACCCACCGGAGCGGGGACCAGGCGGACCACCTCGTCGAGCAGCTCTGTGACACCCTCGCCGGTCTTACCCGAGACCCGCAGCACGTCGCTGGGTTCGCAGCCGATGATATGGGCGATCTCGCCCGCGTAGCGGTCGGGATCGGCGGCGGGCAGGTCGATCTTGTTGAGCACCGGGATGATCGTCAGCCCGCGGTCCAGTGCCAGGTACAGGTTGGCCAGCGTCTGCGCCTCGATGCCCTGTGCGGCGTCGACCAGGAGCACCGCTCCCTCACAGGCCTCGAGCGCGCGGGACACCTCATAGGTGAAGTCGACGTGCCCGGGGGTGTCGATCAGGTGCAGGACGAACTGCTCACCGTTCACCTCCCAGGGCAGGCGCACGTTCTGCGCCTTGATGGTGATGCCGCGCTCGCGCTCGATGTCCATTCGGTCCAGGTACTGGGCCCGCATGTCACGGTCGGCGACGACACCGGTGATGCCCAGCATCCGGTCGGCCAACGTCGACTTGCCGTGGTCGATGTGGGCGATGATGCAGAAGTTCCGTATCTGCGCCGGTGCAGTGAACGTCTTGTCGGCGAAACTGCTGATGGGAATCTCCTGATAGAACGGGGCTTAGCCCTGGGTGAGGCTCTACCAGGGTATCGAGCCACACCCGCGACGGCACAATCGCGCACACCAATCGTCGCCAGAACAACTCCCCGGATCCTCACCTATGCTCGTTTCCATGGCGTCGCAGTGGAAGACGTTTCAGCGGATTCTGAAGAACACCGAGAACCTGGTGTTCCGCGAGACCCCCAAGCTCATCCGCCAACTACCCGTGCCCGAATCGGTGCAGCGCAGCCTTGCGCAGGGCATCAAGATCGGCATCGATGCAGGTCTGGCCGCGCTGAACGCGACAACCAGCCCGCCGCCGGAGGCGATCACCGCAGGCCGCCCGATAACGCAGAACGGCGTCCCGACCGCGCACCGGGCGCGGCGGGTGGTCTACGCCCCCGACCTCGACGGCCGCGCCGACCCTGGCGAGATCGTGTGGACCTGGGTGGTCTACGAGGATGACCCGACGCGCGGCAAGGACCGACCAGTTCTCGTGGTCGGCCGCGACCAGCGCACACTTCTCGGGCTCATGCTGTCGAGTCAGGACCGGCACGTCGTCGATCACCAGTGGGTTGCGATCGGCACCGGCGGCTGGGACCACGAGGGTCGCCCCAGCTTTGTTCGACTGGACCGCGTGCTCGACGTGCCCGAGGAGGGAATCCGCCGCGAGGGCGCCATCCTGGAACGCGAGCGTTTCGAAGCGGTCGCCGCCCGCCTGCGCGCCGAGTACTCCTGGAGCTGACGTCGACGGACCTGCGCCGCTACAGCGGCAGCAGGATGTTCTTCACGTCCGGATCATTGGCCAGGTACTCCTGCACGGCCGGGTCCTTGAACGTCTCGACCAGCTTCTTGACGTTCTCGGTGTCAGCCCACTCGCTGCCGATCGTCAGCTGTCCGGCGAACTCATCGGGTGCCGGCGGCGCGAAGATCTGCTGACCGATCGGCACCTTGGCCGCCAGGTAGTACTCCGTGTAGCCGACCGCGGCGTCCAGATCGGGCAACGATCGCGACTGGGCGGCGAAGTCCAGGAGGGTGAACTTCAGGTTCTTCGGGTTGCCAACGATGTCCTTTTGCGTCGCCGTCCACTTGTCGACCGCCGGGTTCAGCGTGATCAGCCCCGCCCGCTCCAGCAGCCACAGTCCCTGCGCCTCGTTCGCCGGATCCGAGTACAGCGAGACGTTGGCCCCGTCAGGCAGCTGCGCGGGGTCGGTGTACTTGTCCGACCAGATTCCGAAGCCCCACCGGAACACCGGCGTCGCCGCCTCCTCCTTGAAGTCCGGGTTGGCCTCCAGCACCTGACCCAGCCACAGCTTGTGCTGATAGATGGTCCCGGCGACCTCGCCGTCGCTGACAGCACGGTTGATCGTGTTGCTGTCCGACAGGCCCTGGAAGGCCACCTTGATCCCGTGCCGCGGTGCGACCTCCGCCGCGATGTACTCGATCAACGCCTGCTCGGCCGCGTTGCCCTCATTGGTGGCGACGACCAGGGTTGCGCCGGGAATCTCGTTCGCCGACTCCGTCTTGCCGAAGAACAGCAGCCGCGCCCCGACGACCACGACCACCACAACTGCGAGGCTCAGTGCGATCCAGAGCCATTTCGGCCGACGTTTCAGCTCGAACCCGTGATCGTCGGTGCCCTCCACCGTGGTGTTGGTCGCCATGGGATTTCCTCTCAAGCGGGGACTGCGCGTTTGCGCAGCGGACGGGCCGCGCCGGTGCCAAGGCGGCTGCGCGGCGTGGTGAAGCGAACGAGGGCATCACCGATCAACTGAACCGCGGCGACGGTGATGACCAGGATGATGATGGTGGCCAGCATGACGCCCTGGTCGAAGCGCTGGTAACCGTAAGTAACTGCGACATAGCCGATTCCGCCGGCGCCGATGGTGCCTGCGATCGCGGAGTACTCGATCATCGCAATGACGTTGATGGTCAGGCCGCCGATGATCGACGGCACCGCCTCGGCGAGCTGTGCGCTGCGGATGATCTGAACATTCGATCCGCCTGACGCGCGGGCCACCTGCACCACCGACGGCGCCACCGAGCGCAGCGAGTTCTCCACGATCCTGGTGAAGAACGCGGTGCCCGCCAACGTCATCGGCACTACCGCTGCGGCGATGCCGATGTTGGTACCGGTGATGAGTCTGGTGAACGGCATGATCGCGGCCATCAGGATCAGGAACGGCAGCGACCGGCCGATGCTGATGATCCAACTCAAGACCGTGTGCAGGCTGGGGTTCTCGAATAGCCCGCCTGGCGCCAGGTTGTGCACGAGGGCGCCCAGCGGCACGCCAACGAGCACCACGATGGTCATGACGATCCCGACCATGATCAGCGTGTCCAGCAGCGCCGGGAACAGCAGACCGGGCAGCTCGTTCACCGGCACCTTGGTGGTGGCCAGCAGCGTCTCGGTCACGCCACGCCCTCCAGCGCGGGGTCGATGCGGCCCTCCGTGTTGGTGGCCAATCCATAGCGCGCCAGAACCTCGGCAGCCCGCGAGTCGAACCGCTCCGGAATCCCCAGCGTCGCAGCGCCTATCGTGACACCGCCGATCTGCTGCACGGACGCGCCCAGCACCGAGAGGGGCGCACCGAGGTCCGCCGAGGCGCGCGCGATCCAGTCCGCTGGCACGTCCGGCGCGTCGTACACCACGTGCCACACCTGCTGCCCCGTCGCCGCACTCGCTGCCACCCCCTGCGGGCGCAGTTCGGCGCCCAGCGATGAATCGGGGTCGGTGAGTAGCTCCACCAGACGGCCGGACTCCACGATGCTGCCGCGGTCGAGCCTGGCGACGGAGTCCGCGATCTTGAGCACGGTGTCCATCTCATGGGTAATGAACACGATCGACAGACTCAGGTCGTCGCGCAGTTCACGCAGGAGCGCCACGACGGACTCGGTGGTCGTCGGATCCAGCCCCGCCGTCGCCTCGTCGGATAGCAGCACCGAGGGCCGCAGCGCCAGTGCGCGGGCCACTCCGACCCGCTGCCGCTGACCGCCTGAGAGCTGGAACGGGTAGTGGTTAGCCCGCTCGGTCAGACCCACCCGGTCGAGCAGTTCGGCGACGCGGGCGCGCGTCTCCACTGGGGTGACGCCGAGGTACTCCAGTGGCAGCGCGACGTTCTCGGCTGCAGTTCGGCGCTCGAACAAGCCCGACGACTGAAAGACGGTCCCAATTCTGCGGCGGGCAACGCGAAGCTCCCTCGACGAGAGTGTCGTCAGGTCGTCACCGTTGACCACGACTGACCCGGACGTCGGCGCCGTAAGCAGGTTGACGCACTGTGCCAGCGTGCTTTTCCCGGCCCCACTGGGGCCGACGACGGCGAGGATTTCGCCGGCATCCACGCGGAAGTTGATCCGGTCCAGCACCACCGTCCGTTCGTCGCCGTGGCCGTAGATCTTCGTCAGGTCAGTCAGCTCGATCATCGAAGGGGGACGTCCTCAGGAAGTGGGGTGTGCAGGCGTCATCGCCGTTGGAGTCGAACCGTCTCAGAACTCGGCACCGAGCGAAAACCATTGCAATCACCATGAATCAATGCAATTGACGCCAACATGATCCAAACCATGGGCGAAGCGGTTCACGGCCGCCACACTTCTGAAGACATGAGCATCGACGACTCGGTCTCCGTCCGCGACGGGGCCGAACCACACGGTTTCACCATCGACAAGCGACGCAAGTGGCCCTACCTCGTCGTCACGGCGATCGTCGTCATCGCCATCGCCACATTCGTCGTCATTCAGCGCAGCGCCGGCACGGCGTCACCGAATGAAACCGCCGGTGCCACTCTCGATGTGGTCTATCTGGACTCGAACCCGGCCGAGAAGCGAATCATCGAGTTCATTGCGGACAAGATTGCCCCCGACTACGGCGTACGGGTCGGTGCGGTCGGACTCGGTGACAGCACGCAGATCAACCAGGCGATAAGCGACGGTCGCTACGCCGGCACCATCTTCCAGCACCGGCATTGGCTGCAGCAGGTGCTCGACGCCAACCCGGGCTTCCGGGAGGAGGCGGCTACCGGTCCGTTCTTCCACTGGGTGTTCGGCATCTGGTCGGACAAGTACAAGACACCGCAGGAGATCCCTGACGGCGCAACGGTATCGCTGCTCGCCGACCCCGCGAACAACGCCCAGGGCATCTGGTACCTGGCCCAGGCCGGCTTGATCACCCTGCGACCTGACGCCGATATCACCGCATTGACCCAGAAGGACATCGTCGGCAACGCGAAGAACCTGAGGTTCACGCTGCTCGACTTCGGCGCCCAGCCGCGCGCCCTGCCCGACCTCGACGCGGTCGTCGGATACGCGGAGTCCTTCCTCGCGGCGGGTGTGCCGGAGGACAAGCTGATCTACGCCCCGAAATCACCTGACGAGTTCGCCTCGGTGCTGACTATCGGGAGCAACTACGCCGACACCGAGAACGTCCAGAACCTCGTCAAGGCGTTCAAGGACCCCCGGGTGCAGACGTTCATCGCCGAGGACCCCGCCGTGAAGAAGCTTGCGCTGCCTGGCGATCCACAGTGAGCACGGCGAGCCGGGAACTGCACCTGGGTGTCAACGTGCTGTCCGACGGTATGCACCCGGCGGCGTGGCAGCATCCCAGCGCTGACCCCGACTGGTTCACCGACCCCGCGTTCTGGATCGAGGTGGCCCAGATCGCGGAGCGCGGAACGCTCGATGCGCTGTTTCTCGCCGACAGCCCGTCGCTGTTCCAGAAGCCCGACGAGCCGCTGGTGGCACCGCCGCTCGCACTCGACCCGCTGGTGCTGCTGTCGACACTGGCATCGGCCACCACACATCTCGGGCTCATTGGCACCGTGTCGACGTCCTTCGAGGAGCCCTACAACCTCGCTCGCCGGTTCTCGTCACTGGATCACCTCAGCCGCGGGCGGGTGGCATGGAACGTGGTGACCAGCAGTGATCCATACGCGTGGAACAACTTCGGCCATGGCGATGACCCCGGCGGCCGGCCCGACCGGCGCGACCGGTACCGGCGCGCCGCGGAGTTCATCGACGTGGTTCGTGCGCTGTGGGATTCCTGGGACGACGACGCCGTACTCGCCGACAAACGCACAGGAGCGTTCAGCAGAGCGGGCGCCATCCACACGATCGACCACCGCGGCGAGTTCTTCAGCGTCGACGGACCGCTGACGCTGCCCCGTTCCCCGCAAGGGCATCCGGTGCTGTTCCAGGCCGGCGGCTCGCCGGGTGGCCTCGATCTGGCGGCCCGGTATGCCGACGGTGTGTTCGCCGCGCAGGCCTCGCTGCCGGATGCGCTACGCAACGCCGACGAACTGCGTTCGCGCACAGTCGCGTACGGACGACCCCGGGATGCAATCCGCATCATGCCCGGGCTGTCGTTCGTGCTGGGCAGCACCGACGATGAGGCCCGGCGCCGCAACGACGAATTGAACGAGCTGGCCGGGGAGCGCCGGCTGGCACACCTGGCCGGGCAGATCTCCGTCGATCCCGGCGAACTCGACTGGGACAAGCCACTGCCACAGTGGCTGCTCGACGGTGCGGTGACCGATACGGGATCCCAGGGTGCACGCGACATCGTCGTGAACCTGGCACGCCGCGAGGAACTGACGGTCCGTCAGCTTCTCGATCGAGTGATCACCTGGCACCGACTGGTGATCGGCTCGCCCGAGCGCATCGCCGACGCGATCGAGGAGTGGTTCGTCGCCGGGGCTGTCGACGGTTTCAACCTGATGCCTGACGTCTTCCCGTCCGGGCTCGAACTGTTCGTCGACCACGTGGTGCCGATCCTCCGCGACCGCGGCCTGTTCCGTCGGGAGTACCGGCACACCACGCTGCGTGGTCATCTGGGGCTGCAACGCCCGCTGGATCGTCGGGCAGAGCAGGCTGCGCAGACCGGCTAGACCGCGCGCGTCAGCGCGGCTGGCGCCACATTGGGACCAGGCTCGGGCCGTCGGGCAACCTGATCTCGCCGGTGACCTCGAACCCGAACCTCTCGTAGTAGGGCACGTTGTCAGGGTTGCTCGACTCGAGATAGGCCGGGGCGTACTCCGCATCGCAGCGGTCCAGGCGCGACCTCATCAGCGCATTGCCGTAGCCCTTACCGCGCACGTCGGGGTCGCTGCCGATGACCGCCAGATACCAGTGCGGTTCCTCGGGGTGCGCCCTCTTCATCAGCTCCGACACCGCCAGGCCGCGCGTCATCGACTTCCGGAATGCCATGACCAGGCCGGGCATCGCCCGCATCTCCTCCCAGCGGGTCTGTTGCCACTGCCCGGGCGGGTCCCAGAGTGCGGCTCCGCCGATCCCCTGGCCGTCGGGGGCGACCTCGACACCACCGCGGGACAGGTGGTGATGGCGGGTCAGCGCGCCGAACAGTCGGTGCAGCTTGCGTCGGCGCTCGTCGTCATCGGGCAGCATCCAACGCATCACGGGGTCATCGAAGAAGGCGCGGCCCAGCGTCTTGGACAGGGCGGGCACATCGGCACGGGTGGCGGGACGAACCTCGACGCTGGTCACCCCGCCATCTTGGCTGATCGCACTGCCGAGGTGAAAGGGTCGAACCTCACCCCTGGGTGATGTAGGCCTCCAACTGCTCCTGCTGCATCTGGAGTTCCTCCATCCGGGTCTTCACCACGTCGCCGATGCTGACGATGCCCACCAGCTGCCCGTCGGCGATGACGGGCACGTGGCGCACCCGATTCGTGGTCATGAGCCCGCTGAGGAGGTCCACCGGATCATCCGGCGTGCAGGTGATCAGCTCGGGGGTCATGATGTCCGCGACGCACCTGTGGAGCAGTGCGGGGCCGAATTCGTGCAGTTTGCGCAGGACGTCGCGCTCGGAGACGATGCCCACCGGCCCCTCGGGGCCTATCACCACCATCGCGCCGACATTCCGTGTGACCAGGCCGGTCAGCAGGTCGCTGACCATGGTGTCCGGGGTGATGGTCAGCACACCCGCACCCTTGTTCTTCAACACATCCGAGATCCGCACCGCAGCCTCCTAGGTGACCTGGCTCACACCAGGCTAGGTCGGATCTCAGCGCGAGGAAAGCCCCAACGAACTCGCATAACCGTCCGGCGCCCGACCCTGGGCGGTATACCTGTGCCCATGATCGACGTGACGCTGCTCGGCACCGGCAGCCCCGTACCCGACGCGAACCGAGCAGGACCGGCCACGCTGATTCGCGCCGGCGAGCAGACCTTCCTGGTCGACTGCGGACGTGGCGTCCAGCAGCGCCTCGCGGCGGCGGGCAGCAGCGCCCCCGCCCTGACCGCACTGCTGCTGACTCACCTGCACAGCGATCACATCGCCGACCTCGGCGACCTCCTCATCACCCGATGGGTGATGACGTTCACCCCAGATGCCCCGCCACTGCCCATCATCGGGCCACCCGGCACCGCGGAGGTCGTCGATGCCACGCTGAAGGCGTTCGGGCACGATATCGGCTATCGCCTGGCCCACCATCCAGATCTCACGGGTCCACCGCAGGTGGAGGTCCTCGAGTACACCGAGGGTGTCGTGTGGGAGCAGGGCGACGTGCTGATCCGCGCCGCCCCGACCGACCATCGGCCCGTGGCCCCGACCGTGGCCTTCCGGGTGGAGCATGCGGGCGCGTCGGTGGTTCTAGCCGGGGACACGGTGCCGTGCGAGAGCCTGGACGAGCTGGCCGCAGGCGCGGGTGCGTTGGTGCACACCGTGATTCGCAAGGAACTCATCGCCCTGATGCCCGCGCAGCGGATCCGCGACATCTGCGACTACCACTCCTCAGTCGAGGAGGCAGGCGCAACCGCCACGCGGGCGGGCGTCGGCATCCTGATCCTCACTCACTACGTGCCCGGCATCGCACCGGGCCAGGAGGAGGAGTGGCGCGCACTGGCCGCCACCACGTTCAGTCGCCAGATCGAACTCGGCGACGACCTGCTGCGAGTGGACGTGCACCCCGGCGTCTGTGGACACAAGATCGACGGCGCCGACGCGGCTAGGCCAGGCGGGTGATCTCGACGACGACGTCCAGATCGGTCGAACCCTCACCGGAGTAGATGCCCTTCAACGGGCTGACATCGGCGTAGTCACGGCCGACACCGACGCTGACGTACTGCTCGTTGATCGCGGCGTCGTTGGTGGGGTCGAAGTTCCACCATCCGCCCGTCCACGCCTGCACCCAGGCATGGCTCTGACCGTCGATGGTGTCACCCACGACGGCCTCCTTGTGCGGATGCAGATAACCAGACACATATCGAGCGGGGATCCCCATGCTGCGCAACAGGATCAACGTGAGGTGCGCGAAGTCCTGGCAGACGCCCTTGCCCTCCCGCAACGCGTCAAGACCCGAGGAGTGCACGCCGGTGGTCCCTGGCACGTAGTCGAGCTCACCGTGCACCCAGTTGGCGGCCTCGATGACAGCCTCGGCGGGGTCGTGCTCCTTGGCGATCCGCTGCCCGACCCGAGCGATGCGACCGCTCGCAGGCGTGTAGTGCCTGGCCGTGAGCACCTCGTCGAACCGGTCGATGACCGCCCCGGACTTCAATTCCTCCCAGGTGACCGTCGTCTCGGGCATCTCCTCCGTGTCGGTTTCGACCACCGATGACGCCGTCACCTCGAGTTCGGTGTGGGGGGCGTGCAGATCGAAGGCCGTGACAGCGGTCCCCCAGTAGTCGACGTACCGGTAGGACCTGGTGGCGGGCACCGTCTCGATGCGGTTGAGGATGACGTTCTGCCGCGAGTCCGACCGAGGCGTGAGCCGAACCTCGTTGAACGACGCGGTCACCGGTGACTTGTAGGCGTAGCCCGTGGCGTGGATGACACGCATGCGCCACATCAGACCTCACCCTCCTCGATCACGACCGAGGCATTGCGCCCCGCATCGGTCCACGCCACCCACGGCGCGGAGTGGAAGTACTCCACCGCCAGCGCCTCTCCGACCTCGTGGCAGGTCTCCTGCAGGCCCGCCAACCGCTCCTCGAGGGACTCCAGCAGGACTCCCGGCCGCAGAAACTCCAACTCGCTGCGCGCCCGACCCAAAAGCCGTTGCGTCTCGGCGGTGGCGCCGACCCGATTGAGCGCGCTGTGGCGCAGTTCCTCGAGGCTGTGCTCGGCCAGCCGCAGCGAGTACATGACCGACCGCGGGAAAAGCCGGTCCAGCAACATGAACTCGACGACTCTGCCTGCGTCGAGCACACCGCGGTAGGTGCGCAGATAGGTGTCGTGCGCGCCGGCCGAGCGCAGCACCGTCGCCCACGCCGGTGAGGACGCGCTGTCGCCGACACGGGACAGCAGCAGGCGCACCGTCATGTCGACACGTTCGATCGCGCGGCCCAGCACCATGAAGCGGTACCCGTCGTCGCGGGACAGCGTGGAGTCGGCCAACCCGGCGAACATCGCCGCCCTGCCCTCGACGTAGGACAGGAACTCGTGCGGTCCGAGGCGTTTCGCGGCGCGTTCGCGTTCGGCCAGCGCGTTGTAGGTGGTGTTGAGGCACTCCCAGATCTCGGTCGACGTGACTTCCCGTGCGCCACGGGCATTCTCACGTGCCGCGGAGATCGCCTCGACGATCGAGCAGCCGCCGTCGGTGTCCCGGCTGAAGGCCACCAGGTCGGTCAGCGACCACACGTCCAACGCGATCTTCGGGGCCTCGATGCCCAGCACCCGCAGCAGTGTCCGCGATGCCTGGTCGGGGTCAACGCTGGAGTCCTCCAGAAGTTGATGGACGGTGACGTCGAGGATGCGGGCGGTGTCATCGGCTCGCTCGACGTAGCGTCCGATCCAGTACAGCGATTCCGCGTTGCGCGCCAGCATCAGTGCCTCCCGCTGCTCTGTTGCTGCTGCTGTTGCTGTTGCTGCTGGCTCATGGTGTCAGCGTCCTTCTCCACCGTCGGCCCCTTGGCGTTCTTCGGCAGCGACCGAACGACCTCGGCAGCCGCCAGCTCGCGGTCGGCGGCCGACGTGCGCGAGGCCAGCACCCAGGTGTCCTTGGACCCGCCGCCCTGGCTGGAGTTCACCACCAGCGAGCCCTCCGGAAGTGCCACCCGGGTCAACCCGCCGGGCAGCACCCACACGTCGTCACCGTCATTGACCGCAAACGGACGCAGATCCACGTGCCGCGGCGCCAGCTTGTCGTCGATCTGGGTGGGGACGGTGGACAGCTGCACCACCGGCTGAGCGATCCAGCCGCGCGGATCGGCCCGGATCTTCTTGCAGATCGTGGCCAGTTCCTTCTCCGACGCGTCGGGGCCGAACACAATGCCGTACCCGCCGGAGCCCTCGACGGGCTTGATGACCAGCTCATCGACGCGGTCGAGCACCTCCTCGCGCTCATCGTCCAGCCAGCACCGGAAGGTGTCGACGTTGGCCAGCAGCGGCTTCTCCCCGAGGTAGTACTCGATGATCGTCGGCACGTAGGTGTAGACCAGTTTGTCGTCGCCGACACCGTTGCCCACCGCGCTCGAGATGACCACGTTTCCCGCGCGGGCCGCGTTGAGGATCCCGGCCACGCCGAGCACGGAGTCGGGTTTGAAGTGCATCGGGTCCAAGAACTCGTCGTCGATTCGGCGATAGATGACGTCGACCTGACGCTCACCCTCGGTGGTCCGCATGTAGACGGTGTTGTCCCGGCAGAACAGGTCGCGGCCCTCGACCAGTTCGACACCCATCTGGCGGGCGAGCAGCGAGTGCTCGAAGTAGGCCGAGTTGTAGACGCCCGGGGTGAGCACCACCACGGTCGGGTCGGCCTCATTGGACGCCGCCGCATTGCGCAGGGCGCGCAGCAGATGCGAGGCGTAGTCCCCGACCGCACGGACGCGGTGCGTGGCGAACAGATTCGGGAAGACCCGCGCCATGGTCCGGCGGTTCTCCATCACATAGGAGACACCCGACGGCGAGCGCAGGTTGTCCTCCAGCACCCGGAAGCTGCCCTGGGCGTCGCGCACCAGGTCGATACCCGCCACGTGGATGCGCACACCATTGGGCGGGACGATGCCGACGGCCTCTCGATGAAAGTGCTCACACGATGTGATCAACCGGCGCGGGATGACACCGTCGCGCACTATCTCCTGCTCGCCGTAGATATCGTCCAGGTACAGCTCAAGCGCCTTGACGCGCTGTTTGATGCCCTTCTCCAACCTCGACCACTCAGCGGCCGAGATGACCCTCGGCACCAGGTCGAGCGGGAACGGCCGCTCCTGACCCGACAGCGAGAACGTGATGCCCTGATCGACGAAGGCGCGGCCAAGCGCCTCTGAGCGGGCGGCGAGTTCGGAGGCATCCGACGGCGCGAGTTCGGCCAGGATGCCCTTGTAGGGTCCCCGCACGTTGCCCGCGGCGTCGAACATCTCGTCGAACGCCCTGGCGTAGCCCCCTACGCTGTTGTAACCCCCGAAGATCCCGTCATGGCGTTTCGAGGACTTGCCACGCGATGACTTGCCAACCGATGACTTGCTAACCGATGACTTGCTGGGCGCCGTTCGCGACGGTTCGACGGGCACTGTTCGCGGGCTCACCCTGACATGCTGCACCAATAACGACGTTTCGGCAGGCCAGAGGCGTCACTTTGGGGATTCACCCCCTCCGCTGGTAATCTGAACACTCGCTGCCCGCGTTCGGGCGCCCCAGAAACACTTTGGTAAACCCAAGCCGACCTTAAGAAGGAACGACACGCGTGGCCAATATCAAGTCGCAGCAGAAGCGCATCCTCACCAACGAGCGCGCGCGTTTGCGCAACCAGTCGGTGAAGTCGGCTCTTCGCACGGCTGTCCGCGGCTTCCGTGAGGCCATCGACGCCGGCGAGAAGGACAAGGCAGCCGAGTTGCTCGCCGCCACCAGCCGCAAGCTCGACAAGGCCGCCAGCAAGGGTGTCATTCACAAGAACCAGGCCGCCAACAAGAAGTCGGCTCTGGCGCTCGCGCTGAACAAGCTCTGAGTTATCCCCTGGCCGCGAGTTCGGCCACTCTGCGAACCGCAGTCTCGAGGGCGTAGTCGGCACTAGCCGCTGCGCCCTTGACGTCTGCATTGAGCGTGGCCACCAGCCGCATCGCCTCCGCCACGGAATCACGCGACCAGCGACGAGCCTGCTTCTGCACCTTCTGCACCCGCCACGGCGGCATGCCCAGTTCTCCGGCCAGCCGGTAGGGGTCACCGGACAGCGGTGCCACGCGGGCGATGGCATGGACCGCCTCGGCCAGCGCGTCGGCAAGAACCACCTGCGGCTCGCCGCCCATCATGGCCCAGCGCAGCGCCTCCGCCGCACCCTCGATATCCCCGGTGACCGCCTTGTCGGCGATGTCGAAGCCCTTCACCTCGGCCTTGCCGCTGTGGTAGCGCCGCACAGCCGCGGGAGTCACGTCGGCGCCGGTGTCCGCAACGAGTTGTGAGCACGCCGCCGCGAGTTCGCGGATATCGGATCCGACGGCGTCGAGCATCGCGTTCACCGCATCGTCGCCAACCTTCACCTTGAGGGCACGAAACTCGTTACGGACGAAATCGGCCCGATCGCCGGGCTTGGTGATCTTCGCGCACGGATGCACGTCGGCCCCGAGTTTCTTCAACTGGTCGGCCAGCGCCTTCGCGCGCCCGCCACCGGAGTGAATGACGACGAGCACGGTGCCCGGCGGCAGGTCCGCCGCCGCGGAACCGATGAGCGCGACCGCGTCCTTGCCTGCCTCGCCCGCTGCCTCGAGGACCACGACCCGCTCGTCGGCGAAAAGCGACGGGCTGAGCAGCTCGGCGAGTTCGTTGGTGCTCACCTCGCCCGCGCGCATGCGGTCCACCGGGATGTCAGACGTGCCGGCTTCCTCACGCGTTGAACGCAGAACGGCGGCCACCGCACGTTCGACGAGCAGATCTTCATCACCGAGAACGAGGTGCAGTTGGCTCACCCGAAGATCGTGTCACGTCCCGCCGACGTCCACGCAACCACGCAGACCAAGCACGCGCCGAGCACGATTCGGCCCCACCGCCACCGCCACAGCACCACGGCCGCGACACCCGCCAGTGTCACGCACAGCACCCCGGCCGCACCCGACGGGACGGGCACCGCCGCGCCGGGCGCCGCGGCCGCCACGTCGGCGACCCGCAGCAGCCACCACAGGGCGGGCCCGGTGAACCTGATCACCAGGCCCGCGAGGTCGGGCGCCGCGGACGCCAACGCCGCCGCACCGGTGCCCAGCACCGTGATCGGCGGGATGACCACGGCCACTGCGAGGTTGGCTGCGACCGCTACCACGCTGAACGACCCCGATATCCCCGCGACGAGCGGCGCCGTGACCAGGTGGGCCGCCACCGCGACGCAGACCGCATCGGCCAGCGGTTTGGGCCACCGCCGTTGGACGAGGCGCTCCGACCATGCCGGTGCGATGACGACCAGTGCCGCCGTCGCCGAGACCGACAACGCGAAGCCGACATCGACGGCCATCTCGGGCCATCCGATCAGCACGGCGATGACGGTGGCCGCGAGCGCGGGTATCGCCTGGCGCCGGCGGCGGGACACCAAGGCCAACAACGTGATCGCGGCCATGCTCGATGCCCGCAGCACGCTGGCAGAGGGTTGCACCACGATCACGAACGCGATGAATGCCAACGCCGCCAGGCTCACCGCGACGCGCGGACCCACCAGCGCCGCGGACAACAGGACCGCACCACACACGATGGTGACATTGGCACCCGAGACCGCGGTCAGATGCGTCAGCCCGGCAACCCGGAAGTCCTCGACGGTGTCGCGCGACAATGCGGCCGTGTCGCCCAGCACCAGTGCAGGCAGCATCGCCGCCTGGCTGGCGGGCAGCGCGGCGCGGGCGGCCGCCCCGAAGTCGGCTCGGACGTCCGCGGCCACGCGATACAGCGGCCCCGCCTCCCCCACCCGCGGTTCACCGGTAGCCGACAACACCGCCACCGTCAGATCACGGCGAATGGGCCTTCCGACGCGCGCGCGAAACGCCGCCGGGCGGCCCACCGTCAGATCGCCGTAGCCGCTCACCGACGCGAACACCAGGACCCGACCGGACTGCCGATGATCACCGATGGCGAGCAGCTTGGCTCGAAACATCAGCCGACCGCCCGCCACGACGCGCGGTGTCTCGGTCGGGGCGATCGTCACCGCAACGGTGTCGCCCAGCCGGGCGATGACGGGATGATGCTCCGCGTCGGCCACCCGCAGGGCCACCGACAGCGCGAACATCGCGCCGGCGGCGGTGACCGCCAGTACGGCGGGCCAGGTCAGCGTCGCCGACCCGGGATCGCGGCTCATCCGCATGGTCAACGCGGTCAGCGCGGTCGCGACGATCAGGACACTCATCGTCACGGCCGGACCCCACACGATTCCCGATGCCGTGACCGCCCAGCTGGTCAACGCTGCCGGGACCAACCGCAGGTCGGACCCGGTGGTGCTCACACATGAACCAGGTCGCGCAGCTTCTCCAGCCGCGCCGGGCCGATACCGTCGACGTCACCGAGCTGTTCGACGTCGGTGAAGCTGCCATTGGCGTCGCGGAAGGCGATGATCGCCGCGGCGGTGACGGGTCCGACTCCCGGAAGGGCGTCGAGTTCCTCGACCGTTGCGGTGTTCAGGTTCACCGGACCCGCCGTGGGCCTGTCCGTGGCGCTGGTCGGGGGCGCGGACTGCTCGGCCGGGCTGCTGACGGAGCTGCCCATCGCCGTCCGAACACCGGGCGGCGCGGCGATGCCGACGACGATCTGCTCCCCGTCGGAGAGTCGGCGCGCCACGTTCAGGCCGCTCAGGTCGGCACCGTCGAGCACCCCGCCTGCCGCGGTGAGGGCGTCGTCGATGCGGGCGCCCGGCTCGAGCGTGACCAAACCGGGGCGGTGGACCAGTCCGACAACGCTGACCACGACCGGCTGATGCTCCGACGGTGCGGACGGGACCGTCGAGGAGACCATCTGTACCGGAGGGAGATTGGCCGATACGACGGGCGGCGGATCGTCGCCGGTGACGGTGAAGACCGTCACCAGCACCGCGATCGCCCCGACGGCGGCCAGGGCGATGGCACCGGCGCGGCCGGGATCGGCGCGGATCGTCGCCAGCCACTGCGGATGGCCGCGCGAGGCCCCCTCGGGTAGCCACCTGGCCAGCGAGGTGTCGGGCTGCTCGTCCTCGGAGGACTCGCCCGCCGGCGACGCCTCGGCGCCGTCGGATCCGTTGAGGCGGCGCGCAACCCTGTCTGCGGGCAGTTCGGTTCGCATGGCGCGACGGTAAGGGTGCGACGCGACGCGAGAGGCCGGGCGACGCTGCCGCCGCACCGCCCTGTGGATGAAAACCGGTCTGTGGATACCGGCTTGGCGTCTGCTGCCGCCGCGGCTACGCCCACCCGCCCGGGCGCCAACACACCCAGTCGATCTCGACCAGTGCGCCGACCGCGAGGCCGGTAACCCCGACGCAGGTCCGCGACGGTAGTCGGTCCGGGAACCAGGCCGCGTACGCGTCGTTGAAGGCCGCGTAATCCGCCCAGTCGAGCAGGTAGGCGCGCACCGAGACGACGTCGCTCAAGCGACCGCCGCACAGCTCGGTGACCCGCATCAGGTTGCGCATCACCTGATCCGTTTGGGTCGCCACGTCGGCGCCGACGACGGTGCCCGTCACGTCTGTCGGCATCTGCCCGGTGACGTAGAGGGTCTCGCCCGCGACGGTGGCGTGAGCGAACGGAGCGACACTCGGAGGCACGCCGTCGTCGGGGGTGAAGGTGAACGCGCGGATTGCGGGTGGGAGATCTTGCACCGCAGAGATGATGCCAGCGCACCGGATCCTCGCGTATACATATTGACCGAAGGTGTCTACTGAACCACCACAACGAGGAGTCGCCGTATGAGCGCCGAAGCGGGATCGCGATTGACCACTAACCGTCCGCTTCGAGTGATCCAGTGGACCACCGGCAACATCGGCAAGCGCTCGCTGCACGCCATCATCGGCCGTGATGACATGGAACTCGTCGGCGTGTACGCCCATGGCGCGGACAAGATCGGCGTCGACGCCGCCGTCCTCGCCGGCCGGACCGAGCCCACCGGGGTTACTGCCACCAACGACATCGACGCGCTGATCGCGTTGCGTCCCGACGCGTGCTGCTATAACCCGTTGTGGCCCAACGTCGACGAGCTCGTCCGGCTGCTGGCCGCGGGCGTCAACGTCTGTTCCAGCGCCGCCTGGATCACCGGCGGCAAGCAGTCACCGGAGGACACGGCCAGGATCGAGAAGGCCTGCCAGGAGGGCAATTCCACGATCTTCGGCAGCGGCGCGCATCCCGGTATGACGAACATGGTCGGCATGGTGCTCTCCGGTGCGTGTGAGAACGTCGACGAGATCCGCATCACCGAGTCGGTCGACTGCTCGACGTACGAGTCGGAGGGAACGCAGGCCGCCATGGGTTTCGGCCAGGACCCCGAGACACCGAATCTGGCCGAGAGTGTGCGACGCGAGAGCGAGGTGTTCGCCGAGTCCGCGGCCATGATGGCCGATGCCATCGGCGCCCACCTCGACCGCCTGACGTTCGATGTCGAGTTCACCACGGCCACCGGCGACAGCGACCTGGGCTTCATGCGGATACCGAAGGGCACCGTCGGCGGCGTCTACGGCTACCACCGCGGTTGGGTCGGCGACAAGAACGTCGTCAGCGTCGGATTCAACTGGACGATGGGCGATCACGTCACCCCGCCAAAGCCGTTGGAGCACGGACACGTGATTCAGGTCTTCGGCACACCCAACATGCGCACGGTGCTGCACTGCCTGCCGCCGCGGGATTGGACGGAGCCGGGCTTCATGGGGCTGGGCATGATCTACACCGCGATGCCGGTGACCAACGCCGTGCCCGCCGTGGTGGCGGCCCCGCCGGGCATCGTCACGCTCAAGGACCTGCCCCCGGTCACCGGACGCTTCCGCGGCTGACCCCCGCTCTCCGCTTTCCTCCGCTCCGCACGCCCAGGGCTCCTGCTGCCGCGGCCTTGAGATAGCGCTGGAATGTTGGACATTCGGCGTGACTGGAGGCGGGACACTCAGCCGCGTGCCGTAGTCCGTCTCGCATGGCGCTGAGATGTCCTATCGTCGCGTCGAGTTCGTCTGCCTTGGCCGCAAGCGTCTTCCTGTCGATCCTCGGTTGTCCATCTGGCATCAGCATCACGGCGATCTCGTCCAGTGAGAATCCTGCGGCCCGCCCGAGTGCGATGAGCGCCATCTGATCCACGACGCTCGACTCGAACAGCCGGCGCTGACCTCGTCGGCCGATCGACGAGATCAGTCCCCTCTGCTCGTAGAACCGCAACGTCGACGCGGGCACACCGCAACGTCTCGCCACTTCGGCGATATCCACGTTTCGCTCCTCCCCTTGACTTGAAGTTGACTTTAACTGAAACCGTGAAGCCAACCAGTTCCTATCAGCAGAGGGAGAGATCGTGAAGACGACGCACACGGCGACGGCGGATCAGGCGCGCGCATGGAACGGCGGTACGGCACAGGCATGGATCGTGATGCAGCAGATTCTGGACCGCACGTTCGAGCCCTTCGCGGATCTACTCGTCGAGGCGGTGACAGCCGGTGGCGGCGGCCGCGTCCTCGACGTCGGGTGCGGCACCGGGGCCACCACTCTCGCAGTCGCACGAAACCTGACCGGAGGCGGTCACTGCACGGGGATCGACATCTCCGACCCGATGATCGGCGTCGCGCGCGGCCGAGCTGGAAGTCCCAAGCTGCCGGTGCGCTTCGTCGTCGACGACGCCGAAACACACCAATTCGACGCCGGGTCGTTCGACACTGTCGTTTCGCGTTTCGGCGTGATGTTCTTCGGCGACCCCATCGCCGCGTTCGCGAACCTACGACGCGCGGCGCGCACCGACGCCCAACTCCAGTTCTTCGCTTGGCGGTCCCCCGACGAGAACCCCTTCATGACAACGGCCGAGCGCGCGGCGGCACCGCTGCTGCCCACCCTGGCCCTTCGCCGACCCGGCCTGCAGGGACCGTTCGCGTTCGCCGACGCCGATCGTCTCGCCAGCATCCTCGAGTCAGCCGGATGGACCGACATCGACATCACGCCGATCGACGTCGGGTGCACTCTGGCCGAGGAGGAGTTGGTGCCCTACCTGACACACATGGGCCCGGTCGGTCAGATCCTGCACGGCAGCGACGAGCAGACGCGCTCACGGGTAGTCGCGGCTATCCGGCCCGCTCACGAGCAGTTCGTCCATGACGGCGAGGTTCGCTATACCGCTGCGTGCTGGTCGGTCAGCGCCAGGAACAGGGCTCGCCCAACGTGACGCCACTGCGAAGAATCCGCCATTTTCTCGCAGTGGCGGCACGTTCGGAGTGCATGCGCGGAGGCGACGGTCATTGTTACCCGTCGACGGTCACGCACACACCGACGGCATCCGCGCCGACGTGGACCGCCAGCACGGGACCCATATCCGACACCGTCAGCGACTCGATCTGAGGCAGACGATCGGTCAGCGCGGCACCGATGACGTCGGCCGCGTCGTGGTTGTCCACGTGATGCACGACGACCGTGGCCCGACGCTCGCCGACCACCTCGGCGACCGCGTCGACCATGGCCGCGTGTGCCTTCGACACCGTGCGAATCCGTTGGGACAGCACCAGCCTGCCGTCGACGTCCAGGCACAGCAGCGGCTTGAGCGACAGCGCGGTGCCCAGCCACGACGCCGCAGCGCCGATCCGCCCGCTGCGGCGCAGGTTGTCCAGCCGGTGCACGACGATGAATGCGTGTCCGCGGGGCACCGCCGCGCGGGCCGCCGCCTCGACGGTGTCGAGGTCGGCACCCGCGATGGCCGATTGCGCCGCCGCGGCGGCGACGAAGCCGACGCACGCCGCTGCCGACCGCGAGTTCACCACGCGCACAGCTGATCCGAACTCCCGCGCCGCCGCACTGGCATTGCTGAAAGTACTCGACAGCGCCGCGGACAGGTGCACTGCCACCACGCCGTCACCACCGCTGTCGGCGAGGGCGGCACGGTAGACCTCGGCGAGGTCCGCCGGCGACACCCCAGATGTGGTGGCGTGACTGCGTGCGTACACGTCGTTCGGCACCGCGTCGACACCGTCGAGAAGATCTGCGCCGTCCACCAGCACGTGTAACGGCACCTGGCGGATCCCCCACCGCTGCAACTCATCCGGGCGTAGCCGCGAGGATGAGTCGGTCACCACCACGACGGCCATGATCAGTCGCCGGGGCCCGGTGTCACTCCGGCCTCGGCGAGGCCCTTCATCATCAGGTCGGCGACACCCTGGTGTGCCTCGAAGTTCCAGTGAATCCCGTCGGGGTTGCCCCGCCCGCTCATCACCTCTTCATCGACGGCAGCCTTGAGGTCGACCACCGGAACACGGTGTTCGCCAGCCCATTCCGTGATCGCGTCAACCGTGGCATCGCGCCAGCGGTGCGACCGCCCGTAGGTGTCGGCGATGTGCACCGAGGGCACACACGCCACGAACGGGATGCCGGGCCTGTTGAAGTCGATGGCCGCACGGGTCTGTTCGAGGTAGTCGACGGTCAGCTGCGGCGGCAGGGCCGGTCGGGCGATCGGCGACAGTCGGGGCTGCGCCCAGCCGTAACCGTCGCGTACCCAGCGGCGCAGGAACGATGGCCTGATGTAGCGGATGAACTCGCGGGCGGCGGTCGGCAGCGGGGAGGGCAGTGAGTCCATCCCACTGGTCGCGAAGATCACCGCGCCGGCCCGCGGTAGGGCGGCCCATGCCCGGGGATCGCCGATGGCCGCCCACCACACATCGCGGGACGTCCAACCGATCCGACCGATCAACTCGAGGTCCCAACCAAGTTGGCTGGCAACGATGTTGGGCCAGATCCGGGGGTCATCCGACGGCAGCCCGCCGGTGGGTCCGTAGTAGGACAGCGAATCGCAGAAGACCAGCAGTGTCCTGCGCGGCGTGCCCGACGACTCCTCAGAGGACATCGTTGGCCACCTGCGCCGAGGCGTTCCACACGTCGAGGCGCCAGCGGATGTCACCGAATGCGGCGTCGGGTTCGCCGTGCCCCGACAGCTGCACCCAGCTCGCGTTGCCCATCCCGCCGAACACGGGCCAGTTGTCCACCGGGATACCGAGGACTGCGCCGGTGAGCGCCGCGATCAAACCGCCGTGCGCCACCAGTACGACGGGCCGGTCGGGCTCATCGACACCCCACTCCCGATGCCCGGCAACGAGTTCCTCGACGAGCGGTAGGCTGCGGCGCGCGACGTCGACCCGACTCTCGCCGCCGTGCGGTGCCCACCGGGCATCGTCGCGCCACGCCAGCCTGGCACCGGGAGCGATCGCATCCACCTCGTGGTGCGTCATGCCCTGCCAGTCGCCAAGGTGTGTCTCCCGCAGCCGGGTGTCAGCCGTGACCGGTACGCCTGCCCGTTCCCCGAGCGTGGTCGCCGTGTCCAGTGCGCGGCGCAGGTCCGACGAGACGATCAGCAGCGGCTGGCGCTTGGCCAGCACCTCGGCAGCCGATACCGCCTGGGCGCGCCCCAGGTCGGACAGTTCGGTGTCGAGCTGACCCTGCATGCGGCTGCCCGCGTTGTACTCGGTCTGCCCGTGCCGCAGCATCACCAGGTGGCAGACCCTCACTGCGAATCCTCCGTGGATTCATCGGCTCGGTCGGCTCCGTCCTCGAGTTCCACCGGCACCACCGGGCAGTCCCGCCACAGCCGGTCCAGGGCGTAGAAGTTGCGCTCATCCTGATGCTGGACGTGCACGACGATGTCGACGTAGTCGAGCAGCACCCACTTCCCCTCGCGGGTGCCCTCACGGCGGGCGGGCTTGTACCCGGCCACGCGCATCTTCTCCTCGACCTCGTCGACGATCGCGTTGACCTGCCGCTCGTTATTGGCCGAGGCGATGACGAAGAGATCGGTGATGAAGAGCTGCTCGGAGACGTCAATGACGACGATGTCGTCGGCCAGTTTCGACGAGGCGGCCTGCGCGGCCACCGTCGCCATGTGTACGGATTCGTCGCCTGCGCTCATGTTTGGGGCTCCTGGACTGCGTGGGTTTGGGATTGGGCCTGGGACTGGGATCGGTAGAGGCCGCGCTTGGACACGTACTGAACGACACCGTCGGGAACCAGATACCAGATGGGCCTGCCGGACTCGGCCCGCGCGCGGCAGTCACTCGACGAGATCGCCAGCGCGGGCACCTCAACCAACTGCAATGCGTCCTCCGGTAGTTCCTTCATTGCCGCTGCGATGTGCTCACCGTCGAGTTCGTAGCCGGGCCGGCTGACGCCGACGAACCGGGCCAGGGAGAACAGTTCCTCCCAGTTCTGCCACGACAGGATCGATGCCAGCGCGTCCGCCCCGGTGATGAAGAACAGGTCGGTGTCAGCACGCTGCGCCGCGAGGTCCCGCAGGGTGTCCTTGGTGTAGGTGGGGCCTGCGCGGTCGATGTCGACGCGGCTGACCGAGAAGCGCGGGTTGGCGGCCGTTGCGATCACGGTCATCAGGTAGCGGTCCTCGGCTTCGGTGACGATGCGCTCCCGCTTCTGCCACGGCTGACCCGTCGGCACGAACACCACCTCGTCGAGGCCGAACTGGTCGGCGACCTCGCTGGCCGCGACGAGGTGACCGTGATGGATGGGATCGAACGTCCCACCCATCACACCCAGCCTGCGTCGAGTCACGAATAGGCAGCTTACGGCAGTGATCCGGGCCCGCCTGCGCTCGCCGAAACGCAGAGGTTAGACGGGCAGCAGCTTGTCGATCACCGTGGCGAGCTGCTTGGCCGAGCGACACTCGTGCATGGGGATGACGCCCTCGTAGCGCGGGACGGCGGAGTCACCGCTGCCCCACAGGTGCTTGGGCTCCGGGTTGAGCCAGTGCGCGTGGCGGCTCGCACTGACCATGCGGGCCAGCAGGTCGAGTTCGGGGTTGCGGTAGTTGTTGCGGCCGTCGCCGAGGACCAGTAGCGCGCTGCGCGGGGACAACACGTTGGGGTACTTGTCCAGGAACGACACGAACGCGTGCCCGTAGTCGGAGTGGCCGTCGCGGGTGTACACGCCCGATTCGCGGGTGATCCGCTGAATGGCGACAGCGAGGTCGGACTCCGGGCCGAACATCTCGGTCACCTCGTCGGTGGTGTCGATGAAGGCGAACACCCGGACCCTGGAGAACTGCTGACGCAGGGCGTTGACCAGCATCAGCGTGAAGCTGCTGAACCCCGCGACGGAACCGGAGACATCACACAGCACCACCAGTTCGGGGCGCGCGGGATGCGGCTTCTTCAGCACGACGTCGATGGGCACACCGCCGGTCGACATCGACTTGCGCAGGGTCTTGCGCAGGTCGATCTCACCACGGCGGGAGCGCCGCCGTCGGGCCGCCAACCGGGTGGCAAGCGTGCGCGCCAACGGTGCGACGACGCGGCGCATCTGCGCCAGCTGCTCGCCCGACGCGCGGAGGAACTCGACGTTCTCGGCCAGCTGCGGAATGCCGTACATCTGGACGTGGTCGCGGCCCAGTTGCTCGGCGGTGCGGCGCTTGGTCTCGGCCTCCACCATCCGGCGCAGCTGCGTGATGCGCTTCGCGGCGATCGCCTTGGCGATCTCCTCCTGCGTGGGCGTCGGTGCGTCACCGTACGGCGCTAGCAGCCCGGCCAGTAGCCGGCCCTCGAGTTCGTCCAGAGCCATGGCCTTCAACGCCTGATACGACGAGTAGGACGGCCCCCGGCTGGAGTTGTAGCGGCCCTGGGACTCGACGATCTGGGCGATCATCGCCGCCAGCCGTGCGTCGAGGTTCTCAAGGTCGGCGTTGTTGGCCAGCATCTCGACCAACGCCTCGCGCAGACCCTCGATGTCCTGGGCAGGCGGGGCGGTGGGGTCGTCCTCGGCGGTGCCGTCGTCGTCCACCACCGTCCGGGCGCCCAGTGCGGGCGGGAACCACAGGTCGAACATGGCGTCGTAGGTTTCGCGGTGGTCCGCACGGCGCAGCACGGCGCACGCGAGTCCCTCCCGAAGCACATTGCGGTCGCTCAGACCCAGAGTCGCCATAACCCGCCCGGCGTCCACGGTCTCGGATGGTCCGACGGAAATTCCCACGCCACGCAGCGCCTCGACAAACTCGACCAGGTGACCCGGAATGCCGTGGGGGGCAATCGGTTGCGGGGGTCGGGTGCGTCGGGCGGCCATCAGCAGATCCTCAGTTCAGGCGAAGTTCGCCGGATGCGCGTTGCTGATCGGACTGGTGCTTGAGCACCACGCCCAGCGTCGCGGCGATCAACTCGTCGTCGATGGTGTCCATGCCCAGCGCGAGGACGGTGCGGCCCCAGTCGATGGTCTCGGCCACCGACGGCGCCTTCTTGAGTTGCATGCCGCGCAGCACGCCGATGATGCGGACCAGTTCCTCGGCCAGTCGTTCCGGCAGTTCGGGCACCCGCGACAGCAGGATCCGACGCTCCAGATCGGGTTCGGGGAAGTCGATGTGCAGGAACAGGCAGCGACGCTTGAGCGCCTCGGACAGCTCGCGGGTGGCGTTGGAGGTCAGCAGCACGAACGGCGGCCGCTCGGCCTTGATGGTGCCCAGCTCGGGAACCGTGACAGCGAAGTCTGACAGGACCTCGAGCAGCAGGCCCTCGATCTCGATATCGGCCTTATCGGTCTCATCGATCAGGAGCACGGTGGGGTCGGTCCGCTTGATGGCGGTCAGCAGCGGACGGGTCAGCAGGAACTCCTCACTGAACACGTCCATCTTGGTCTGGTCCCAGTCGCCCGAACCGGCCTGGATACGAAGGATCTGCTTGGCGTGGTTCCACTCATAGAGCGCGCGTGCCTCATCGACACCCTCGTAGCACTGCAGCCGGACCAGCTCAGATCCGGTGCACTGCGCGACGGCGCGGGCCAGTTCGGTCTTGCCGACGCCGGCCGGTCCCTCCACGAGCAGCGGCTTGCCCAGCCTGTCGGCGAGGAAGACCGCGGTCGCGGTCGCAGTGTCGGGCAGGTAACCGGTCTCGGCCAGACGCGCGGCGACATCATCGATGTCCGCGAAAAGCGGTACTGGGCGTGCGGGGACGCTCACGGGGTGTTCTCCTCGTTGTTGCTTGATTAGACCGGGCGGGTGTGGCCGTTTCCCCACACAATCCACTTGGTCGAGGTCAATTCTGGCAGACCCATCGGGCCCCTGGCGTGCAGCTTCTGCGTCGAGATGCCGATCTCGGCCCCGAACCCGAACTGCTCACCGTCGGTGAAGGAGGTGGCGGCGTTCACCATCACCGCCGCCGCGTCGACCTGGGCCGTGAAGCGTTCGGCGGCAGCGAGATTGGTGGTCACGATGGCCTCGGTGTGCCCGCTGCCGTACTCGTTGACGTGGGCGATGGCGGCGTCGACGCCGTCCACCACCGCGACCGCGATGTCCATCGACAGGAACTCGGCCCGCAACTCGTCCTCGCTGGGGTCAAGATGCACGGTGACACCGGCGTCCTGCAGCGCCCCGATGAACCGCGGCAGTGCGGTCTCGGCGATCGCGGCGTCGACGAGCAGCGACTCCGCGGCGTTGCACACACTCGGGCGCCGGGTCTTGGAGTTCAGCAGAATGCGTTCGGCGACATCGAGATCCGCCGCCTCGTGCACGTAGACGTGACAGTTACCGACACCCGTCTCGATGGTCGGCACGGTCGCGTCCCGAACCACGGCAGCGATCAGCCCGGCTCCCCCGCGCGGAATGACGACGTCCACCAGGCCGCGGGCCTGGATCAGGTGGGTGACGCTGGCGCGGTCCTCGCTGGGCAGCAGCTGCACGGCATCGGCGGGCAGACCCTCGGCTACCAGGGCGGCGCGCAACGCGGTGACCAGCGCCTCATTCGAGCGCCTCGCCGACGAGCTGCCCCGCAGCAGCGCCGCGTTACCCGACTTCAGGGTCAACCCGAAGGCGTCGACGGTGACGTTGGGTCGGCCCTCGTAGACCATGCCGACGACACCGAGCGGCACCCGCTGCTGACGGATTCGAAGACCGTTGGGCAGCGTGCTGCCGCGCAGCACCTCCCCGACGGGGTCCGGCAGCCCCGCCACCTGACGCAGTCCGGCCGCAATACCGTCCACACGCTGCGGGTTCAGGGCGAGCCGGTCGAGCATCGCGTCGGGGGTACCCGCCGCACGCGCGGCGTCAAGATCGGCGGCGTTGGCCGCGAGAACCGCGTCCACCTGGGCCAACACCGAATCGGCCGCGGCGTGCAACGCGCGGTCCTTGGTCGCGGTGTCCAATGTGCCCAGCACGCGCGCGGCCACCCGGGCCCGTCGGGCGGCGTCATGCACCTGCAGGCGCAGGTCAGCGTCCACGGCAGCGTCCACACTCATCCGCCCAGCGTATCGAGACAAGCCGGGATCGGCCCGGTTGGGGTTACCGTAAGCCCGTGGCAGGTTCGAGCAACCGGGTGTGCGTCGTGGGTAGCGTGAATCTCGACCAGTCCTTCGAGGTCTCGACACTGCCCAAACCCGGCGAAACGGTGCTGGCGTCCGCGGTGACGTCGTCTCCGGGCGGCAAGGGCGGCAACCAGGCCGTCGCGGCGTCCCGCGCGGGCGCCACGGTGGATCTCGTCGCAGCGGTCGGCGACGACGATGCCGGTTCACGACTGCGTGCCCACCTGCTCGACAACGGAGTCGGCCTCGGCGGCGTCATGACCGTGCCCGGACCGAGCGGTGCCGCGGTGATTCTGGTGGACGAGCACGCCGAGAACTGCATCGTGGTCGCACCGGGAGCCAATGCCCATCTGCATCTGGCATCGGCACGCACACGGATCGAGATCGCCGACGCCGACGTCGTGCTGATCCAACTCGAGATACCGATCGACACCGCGCTCGCGGCCGCGCGCACCGGGCGGGCCGGGGGCGCTGTGGTGATGCTCAACGCATCACCCGGCGGTACGCCGCCTGCTCAACTCGAGGAGCTGGCCCAGGCCGTGGACGTCGTGATCGTCAACGACCATGAGTCTCGCGAAATTCGTTGGCAGGTACCCCATCTGGTGATCACTCGTGGTGCGCGAGGCGCCTCCTATCAGGGCGTCGCCGAACGCTACGACGTCGAGGCGCCAGCCGTGGAGGCCGTCGACACCACCGGCGCGGGCGACGTGTTCGCCGGCGTGCTCGCCGCGGACTGGCACCGCGGTCCCAGGAACGCCCTGATTCGAGCGTGCGCCGCAGGCGCGCTCGCTACCCTGACGCCCGGCGCGGGCAACTGCGCGCCGACCCGCGAAGCCATCGACGACGTACTGCAATGAGCCCGAGGAGCCCGATGACGACCGCCGCCAAGAGCACGCCCCGCCCACCCGAGGGCGACTGGCTCGGCACCCCGTTCCTGCGCTTCGAGCGCGAGGGGCCGTTCGGGATCGTCACGCTGGACCGCCCTCAGGCACGCAACGCGATGACGCCGGCGATGTACTTCGGCATCCGATACGCGGTCACCCACGTCGAGGCCGACGACGACCTGGCGGGCCTGCTGATCACCGGCACCGGTGACGTGTTCGCGCCGGGCGGTGATCTCGGCGGCGGTGACGGCGTGGACGACTGGATGACCTTCGGGCCCGCGCTGTCGATGGATGTCACGCCGTTCGAGACGCTGCGTCAGTCGGTCAAGCCGGTGGTGTCGGCGGTCAACGGCCTGTGTCAGGGCGGCGGCCTGCAGATCGCGATGTGCAGTGACATGGCGGTGGTCAGCGACCGCGCGACCTTCCGCGTCCCCGAGTTGTACCGCGGCATCGCCGACACCTACTACAGCCAGATGCTCGCCCGCGTCATCGGACCCATGCGAACCAGGGACCTGATGTTCACCGGCCGCACCCTGACCGCGCAGGAGGCCGCGGACTGGGGAATGGTGGCGCGAGTGGTCCCGCACGACGATCTCGCGGGCGCCGCGCGCGAGGTGCTGACCCAGGTGTGCCGCACCGCGCCCAAGGCGCGCTCGGTGGTGAAGTCGAGCCTCGACAACTACATGGGGCTGTTCGACCGGATCGGCATGAAGGCCTCCTACAGCGGGCCCGAGGCGGTCGAGGGTTTCGTGGCGTTCAAGGAGCGCCGCTCACCCGAATGGGTGCACCCCGACCTGCGTACCGACGGCCGGCTCTAGCCGCTGCCGCTCAGGCGTGCGGCCGACGCACGTCGTGCGCGATCGCCATGCCGACACCGGATTCGAGATCCGCGGCCGTCTGGGTCAGCAGCACCCGACTTCGGTTCGGCGACAGCGTCACCGACAGACAGTGATGCGGCCCGGCCGCGGTGTGGGCCAGCGAGTTGATGCGGATCAACGCCGCGCCGATCGACACACCGAGTGTGGCCGCCGTCCTGGGCCCGGCGATCTCGGCGGTCAGCTCGTGGTCGAGGCTCGTCAGCCCGACACCCGCGTCGTGCAGGACGTGAAAGATCGGGGCACCTGCCAGCCCGGGCGCGGTGAGTTCGTCGGCGAGACCCTCGGGAAGCCATGCCTCGGAGATCATCAGCCGCTCACCCGTGCGTCGCTCCCGCCGCAGCCTCAGCACGTGAAGCGCCTGGTCTGGTCCGCCAAGGCGCTCGGCGATGGGTCCCGGCACGGTGCGCACGCCGAACTCGATCACCTCGACCTCGGTCTCGAACTCGACCTGCCGCAGTTCGTCCATGTACGAACCGGTCTCGTCGTACCCCCGCGGCGGTGATCGGTCGGTGACGAAGGAACCGACGCCGTGTCTGCGCTCGATCAACCCGGCGTCGGCGAGGTCGGCCAGAGCGCGGCGCACGGTGATCCGCGAGACGCCGAACTGCTCGCACATCGACAGTTCGGTCGGCAGACCATCGCCCGCGGCCAATGCGCCGCGGGCGATCTCGTCGTGCAGGACCAGGAACAGCTGCCGATGCAGCGGCACCCCGGCAGCGACGTTGACCAGCGACTCTTGGTCGCTCGCTTCTGCCATCGTCGTGATCTTCGCACGATCTGGCGCGTAGCGGTCGGATACCGCTACGCCCCTATGCCTCGGGTACTTCGCGCTCGATCTCGTCGAGCCAGGTGCGTGCGGACATGTCCGACGGCGCCCGCCAGTCCCCGCGCGGTGACAGCGCCCCGCCTGCGGACACCTTCGGACCGTTGGGCAGGGCTGACCGCTTGAACTGGCTGAAGGAGTAGAACCGCTGCACGAAGACCGTCAGCCAGTGCCGAATCTCCTTGAGCGAGTACGACGGTCGTTTGTCATCTGGGTACCCTGCGGGCCAGTCGCCATGATCGGCGTCATGCCAGGCATGCCAGGCCAGGAAGGCGACCTTCGACGGCCGAAATCCCCAGCGGAGCACCTGGTACAGCGAGAAGTCCTGAAGAACATACGGGCCGACCTTCGCCTCACTGCTCTGGATCTCCTCGTCCTCACCCGTGGGCACGAGTTCGGGTGTGATCTCGGTGTCCAGCACCGACGCCAGGATGCCGTTGACGGTGTCGTCGAACTGCTCGGAGGCGATAACCCATCGAATCAGGTGCTGAATCAACGTCTTCGGTACACCACCGTTGACGTTGTAGTGCGACATCTGGTCGCCCACACCGTAGGTCGACCAGCCCAGTGCCAACTCGGACAGATCACCCGTGCCGAGCACTATGCCGCCGCGCTGATTGGCCAACCGGAACAGGTAGTCGGTGCGCAGACCCGCCTGCACGTTCTCGAAGGTGACGTCGTAGACCTTCTCGCCGCGGGCGAACGGATGGCCCATCTCGGTCAGCATCAACGTCGCGGTGTCACGGATGTCGAGTTCGGAGAAGGTGACGCCCAGCGCCTTACTCAACGCGATGGCGTTGCCCTTGGTGCGCTCACCGGTGGCGAAACCGGGCAGGGTGAAGGCCAGGATGTCACTACGGGGGCGCCCCTCCCGGTCCATCGCATGCGCGGCGACGATCAACGCGTGGGTGGAGTCCAGGCCCCCCGACACACCGATCACGACGTTCGGATAGTTCAGCGCCCGCAGCCGTTGCTCCAGCCCGGACACCTGGATGTTGTAGGCCTCGTAGCAATCCTGTTGCAGCCGTTCTGGATCCGCGGGAACGAACGGGAAGCGCTCGACCTCGCGACGCAGCCCGATATCGCCTGCCGGCGGGTTGACGGTGAACTCGATCCGCCGGAACGCGTCGGTCCGCGCACCGTGGTGGCGCCGGTTGTCGTCGAAGGTGCCCATGCGGATCCGCTCGGCGCGCAGCAGTTCGGTGTCGACATCGGCGACAGAGCGCCGCTCGCCCTTGGGAAAGCGCTCGGATTCGGCAAGCAGGGTGCCGTTCTCGTAGATCATCGTCTGGCCGTCCCAGGACAGGTCAGTCGTCGACTCGCCCTCCCCCGCGGCGGCGTACACATAGGCCGCGAGGCAGCGAGACGACGCCGAGCGGGCCATGAGCTTGCGATCCTCGGCCCTACCGATCGTGATCGGACTTCCGGACAGGTTCGCCAGCACCGTCGCCCCGGCCAGCGCGGCCTCCGCACTCGGCGGAACCGGCACCCACATGTCCTCGCAGATCTCCACGTGCAGCACGAAACTCGGCAGATCGGTCGCGGCGAACAACAGGTCCGGCCCGAACGGCACGTCGGTGGACGCGACGCGAATGGTCCCGCGCACGTCATCACCGGCCGCGATCTGCCTGCGCTCGTAGAACTCCCGGTAGGTCGGCAGATAGGACTTCGGCACCACCCCGAGCACGCTGCCGCGGTGGATGACCACAGCGGTGTTGTAGATCCTGTTGCGGTAGCGCAACGGCGCCCCCACGACGAGCACGGGCAGCAGGTCCGCCGTGGCCGCCACCAGATCTGCCAGCGCCCGTTCGACGGCGTCGAGCAGGCCGTCCTGCATCAACACGTCCTCGATGGAGTATCCCGAGAGCGTCAGCTCTGGGAACACCGCCAACGCGACACCCTCATCGTGGCAGTCGCGTGCCAGCGCGAGCACCGATTCGGCGTTGGCCACGGGGTCGGCCAGCGTCGTGTGATGGGTACATGCGGCCACTCGGACGAAGCCGTGCCGATACGCCGAATGGAAGTCCACGGCTCAATTGTCGCAAAGTGGCTAGCCTCGACGGTGTGGAAGGCCCCGAACTGCTCCGCGTGCTCGCTGGTCAACGCGTGGCCGTCCTGACCGGCGCCGGCATGTCCACCGACTCCGGCATCCCCGACTACCGGGGACCGGACTCACCGCCGAGCAACCCGATGACCATTCAACAGTTCACCTCCGACCCCGAGTTTCGGCAGCGGTACTGGGCGCGTAACCACGTCGGTTGGCGGTACATGGCGGCGACGATGCCCAACGCCGGACACCGCGCGCTGGCCACGCTCGAACGCGCCGGAGTGGTCACCGCCGTCATCACCCAGAACGTTGATCTGCTGCACACCAAGGCGGGCAGTCGCACGGTCGTCGACCTGCACGGGACGTACGCGCGGGTGATCTGCCTGGCGTGTGACTTCTCGATGAGCCGGGCCGCGCTCGCCGACGAGTTGGAGGCGCTCAACCCCGGCTTCCTCGAAAGCGCCGAGCGGGTGGGCGGTATCGCGGTGGCGCCCGACGCCGACGCGGTGGTCCGTGAGACGGGGTCGTTCCGGTTCCTCGACTGTCCGCGCTGTTCGGGCATGCTCAAACCCGATATCGTCTACTTCGGCGAGAGCGTTCCGAAATCGCGTGTGGAGAGGGCGTATTCACTCGTCGCCGACGCCGATGCCCTGCTGGTGGCCGGGTCATCGCTCACCGTGTTCTCCGGGCTGCGCTTCGTCCGCCACGCGGCTTCAGCGGGCAAGCCCGTCGCGATCATCAACCGTGGGCCCACCCGCGGCGACGCGCTGGCGGCGGTGAAGGTCGACGGCGGCTGCTCCGAACTACTGGCCCTGCTGGCCGACGAACTCGCGATTTCGGCGCGTTAAGGCGCGGTGAGCGCTCCAAAACGCGCCGAAATCGCTAGAAGGTGACGGGCATCGACCGGATGGCGTGGATGAAGTTGCCCGCGACGTAGGTCGGCTCACCGGCCGCGATATCGGGGATCTGGGTGAGCAGCTCGGAGAATATCGACCGCAACTGCGCGCGGGCGACGTGCGCGCCCAGACAGAAGTGCCGCCCGCCGCCACCGAAGCCGACGTGCGCATTGGGCTTGCGCCCCAGGTCCAGTCGGTGCGGCGCGTCGAACACCTCGGTGTCGAAGTTGGCCGATGAGTAGAACATCACGACCTTCTCGCCGGCCGCGATGCGTTGGTCGCCGAGTTCACAGTCCGTCGATGCGGTCCGGCGGAATGTCATCACCGGGGTGGCCCACCGGACGAACTCCTCGACCGCGCCGCCGATGCGGTCGTCGAAGTCGGCGGCCAGCCAGGCGCGTTGATCACCGAAGTCGGTCAACGCCCTCATGGCGTGGCTGGTGGTCTGGCGGGTGGTGTCGTTACCCGCCACTGCCAACAGCACGAAGAACGCCGACACCTCGGCATCGGTGAGCCGGTCGCCGTCCACCTCGGCGTGCACCAGCGCGCTGATCAGGTCGTCACCGGGATTGGCCCGCCGATCCGCGGCCAGCGCACCGGCCACCTGATGCAGGTACATCTGATTGCCGACCAGCACCTCAAGCGGGTTGCGGCCGTCCAGGTAGACCTCATCGCCCCACGACACCAGCGCATCGGCGGCGCTGGCCACCTGCGCGCGTTCGGATTCGGGGATGCCGACCATATCCGACAGCGTTCGGATCGGAAGTTCCTTGGCACAGTGCTCGACGAAGTCGGCACCACTGCCCGCCTCGCGCAGCTCGCCCACGATGTTCCGCGCGTTCTCCTTGATCGAGTCCTCGATGCGCCGCACCTGGCGCGGGGTGAACGCCGAGTGCACGACCTTGCGGATCAGCGTGTGCCGCGGCGGGTCCATCGCCAGGAACGACTGCGAGGCCTCGAGCAGTTCCTCGGGGATGTTCTCGAACAGCACACCCTTGCCGGACAGGTACGTCTCGCTGTCGCGGCTGACGGTGACGACGTCGGCGTGGCGGGTGACCGCCCAGTAGCCGTGGTCCTCCGGGTCATGCATGAGCGAGTCCTCGACCGGTGGATGCCAGCTGACCGGGCGCGCGGCCCGTAGCTCGGCGAACGACGTCTCACGGTCCGCGGCGGTGCCCGACCAGAACGCCTTCGACGACAGGTCGATGGGATCGTACGGACGCGACGAGCTGGGTGTGAGCGGCGACACAGTCATGGCGCTGACCATAGGTCTAGACACTATGTCTAGTCAAGGTGTGGCTCGCTCGGATACCCTGAGTCGGTGCCGTCCGTCACCCGAAGACCGCAGGCCAAGCGACAGGAACGTCGCGAGCAGATCGAACGCCAGCTCCTCGACGCCACCGATCGCCTCATGGGCGCCGGTGCCAGCTTCACCGAGCTGAGCGTGGACCGGCTGGCGACCGAGGCGGGGATATCGCGGGCCAGCTTCTACATCTACTTCGAGGACAAGGGCCACCTCCTGCGCCAGCTGACGGGCCAGGTGTTCAGCGATCTGGCCAACGGCGCCGAGCGCTGGTGGAGCGTCGCGCATCGCCGCGACCCCGCCGATGTCCGTGTCGCCATGACCGCGATCATCGCGAGCTACCGCCGCCATCAACCCCTGCTCGTGGCGCTGAACGAGATGTCTGCCTACGACCCACTGGTCGGCTCCACCTACACCGAGATACTCGCCGGAATCTCGGCGCGCGTGACCGCCATCATCGAGCAGGGCCAGGCGCAGGGAACCATCCGCCAGGAGCTGCCGCCCGAGTCGACCGCGACGACGTTGACGTGGATGGTGGAGCGGTCGTGTCAGCAGAACCTGCCAGGCAGACCGGACTCCTATGACGCCGAACTCGCCAACGCGCTGACCCAGATCATCTGGGGCGCACTGTATCTCGAAGCGCCCTAGACAGCGACCAGATCGTCCGCGTGGACGGCGGGGCGACGCATCTCGGGAGGAAGGTCAGATGTCGAGCGCCCGATCATGGTCGCCAGCTCCCCCGCCTCATAGGCCACCACACCGCGCGCCACCGTCACCGCGTCGGTGCTCCGAAGCTCCACCACGTCACCGCCATGGAAGCGTCCGGACACTCCGGTGATACCCGCGGGCAGCAGTGAGCGACGTTGTCTGAGCACCGCCCGGATGGCACCGTCGTCCAGCGTCAGGACACCTGCCGCCTCCGCCGCGTAGCGCACCCAGAACCGACGGGCCGTCATCCGCTCGGGCCGGGCCGCGAACACCGTTCCGACCGACGCATCGACCAGCGCGGCGGTGGCGTCGGCCGCCGCAGCCAACAGCACCGGCACGCCCGCGTCGGCTGCCAGCAACGCCGACGACAGTTTGGAGGCCATTCCCCCGGTGCCCAGCTTGCTGCCGTTACCTGCCACGACGCCGTCGAGGTCGTCGGGCGCTGCGACCTCGGCGATGAATCGCGCGGGGCGATCCTCGGTCGCCTTGCGTGGGTCCCCGTCATACAGGCCGTCGATATCGCTCAGCAGGATCAGCGCGTCCGCTCCGACCAGATGCGCGACGAGCGCTGACAGGCGATCGTTGTCACCGAACCGGATCTCATTGGTGGCGACGGTGTCGTTCTCGTTGACGATCGCCACCGCGTGCAGTGCGCGCAGCCGATCCAGGGTGCGCTGAGCGTTGTTGTGCTGCACGCGCATTGAGATGTCATGGGCCGTCAGCAACACCTGTCCGACGGTGCGGTTGTAACGACCGAATGCCGCACTCCAGGCGTTGACCAACGCCACCTGACCAACGCTGGCGGCCGCCTGCTTGGTCGCCAGGTCAGTGGGTCGCTTGGTCAGACGCAGTGGTTCGATACCCGCCGCGATAGCACCCGAGGACACGATCACGACGTCGGATCCCGCCTCCATGCGCGCCTCGATGGCGTCGGCGAGGGTGGCCAGGCGGTCGGCGTCGAACCTGCCCGAGGGCGTGGTGAGCGCGGTCGTGCCAACCTTGACCACCACGCTGCGGGCCGTGCGGACCGCCTCGCGATGGAGACTGGTCACTGCTCGTCTCCACCGGCCCGACGGCGCTCCTTGCGAGCGGCCTTTCGTTCGGGTGCACCGATGCGGTCGGTCTGTTCCAGGCGCACGTCGGTACCGCGGCCCGACAGCGGCATGTCGACACCGGCCGGAGTCTGGGGCTCCCAGTCGAACGTCATATCGCCGATGGTGACGGCGCAACCCGGCCGTGCCCCCAACTTGATCAGCTCGTCCTCGACGCCGAGCCTGGCCAACCTGTCACCCAGGTAGCCGACGGCCTCGTCGTTCGTGAAGTCGGTCTGGTTGATCCAGCGTTCCGGCCGGGTGCCACGCACCACGAAGCCATCCTCACCGTCGGATTCGATGGTGAAGCCACTGTCGTTCGTCGGGACGGGCCGGATCACGGGACGTCGGGGCGCGACGACGGGCTGCGACTCGCGGAACGCCGTCACCATATCGGCCAGCGCGAAGGTCAAGGGCCGCAATCCATCCCTGCTGACGGCCGACACCTCGAAGACCGGCCAGCCGTAGCGCTGGGTCACCTCGTCGCGGACGAAGTCGGCCAGCTCGCGGGCATCGGGAACGTCGATCTTGTTGAGCACCACCGCACGCGGGCGCCCGGCGAGATCACCCAGCGTCGAATCACCTTGCAGTGTCGGGACGTAGGCGGCGAGTTCGGCCTCCAGCGCCTCGATATCGGAGATCGGGTCGCGCCCCGGTTCCATCGTCGCGCAGTCGACGACGTGAACCAGCACGGCGCATCGCTCGATATGGCGCAGGAAGTCAAGGCCGAGACCACGGCCGGCGGACGCGCCAGGAATCAGTCCGGGCACATCGGCCACGGTGAAGGTGCGCTCGCCTGCGGACACGACGCCCAGATTCGGCGTCAACGTGGTGAACGGGTAATCGGCGATCTTCGGCTTCGCTGCCGAGATCACCGACACGAGCGAGGACTTGCCCGCCGAGGGGAAACCGACCAGACCGACGTCGGCGACCGTCTTGAGTTCGAGAGTGAGATCGCGGGCCTCACCCTTCTCCCCCAGCAGGGCGAACCCTGGAGCCTTGCGGGCACGCGATGCCAGCGCGGCGTTGCCGAGTCCACCACGACCGCCTGCGGCGGCCTCGAAACGGGTGCCCTCGCCGACCAGATCCGCGAGTAGCCGCCCGTTCTCGTCGAGGACGACGGTGCCGTCGGGCACCCGGACCTCGAGGTCCGCACCGGCCGCACCGTCACGGTTATTACCGGCCCCCTGCTTACCGGAGGGCGCGTCGACGTGCGGATGGAAGTGGAAGTCGAGAAGCGTGTGAACCTGAGGGTCCACGACGAACACGATGCTGCCACCCCGGCCGCCGTTGCCGCCGTCCGGTCCACCGAGCGGTTTGAACTTCTCACGGTGCACCGAGGCGCAGCCGTGACCGCCATTGCCGGCTCGTGCATGAATCACGACTCGGTCAACGAACCGGGGCATGGTGTCCTTCCCCTCGATTGTGAAGCTAGTGAGCGATTCGGGTGAGAACTCGCAGCAGCTTCACTCGCGTGGAAGTCCTCGGGGTATTAGGCCTCGGGTCGCGGGACGCGGACGATGTTGACCGTCTTGCGTCCACGCTTGACACCGAACGTGACAGCGCCCGGAGCGGTGGCGAACAGAGTGTCGTCGCCGCCACGGCCGACGTTCACGCCGGGGTGGAAGTGGGTGCCGCGCTGCCGGACGATGATCTCGCCAGCCTTGACGACCTGACCACCGAACCGCTTAACGCCTAGGCGCTGTGAGTTGGAGTCGCGACCGTTGCGCGAGCTGGAAGCGCCCTTCTTGTGTGCCATTGTTCGCTCCCTTGCCTTACTTGATTCCGGTGACCTTGACGACCGTCAGCTTCTGACGGTGGCCCTGCCGCTTGTGATAGCCGGTCTTGTTCTTGAACTTGTGGATGCGGATCTTCGGGCCCTTGGTGTGCTCGAGGACCTCTGCCGTCACGGCGACCTTCTCGAGGGCCTTGGCATCGGTGGTGACATTCGCACCGTCGACGACCAACGCCACCGGAAGCGAGACCGAGTCGCCGGCCTCGATCTCCAGCTTCTCGACCTTGACGATGTCTCCAACCGCGACCTTGTACTGCTTGCCGCCGGTCTTGACGATTGCGTACGTCGCCATAAGTGTGTCTTCCTCTACTTCGCTGAAGCGGGCGCGCGCTACCCGAAGGCTGCGTGCGCGGGTCTGGGGTGCGGGGAAAGGCCCCGCCGCCACCGGCTCAGATATTCACGGAGCCAGCAGACAACTGCTCAAGATTACGTGACCAGCGGGTAAGGGGTCAAACCGCCTCGCCCGTAGGTCGGTGCACAGGTCATGAGGCCGGAGGACCCGCCGGACGTGCGGCTGCGCGGCGACGGCGGGGACGGGACGGGGCGACGAGGTCCTCATCGTCATCCTCGTCATCGTCGGAGTCCTCGTCCTCATCGTCGTCAGAGTCGTCATCCGAGTCGTCGTCAGAGTCCTCGTCGTCCTCATCATCCGAGTCGTCGTCATCGTCATCATCGGCGTCGTCATCATCGGCGTCGTCATCGGCGCCGATCACCTCGATGTCGTCGTCGTCGATGTCGTTCTCGTCGTCATCGACGTCGAGGTTCTCCTCGTCGGCGTCGTCCTCGTCGTCATCAGACTCGTCGTCGCTCTCGGCGTCATCGATCTCGTCGAAGTCACCGTCATCGGGTGCCCGGTGCCTGGCGACCGACTCTGCGACCTCGCCGTCTGGGACCACCAGGGTCTCGTCGTCGCCGACCTCACCCTCGGTGTCATCGTCCTCGTGACGTCCGTTTGCGGCGGCCATGGCCTTGAACATCGGATGTTCGTTGGCGCCGTGCACGGGCACCTTGGCGACTGCGACCTCCGCCTCGGCGGGCTGAGTGCCCTTCTTCCCGCGCTTGCCACGCCGGCCACCGGCCGTGCCCGGCTCGGCCTTGCGGCCGGAGTTCGACGACCCCGAGTCGACGGGGTCACCGTGGATCACGATGCCGCGCCCGTTGCAGTGCGTGCAGTTGGTCGAGAACGCCTCGATCAGGCCGGTGCCGAGCTTCTTGCGGGTCAGCTGCACCAACCCCAGCGAGGTGACCTCGGAGACCTGATGCCGTGTCCTGTCGCGGGCGAGCGCCTCGGTCAGCCTGCGAAGCACCAGATCGCGGTTGGACTCGAGCACCATGTCGATGAAGTCGACGACGATGATGCCGCCGATGTCACGCAACCGCAGTTGGCGCACGACCTCCTCAGCGGCTTCGAGGTTATTGCGCGTCACCGTCTGCTCGAGGTTGCCACCCGAGCCGGTGAACTTGCCGGTGTTGACGTCGACCACGGTCATCGCCTCGGTGCGGTCGATCACCAGGGTGCCCCCCGATGGCAGGTACACCTTGCGGTCCAGCGCCTTGGTGAGCTGCTCGTCGATGCGGTGCACCGCGAAGACGTCCGGGCCGTTGCCACCACCCGCGGGCTCGTACTTCGTCATCCGCGGAAGAAGTTCCGGCGCAACAGATGTCACGTAATCGTCGATCGTCTTCCAGGCGTCGTCGCCGGAGACGATGAGGCCGGAGAAGTCCTCGTTGAACAGGTCTCGGATCACCTTGACCAGGACATCGGGCTCCTCGTAGAGCGCGACCGCCGCACCGGCGGCCTTCCCGGTGATCTCGGTGGCCTTGGCCTCGATCTGCGTCCAGCGCTCCTGAAGACGATTGACGTCGGTGCGGATGTCGTCTTCCTTGACACCCTCGGACGCGGTGCGGATGATCACGCCGGCGTCAGCCGGGACCACCTCGCGCAGAATCTCCTTGAGTCGCTGACGTTCGGTGTCGGGAAGCTTGCGGCTGATGCCCGTCGACGAGGCTCCCGGAACGTAGACCAGGTACCGCCCGGCGAGCGACACCTGCGTGGTCAGCCGTGCACCCTTGTGCCCGACCGGGTCCTTGCTGACCTGGACGACGACGTAGTCACCGGGCTTGAGTGCCTGCTCGATCTTGCGCTGCGCACCGCCGAGGCCTGCGGCCTCCCAGTTCACCTCGCCGGCGTAGAGCACACCGTTGCGGCCACGGCCGATGTCGACGAACGCGGCTTCCATCGACGGCAGCACGTTCTGCACGATGCCCAGGTAGACGTTGCCGACGAGGGACGCCGACGCGGCCGACGTGACGAAGTGCTCAACGACGACGCCGTCCTCGAGCACGGCGATCTGGGTGTAGCGGGCACCCTCGTGGGGCGGTTCGGTGCGGACCTTGTCGCGCACCACCATGACGCGCTCGACGGCCTCGCGACGGGCCAGGAACTCGGCCTCGCTCAGGATCGGCGGCCGGCGCCGGCCCGCGTCGCGTCCGTCGCGCCGCCGCTGCCGCTTGGCCTCCAGCCGGGTGGACCCGCTGATGCCTTGAATCTCGTTGCTCTTGTCGACCTTGGCCCGAGGGGCGCGTTCGTGGACGACCGTGTTGGGCGGATCGTCGGGCGACGCCGACTCGTCACCGTCGCTCGTACCCGACTTGCGCCTGCGGCGGCGGCGACGACGGCGGTTGCCGCCCTCACCACCGGCGTTGTCGTCATCGTCGGCGTCGTCCTCGTCGGACTCATCGTCGTCGGAGTCGCTGTCACCGGACTCGTCGTCGGAGTCACCGTCGGTGGGGTCGTCGGGGTTCTGCTCGCCGCGCCCCCGTCCGCGTCCGCGGCGTCCACGCCTGCGCCGCCGGTTGGCGGGCCGGTCCGAGGAGTCGTCGTCATCGTCGGTCTCGAGGGCGCTGTCCTCGGCGTCATCGGCCTCGTCGGCGTCATCCGCGTCGTCGCTGTCCTCGTCATCGCGGCGACGCGGTTCGAATGAGACGGGCTGCGGCGCGACAAAGAGCGGCAGGTAGTCCGCCGCGACGGCCGGCGCCGACGATGGGGCCGGTGGGGCGAGAGGGGCCGATACCTGGAATGGAAAGGCGAACGGATCCATCGGCTCCAGCAGCAGCCGAGACTCGGGCTCCTCGCCCTGTGCCGTCTCATCAACCAGAGGATCGTCCGCAACGACGGAATCGTCCTCAACCACGATCGCCTGCTCGATGACGTCGGCCTCGTTGGCCTCGGTCACGTCGCCGAAGGCATCGGCGATCGCCTCGGCGGGGCTGGACTCACTCAGCTGAGCAGGTGGCTCCTGCTCGAACTGGAAGTCTTCTGGCTGGTCTTGGGTATGCGCATCCTGGGCCACGTATTCTCCTCAAGCCCCCGGGCGCGTCCTAATCGACGCGGCCACGCGAGGGCTCCCGCTATGGACTCGAGATTGACCCGAGTTTGTATGGTCTCGCTCCTAGTGACCCCGCAGGGCCTTCGGTGCCTGGCTGAATGACGGCTGGACGGCCGGCGCCGCACCTGCAAATCACAGGTTGTCGCGCTCGTCTAAGTCTTCATCCGGGTGTCGGCCTCTGGTATGAAGCCGGTCACCCGAGCCCAGTATCCCACATCGCGGCGTGGATTCCGACGAGGTGCCGTCGGAGGCTTACCGAACGGCTAGCGTCCGGGGAACCAGAGTTCGATCTCGCGGGCCGAGGACTCGGCCGAATCCGACCCGTGCACCAGGTTGTCCTGAGTGACGAGTGCCAGGTCACCGCGGATGGTGCCGGGGGTGGCCTTCTCGACGGGATCGGTCCCGCCGGCGATCTGACGGAACGCCGCGACGGCGCGCGGGCCCTCGACAATGGCCGCCACGACCGGGCCCGAGGTGATGAACTCGAGCAGCGAACCGAAGAACGGCTTGTCCGCGTGCTCGGCGTAGTGGGCGCGCGCCAGCTCGTCGCTGACGGTCTTGAGTTCCAGGGCCGCGATGCTCAGGCCCTTCCGCTCGATCCTGCCGAGAATCTCGCCCACGAGGTTGCGCTTCACACCATCGGGCTTCACCAAAACCAGCGTCCGCTCAGTCACCGCGATAGCGTACCGGTCAGGCTCCGTCGCCCTGTTGCCCAGGCAGGAGACCCCGCTCCTGACGGCGCTTGACCTCGGCCTTCAGGTAGGCGATCAACAGCCACACCCCGCCGAACACCACCCCGATGAAGCCGATGGCGCCGTGGATGAACGCCCCGGCGATCACCACCACCTGGAATCCGATGTTCGCCTTCAATGCCCACGGCCGCCCCTGCATGCCCGCCAACAGGATCAGCAGGACGGCCATGCCGATCACGTAGCCACCGGAGAAGACGGTGAGCCCGCCGTGCGACATGGAGACGACCGGCAGCGCGAGGAGCACGACGATCGCTTCGAGGATGAGGGTGCCCGCCATGACCCCGCGGAAGCTCTTCCACGGGTCGGGTGGGGTGGGCGATTCCACCGGTTGCTCGGTCACTGTGGTTGCTCGTTCACTGTGGGTCCCGTCCGAACAGAGTGCGTGCCGCGCCTGCGGTCACGACGGATCCGGTGATCACCATGCCGCTGCCGGAGTATCCGTCATCATTGCCCGACTCCTCGACCATCGCCGTCGCCGTCTCGATCGCGTCGGCGAGTGTCGCAGCGGTCACGACGCGTTCGGACCCAAAGCGTTCCTCGGCGCGCTCCGCAAGCGCCTCGACGTCCATGGCCCGTGGGGACCCATTGTGGGTGATGACGACGACGTCGAATGCGGGCTCCAGCGCGGCGAGGATTCCGTCCACGTCCTTGTCCGCCATCACCGAGATCACGCCGACGAGGAACCTGAAGTCGAACTCCTGGTCGAGCGTTGCGGTAAGCGCCGCAGCGCCCGCCGGATTGTGCGCGGCGTCGATGAACACCGTTGGGGCACTGCGCATCCGCTCCATACGTCCCGGACTGAGGACCGACGCGAAGCCGGCCCGAACCGCGTCAATGTCGAGTTGGCTTTGGGCTCCCGCCCCAAAGAACGCCTCGACCGCCGCCAGCGCAAGCACCGCGTTGTGCGCCTGGTGCTCGCCGTGCAGTGGCAGGAAGATCTCGGAGTAGGTGCCGCCCAGGCCCTGCAGCTCCAGAAGTTGCCCGCCGATGGCGATCTCGCGCCGCAGCACGGCGAACTCCGAGTCCTCGCGGGCCACGGCAGCTTCGCTGCGCACCGCCTGGGCCAGCAACACCTCCATCGCCTCGGGCGCCTGCTGCCCGATCACCGCCACGGTGTCGGTGGGCACCAGCGCGTCGGGCTGCTTGACGATCACCCCCGCCTTCTCCCCGGCGATCTCCCCGATGGTGTCACCGAGGTAGTCGGTGTGGTCGATGCCGATCGGGGTGATGACCACCACCGGCGCGTCGATGACGTTCGTGGCGTCCCAGCGGCCGCCCAACCCGACCTCGACAACCGCCACGTCGACGGGTGCGTCGGCGAACGCGGCGAACGCCATGGCGGTCACGACCTCGAACTTGCTCATCCTCGGACCGCCGGCCGCCTCGGACTGCGCGTCGACGAGTTCGACGAACGGTTCGATCTCGCGGTAGGTCTCGACGTACTGCGCGGGGCTGATGGGATGCCCGTCGATCGAGATGCGCTCCACCGCGGACTGCAGGTGTGGGCTGGTGGTCCGCCCGGTGCGTCGGTGCAGCGCCGACAGCAGTGCGTCGATGAGCCTGGCCACCGACGTCTTCCCGTTGGTACCGGCGACGTGGATGCTCGGGTAGGCGCGCTGCGGTGAGCCGAGCAACTCCATCAGCGCACTGATCCGTGCGGTGCTGGGCTCGATCTTGGTCTCCGGCCACCGCTGATCGAGCAGGTGCTCGACCTGCAGTAGCGATGCGACCTCGTCGGGTGTCGGCGCGGTCATGACAGCGCGGCGAGGCGGCCGGTGATGCGCTCCACCTCTTCCTGGGCCACCTGTTGGCGTGCACGGATCTTCTCGACCACGGCATCGGGCGCCTTCGCCAGGAACTCGGCGTTGCCGAGCTTGCCGGTGGTCTGGGCGAGATCCTTCTGCGCGGCAGCGAGGTCCTTCTCGAGCCTGCGCCGCTCGGCGGCGACGTCGACGGTGCCCGAGGTGTCCAGTTCCACGACGACCGTGGCACGAGACAACCGCACCTCGACCGATGCCGACGGGTTGAACCCATCGGCGGGATCGGTCAGCCAGGCCAGTGCCGCGACGGCCGCCACCTGCGTGTCCAGATCGGCCTCGGTGACGCCGACGAGCCGGGCGGGCACCCGCTGGCGGTCGTTGAGGCCCTGGTCACTGCGGAACCGGCGCACCTCGGTGATGAGCCTCTGCATGTCTGCGATCCGTTGCGCAGCAACGGGATCCAACGCGATACCGGATGCGGCAGGCCACTGGGCGATGACGACCGACTCGCCACCGGTCAGTGTCTTCCACAGCGTCTCGGTGACGAACGGCATTACCGGGTGAAGCAGCTTGAGCAGCGCGTCAAGAACGGCCGCCAACACCGCGTTGGTGGGCCCGTCCGGCTCCCCCGCGAGCTGCACCTTGGCCAGCTCGAGGTACCAGTCACAGAACTCGTCCCACGCGAAGTGGTACAGCGACTCGCACGCGCGACTAAACTCGTAGGCGTCGAACGACGAATCAACCTCGGCGCGAACCTCTTCCAGTCGACCCAGGATCCAGCGGTCCGCGTCCGTGAGGTCCTCGACGGGTGGCAGCGGTGCCGGCGAGGCACCGTTCATCAACGCGAACCGCGTCGCGTTGAAAAGCTTCGTTGCGAAGTTGCGCGAAGCCCTGGCGTGATCCTCGCCGATCGACAGGTCACCACCAGGACTGGCGCCGCGGGCCAGGGTGAACCGCAGCGCGTCTGTTCCAAACGTCGCCACCCAGTCCAGCGGATCGATGCCGTTGCCCTTGGACTTGCTCATCTTGCGACCGAACTCGTCGCGGATCAGCCCGTGCAGGAAGACGTTCTCGAACGGCACCTGCGGGCCGCGCGCGCCACCTGAGGTGATCGCGTCGTCGTCACCGACGAACGTGCCGAACATCATCATCCGGGCCACCCAGAAGAACAGGATGTCGTAGCCGGTGACCAGCACGCTGGTGGGATAGAACTTCTCGAGTTCGGGCGTGCGATCGGGCCAGCCCATGGTCGAGAAGGGCCACAGCGCCGACGAGAACCACGTGTCGAGGACGTCGGGGTCCTGTTCCCAACCCTGCGGCGGCGTCTCGTCGGGACCCACGCAGACCTGCTGACCATCGGGTCCGTGCCAGATCGGAATCCGGTGCCCCCACCACAGTTGCCGCGATATGCACCAATCGTGCATATCGTCGACCCAGGCGAACCATCGCGGCTCGAGGCTGGCGGGGTGGATCACGGTGTCGCCGTTGCGAACTGCGTCGCCGGCGGCCTTGGCCAGGGTCTCGACCTTGACCCACCACTGCAGTGAGAGGCGGGGCTCGATGGGCTCACCACTACGTTCGGAGTGCCCGACACTGTGCAGGTAGGGGCGTTTCTCCGCGACGATGCGGCCTTGCGCTGCGAGTGCCTCACGCACCTTGACGCGGGCCTCGAACCGGTCCATACCGTCGAATTCGGTTCCGGTGGCGGCGATCCGACCCTTGGCGTCCATCATCGTCGGCATGGCCAGCTTGTGCCGCATGCCGATCTCGAAGTCATTCGGGTCATGCGCCGGCGTCACCTTGACTGCGCCCGTGCCGAACTCGGGATCCACGTGCGTGTCGGCGACGATGAGGATCTCGCGGTCCATGAAGGGATGCGGCAGCGTGCGACCGACGAGAGCGCGGTACCGGTCGTCGTCGGGGTGCACGGCGATCGCGGTGTCACCGAGCATTGTCTCGACCCGGGTGGTCGCCACGACGAGGTGCGGTTCGTCGTCGTTCATCGAGCCGTACCGGAACGACACCAACTCGCCCTCGACGTCGGAGTACTTGACCTCGAGATCCGATATCGCGGTCTGCAGGACCGGCGACCAGTTAACGAGACGCTCGGCCTGGTAGATCAGCCCGGCATCGTAGAGCCGCTTGAAGATGGTGCGGACCGCCCGCGACAGACCCTCGTCCATGGTGAAGCGGTCGCGGCTCCAGTCCACGCCGTCACCGATGGCGCGCATCTGCGAGCCGATGGTGCCACCGGACTCACGCTTCCAGTCCCAGACCCGCTCGACGAACTGTTCGCGGCCGAGGTCCTCCTTGGACGTGCCGTCGGCGGCGAGCTGCTTCTCGACGACGCTCTGGGTGGCGATGCCCGCGTGGTCCATGCCAGGCAGCCACAGCACCTCATAACCCTGCATGCGCTTTCGGCGGGTCAGTGCGTCCATCAGGGTGTGGTCCAGCGCGTGACCCATGTGCAGATTGCCGGTGACGTTCGGCGGGGGCAGCACGATCGAGTACGGCGGCTTGTCGCTGGTCGGGTCGGCGGTGAAGTAGCCGGCATCCACCCAGCCCTGGTACAGGTCGGCTTCTACCGAACCCGGATCCCAGGATTTGGGGAGGGCATCGGCGCGATTGTCAGGGCTGGGGGTCACCGAGCCATTCTAGGAAGGACGGACCGCAATACGCGAAAGCCCCCGACACCCGGTGCGTTCGCTGGGTGTCGGAGGCTGTCGCGATAGGGACCGACCGGCTACTTCTTGCCGCCGAGCAGGCCGCCGAGGATCTCGCCGATGGCGTTGCCCTGGCCACCGCCACCACCGAGCACGCTGCCGAGAATGCTGCCCAGCGGGTTGTTGCCGCCGCCGCCTGCGCCGCCGCCTGCTCCGCCGAGGATGCCGCCGAGAATGTCGCCGAGGCCGCCACCGGAGCCCTGAGCCTGCGCCTCGGCTGGGGCCGCGTTCTTCTGCGCGAACTGCTTGCCGATGTAGGCCAGCACGATGGGCGCCAGGATCGGCAGCAACTTCTTGACCAGATCGCCACCGCCTGCGCCGGTACCTGCCAATGCCGACGCAACCTGATTGCTGTCGTTGCCGCCGAAGATCTTCGAGACGATCTGGTCGCCTTCCTTTGCGTCGACCTGGTCAACGCTTACGCCTCCATCGAGCAGACCGCTCGCCGCATGCGCGGCGACAGCCGATTCGAGGTCACTCGAGTCGATGTTGTCGGCCTGCACGTTCTCTGCCACACCACCGACCAGCGCGGGCACCAAGGTCTTGATGGCCGCGTCCACCTCGCCCTCATTCACGCCAAGTTGCTTCGCGATATCCCCTACCGGGATCTGCGCGAAGAGATCGTCGAGACCGGCCATTGTTCTTCCCACCTTCGTTGCTGGCGTAGTTGAAGCCCTCGCAGACGACACTAGACGAATGTGACCTTGTCCCACAGGCGTTCGACCGTGCCGGATCAGGCAAGACGGTCGGTCTCCAACCTCACCCCCGCCGCGGGGAACCGGGCCATCAGCGCGTCGCCCATCGAGGCCGCCGGGGTCAGCACGCCACGCAGATCGGACAGGGCGTCGCGGTCCAGGGCGAGCGCCAGCCCACACTCCCCCAGCAGCACCGAGGTGGCCTTGTAACCGGGGTCGCCGCGCTGCGCCATCAGGGCGCGGTACCGCGCGCCCGAGGTTGTGGTGGTGTAGGTCTCGACGGTGTAATGCCCGTTCTCCCTGGCGCGTTCGCTCGGCCCGGTGCCCGGTTTCGGGACCACTCGGTCGACCATCCGGCGCGGCAGTTTGTTGAAGTAGCGACTGCCCAGACCCAGCACTGCGGCGTTCGCGGCGGTTCCCAGTGCCGCGGCAACCGGCGCGGCGATCGACGAGCCGGTGCTCATCATCTCGGTGTAACGGAAGGAGCGGCCGTAGGACCAGTCGAGCAGGGCGTTGCTGCGCCGCACGATTCTGGAGTTCGGCGCCCCCATGGGAAATGCACCGGTCCAGAGGCCATCCAGTTCGGGGGCGATATCGCGGCCACGTCGCCACGGCGTGTCCGACTGGTGGCCGAAGTCGGGTTCGGCCTGCCGGTCGGTGCTCAGCGTGTAGGGGTCGGCCATCTCGCGGCGCGCCGCGGGATCGCCCGACGCCGTGGCCATCACCTCCAACATCGATGCGACGGTGCCACCCGAGACCCCGCCCGCCATGTCACGCAGGACGAAGGTCGTGTCGCCCAGTTCACCGGCACCGTCCCGCTGCGCCTGCTTGTACAGCGCGTACACGGTGAGATCGGAAGGGATGGAGTCGAATCCGCATGAGTGCACGATGCGTGCGCCGGTGTCGACGGCCTGCTTGTGGTACCCGTCGATGCTGTCCCGGATGAACATCGTCTCGCCGGTGAGGTCGGCGTAGTCGGTGCCGGCCGCCGCACATGCGGCGACGAGCGGCAGCCCGTACCTGGTGTAGGGCCCGACGGTGGTCACCACCACCCTGGTGCGCGCCGCGATGTCGGCGAGGGTCGACGGTGCCGACGCGTCGGCGGCGATCAGCGGCCACGCCGCCGCGGCCTCGCCCAGCGAGTCCCGCACGACCCGCAGGCGTTCGGTGGAACGGCCCGCCAGCGCTATGCGCGCATCCCCACCGGCTCTGGCGAGGTACTCGGCCGTCAGCTTTCCGACGAATCCCGTCGCGCCGTACAGAATGATGTCGAATTCACGCTGCGCTGCACTCATGGCCCCAACCTACCGGTCGGTGGAGGGCCTGCGGGGTCAGCCGAGGGTGTCCGGCAGGTCCGTCTCGACCCCGAGCACATGCGTGCCCAGGAACGACGCCACCACCTGGTACCAGACCTTGGCGTGCTGTGGCATCGCCACCCAGTGCCCCTCGTTCGGGAAGTAGAGGAACTGGTGCGGGCTGGTGCCGTCGTCGTCGGCTGGCCGCACGGAGTCGGTCAACAGCTCATACCAGAGCCGAAGACCCTCGCCGATCGGCACGCGATAGTCCCGGTCACCGTGGATGACCAGCATCGGGGTGCTGATCTCACCGACGTGACGATGCGGCGAGTTCCGCTCAGCCATGTCTGACGTCATCTCGCGGGCCCACCAGTAGGCGCCGTCGGTGGTGTGGCCGAACTGGTCGAGAGCCCACAGGCTGGCGTGGGTGACGATCGCGTCGAACCGGTCTGTGTGACCGGCGATCCAGTTCGCCATGTAGCCGCCGAAGGATCCGCCCATCGCGGCCGTCCGCGTGCCGTCGACGCGCGGATGCTCGCAGGCCGCATCCGTGGCGGCCATCAGGTCGGTATACGGCGCACCGCCCCAGTCGCCCCAACCGCGCTGGATGAAGTCCTGTCCGTAGCCGGTGGACAACGCCGGGTCGGGCAGCAGCACCGCGTAGCCCAGCGCGGTCAGCAGCCAAGGGCACCATCGCCAGTGCCAGGCATTCCAGCTGGCGAGCGGGCCGCCGTGCACCCACAGCACCAGCGGCGCCGGGTCGGCACCCGCGGGTAGCGCCAGCCAGGACCGGACGGTCGTACCGTCCGCCGCCGAGGCGCTCAGTTCGACGAGGTTGCCGGGCAGCTCGGGTCTCGCGACACACGGCAGCTCTGTCACGGTTCCGTCGGCGTCGACCCGCACCGGATGTGGCGGCCTGGCGTAGGAACTCCGCAGCGCGAAGAGGACGCCTCCCGGGGCGGCGTGCACATCGGTGTAGGTGAAGTCGTCACGGGTCAACCTGGTGACAGTCGAGTGCTCGGGATCCACCGCGTACACCGGCCCCCTGCCGGCCTCGTCCGCTGTGACCAGCAGCGCCGAACCGTCGTCGGTCCACGTGACCGAGGTCGGCCACCGATCCCACTCCGCTGCCAGGCGGACTGGATCGCCATCAAAGCCCTTGACCCAGAGCGTGATTCGGGGCGCCTCGGTGGGCGTGGTCAACGTCTCGTGCAGGTACGCCACCCTGGTGCCGTCCGGGGAGATCACCGGGTGGGACAGGTCGGCGCAGGGATCGTCAACGAGCACGGTGCGCTCACCGGTGGTGACGTCGACGCGCATCAATCGGCCGCGAACCGCGGCGCCGGGGGCCGGCGCGTTCCACGCCGTCACGGCGAACAGTCCGTTGCGGCTGATGTCCGCATCGGCCTCGTGCAACGCCCGGCCCGGATCCGCGGTGATGTCGCGAACACCGTCGAGGGTCAGCAGATGCGGCTGCTCCGGCCCGATGTCGTGATCCCAGTAGCGCACCGGGTATCCCTGATGCAGTACTGCCGACACCTTGTTGTCCTTGCGCAGCGCGCGCAGGCGCCGGTCCTCCTCGACCCCGGCCGCCGACTGCAGCAGACTCGCGCGCACCAACACCGTGTCTGCGTCGCGGGCCGCGACCACACCGTCGACACCGCCGGGCAGCGTCAACTCGGCCACCGCCTCGCCACCCTCGGCGGGCAGGCGCCATAGCGCGGCGGGCGGTTTGTCGTCACCTTCGGCAGCGCCGACCCGGGAACGGGATGCCACGAACAGCAGGTCGCCGTCGGACGTGAACGCCGGTGCCGACTCCCCCTTGGCGCCGCGAGTGAGCCGGCGCGCGGGCCGCTTGGCGTCGGGGTCGAGTTCCCATATGGCCGTGACATATTCGGTGCGCGTCTCGTCGAGTTCGGCGATGGTTGTGACGACGCGCGATCCATCACGTGACACCGCTAAACCGCCGACGCGGGGCAGTGCGAGGAACTCGTCGAGGTCGTGGAACGGGGTGGCGGTCATATCAGCTGAGGTCTCGAAGGCAGAGCAGCACAACCGCGAACCGTACCCGCGCGAGTCCGCGACTTCATCGCAATATCCATCGGTTTGATTTTCAAACCGATGACTGGCACGCTGGACACCATGACGACGTCACCGCTGGCTGACCTGCCGGGGCGGGCGTGTCCGATCGCCGCGGCGCTCGAGGTCGTCGGCGAGCGGTGGGCGCTGTTAGTCGTGCGCGAGGTTGCCCTGGGCGCGACGCGGTTCAGCGAGATCGTCCGTGGCACTGGGGCACCCCGTGACCGCATCGCCGCCCGACTGAAGACCCTCGAGGCCGCGGGCGTCCTCACCCGGGTGCCGCGCACGGCTCATCGCGATGAGTACGCGCTGACCGAGTCCGGCCGCGCACTCACTCCCGTCCTTGAGTCGCTTCTGGCGTGGGGCGTCGCGCACGCCGTGGCCGCCGATGACCCCGACCTGCACAACCGCTACGCCAGCCTCATCGATACGAAGGAGACACCGTGACCGCAGAACTGACCGAGGACACCACCCGCGAGGGTTGGGGCGAGGCACGCTCGAAGGTCGTCACCTGGCACGATCCGGCCCCCACCGCAAGCCTGGGCCTGTCCATGGCGGGTATCGACTACCTGCGGGCCATGGCCGACGGCACGCTTCCCCCACCGCCGATCTCGGGCCTGATGGAGTTCGGTCTGGTCTCGGTCGAACCCGGTCGCGTGGTCTTCAGTTGCCAGCCCGACGAATCGGCGTACAACCCCATCGGCGCGATTCACGGCGGCCTGGTCTGCACGCTGCTCGACTCGGTCGCGGGCTGCGCCCTGCACAGCACGCTGCCCCAGGGCAAGGGCTACACGTCGATCGAGATCAAGGTGAACTACCTCAAGGCAGTCCGGCCGGCCAGCGGCCCACTTCTCGCGACCGGAACGGTGGTCAAGTCCGGGTCCCGCGTCGGCTTCACTGAGGGTGTCGTCACCGACGCCAGCGGCGCGGTGGTCGCAACCGCCAGCAGCACACTGCTGGTATTCGACTTCTGATCTGACCTAGCTTCATCTGCGTGACACAACGCATTCTCGTGGTCGGTGCCGGCATCGCCGGTTTGGCGACCGCCGTGGCCCTGCAGCGCCAAGGCCATCACATCACCATTGTCGAGGAGCGGACGGACACCTCCTCCGGTGCCGGAATCAGCATCTGGCCCAATGCGCTTGCCGCGCTGGATGCCATCGGCCTCGGTGATGCGGTGCGCGAGTCAGGCGGCCGCGTGACCGCGGGCGCCATGCGCTGGCGCGACGGCTCGTGGTTACGGCACCCCAGCGCCGAGCGCATCGTCACCGCGCTCGGCGAACCCCTCGTGGTGATTAGACGATCGGTGCTTACGGAACTTCTCGCCGGTGCACTCCACACCGGAACCATCGAAACTGGTCTCGCGGCAACCGAACTCGTACCCACCGGCCACAGTGTGCGAGTCACGCTCACCGACGGCACCACCCGCGAGGTGGCCGGCGTGATCGGCGCGGACGGCACCGGGTCCGTCGTGGCGCGCCACCTCAACGGCGCACTGCGGCACCGCTACGCGGGATACACCGCCTGGCGCGGAGTCGCCGCGTACACCTTGAATCCGGATCTGGCCGGCGAGACCATGGGTTCTGGCACGGAGTTCGGCCATGTTCCCCTCGGCGAGGGGCACACCTATTGGTTCGGTACCGAACGCTCACCCGAGGGGGCGTCGGCGCCCGACGGTGAACTGGCTTATCTGCGAGCCAAATACGCCGCGTGGGCCGATCCCATCCCGGCGCTCCTGGCGGCGACCGATGAGGACGCGGTACTGCGCAACGATCTCTACGACCGCGACGAGGCCCGGCAGTGGTCTCGCGGCCCCGTCGTCGTGGTCGGTGACGCCGCCCATCCCATGCGACCTCATCTCGGCCAGGGCGGCTGCCAAGGCCTCGAGGATGCCGCGATCCTGGCGCGCTGTGTCGCATCGGGCGAGGATCTGGCTGCCGCGTTCACCCGTTTCGCCGCGATCCGGCGTCCCCGCGTGCGCTCGCTGGCCCGGGAGTCGCGTCTGATTGGCCAGCTGGTGAATCTTCGGCCTGCGTTCCTGAGTGCCGCGCTGATGCGGTCCTCGGCACTCGTCCCGGAGGCGATGCTCACCCGACATCTGGCGTGGGTGGCCTCGGGATCGGCGTTCAGGCTTCCCGAACCGCCACCCGGGCTCTGAGCGGTGTCAGCGCACCTGGCCGAAGGTACCGAGGGGGTTGAGCAGCGCGGTGCACATCTGGCGGGGGTTGATGAACCCCAGCAGACCCTTGGTGGGCATGGTCTGGCATCCCACGGGGACCGCCGTCGCGGGCGCCGCCGGGACACCGGGGTTGTTCCACACTGCCGGCGCCGTGCCACCGAGGGGGCCGCACTTCGGCCATGCCTTGACACCCTGGGTGCGCAGCACGTTCTCGGCAACGCGGATCTGCTCTTCACGCGATGCATTGGCGGGCGAGCCGACGCCGCCGTTGGAGGACCAGGTGGCCGGCTTGAACTGCAGTCCACCGAAATGACCGTTACCGGTATTGGCGGCCCAATTGCCACCCGCCTCGCATTGTGCGACGGCGTCCCAGTTCATCGTGTCAGCGTGCGCGTTGCCCGCAGAGAGGACCGTGGAGAGGGTCATCGCGGCGACGGCGAAGCCGCAGCTCAGGATGACAAACCGAACGCTCCGGGTGATCAGGCCTGCAATGCTGTTCTTGATGTTCATTTCTGCGGTCCTTCCCCGACCGGTTGACACGAGGACCGCGGTGAAAGTGATGCGCTCTTGCACTGCAGTCATCGAGTACTTCGTGTGAGGGAATTCACGCGTTACAGAAGCGACTGAAGTTCTTTATCGGGACGTGATGGGTCGTTGGGGAGCTTGGGACAAAAGAAAACGGTGCCGGGCGAATAAACGCCCGGCACCGTCAATCCAAACGGTCACGTCATCGATCCAAGGAAAGACCTAGATAGAACTAAGCGGGAAAGATGAACCGCGGGGGAACTAGCCCCGGCGACCGCAGACCGGCCATGCGCCGATGCCCTGCGACTTCAGCACGTTGTTGGCGACCCGAATCTGCTCCTCGCGGCTGGCCTGGTGCGGCGATCCCGAACCACCATTGGAACGCCAGGTTCCCAGGTTGAACTGCAGGCCCCCGTAGTAGCCATTGCCGGTGTTGATCGCCCAGTTGCCGCCTGACTCGCAGGACGCAACCGCGTCCCAGTTCACGCCACTGTCCGCATTCGCGGTACCGGTCGCCAGTGCCATCGGGGCCACGGCGAGCGCCCCGGCGATGGTGGCCAGACCAAGCTTGGTGCGGATGTTCTTCAACTTCGATCCTTTCGCCATGCGCGCGCCAATAGACCGTCCGCGCACGCGCGGACGTGATCGCCTGGCAATCCAGGTATGGGATATGTGGGTCGCGCCGTCTCTGTCAGGCACGACAGCAGGAGGCAGGAAGGCCTCGCCGGGGCTGAACGCCCGGTGGCCGCAGTGAATGCCGGGATCGTCCCAGGCACGCCGCAGCCCTAGCTCACACGCAAGTTCGTGTATTTGAAATTGTTTGCTCCGTTTGGAGTCCCTGGGAACGTACAAAGGTTTTTCGGCGAAGTCATGTTTGGCGACGGGGGTGTGGCGGGAAGATAACGTTCAGATAACGACTCGGCCAACGGCGGGTCCGTGCAGGTCAGCACTGCGTTTTGACACTCATCCAGGCTCGCCGTCGAACGGCATATCCGTGACCGAGATCACCACGAATTTGTGAGCTGCCCCACATTTTCGGTGATCACACCAGCACCACGCGTCCCCGACTTTTATTCTGCCGCACCAGATCTGCTGCTCAGGGCATGAACGGGGTACACCGGCCTTCGCTGAGCCACAACTCGCCGAGGGGATTGCAGGAACACCGAATCCCACTGCATGCCAAGTACTTACAACCCCGTGCGGTTGGCGTCAGATCCAGTCAGATTCGGCCCGCCAGGCAGTGCAACAGGCATCTAGATGCGTTAGTACGTTGCACTGCAATGTGTTTCAAACTATGGACAACCGCTCTTGCATGGGGACTCGGCGCCACCGCCCGCAGCATCCCCGCCCTCTCTCGGCCGGGATCTGCCCACTCGCACAGATGATGTGGCTCACCACCACGAGGAATGGTCACGGACTTCATATGAATCAGACTGCCCGCCTTTACTTTCAACGCCGTCGCGACCACGAAACCACCTCCACCTCAGAGGCTTTCACGGATCGAGCGCGCCGGTCGGCGACTAGAGCCGACCTTTCGGGGCATGAATTGTCACGTGAATAACACGCCACACCAGCAACATTAATTGCCAATTTGAAGCGACTTGACGAATTGCCGAAAATTCACGACATAATTCGCAGTTTGCTGGAGTTTCAGAACAGGTCGGCGGGCGTGTTCACGTTGGTCAGCGACCGCTGCTCGGGCATGACAACCCGCTGAGTGTCGGTGGTGCCGATGAGGGCGCGCATACTGCGCTCCCCCGCGGCGACCAGCTCGTCGGCGCGAGCGGCAAGAGAGGTGCGATAGACACCGGCCAGATAGTGGTCCCGGCCGTCCCACGGCAGGACCACCTCGGCATGTAGCCGCAATGCGGGTCCGACGAGGTCGTCGATCAGCTCGACGGAGAGGTACGGCATGTCGACGGCGCAGACAAAGGCCAGGTCAAGACCGGCAGCGGCCGCCGCATGCAGCCCGCGCGCTGTCGCCAGCAGCGGCCCCACACCGCGCACCTCGTCGCGCAGGATCTCGGCGTCGAGCTGCGGGAGCGCCTGGCCGGGCGCAGCGATGACGAACACGGGCGAACAACGCGTCTTCAGCGTCGCGACGATGTGCTCGACCATCGTGATCTCACCATCTAGCCCCGCATACGGCAGCGTGGCCTTGTCCCGGCCCATTCGCCGGGAGGCTCCGCCTGCCAGCACGATCGCGGCCAGCGGAGAGGTGACGTCAGTCGACAGTCCAGGTGTCTTTTCCACGGAGCAAGGATTGCAGAGCCGCCGTGTCGTGGGGCTTGGAATCCATGGCAGAGCTGACCTGATCGCGCGCCATCTCGTCATACGTCGGCCGGCTCACCTGACGGAAGATGCCCATCACGGTGTGCTCGAGGTTCTGTTCGCTCAGTCGTGACAGCGCGAAGGCGTAGGCCGGGTCGTCGACCTCGGCGTTATGCACGACGATATCCGCCGGGGCGACGTCAGCGGTCTTGGCGACCTCCAGCCCGTAACCGGACTTCACCACGCAGAACTCGCCCTCGGCGCCGAATGTGATCGGCTGACCGTGCGAGACACTGATGAGGCGGTCCTGCGCGCCCTCCTTGCGCAGGGCGTCGAACGAACCGTCGTTGAAGATCGGGCAGTCCTGCATGATCTCGACAAGCGCGGCGCCACGGTGCGTCGCGGCGGCCCGCAACACCTCGGTCAGACCCTTGCGGTCGGAGTCCAGTGCCCGGCCGACGAAGGTCGCCTCGGCGCCCAGCGCCAGCGACACCGGGTTGAAGGGGTAGTCCAGCGAGCCCATCGGGGTCGACTTGGTGACCTTGCCAACCTCGGACGTGGGCGAGTACTGCCCCTTGGTCAGGCCGTAGATCCGGTTGTTGAACAACAGGATCGTGAGGTTGACGTTGCGGCGCAGCGCGTGGATCAGGTGGTTGCCACCGATGGACAGTGCATCGCCGTCGCCGGTGACGACCCACACCGACAGGTCCTCGCGAGCCAGCGCCAGGCCGGTGGCGATGGTCGGCGCACGACCGTGAATGGAGTGCAGACCGTAGGTCTCCAGGTAGTACGGGAACCGGCTCGAGCAGCCGATGCCGCTGACGAAAACCATGTTCTCGCGGCGCAGGCCCAGCTCGGGCAGGAAGTTACGGATCGTGTTGAGGATGACGTAGTCACCGCAGCCGGGGCACCAGCGGACCTCTTGGTCACTGGTGAAGTCCTTGGCCTTCTGCGGCTCGTCAGTCCTGGGCACCGCGCTGGTCTTCGTCAGACCGGCAGGTGTAAGACCGAGGTCGGCCCCAATCACGTCCGTCATGCGTCTACTCCCACACCAGCGTCCACGGTGGCCGCTGCCAACCGTGCGAACTTGGTCTTGTCGGTTTCCTTCTCAGCAAGCGTTCCATCCAGCGCGGCGTCGATGATGCCCTCGACCTCGTCGGCCAGGAACGCCATACCCTCCATCTTGGTCACCGACTGGACGTCTACCAGGAACTTCGCCCGCAACAGCATGGCGAGCTGGCCGAGGTTCATCTCAGGAGCGACGACCTTGGAGTACTTGGCCAGCACGTCGCCGAGATTCGCCGGGAACGGGTTGAGGTGCCGAACGTGAGCGTGCGCAACCTTGATGCCCTTGCGGCGTGCACGGCGGCATGCCTCACCGAGCGGACCGTATGAGCTACCCCACCCGATGAGCAGCAGCTCGGCCTCGCCGCTGGGATCGTCGACCTCGAGGTCGGGCACGGTGATGCCGTCGATCTTGGCCTGGCGCAGGCGTGTCATCAGGTCGTGGTTGGCGGGCTCGTACGAGATGTTGCCCGAGCCGTTCGCCTTCTCGAGGCCGCCGATGCGGTGCTCGAGACCCGGCGTGCCGGGCACCGCGAACTGGCGGGCCAGGGTCTCGGGATCACGCGCGTAGGGCTCGAACGGCTCGCCGGCCTTCGCGAATGTGTGGTCGATAGCGTCGTAGGTCGTGACGTCGGGGATGCGCCACGGCTCGGAGCCGTTGGCGATCGCACCGTCGGACAGGATGATCACCGGCGTGCGGTAGGTCAGCGCGATGCGCGAGGCCTCCACCGCGATGTCGAAGCAATCCGAGGGCGACTTCGGTGCCAGCACTGCGACCGGTGACTCGCCGTTGCGGCCGTAGAGCGCCTGCAACAGGTCGGACTGCTCGGTCTTGGTGGGCAGACCCGTCGAGGGTCCGCCGCGCTGCACGTCGACGACCAGCAGTGGCAGTTCCATCATGACGCCAAGGCCGATGGCCTCGGACTTCAGCGCCACACCGGGGCCCGAGGTGCTGGTCACGCCCAGCGCGCCGCCGTAGGACGCGCCGAGGGCGGCACCGATGCCGGCGATCTCGTCCTCGGCCTGGAACGTCAGAACGTTGAAGTGCTTGTACTTCGACAGCTCGTGCAGGATGTCGGAGGCAGGCGTGATCGGGTAGGTGCCGAGAATGACCTGTGTGTTCGCGAGCTGACCGGCGGTGACGATGCCGTACGCCATCGCGGTGTTACCCGAGATCTGGCGGTAGTCACCGGCGTCGAGCTTCGCGGGCGCCACCTCGTAGGTGACGGCGAACGCCTCGGTGGTCTCGCCGTAGTTCCACCCGGCCTTCAGGGCCAGCACGTTGGCCTCGGCGATCTCGGGCTTGCGGGCGAACTTCTCGCGAATGAACGCCTCGCTGTGCTCGAGCTCGCGGCCGTACATCCACGACAGCAGCCCGAGGGCGAACATGTTCTTGGCGCGCTGCCCGTCCTTCTTGGTGGCGCCGATGGCCTCGACCGCGCCGAGCGTCAGGGTGGTCATGGCGACCGCCTGCACGACGTAGTCGGACAGCTCGTCGCCCTCGAGTGGATTGGACTCGTAACCGACCTTGGCCAGGTTGCGCTTGGTGAACTCGTCAGAGTTCGCGATGATCAGGCCACCGCGGGGCAGGTCTGCGACGTTGGCCTTGAGCGCGGCCGGGTTCATCGCGACCAGCACGTCGGGACGGTCTCCCGCGGTGAGGATGTCGTAGTCCGCGATCTGGATCTGGAACGACGACACACCGGGCAGCGTGCCCTGTGGTGCCCGGATCTCAGCGGGGTAGTTCGGCTGCGTGGCAAGGTCGTTGCCGAAAAGGGCGGCCTCTGAGGTGAACCGATCACCAGTCAGCTGCATGCCGTCACCGGAGTCACCAGCGAACCGGATGACGACCTTCTCGAGCTTTTGCCGCGGGGCAGTTCCGTTGCCGGTGCCGTCCAGACTCACGACGCCCTGCCTTTCACGCTTGGTGTGGGCTACGTCATTCCATGTCGCAATCGAGGCCGCTGCCGCGCGATGCGCCGCTGGTATGACGTGCACCCAGATTTTTCTGTCACTGGCAGTACCGATTATTGCACTGCTCTTAGTCTGACCTTTACCGGACTCGCCGGTTACCCGCACGTAAAGGGCGATGAACTTCGCAGGTCAGCCCCTGTGAAGTCAAGTGCCACCGCAGTGATTTGTGGCTTTCGTCACTTTTCGAGAATGGCATTCTCTAAGACTCGGTTACCGATCGGTAGGCACGCGCACACTTGCTGAGCATCTGCCCAGCACAACGTCACGACCTGCGACTACACGGGATCGGGCGAGCCGACATGCAACCGCTTCTCGAGTTCGCGGGCAACCAGTTCACTCGCCAATTCGGCGGCCCGTGTCGGCTCGGCGCCCGCGGCCCGGTTTGCGACATAACAGGCCGTGAACATGTCACCCGCGCCGGTGGTCTGCACATCCAGCACACGCCATGCCGCGGGGACGCGAGAGACCGTGCCATCGACGTGGATGTCGCACCCCTCGGATCCGTACGTCACGACGATCTCGGGCACTCCCAACCGTGCGGCGACCGCGGCGTCAAATTCCCCGTCGGCGACCACGACGGCTTCGTCCTCGGCGAGCTTGAGGATGTCGAGGTGGGTGAGAAGGTCGGCGGGAAAGTGGCTGTCCTCCACCAGGGGCCCCAACCGGTCGGCCCGCACCAGGCCCTGCCCGTCGTAGGCGACGCGATGGCCCCGCTCGGACAGCAGCGCCAGCGTCTCGGCCGGGAAGTCGGTACGGAGCAGCGGCGCGAGGTGCACCCATGTGGTGTCGGGATCGGCGGCCTCTACCTCGGCACGCCCCCACACCGGGCCAATCGCGTCGACCGACATACGGCGGTGGTCGACGTCTTCGTAGTCGAGGCGGAACCCGCTGGTGCGATCGGCCGGAAGGATCATGACCAAATCGCCGAACCGCTCCCGCAGCGGGGCGAACAGCGTGTGGTCCTGCTCGGCTCCCATTGCCACGATGCGGCCGCGTCCACCTGCCGCCTGCAGCGCCACGCCGGCGAACGACGCGCAGCCGCCCGGGCTCCTGGGGGCTCCGTTGATGACGTCGATCGCCAGGTTGCCCAGGACGGTCACGCCGTTGACGAGTTCTCTCGACACCGATGATCTCCTGGTCTACGTCGGCGCGTTCTGGCGCGCCGTGGGGCGAAATGCTATCGGGGTTGGTCGGATTTCAACCATTCAACGCTCAGGCCGGGAGGTTGTACGGCGTGATGACCTGGATCGGGGTCGGCCGGAACGGCTCGGCGGGCAGTGCACCGTGCTGCTGCAGAATCAGGCGCATCGCCAGTCGCGCGTCGGCACGCAGATCGTTGTGCAGGACCACCGAGATCCGGCCGTCACGCAACAGGCGCCGGTTGTCCGCGTCCAGGTCGTGGGCTATGAACACCCTGCACGCCCGGCCGAGCCTCTCGAACGCGGCCACCGTCGCGGTGTTGCCACCACCTGCCGAGTAGACCGCCTCGATATCGGGGTGACGCTCGAGCGCATCGAGAACCAGCGCCTCGTTGGTGGCGTCGATACCGTCGCTGTCGCTGACCTCGACGATGTGTCGCCCCGACCCGCGGAGCCCCGCCCGGAATCCCACCTCACGCTCACCCTCGCCACGAAAGACCGTGCGGCTCAGCGTGATCAGTACGCCTGATGGATCGGATCCCAGCCACTGATCGACGAGGTACGCCGCGGTCACACCCGCGCCGTGGTTGTCGATGCCGACATAGCCGCACCGAGCGCTGGTCGGCACGTCTGTGGTGTAGGTGACAACGGGCACCCCGGCGTCGACGAGGCGGTCGACGGCCTCGCCCACCTCAGGTTCGTCCTGCGCCTTGAGGATGACGCCGTGGCTGCCTCGAATCCGCGACAGCACGTCGACCATCTGCGCCGTCGACCCCGCCTCCCACAGGTGGAATCTGGCCCGCACCATCGCAGGCGCGAACGCGGGGAGTTCGGCCTCGATCGCGGCCCGGAAGGCGTCGGAGAACCGCTGCGGAGTCTGCATCACCACGTCGACCAGGTAGCGCCGGCCGTTGAGTCGCAATTGCGCACGTTGTTTGTCGAGGTCGGCGATGGCCTGCATAACCTCGGCGCGGGTGTTCTCACGGACGCCGGCGCGGTCATTGAGGACGCGATCGACCGTCGCCTCACTCAGCCCCGCCTGCTGAGCGATCTCGCGGACCTTGTACCGGTGCGGCATCTCTCCCCTCACTTCCTCTGCGATTTCGGCGCGCTAACCCGCGCTGAGCGCGCCTTTTCGCGCCGAAATCGCTCCGCCAGACGCGGCAGGTGATGGCTTTTTGATGGTTTTCTGGTGTTGATTGCGGCTCAGGTCACAACAAGACTAGCGGGCATGGCCGCACCACTCACCGCCCCACGACGGGCATGGATCGAGGAATCCGACTGCGATCTCGCGGCCTTTCACGCCGAGGTCTCCCGCGACTCCGTCCACGCCGACTACCCGCTCGCGACCGACATCCGTGCGGGCGTGCTCGTCTACGACGCCGAGACGGTCGCCAGCGCGGACCGACGCGCCCTGCAGGCCGAGCTGATCCGCGCGCTCGCCGACGGTCCCGGCGTGGTGGTGTTCGAGGACGCCTTCAATCACGACGTCGTGGACCGCGCCAGCGACGCCTTCACCGCGCTCATCGCCGAGCAGCGCGCCGACGGCGCGGCCGCTGGTGACCACTTCGGCAAGGCAGGCGCCAACGACCGGATCTGGAACGCCGCGCAGAAGCTCGCGCTGCACTCCCCCGATGTGTTCGCCGACTACTACGCCGCCGATGCCCTTGCGGTCGTGTCACAGGCCTGGCTCGGCCCGCGGTACCAGGTGACCTCACAGGTCAATGTCGTCAATCCCGGTGGCGCCGCGCAGGTTCCGCACCGCGACTATCACCTCGGTTTCGTCGATGAGGATCAGCTGGCCGCCTATCCGGCGCACATGCACGCGATGTCGGCGGCGCTCACCCTGCAGGGCGCCGTCGCACACTGCGATATGCCACTGGCCAGCGGACCGACCATGCTGCTGCCGCACTCGCAGCGATTCGCGGCCGGCTACATCGCCTTCTACCGACCCGAGTTCATCGAGTACTTCGCCGAACACCACGTGCAGGTGCCGCTGCGCAAGGGCGACGCGGTGTTCTTCAACCCAGCCCTCTATCACGGCGCGGGTAGGAACACATCGGCTGACATCGCCCGGATGGCCAACCTGCTGCAGATCTCGTCACCGTTCGGGCGCGCCATGGAGTCCATGGACCGCACCGCGATGGTCCACGCCGTCTACCCGGCACTGCTGGCGATGAAGGCCGCAGGCCGGTCGGATCGGGATCTGGCCAACGCGGTCAACGCCACCGCCGAGGGCTATGCCTTCCCCACCAACCTCGATCGCGACCAACCGATCGGCAGCCTGGCTCCCCCGAGTCAGGTCGATATCGTGCTGGCCGCCCTGGCCGACGGCATGTCCCCCACAGCACTGCACCTCGCGCTCGGCGAGCAGAACGAACGGAGAACCCCATGACCACCCTCGGAGTGATCGGACTGGGCCGCATCGGCGCCTTCCACACCGAAACCCTTTCCGGCCTGGACGGTCTCGACGGCCTGGTGATCACCGACGAGCGCACCGACATCGCCGCCGCCGTTGCCGCCAAGCACGGCGTCAAGGCCGTTGACACCGTGGAGGAACTTTTGTCCTCCGGGGTGGACGGCGTGGTCGTCGCCGCTGCGACACCCGCCCACGCGGCGCTGACGCTGGCCGCCGTCGAACGCGGTATCCCGACGTTCTGCGAGAAGCCGATCGCCTCCACCGCTGCCGAGAGCGCCCGCATCGCCGAGGTGATCCTCAAGTCGGGCGTGCCGGTCCAGGTCGGCTACCAGCGCCGGTTCGACGCGGCCTTCGCCGCGGCCAAGCGTGCGGTGGACGACGGATCGCTTGGCGTCCTACACACGGTGCGCAGCACCACGATGGACCCCGCTCCGCCGCCGATGGACTACATCAAGGGGTCCGGCGGCATCTTCCGCGACTGCGCAGTGCACGACTTCGACGTCCTCAACTGGATCACCGGGCAGCGCGCCGTCGAGGTGTACGCCACCGGAACGGTTCAGGGCGATCCGCTGTTCACCGAGTACGACGACGTCGACACCGCCGCCGTGGTGGTCAAGTTCGACGGCGGGGCGCTTGGCGTGGTGTCCAACGCCCGCTACAACGCCCGCGGGTATGACTGCCGCCTGGAGATCCACGGCTTCGACGACAGCGTCGCGGCGGGTTGGGATCAGGGCGTGCCGTTACGGAACACCGACCCCGCGAACGACTTTCCCACCGGACCGTCGCACCACTTCTTCATGGACCGCTTCACAGAGGCGTTCCGGACCGAGTTGGCCGCGTTCGTCCGCGTCACGCAGGGAGAGGCGATCCCCGGCGCGACGGTCGCCGATGCCGTCGAGGTCGCCTGGCTCGCCGAAGCCGCCACCGAGTCACTCCGCCGGGGTGCGCCGGTCACGATCGCGGAGGTCCGCAACGCATGAGCACGATCGACACCGGCGGGCAGGAGCGCAGCGACCGGGGAATCGACACCGGCGGGCAGGAGCGCAGCGACCGGGGAATCAAGGTCGCCGGAGCACCGATCTCATGGGGCGTGTGCGAGGTGCCCGGCTGGGGTTTCCAGCTGGAGCAGGACCGGGTACTGGCCGAGATGCGCGGAGCGGGTTTGACCGCAACGGAATTGGGGCCAGAGGGATTCCTTCCCACGAACACCGACGACCTGAGAGCGGTGCTGCGCGAGCACGACCTGGCGTGCGTGGGCGGCTTCGTGCCCGTCGTGCTGTTCAGGGCGGATCACGACCCGGCCGGTGATCTCGCCGGACCGCTGGAGTCGCTGGTGGCAGCGGGTGCCGGAGTGGTCGTGCTCGCTGCCGCGACGGGCGCCGAAGGTTACGACTCGCGCCCCGTGCTCGACGACACCCAGTGGGCCACGCTGCTGACCAACCTGGATCGGTTGGCCGCCATCGCATCCGAGCGGGGCCTGCTGGCCGTGCTGCACCCACATGTCGGCACCATGGTCGAGACCCGCGCCGACGTGGACCGCGTGCTACAGGGTTCGTCGATTCCGCTGTGTCTGGACACCGGGCATCTGCTGATCGGTGGCACCGACCCGCTGGAGTTGGCCAAGGCGGTGCCGGGCCGCGTCGCGCACGCCCACCTCAAGGATGTCGACGCCGCGCTGGCCGCCAAGGTGCAGTCGGGAGAGCTGACGTACACCGAGGCGGTGAAGGCGGGCATGTACACACCGCTCGGCACTGGTGACGTGGACATCGCGGGTATCGTCTCGGTGTTGCGGGACAACGGCTTCGACGGCTGGTTCGTGCTCGAGCAGGACACGATTCTCGACGGCGAACCCGACGGCGAGGGCCCGGTGGCCGACGTCGTGGCGAGTGTGGCCTATCTGCGATCCGTCACGTCATGAGCATCCGCATTGGAGTGCTCGGCGCGTCACGCATCGCCGAGTCGGCGATCGTCGGGCCCGCAGGAGAACTGGGCCACCGGCTGGTCGCCGTCGCCGCCAGGGACCGCTCGCGTGCCGAGTCGTTCGCCGAGAAGTACGGCGTCGAACGTGTCGTCGCGTCCTACCAGGACGTCATCGATGACGCGGAGGTCGACGTCGTCTACAACCCGCTGGCCAATTCGCTGCACGCACCGTGGAACCTGGCGGCGGTGCAGGCCGGTAAACCGGTGCTGACCGAGAAGCCGTTCGCGCGCAACCGCGCCGAGGCGCAGCACGTCGCGGCGGCCGCCGATGCCGCCGGGGTCACGGTCATGGAGGGCTTCCACTACTACTTCCATCCCGTCACACAGCGGGCGCTGCAACTGGCCGGCGACGGAACACTCGGCGACCTCAACCGAGTCGAGGTCCGGATGGGGATGCCCGCACCGCAACCCGGGGACCCGCGCTGGTCGCTGGAACTCGCGGGTGGGGCGTTGATGGACCTCGGCTGCTACGGCCTGCACATCATGCGTCGCTTCGGTGCGCCGTCGGTCGTGCGGGCCAAAGCGGGTCAGCGCACACCCGGGATCGACGAGTGGTGTGATGTCGAGGTCGCGTTCCCCTCCGGCGCCACCGGACTGTCGACCAACACCATGGTCGCCGACGAGTACTCGTTCACGTTGCGGGTGATCGGAACCCGCGGAGAAGCGTTGGTGCACAACTTCATCAAGCCGCACGAGGACGACCGAATCACGATCAGCACGTCGGCCGGCACCACCGTCGAGCATCACGGCAGGCGCGCCTCCTACACCTACCAGCTGGAGGCCTTCGCCGCGCACGTCCGCGACGGTGCCCCGATCCCGCTCGACAACACGGACGCCGTGGCCAACATGGCCCTCATCGACGACGCCTACCGTGCGGCGGGCATGGAGCCACGCTAGGCGCTGCCGGTTCGACCACCGGTCGCCCGCTGAGACCGAACCCAGGGTCGCGAACTCGCACGCTCAACGACAGGGACGACGATTTCGGCGGTGGGTGCGCTAGGCGAATCGGTCTGCGAGCGCCCGCAGGGTCGACTCGATGCCGTCGGCGTTCTTGCGCTGATACCCGAGGAGCTCGATGACGAAGGGCAGTTTCGCCGTCGAGTAGTCGAATGTCTCGGTGACCTTCGTCGTGCGCGGGCTGACCTCCGCGAGTTCCCAACGCCAGCGGTGCCCCAGCGGATGCTGCCACTCGACGAGGTGGTTCTCCTCGACGTCGGTGACCTTGGACTTGATCTTGTAGGGCACCCCGTACTGCGACATGCCGACGGTGAACTCGTCCCCCTGGGCGAGTTTGTGCGGACCCTCGACGTCGATGTCACGCACGGTTCCCGAGCCGTCGATCTCCGGGTGACGATGGGGATCGCCGACCAGGCGAAGATATCGGCCACCGGAGCCGCGACCTGGACGCTGCGGCTGACACGGCGCGGACCGGCGTCCTCTGTCTTTATCGATATCGGGATGTCTGGAGTCATGGGTCCGGCATACCCGAAGGCCCCGCCGGCCAATCGGTCGGCGGGGCCCTCGCGGAGATTCGGGTACTACTTGGCGCCGCGTAGTTCGTGCGATAGCGCCTCCAGCTCGTCACCACCGGCCATCTGCTGGGTCAGGTGTTCCAGGGTGATCTCGTCGTACGTGCAGTCCAGCTTCTGTTTGCCCCGGTTGAGGAGTACGAAGTGGTCGCCCACCATATGCGCGTGATGCGGATTGTGTGTGATGAACACGACGCCGAACCCGGCCTCCTTGGCGGCGGTGATGTACTTGAGCACCACGCCGGACTGCTTGACGCCCAGCGCGGCCGTCGGCTCGTCCAGGATCAGCACGCGCGCCCCGAAGAACACCGCTCGGGCGATCGCGACGCACTGGCGTTGACCACCTGACAGCGAGCCGATCGGCACGTCGACGTCGGGCAGTTCGATGCCCATCTTCGCGAGTTCGGTCAGCGTGGTGGCCCGCATCGCGTTGGCGTCCAACGAGAACGGGAATGTCTTCTTACGAAGCTCCTGGCCGAGGAAGAAGTTGCGCCACACCGGCATCAGCGGAACGACGGCCAGGTTCTGGTACACCGTCGCTATGCCCTTGGCGAGCGCGTCGGCGGGTGAGCCGAACGTCATCGACTCACCGTCCACGAGCAGTTCCCCCTCGGTCTGCTGATGCAGTCCCGAGATGATCTTGATCAGTGTGGACTTCCCAGCGCCGTTGTCGCCCAGGATGCCGGTGACCTGACCGGCGTGCACCCGCAGGCAGATGTCCTTGAGTGCGGTGATGTTGCCGTAGGACTTGCCGACATTGCGCAACTCCACAAGTGGCACATTGCCGCCCGATGGAGCGTCGTGCTCGGGACGTTCAACTGTTGTGGTCACGGGTCACCTCTTCGCTGCGTAGTTACGGAAGGCGTTGTTGGCGACCACCGCGAACAGCAGCATCGCGCCCAGGAAGAACTTGAACCAGTCGGGGTCCCATCCGGCGTACACGATGCCCTGGTTGGTCATACCGAAGATGAACGCACCGATGGCAGCACCTATCGCGGTGCCGTACCCGCCGGTCAGAAGGCAGCCACCGATGACCGCGGCGATGATGTAGAAGAACTCGTTGCCGATGCCCTGACCGGACTGCACGGTGTTGAACGCGAACAGCAGATGCATGCCCACGAACCAGGCGCAGAATCCGACGAACATGAACAGCCCGATCTTGACCTTGGTCACGGGAACACCGACCGCGCGGGCGCTTTCCGCGTCGCCGCCGACGGCGAAGATCCAGTTGCCGATCTTGGTTTTGAACAGGACGTAAGTCGCGATTGCGGTGAAGACGAGCCACCACACGACCGTGATGCGGATGCTGACACCGAAGACCGTGAACGACGAGGCGAACACCGCGCGCGCCGAGTCCCAGCCCTGCATGTCGTTAACGCTCTGCGTGGCCACCTGGCCGGCCACCAGTTTGGTGACCGCGAGGTTGATGCCGGCCAGCATGAAGAACGAACTCAGCGTGATGAGGAAGCTTGGGATCTTGGTCTTCATCACCAGATAACCGTTGAGGAAGCCGACGGCCAGCGCGAGAATCAGCGCCAAGCCCGCACCCGCCCAGAGGTTGAGATGGAGGTTGTAGGCCAGCATCGACGCCGCGAGCGAACTGAATGTCACTGCGACACCTGCCGACAGGTCGAACTCGCCGCCGATCATCAACACCGCGACACCGCAGGCCATGATGCCGATTGTGGAGCTGGCGTACAGCACGGTGGCCAGTGACGAGGCCTCCCGGAACGGCGCCGCCACGACGAAGAAGAAGACGAATATTCCGATGGCACCGATGCCCGCGCCCATCTCCGGGCGAATCAGCGTGCGCTGCAAGCGGTTGCGTTCCTTCACCCGTTCATCGCGGACGACCTTGTGTTCGGCGACATCCAGTTCTGCTTGAGTAGACACGTCTGCTCTCCCCGTCGTCTCTATCGAGTTCCGGCCTTGGCCAGCTCGGCTACGGCATCGATGTTGGAGCCGTCGATGAATGACGGTCCGGTCAAGGTGGGCTGGCCACCACCGATCAGGTTCTTGTTGTTCACGTAGAGCCACAGGCCGTCGATGGCGAGGTAGCCCTGCAGGAACGGCTGCTGGTCCACCGCCCACTGCACCTGACCGCCCTTGATGGCGTCAACGAGTGCGGCGTTGGTGTCGAAGGTGACGATCTTGGTCGAACTGCCCGCGTTGCTCGCCGATTGAACGGCGGTCAGCGCGATCGGAGCACCGAGGGCCACGACGTGGTCGATCGAGCGATCCTGCTGCAGCTTGGCGGTGATCGTCGCCTCGACCGACGGCATGTCCTTGCTGTTCACGTTCAGGATCTCGGTCTTGCCCTTGAATCCCTGCGCGACACCGGCGCAACGTGATTCGAGCGCGACCTGGCCCTGCTCCTGGATGACGCAGATGACGTTCTGAGCCCCGTCCTTGGTAAGCCGCTCGCCCGCCGCGACGCCCGCCAGCTTCTCGTCCTGGCCGAAGTACTCCTGCACACCCATCTGCTTGAAGTTGTCGAAACCGGAGTTGAAGGCCACCACCGGGATGCCCTTGTCGATGGCGGCCTTGATCGCAGGTGCCATCGCGTCTGGCTTGGCGAGCGTGACGGCGATGCCGTCAACCCCGCTGTCGATGGCGCTCTGCACCAGGTTCGCCTGGTTGGGCGCCTCCGGATCGTTGGAGTACCGCAGCTCGATGTTGTCCTTCTTGGCAGCCGTCTCGGCGCCCTTGCGGATGAGGTCCCAGAAGGAGTCGCCGGGCACCTCGTGGGTGATCATCGCGACGGTCATCCGCGGTGTGTCGACGGTTCCTCCGCCCATGCCACTACCCGAGGACGCGGGCTTCCCGCCGGTCGATGAACACGACACGATCCCGAGCACGATAACGCCCGCTCCAGCAATCGCCGCGAGCCGCCTGAACGCCATTGTTTGTCTCCTTGTCTCGACTTGGCCGGCCGCGTCTTCGGATCCGATGGGACCATGCGCTGCGACACGCCTCGGTCCTGATGTAATACGGCTCACACCAGAATGTCAATACTTTGTTAGGACATTCGGACTGCAGGTCAAATGTTAGGGTCCGTTGATCCAGGTCAGATTGAGATGGGTGACAAACGATGACGGAACTCCAACTGGCGGCGTGCTCCGAGATGGTGTTCACCGACCTGCCGATCCTCGATCGCGTGAAGCGGATCGACGAACTGGGCTTCGCCGTCGAGATCTGGAGCTGGCACGACAAGGATCTGCAGGCACTCGCGCGCACCGGGGCCACGTTCTCGTCGATGACCGGCTACCTGCACGGCGACCTCGTCGACCGCGACGGTGCCGAAGAAGTCGTGCGCACGGCCGAATTGAGCATCAAAGCCGCTGAGACCCTTGGGGTTCCGCGGTTGAACCTGCACACCGCCGAACTCGTCGACGGTCAGGCGGCCCGGCCCCGCTACCGCACCACCGGCGACATGTGGCTGACAGCGGGGCGAGCACTCGAGCGCATCGGCGACCTCGGCGCCGCAGCGAACGTGACGTTCTGCGTCGAGAACCTGAATACGATCGTCGACCACCCCGGTGTGCCACTGGCACGCGCGAAGGACACGCTGGCACTCGTCGAGGCGGTCGCGCATCCGAACGTGAAGATGATGCTCGACCTGTATCACGCACAGATCGGCGAGGGGAACCTCGTCGAGCTCGTCCGCCGGTGCGGCGACGCCATCGGCGAGATCCAGGTCGCCGACGTCCCCGGCCGCTGTGAGCCAGGCACCGGGGAGATCCACTACCCCGCCATCGCGAGGGCATTGCGCGAGATCGGGTTCAGCGGAACGGTCGGCCTCGAGGCGTGGGCGTCCGGTGACAGCACCGTGGCGTTGGAGCGATTCCGTCAGGCGTTCAGCTGACGCCCCGCCGCCGTCATCGGTCGACGAGCGTGGTCTCGAAGTAGTACCGCGACGCGCGGTAGCAGTGACTGCCGTACTCGACGGCCTTGCCGGAGTCGTCGAACGCCGTGCGGCTCATCGTGAGGAGCGGAGCCCCCGCCTTCTCGTTGAGCAGCCGTGCCTCCGACCTGGTGGCAGGCCTGGCACCGATCCGCTGGCGCGCCAACCGGATGTGCACGCCACGCGTGCGAAGCGCCTGGTACAGGCCGCTCGCCTCGAGTTCCTCGGCGTCCGGCGCCAGGTCGGCGGGCAGGTAGTTCGTCATCACCGCGAGCGGCTCGCCGTTGGCGCACCGCAGCCGCTGGATCATCACGATCTCGGCGTCGGCAGCGAGGTTCAGCTCCGTCGCGACCTCCTCATCGACCACCATCCGCTGGTACTCGAGAAGCTCGGTCGTGGGTGTCTGCCCGGCACGCGTGAGATCGTCGAACAGGCTGGTCAGTTCCACCCGGCGGTGCACCGGGCTTTGGACGACCTGGGTCCCGACGCCCCGTTTGCGCACCAAGAGGCCCTTGTCGACCAGTTCCTGGATCGCACGTCGGGTGGTGGGCCGGGACAGCGTCAGGCGCTTCGCCAGTGCGAGTTCGTTCTCGAAGCGATCGCCCGGCGCCAGGTCTCCGTCGCGGATCGCGGCTTCGATCGCCTGGGCGAGCTGATAGTAGAGAGGAACCGGGCTGGACCTGTCGAGCTCAACCGCTACGGGCACGCCTACTCCGATCTCGGGCTACTGACGAGAAACAGTAGCCGGATGCTATCACCGGCATGATTGAAAGTCCGAATGTCAGGACAAACTATTGACACGGCGGAGTGACGCGGGGCACAGTCATAGACGAGCCCAGTCCACCACTGTCCGGGGAGATGAATTGACAAGCACCGAACCGTTCGACGTCCTCGCCATCGGGCGTTGCGGCGTCGACATCTACCCCCTCCAAACCGGTGTCGGCCTCGAGCACGTGGAGACGTTCGGCAAGTTTCTCGGCGGCAGTGCGGCGAATGTCGCCGTCGCTGCAGCACGTTTGGGGAACCGCACCGCTCTGATCTCCGGCGTCGGCGCCGACCCGTTCGGGCGATTCGTGCGTGCCGAACTCGCCGACCTCGGCGTCGACAACCGGTACGTGACGGTGCACGGCGAGTACCCCACGCCAGTCACTTTCTGCGAGATCTTCCCGCCCGATGACTTCCCGCTGTACTTCTACCGGAAGCCCTCGGCACCCGATCTTCAGATCCGGCCCGACGAGATCGACGTCGACGCGGTGCGGGGCGCGCGACTGTACTGGTCGACCGTCACCGGGCTGTCCGAAGAACCCAGCCGCAGCGCACACTTCGCGGCGTGGGCGGCGCGCGAGCGGCAACCCCTGACCGTCCTCGACCTGGACTACCGACCGATGTTCTGGGAGTCGCCGGCCGCGGCCACCGAGCAGGTGCAACGCGCGCTGCGACACGTCACGGTCGCGGTGGGAAACCGCGAGGAGTGCGAGATCGCCGTCGGCGAGTCCAACCCGCACAAGGCTGCCGACGCGCTGCTGGACCTCGGCGTGGAACTGGCCATCGTCAAACAGGGACCGCGCGGGGTGCTGGGCAGGACCCGGCACAGCTCGGTCACCGTCCCGCCCAACGAGGTCGACGTCGTCAACGGCCTTGGGGCCGGGGATTCCTTCGGCGGCAGCCTGATCCACGGCCTCCTACACGACTGGCCACTGGAGAAGACGCTGCGCTACGCCAACGCGGCAGGCGCTATCGTCGCGTCCCGCCTCGAGTGCTCGACGGCGATGCCGCGGGCCGACGAGGTCGCCGCGCTCGCCGAACAGACCGCAGTGGGAGCCGTCAATGTCTAGGCAGGGCACGGTCTGCGCCGACTACGCCGCTGTCACCGACCTCCGCGCCTGCGACCCGCTCGCGATCGCCAGGGCCTGGCAGGCCCGCACCACCAGGCCCACGGTGCGTGGCGACGGTCGCCTCATGATCGTCGCCGCCGACCATCCCGCCCGCGGCGCCCTGGCTGTCGGTTCGCGCCCAACGGCAATGAACAGCCGCGTCGATCTGCTGGACCGGTTGCGCGCGGCGCTGGCCGATCCCGGTGTCGACGGCGTGCTGGCCACCTCCGACATCCTCGACGACCTGCTTCTACTCGGGGCTCTGGAGGACAAGGTCGTGTTCTCGTCGTTCAACCGTGGCGGTCTGGCGGGCGCGTCGTTCGAACTCGATGACCGCATGACGGCGGCCACCGCCGCGTCCACGGCGGCGGCCAACATGAACGGCGGGAAGATGTTGTGCCGCATCGATCTCGACGACCCGGGCACGGTGGCGACGATGGCCGCGTGCGCACAGGCCATCGACGAACTGGCGGCACACGGACTGATCGCCATGCTCGAACCGTTCATGTCGACCCGCATCGAGGGCAAGGTCCGCAACGACCTCTCCCCCGACGCCGTCATCAAGTCGATCCACATCGGCCAGGGACTGGGCTCGACGTCGGCATACACCTGGATGAAGCTGCCCGTCGTCGACGAGATGGACCGTGTCATGGAGGCCACCACCATGCCGACGCTGCTCCTCGGCGGTGATCCCGCCGATCCCGATGAGGCGTTCGCCAGTTGGGAGAAGGCGCTCGAGCTGCCGTCGGTGCGCGGCCTGATCGTCGGTCGCACACTGCTCTACCCACCCGATGAAGACGTCGCATCCGCCGTCTCCACGGCCGTGTCGATGGTGAGGTGAGAGGTGCATAGCAAGCTCTACATCCCCGCCAACAGCGCGACAGCTCCGTACACCGTGGATGTCACCCCGGAGTCGGCGGGCTGGACCGAGTCCAGTCTGCAGGTGGTCGAACTGGCTGCAGGTCAAACCATCTCGTTGACAACTGGCGACACCGAGGTGATGATCCTGCCGCTGGCGGGCGGTGGCACCGTCGAATGTGGCGGCGAGACGTTCGAGGTGGCGCCCAGGGCCTCGGTGTTCGACGGCCCGTCCGACATGGTGTATCTCGGCGTCGATCAGTCCTATGTGATCTCCGGTGAGGGCCGCTTCGCGATCTGTGGCGCCCGGGCCAAGCGGTCGTTCCCGAACCGGCGCGTCGCGGCCGCCGATGTCGCGGTCGAACTGCGCGGTGCCGGCAACTGCAGCCGCCAGGTGCACAACTTCGGTACCGCGGGCGTCTTCGAGGCCGACTCGCTGATCGCCTGCGAGGTCATCACACCGGGCGGCAACTGGTCGAGTTACCCCGCGCACAAACACGACGAGACCACCGCCACCGAAAGCGAACTCGAGGAGATCTACTACTTCGAGATCGCGGCCGGTCCGGATGGCTCCCGCGGCTTCGGCTACCACCGCGTGTACGGCACCCCGGACCGTCCGATCGAGGTCCTCGAAGAGGTCCGCACCGGCGACGTCGTCCTGGTGCCGCACGGCTACCACGGTCCGTCGGTGGCCGCGCCGGGCTATCACATGTACTACCTCAACGTCATGGCCGGACCGGGCGCCGAACGCGCCTGGAAGATCGTCGACGACCCGGAGCACACCTGGCTCCGCGGCACCTGGGACAACCAGGCCGTCGACCCCCGCCTGCCCCTCCACGACCCAAGAGGAGCGTAAACGTGGTCTCCACCGCACCCAAACGAGCCGAGAAGACGCCCGACGCCGAGCCGACCATCCGACTCACGGTGGCGCAGGCCACCGTTCGGTTCCTCGGAGCCCAGTACGTCGAACGCGACGGTGAGCGCAGCAGATTCTTCGCAGGCTGTTTCGGCATCTTCGGCCACGGCAACGTGGCGGGCCTGGGCCAGGCGCTGCTCGAGGACGAGGTCGCCGCCGCCGAGGCGGGCACCGCGCCACTGCTTCCGTACGTGCTTGGACGCAACGAACAGGCCATGGTGCACAGTGCCGTCGCCTACGCCCGTCAGAGGGACCGCCTGCAGGCCTGGGCGGTGTCCGCCAGCGTCGGCCCCGGGTCCACCAACATGCTGACCGGCGCCGCGTTGGCGACCATCAATCGGCTGCCCGTGCTACTGCTGCCCGCCGACACGTTCGCCACTCGGGTCAGTTCCCCCGTGCTGCAGGAGCTGGAACTGCCGGCTAGCGGCGACGTCACGGTCAACGACGCATTCAAACCGCTGTCGCGCTACTTCGACCGGGTGTGGCGCCCCGAGCAGCTGCCCGCCGCGCTGCTCGGCGCGATGCGTGTGCTCACCGATCCCGTCGAGACGGGCGCGGCGACCGTGGCCATCCCGCAGGACGTCCAGGCTGAGGCACACGACTGGCCGGAATCCCTGTTCGCCGAACGCACCTGGCATATCGCCCGGCCGCTGCCGGAACGTTCGGTGATCGCGCGCGCCGCCGAGGTGATCCGGTCGGCCCACACACCGCTGATCGTCGCCGGTGGCGGCGTCGTCTACTCCGGTGCCACCGAGGCACTCGCCGCGTTTTGCGAGAGTACCGGCATCCCCGTCGGCATGAGCCAGGCAGGCAAGGGCGCGCTGTCCTACGACCATCCGCAGTGTGTGGGAGCCGTCGGATCCACGGGCACCACCGCAGCCAACGCGCTGGCCACCGAGGCCGACGTGGTGATCGGCATCGGTACCCGCTACAGCGATTTCACGTCCGCATCGCGCACCGCGTTCAACAACCCCGACGTCAGGTTCGTCAACATCAACGTGGCGTCGCTGGACTCGGTCAAGCAGGGCGGCATCAGCGTCGTCTCCGACGCGCGGGAGGCCATCGAGGCACTCGAGGCGGCGCTCGGCGACTACTCGGTCAGCGATGACTACCGGTCGCGCACCGCCGCGCTGGCCAAGGAGTGGGACGACACCGTCTCCGCGGCGTACGCGATCACGGACGGCCAGCGGGGCGCGGCGCTCAACCAGAACCAGGTGATCGGCCTGGCGAACACCCTGAGCGATCCCCGCGACGTCGTCGTCTGCGCCGCCGGCTCCATGCCCGGCGATCTGCACAAGCTCTGGCGGACAAGGGATCCCAAGGGCTACCACGTCGAGTACGGATACTCCTGCATGGGCTACGAGATCGCGGGCGGCCTGGGTGTCCGGATGGCCGACGACAGCCGCGATGTCTTCGTCATGGTCGGCGACGGGTCCTATCTGATGATGGCCACGGAGTTGGTGACCGCCGTGCAGGAGGGCATCAAGGTCATCGTCGTGCTGGTGCAGAACCACGGCTTCGCCTCCATCGGGTCACTGTCGGAGGCGTTGGGGTCACAGCGGTTCGGTACGTCCTACCGCTACCGCAGCGACGACGGCCGCCTCGACGGTGACAAGCTCCCCGTCGATCTCGCCGCCAACGCCGCCAGCCTGGGCGCCGACGTCATCAAGGTCGCCACGGCGTCCGAGTTCGGCGATGCCGTCAAGGTGGCCAAGGCCAGCGATCGCACCACCGTGATTCACGTCGAGACCGATCCGATGATCCCCGCACCCGACAGCGAGTCCTGGTGGGACGTTCCCGTCAGCGAGGTGTCGGCACTCGACTCCACCCGCGCCGCGTATACGACCTACGCCGAATGGAAGACCATCCAGCGCGCCCACATCCGCCCCTCCGATCGCTAAGAGGACACGAAACACCATGGCAAGCATTCTCGTTGGTTCGGCCCCCGACTCCTGGGGCGTCTGGTTCCCCGACGATCCGCAGCAGACCCCGTACACCCGATTCCTCGACGAGGTCGCGGCGTCGGGCTACGAGTGGATCGAACTCGGCCCCTTCGGTTACCTGCCGACCGATCCCGCCAAACTCTCCGATGAACTCGCCCAACGCAACCTGAAGCTGTCGGCGGGCACGGTCTTCGAGCATCTCCATCAGGACGATTCGTGGGGTGCAGTGTGGTCCCAGATCGAGGATGTCGCGAAGCTGACGGCGGCAGTTGGCGGCAAGCACGTCGTCGTGATCCCGGAGATGTGGCGCGACCCGGCCACGGGTGCGGTGCTCGAGGACCGCAACCTCACTCCCGCGCAGTGGCGCAAGAAGACCCAGGGCATGAACGATCTCGGCAGGGCCATGTTCGAGAAGTACGGCGTGCGCGCGCAATACCACCCGCACGCAGATAGCCACGTCGACACCGAGGAGAGCGTGTACCGCTTCCTCGACGGCACCGACGGCGAGTTCGTCAACCTGTGCCTGGACACCGGGCACATCAGTTACTGCGGTGGTGACAACATCGCCATCATCCGGCGTGCACCCGAACGCATCGGCTACCTGCATCTCAAGCAGGTGGATCCCGCGGTACGCGCCAAGGTCGAGGCCGAGGACCTGCCGTTTGGCGAGGCCGTCAAGCTCGGCGCCATGATCGAGCCCCCGCTGGGAATTCCGGAGATGCCACCGCTGCTGGCCGAGATCGAGGGGCTCGGCATCGACGTGTTCGCGATCGTCGAGCAGGACATGTATCCGTGTGAGATCGACGCCCCGCTGCCCATCGCCAAGCGCACCCGGTCCTACCTCGGGTCGTGCGGCGTGCCATCCGTTCGCTTCAACTAACTCAGGAGAACTCAGAAGCCATGTCCGACTTGCGTGTAGCCGTCCTCGGAGTGGGCGTCATGGGTGCCGATCACGTCGCCCGGTTGAGCACCAGGATCTCCGGTGCCCGGGTGTCGGTCGTCAACGACTACGTCACCGAGAAGGCCGAGCAGCTGGCCGCCACCATCCCCGGTTGTCGCACCATCGTCGACCCGCTCGACGCGATCGCCGATCCGGACGTCGACGCCGTCGTACTCGCCACCCCGGGTCCCACTCACGAGAAGCAATTGCTCGCCTGCCTCGAGCACGGCAAGCCGGTGCTGTGCGAGAAGCCGCTGACCACCGATGTCGCCACGTCGTTGGAGGTCGTCAAGCGCGAGGCCGATCTCGGCACACGACTCATTCAGGTCGGCTTCATGCGCCGATTCGACCACGAGTACGCCCAACTCAAGGCGCTGCTCGACTCGGGCGACCTGGGCCGCGCGCTCGTCCTGCACTGCGCGCACCGCAACCCCGCGGTGCCACCGAGCTTCGACAGCGCGATGGTGGTCCGCGACTCCCTCGTCCACGAGGTCGACGTCACCCGCTTCCTGTTCGACGAGGAGATCGCCTCGATCCAGATCGTGAAGCCCTCGGCCAATCCCGGTGCGCCCCAAGGGCTCGCCGACCCGCAGATCGCGATACTGCGGACCGTTTCGGGTAAACACGTCGATGTCGAACTGTTCGTGACGACTGGTGTCGCCTACGAGGTCCGCACCGAGGTCGTCGCGGAAAGGGGCAGCGCGATGATCGGCCTGGACGTCGGGCTGGTGCGCACGGGCGCGCCGGGGACCCGGGGCGGGCAGATCACGCCGGGCTTTCGGGAGCGGTTCGGTCAGGCCTACGACACCGAGTTCCAGCGCTGGGTCGACGCCGTCCGTAGTGGAGTCAACGTCGACGGGCCCACCGCGTGGGACGGTTACGCCGCCGCGGCGGTGTGCGAGGCGGGCGTGGAGTCCCTGACCAGCGGGCTGCCCGTCGAGGTCACGATGGTCGACCGCGCATCGATCACCGGAGCGTGACGTGAAGATCGCGTTGGATCCCACGCCGTTCCACCATGACTACGAGCTGCTCGAATTCCCCCGCGTGGTGGCCGATCTCGGCTACGAGCACCTGCAGTTGACCCCGCACCGCGACTTCATCCCGTTCTTCAACCACCCGCGGGCAGACGATCACCTGGTGTCGAAGTTCCGCAAGGCCTGCACTGATGCCGGTGTCGGTATCGCGTCGGTGCTGCCGGTGTTGCGCTGGTCGGGTCCCGACGAGGACGCGCGAGAGGCCGCGGTGCGCAACTGGAAGCGGGTAGTCCAGATCACCGTCGACCTCGGCGTGAACGTCATCAACACGGAGTTCTCCGGCCGTCCCGAGAAGGCCGAGGAGTCCGAGCGTGCGTTCTTCCGGTCCATGGAGGAACTGGTGCCCATCTTCGAGCGCGAGGGCATCGACGTTCGCATCGATCCACACCCCGACGACTTCGTCGAGGACGGGCTGGAGGCGGTGCGGATCATCCGCGGCGTCAACTCCCCCAACATCGGCATGGTCTACGTCGCATGCCACACGTTCCATATGGGCGCCAACATGATCGACATCATGCGGGCCGCGGGCGACAAGCTGCGCCTGGTGCACGTCGCCGACACCATGGACCACCACCGCAGCCACGGCCTGCGCTACATCACCAATCCCCCAGGCAACCCGGCGCGGGTGCATCAGCACCTCAAGATCGGCGACGGTGACGTCGACTGGGACGAGTTCTTCGGCGGCCTGGCCGAGATCGGTTTCTACGACCGGCCCGACGCGGTGATGGTGTCGTCGGTGTTCGCCGAGGACGAGTCCGCCCCGGAGGTCTCGCGCTATCAGCTCAAAACCATGACGGAGTACGTCACCAAGTACGGCAGATGACCCCAGGCCACCCGCGAGACTGCAGTCAGATCGCGAATCTCGACGATTCCACGATCTGACCGCAGTCTCGACGACTGGGTCGGGTTGGTGAGGGTGTCAGCTCTCGCCGAGGGAGCGGTGCAGTGCCTTCTTGGCGTCGGTGATCGCGTCCAGGATCTTGGTCCGGTTCTCGGCCAGCGCGGCCTTCTGCTCGTCGGTGCCGCCGAGGACGATGGAGCGAGCCAGCTCACCGAATTCGCGCAGCCCCTTGTGGATCTTGATGACATCGATGAACTTGGATGCCTTCCCGAGGAATGCGTGCACGGTCTCGCTGCTGACGCCGCGCCATGCGAGCAGGTTCTTGCCGAACTCGGTCAGGGTCGCGGTGCCGTTGTCGACGGTCACCACACCGCGGCCGGCGAGCAGGCCGATGGCAAGGTCGGCAATATCCTGCGGCGGGGTGATGGCGCCGTCGGTCGCGTCGCTGACACGTTGCACGATCTGCGCGGCATCCGCCGGGCCGTCAAGCAGCAGGGCACCGGTGACAAACGCCGCACGCTTGAGACCCCACGGGCCCTTTCCACCGGGGCCGCCGAAGCCCTTGCCGCCGAAACCGCCGAAGCCGGGGCCGCCACCGAATCCGGGACCACCGAACCCGAAGCCGCCACCGCCGGGTCCGCCAAATCCGGGCCCACCGAAGTCCGGTCCGCCGAAGCCAGGTCCGCCTGAGAATCCACCAAAAGACATCTCGTTGTTTCCTTTCCGAGGTGACAGCTGCGACTTGCATCCGCCCAACTACCTATCAACCTCCTTGATACGGACGCCCGCAGTGGGTGTCAAGGAGCTTGATGGTGCGCCGCAAAAGTCGACGTCATCCGCCTGAGTGCGCACAGCCGGCTCATAGCATCTGTCAGCATGTGTGCCATGGAACAAGCCGACGACCAGCCGTTGGGCTACCTCATGTATCGCGTGATGTCGGCGCTGCGACCCCGAGCCATCGCCGAGCTGGCCCCGCTCGGGCTGAGCATGCCGGAGTTCGTCTGCTTGCGCGTTCTCTCCGTGCAGCCGGGGCTCACCAGCGCCGAGCTGGCCCGCGACAACCAGGTCTCGGCGCAGGCGATGAACCAGGTGCTGAAGGCACTCGAGGACCGTGGCGCGGTCACGCGTCCGGCATCAATTCCCGCGGGCAGGCCTTTGCCGGCCGAGCTGACTCGCGAGGGCAAGGCACTGCTCAGGCGCGGCGAAGCGGCCATCCACGCCGTGGACGAGAGTGTCCTGTCCACTCTGACCGCCGACGAGCGACACGAGCTCAAACGGCTGCTCTACAAGGCAGGCGGCCGCGCCACCGACGACACCACCGGACCGAGCGTTCCCTAGACCGGCGCTCCGGCTACAGGATGTAGAGCATCTCCTGGTAGGTGGGCAGCGGCCACAGATCGTCGGCGACGACACCCTCCAGCGCGTCAGCGGCGGCTCGCACCGCGTCCATCAGCGGCAGCAGGCTCTGCGCGTGGGCGGCCTCCTCCGCGGCGGTGTCCCCACCGTGTTCGGCCATCGCAGTCTTCAGCGCGGTCAGCGCCCCGGTCAGGTCGGAGATCGGCGCGGAGACCGTCTGCAGCAGCGTCAGGTCCGGCTCGACACCCGCCGCCTTCAGCGTCGCGACATTCTGCGCCAACTCGGTCTGGTAGCGGATCGCCGCGGGCAGCACGACGGTCGACCCCAACTCCAGGGTCAGCTTGGCTTCGACGGTGATGGTGAGGGCGTAGGTCTCGTAGCGGACCTCGGCGCGGCTCTCCAACTCGCGCGCGTTGAAGACGCCGTAGCGCTCGAAGACCTCGACCGCCTCCGGCTTCGCGAGCTCCGGGATGGCGTCCAGCGTCGTCTTGAGATTGGGCAGTCCGCGCGCGGCCGCCTCGACCTGCCAGTTGTCCGAGTAGCCGTCACCGTTGAACACCACGGCGCCGTGCTCGGTGATGATCTCGGTGAGCAGCTTCTGCACCGCCATGTCGAAGTCCTCGCCCTCGCCCACGGCCTTCTCCAGCGCCGTCGCCATGTAGTCGAGCGAGTCGGCCATGATCGTGTTGAGGATGATCATCGGCACGTTGATGGTCTGACCCGAGCCCGGCGCACGGAACTCGAACCGGTTTCCGGTGAACGCGAACGGGCTGGTGCGGTTGCGGTCGCCCGGGTCGGTCGGCAGGTGCGGCAGGGTGTCGACCCCGATCATCATGGTGCCCTTGCCCTTCGACGACGTCGCGGCACCCTTGGCGATCTGCTCGAACACATCGGCGAGCTGGTCGCCCAGGAAGATCGAGATGATCGCGGGCGGCGCCTCGTTGGCGCCGAGACGGTGGTCGTTGGTGGCCGAGGCCACCGACACCCGAAGCAGGCCGGAGAACTTGTGCACCGCGCGGATGACGGCGGCGCAGAACACCAGGAACTGCGCATTCTCGTGCGGGGTGTCACCGGGCACCAGGAGGCTGCCGAACTGCGCATTACCCAGCGAGAAGTTGACGTGCTTACCCGACCCGTTGACGCCGGCGAACGGCTTCTCGTGGAACAGGCACTCCATACCGTGCTTCTTGGCGATCGTCTTGAACGTGGTCATGAGCAGCTGTTGATGGTCGGCGGCGATATTGGCCCGCTCGAACATCGGCGCGATCTCGAACTGCCCCGGCGCGACCTCGTTGTGCCTGGTCTTCGCCGGGATGCCGAGCTTGAACAGCTCACGCTCGGTGTCCATCATGAAGCCGAGCACCCGCTCGGGGATGGCGCCGAAGTAGTGATCGTCGAACTCCTGGCCCTTGGGCGGCTTGGCGCCAAACAGCGTGCGGCCCGCGTTGATGAGGTCGGGGCGCGCCAGGAAGAAGTGCCGGTCGATCAGGAAGTACTCCTGCTCGGGACCGCAGAACGACACGATCTGGTCGAAGTCACTGTGCCCGAACAACTTCAGGATGCGCTCGGCCTGGGCACCCATCGCCTGCTGGCTGCGCAGCAGCGGCGTCTTGAAGTCCAGCGCCTCACCCGTCATCGAGACGAACACCGTCGGGATGCACAGCGTGTTGCCGTTGGGGTTCTCCAGGATGTAGGCCGGGCTGGTGACGTCCCAGCCGGTGTAGCCACGCGCCTCGAAGGTGGAACGCAGACCACCCGACGGGAAGCTCGAGGCGTCCGGCTCGCCCTGAATGAGGGTCTTGCCTGCGAACTCGGCCAGCGTCTGACCGTCAGACACCGGCTCGAGGAAGCTGTCGTGCTTCTCTGCGGTCAACCCGGTCATCGGGTAGAAGACATGCGCATAGTGCGTGGCACCCCGCGACAGCGCCCAGTCCTTCATCACCGAGGCGACGGAGTCGGCGACGGACGGGTCCAGCTTGGCGCCCTTCTCGATGCTCGCGGCAACGGACTTGTAGACCGACTTGGGCAGACGCAGACGCATCTCGGCCAGCGTGAAGACGTTGGAGCCGAAGATCTCGCCGGGCGCCTCGGCCGGGTCGAAGCTGATGGCGGGGGGCACGTAGGCCTCGACGCTGGTGATGGCCTGCCGCCTGACCACATTTCCACTCAATGGAGTTCCTCTCCCCGCGTGCGCCCGCAACTCATTCGCGGACGTGACCGGCTCACCTTAGAAACGCCATGTTCCGGAATTGTTACGTCGATGTCGCCGTCACAATGCCGGCCGTGAACGTCGGGAAATGGGTTCGCGTGGACGTCCCGCCTAAGCTGGAGACATGGGAACCCGGCGCCACCCCGACCTTGACATCGACGCGACCATCGACGAGCGAGAGATCATCGTCACAGGCGCCGAGGACGAGGCCGCAGGGGTTACCGCCGTGGCGGTGTCGCTGCGGCGCGGGCTCGAGCAGATGGGTCCGGTGCGGACCGCGGTGGCCCTGTCCAAGCTGAACCAACGCCACGGATTCGACTGCCCGGGGTGCGCCTGGCCCGAGGAGCACGGCGGCCGCAAGCTCGCCGAGTTCTGCGAGAACGGCGCCAAGGCCGTGGCCGAGGAGGCCACCAAGCGACGGGTCACACCCGAGTTCTTCGCCCGCCACTCGGTCCACGATCTGGCCGGCCAGCCGGAGTACTGGTTGTCGCAGCAGGGCCGGCTCACCGAGCCCGTCGTGCTGCGACCTGGGGACACGCACTACCGCCCCATCGGCTGGGATGAGGCATACGGACTGATCGCCGATGAGCTGCGCGGACTCGACAGCCCCGACGAGGCCCTGTTCTACACCTCCGGGCGCACCAGCAATGAGGCCGCGTTCCTCTACCAGTTGTTGGTGCGCAGTTTCGGCACCAACAACCTGCCGGACTGCTCCAACATGTGCCACGAGTCCTCGGGCACGGCGCTTGTCGACGCCATCGGCATCGGCAAGGGATCCGTCACGGTGGAGGACGTCGCGAACGCGGACTGCATCCTCATCGCCGGGCAGAACCCGGGCACCAACCATCCCCGGATGCTGTCCATCCTGGAGAAGGCGAAGGCCAACGGCGCCAAGATCATCGCCGTCAACCCGCTGCCCGAGGCGGGCCTCATGCGGTTCAAGGACCCGCAGAAGGTGCACGGCGTGGTGGGGCACGGCGTCCCGATCGCCGACGAGTTCGTGCAGATCCGGCTCGGCGGCGACATGGCACTCTTCGCGGGCCTTGGCCGGCTGCTACTGGAGGCCGACGACGCGGCTCCGGGCTCAGTCCTGGACCGCGACTTCATCGAGCGGCACTGCGCGGGCTTCGACGAGTACGAAACCCGCACCCGCGAAGTCGATCTGGACACGGTGACCCAGGCCAGCGGAATCGGTCGTGAACAGCTGCAGCGGGTCGCGGGCATGCTCGCCGCGTCGGAACGGACCGTCTTCTGCTGGGCGATGGGACTGACCCAGCAGCGGCACGCGGTGGCCACCATCGGCGAGGCCACCAACCTGCTGCTGATGCGCGGCATGATCGGCAAGCCCGGCGCCGGGGTGTGCCCGGTTCGCGGGCACTCCAACGTTCAGGGCGACCGCACGATGGGCATCTGGGAGAAGATGCCCGAGCAGTTCCTCGCCGCGCTGGATTCTCGCTTCGGCATCGAGAGCCCGCGCAAGCACGGGTACGACACCGTCGACGCCATCCGGGCCATGCGCGACGGCCGGGCCAAGGTGTTCATCGGGATGGGCGGCAACTTCTCATCGGCCACCCCCGACACCGAGGTCACCGAGGCGGCACTGCGCACGTGTGCGCTGACGGTTCAGGTGTCCACCAAGCTCAACCGCAGCCACGTCGTGCACGGCCGAACCGCGCTCATCCTGCCCACCCTGGGCCGCACCGACAAGGACTTCCAGGCGGGCGGCAAACAGCTTGTCTCGGTGGAGGATTCGATGTCGATGGTGCACCTGTCGCGCGGCAGCCTGACACCGCCCAGCGAGCACCTGCGCAGCGAGGTGGCCATCGTGTGCCAACTGGCGCGTGCGGTGCTGGGCGCGGATCATCCGGTGCCGTGGGAGGAGCTGGTCGACGATTACGATCGCATCCGCGACGCCATCGCCGACGTGGTGCCCGGTTGCACCGACTACAACGCCCGGGTTCGCGCACCCGACGGCTTCCAGTTGCCGCATCCACCGCGCGACTCCCGCGAATTCCCCACCACCACCGGCAAGGCCAACTTCACGAACGAGCCGCTGCAGTGGGTGCCGGTGCCGGAGGGGCGTCTGGTACTTCAGACGCTGCGCAGCCACGACCAGTACAACACCACGATCTACGGCCTCGACGACCGCTACCGCGGCGTGAAGGGTGGCCGCCGCGTGGTGTTCGTCAACCCCACCGACATCGCCAGCCTCGGCCTGGCCGAGGGCGCCCGCGTGGATCTGATCTCCGAGTACCGCAACGCCGCAGGCGATCTCGAGGAGCGCCGCGCGAAGGACTTCCTCGTCGTGCCGTACTCCACGCCCGTCGGCAACGCCGCCGCCTACTACCCCGAGACCAACCCCCTGGTTCCACTGGACCACACCGCACTCAAGTCCAATACGCCGGTGTCCAAGGCCGTCGTGATCCGACTGGAGCCTGCGCATGGGTAGGGTCACCGCGCGGCGGCGAGTCAGTCACCTCAACGGGGATCAGGTGACCACCCGGCCCGAGACGCTGGCTGTCGAGGAGCCCCTGGAGCTGCGGCTCAACGGTTCCGCCATCACCGTTACGATGCGCACCCCCGGCTCGGACATCGAACTGGCACAGGGTTTCCTGCTCACCGAGGGCGTCATCGAGCATCGCGATGACATCGCCCGTGTCGAGTACTGCCGCGGGACGGGAGAGGACGGCACCAACACCTACAACGTGCTGGACGTGCGACTCGCTCCGGACGTTGCGCTGCCCGACCTGGATGTGACCCGCAACTTCTACACCACGTCGTCGTGCGGCGTGTGCGGCAAGGGGTCCATTGACGCCGTGCGCACCATCAGCAGGCACTCCCCCGGTGATGACCCGACAGTCGTCTCCGCCGAAACCCTCTCCGCCATGCCCGACCAACTCCGCGCGGCGCAGAAGGTCTTCGCGAGCACCGGCGGACTGCACGGCGCCGCGCTGTTCGATGCGGACGGCACGCTGCTGGTGGTCCGGGAGGACATCGGCCGCCACAACGCCGTCGACAAGACCATCGGCTGGGCGGTCGAGAACGAACGCATCCCGCTCACCGGCACCGTGCTGCTCGTCAGTGGGCGGGCGTCATTCGAGCTGACGCAGAAGGCCGTCATGGCGGGCATTCCGGTGCTCGCCGCCGTCTCCGCACCGTCGTCGTTGGCCGTCGACCTCGCCAGTCAGGCCGGCCTCACCCTGGTGGCCTTCCTGCGCGGCGCGTCGATGAACGTCTACACCCGGCCCGACCGGATCAAGCACCCGGGCTGAGCGGCCGCAGCAGGTCAGCGGCCTCGGTCTGGTAGGCGTGCTCGGCCCACCCCAGCGGGGTCGTTCCGAATCGGGTGTCAGTCGCCGTCGGATCGGCCCCGGCCGCCAGTAGCCGCTCGATCAGGTCGAGGTCACCGTCCCAAGCGGCATGGTGCAGGGGTGTCGCACCGTCATCGTCACGGGTGTTCGGGTCATCTGGAAGCGCGGGCACCATGACATCGACATCCGAGACGTCGACACCGTGTCGGGCCAGCAGATCCAGGCGGTCGGTGAATCCGTGCTCGGCAGCCCAGCTGATCTGGCGCTGCCACATCTGCGCCCGCGTCTCCATCGCCTCACCGAGCAGACGCTCCCATGGGCTCGGCGCCGCGTCGGCCAGCCCGTGCGCGAACAGCAGTTCCAGGTGCGCGTTGTCGGGTCGGAACATCCTGTTGTAGAGGGTCTGCTGGTCTACCGGGTGCGCTCCCCGCTGCAGCAGCAGCGTGGCCAGTGCGGACGCGAACGGGTGCCGCGGCTGTCTGCGAGGACCCTGCTCGCCCTCGCCGAACACGCCGGTCAGCACCGTGAACGGCGTCGACATTCCGCACCACAGGTAGCCCGCGTTCGGGTCGGCCCCGGCATCGAGCAAAAGCCTTGCAGCAGCGAGCACTTTGGCCTCGCCACGGTCGATCGGGGCGCGTGAGTAGCAGAGATACATCAGCGGCACCCAGCCGAAGGGCCCACCGCGGGCAGTCGCCAGCGCGGGTCTGACGGCGAGGTGGCGGCCCATGGCGACCGGGTCCGCCGCGGACGCGGCCGCCCACACGTGCCGCTCGACCAACCCCGGGTCAGCCTTGAGCAGTTTCGCCGCGGCCCGGCGCCGCGATGGGGCGTCGGCGTCGTCGTAGCGCAACGAGGCCAGCGCGCAGAATCGGTCCGCGGGGTCGAGGGCGTCCTCGTCGACTCCGCTCGGGTCGACGCTGATGTCTCCGGCGAGTGCCAGGTAGTGCACCAGGGCGGGCCATCCGGAGAATCCGTAGCGTCGGGCAACGGTCAGTTGCGCATTGTGCAGGGCGAACCGAACGGGGGCGTCACCGAGTGCGATATCGGGCCGCGGATGGTATCGCCGGACGAGGTCCAGCGCCTGGGGATCGGACGCGGTGACCCCTCGCTGCAGTCTGCGTGCGGAATCACGCAGCCGATCCAGGGAGGGATTATTGGGCAGGGTGCTGGCCATGACGGCCTCCTCTCGAGAGCCCGCGTCCGCGAAGTCGGGCCGAGAAGAGGTCGGTCACAACGTGATACAGCTGCAGGGAGGCTGAGCCCCTTCGAGCGGACGTCGGGCGGTCCTGCGCGCCCACCCCGACACTAGCAAACGGATCACCTACAGCTGACCGGCTGCGCCGATTCGTGCGGCCGCCCGCCGGAGTCCGTCGGTCGATCCGTCCCGGGAAACCCAGGCCACATGGCCGTCGGGCCGGATCAACAGCGCGGCCGGCAGCGGGACCCAACCGATCACCGGCAGCCGCCACCGACGCACCACGCTGTCGGCCGCCACCCGCACGACGTGGTCGCTCAGGTTCGCCTCGGCCTCGTCGTCCATCTGCATGTCGAAGGTCAGTAGCACCGGTCGTGCCGGATACAGCAGCTCATAGACGCGCCGCGGCCGAGTACCGACCATGATGTCACCGTCTGGGACCCGTCGACCCACCAAGGGGTGATCACCCTCCTGGTAGCAGACGTCGAGGCCTGAGATCTCGGCGCCCACTTGCTCATTGGCGGCGTCAACACTCAACAGTCGTTCGAACGTCTGCCGCATCGCAGTGACGTTCTCCCCCTCGTCGAGCAGGGCGGTCTGCGCCCGGGTGTTGGTCAGCACCCGAGCGGCGACTGGATGACGCTCGGCGTGGTAGCTGTCGAGCAATGCCTCGTCGGCCACGCCTCGCAGCACCGCGGCCAGCTTCCACCCCAGGTTCACCGCATCCTGCATCCCGATGTTCATGCCCTGACCACCGAGCGGCGGATGGATGTGTGCGGCGTCGCCGGCCAGCAGGACTCGGCCGTCGCGATAGCGGGTCGCCTGCCGGGAGGCATCGGCGAATCGGGACAACCAGCGAGGCGTGTGGATGCCGTAGTCGGTCCCCGCGACACTCTGCAGCACCCCGCGTAACCCGTCGATGGTCACCTCCCCCGAATCGGCACCCGGTGAACGGTATTCGGTGACCATGACACGCGCCCATGTGTCACCGGAGAGTGCACCGAACGGCAGCACGGTCACGGTGCCGGCGTCCCGCCGCTGCAGAAAGGTGCGCTCGGCAGGCGGGTGCTCCATCTCGACGTCACCTAGCAGCGTGACGAACTGGGCATCAGCGCCGTCGAATTCGATACCGATCAATCTCCGTACCGCACTGCGTCCGCCGTCACAGCCCACTACGTACCGGGATTGATGCAATGCGGGCCCCGCCACACCGTCGGTCGTCACCGTGACACCGGTGTCGCCCTGCTCGATGCCCGTCAGCTCCGTGGACCACTGCACCCCCACACCCAGCCGGGTGGCGAAGTCCTCCAACACGCGTTCGGTGTCGGCCTGCATGATGGCCAACGTGTAGGGACGCCGTGTCGGCAGCAGAGCCGTGTCCAGCGCAATCCCCGAGAAGTGCCCGGCCGCCATCGGTCGTCCCGCTGCCGCGAAGGCTTCAAGCATCCCGCGCTGATCGAGGATCTCCATGGTGCGGGCATTCATCCCCGCCGCCCGCGAGGCATCCGAGCGCTCCGGCGACCGGTCGATCAGCTGCACCGTCACGCCTGCCAATGCCAGCTCACACGCCAGCATCAACCCGGTTGGACCTGCACCGACCACGATGACATCACTCATTTCGCACCCCTCTCTAACGTCGTTAGAGACGACTCTAACAGTGTTAGGGTGAGTGGTGTGTCGCCCAAGTTGACCCGTGACGTCATCGCCCGGACGGGCCTGGACCTGCTCGCCGACCACGGTCTCGACGGTCTCTCCATGCGGACCCTGGCCTCCGCGCTCGGCGTGCAGGCTCCCACCCTCTACTGGCATGTGAGGAACAAGCGCGAGCTGCTCGACGCCATGGCCGACGTCATCGCGGCCGAGGCCTGCCAACGACTGCGACCACTCGGCGATGGCGACTCCGTGGCGCATTGGCTCGCCGATGTCGCGCGGACGCTACGGTCGGCGCTGCTGCAATACCGCGACGGCGCACGTGTGTTCGTCGGCTCAGCGACCCCGTCCGCCCGGCCCGCCAACGAGATGGTGCTGACTGGTCTGCAGTCCGCCGGATTCGATCTCGACGCGGCCGCGCAGACGGTCCTGGTCTTGCTGCACTATGTCACCGGCAGCGCCATCGAGGAGCAGGCCAGGTCGGGCGTCGACTACGAGGACAACCCGTACGCCAATGCCGAACTGCTTGACGCCGAGCGGTTTCCGCTCACCGCTCGGGTTCGCCTCGTCCTGTTCAACCCCGATGCGGACGCATCATTCGAAGTCGGGCTGACGACGGTGCTCGCCGGTATCACGGCAACACTCAGCCCGTAGCGCACAACAGAAAAAGCCCCCGCCGTGGCGGAGGCTATTCTGCGATCAAACTCAGGCGCTCTTGTCGCGGCGCTCGCTGCGCTGCGGCTTGCGCGGCACGATGGTCGGAAGCACGTTGTCTTCGACGGTCTCCTTGGTGACGACCACCTTGGCGACGTCGTCGCGGCTGGGGATGTCATACATCACCGGCAGCAGGACCTCTTCCATGATGGCGCGCAGACCGCGGGCACCGGTGCCACGGTGGATCGCCTGGTCCGCGATGGACTCGAGCGCCTCGTCGGTGAACTCCAGTTCCACACCGTCCATGTCGAACAGGCGGGTGTACTGCTTCACCAGTGCGTTCTTGGGCTGCGACAGGATCGTGACCAACGATTCCTTGTCGAGGTTGGTCACCGAGGCGACGATCGGCAGGCGACCGATGAACTCGGGGATCAGACCGAACTTGATCAGATCCTCGGGCATGACCTCGGCGAAGTGGTCCTGCGTGTCAATCTCGGCCTTGGACCGCACCTCGGCGCCGAAGCCAAGGCCGCGCTTGCCGACCCGATCGGACACGATCTTCTCCAGGCCGGCGAACGCACCCGCCACGATGAACAACACATTCGTCGTGTCGATCTGGATGAACTCCTGATGCGGATGCTTGCGCCCGCCCTGCGGCGGCACCGACGCCTGCGTGCCCTCGAGGATCTTCAGCAGCGCCTGCTGCACACCCTCACCGGACACGTCGCGGGTGATCGACGGGTTCTCGCTCTTGCGGGCGATCTTGTCGACCTCGTCGATGTAGATGATGCCGGTCTCGGCGCGCTTGACGTCGTAGTCGGCAGCCTGGATCAGCTTGAGCAGAATGTTCTCGACGTCCTCACCGACATAGCCGGCCTCGGTGAGCGCGGTGGCGTCGGCGATGGCGAACGGGACATTGAGCATCTTGGCGAGCGTCTGCGCCAGGTAGGTCTTACCGCAACCGGTCGGACCGAGCATCAGGATGTTGGACTTCGACAGCTCGACGGGCTCGGCCCGCGAGTCACGCGACTTCTCCTGCGCCTGAATGCGCTTGTAGTGGTTGTAGACCGCGACGGCCAGCGTGCGCTTCGCGGTGTCCTGTCCGATGACGTAACCCTCGAGGAACTCGCGGATCTCGGCGGGCTTGGGCAGCTCGTCGAGCTTGACGTCATCGGCGTCAGCGAGTTCTTCCTCGATGATCTCGTTACACAGGTCAATGCACTCATCGCAGATGTAGACGCCGGGCCCGGCGATGAGCTTCTTGACCTGCTTCTGACTCTTGCCACAGAACGAGCACTTCAGCAGGTCGCCGCCATCTCCAATGCGTGCCATTGTCCTGCTGGCCTACTTTCTGCGATCGCCGTCGACATCTGTCATCCGGAGGGACACCTCGGGTGTAACCCGACGCTACCCGTATGTTCCGTCGCCATCGACCGATAAAGCCGAATCGCGTCGGTGATATTCACCTGCGTAGGAGGAGAACATATCCCGTGTCGTCCCCCACGGCCCGCCGGACGCGCCACCGTGTCGCTGGCGTGTCGCCGCCGTTATCCGGCGGAGAGTTTCGGGCACGAGAGGGACACTTCGACCGTACCGGCGCTGGCGCATTCGCGCCGTTCGGACGTCAGGCGTTCTGCGCGGACAGCTTGCGGTACTCGAGGACGGTGTCGATGATCCCGTACTCCTTGGCCTGTGCGGCCGTCAGGATCTTGTCGCGATCGGTGTCCCGACGCACCGTCTCGGCGTCCTTGCCGGTGTGACGGGCCAACGTGGTCTCCATCAGCGTGCGCATCCGCTCGATCTCAGCGGCCTGGATCTCGAGGTCGGAGAACTGCCCCTGGATGACACCGCCCAGCGACGGCTGGTGGATCAGGATGCGGGCGTTGGGCAGCGCGAGGCGCTTACCCGGCGTTCCAGCCGCCAGCAGCACGGCCGCAGCCGATGCGGCCTGCCCCAGGCACACGGTCTGGATGTCGGCACGCACGTACTGCATGGTGTCGTAGATCGCCATCAGGGACGTGAACGAGCCACCGGGCGAGTTGATGTACATGGTGATGTCGCGGTCGGGATCGAGCGACTCCAGCACCAGCAGCTGCGCCATGATGTCGTTGGCCGACGCGTCGTCGACCTGGACGCCGAGGAAGATGATGCGTTCCTCGAACAGCTTGTTGTACGGGTTGGACTCCTTGACGCCGAAGCTGCTGTGCTCGATGAACGAGGGCAGGATGTAGCGCGCCTGGGGGGCCAGTCTCGGGTCGGTGTGGTCGGTCATGGCTTCACTCCGTTGAGGTTGGCGCTGGTGATGATGTGATCGACGAAGCCGTACTCCAGCGCCTCCTGCGCCGTGAACCAGCGGTCGCGATCGGAGTCGGCCTCGATGCGCTCGATCGTCTGGCCGGTGAACTCGGCGTTGAGCCGGAACATCTCCTTCTTGATGACCGCGAACTGCTCGGCCTGGATGGCGATGTCGGCGGCGCTACCGGTGACCCCACCCAGCGGCTGGTGCATCAGGATGCGCGCGTGGGGCAGGGCGTAGCGCTTGCCCTTGGTGCCCGCGGCGAGCAGGAACTCGCCCATCGAGGCGGCCATGCCCATGCCGTAGGTGGCGACGTCACATGGTGCGAGCACCATCGTGTCGTAGATCGCCATACCGGCGCTGATCGAGCCGCCCGGCGAGTTGATGTAGAGGTGGATGTCCTTGGTGGGATCCTCCGCTGACAGCAGCAGGATCTGCGCGCACAGCCGGTTGGCGATGTCATCGTCGACCTGCGAGCCCAGGAAGATGATTCGCTCGGCGAGCAACCGCTCATAGACCGAGTCGACGAGGTTGAGCCCCGACGTGCTCGCACGCATTTCAGTCACGACTGGATACCTGCTTTCTTCGAGTATTCGTACTCGTCGTTCATGTCCACCGACACTAACCAACCCACGACGCCGTGCACTCCCTAGAACGCCGGCGTTCGCTCACAGCGTCACTTCGTGTCGTCGGCCGCCACGTCGTCGTCGGCCGCGTTCTCCTCGACGGCGACGCTGTCATCTGCGACGTCGTCTGCGTCGTCGTCATCTGCGGCGATCTCGGCTGGCTGCTCGGCGTTCGGCGGCCCGAAGAACTCCGCGGTGTCGATCTCGGTGCCCTCGGTGTCGGTGACCGTCGCACCGTGCACCACGGCGGCGATCGTCAGGCCACGGCGCACGTCGGCGAACATCGCGGGCAGCTGGTTGTTCTGCTGGAGGACCTGCAGCAGCTGCTGCGGCTCGAGCCCGTACTGACGTGACATCAGCACCAGACGCTCGGTGAGGTCGGTCTGCCCGACCTGGATGTCGAGGTGATCGGCGACGGCGTCCATCAGCAGCTGCGTCTTGACGCCCTTCTCGGAATTCGTGCGGTTGTCCGCATCGAACGCCTCGCGCGAGCTGCCTTCCTTCTCCAGCGACTCGGCGAACTTCTCCTCGTCGTGCTCCAGGCCGTGGATGGCGTTGTGCAGCGTGTCGTCCACCTGCGCCTGCACGATGGCCTCGGGCAGCGGGATCTCGGTCTGCTCGAGCAGCGCCTCGAGTGCGCGGTCCCGGATCTGCTCGGCCTGCTGGACGCGCTTGACCCGCTTCACCTGCTCGACGAGGCTCTCCTTGAGCTCGTCGATGGTGTCGAATTCGCTTGCCAGCTGCGCGAACTCATCGTCCGGCTCGGGAAGCTCGCGCTCCTTGACGGAGTTGACCTTGACCGTGACATCGGCCTCTTTGCCGGCGTGCTCGCCCGCGACGAGGGTGGTCTTGAAGACCTTGCTCTCCTCGGCCTTCAGGCCCTTGATCGCCTCGTCGAGACCCTCGATGAGCTGACCCGAGCCGACCTCGTGGGACAGCCCCTCGGTCTTGGCCTCCGGCACGTCCTCGCCGTCGACGGTGGCCGACAGGTCGATCGACACGAAGTCGCCGTCCTGGGCCGGGCGGTCAACACCGGTGAGGGTGCCGAAGCGGGCCCGCAGGTTCTGCAGCTCGGTGTCGACCTCATCGTCGGAGACCTCGATCGGGTCAACCTCGATCTTCAGCGCCGCCAGATCGGGCAGCGTGATCTCGGGGCGAACGTCGACCTCGGCGGTGAACGCCAGATCCTCGCCGTACTGCTTGTTCGTGATGTCGATCTCCGGCTGCCCGAGGGGCTTGACCTCGGAGGTGGCCACGGCCTCGCTGTAGCGGCCGGGCACTGCCTCGCCGATGACCTGCTCGAACATGGCCTGCTTGTCGACGCGCTGCTCGAGGAGTCGCACCGGCACCTTGCCCGGACGGAATCCGGGCATGCGGATCGACTTGGCCATCTCCTTGAACGCGCGATCGAAGTCGGGCGCCAACTCTGTGAAGGGCACCTCCACGTTGATGCGAACCCGGGTCGGGCTCAACTTCTCGACGGTGCTCTTCACTGCGGTGCTCCTTGCATGCTCGTTCGATGTGGGTGTCTGTCGGGGTGACAGGATTTGAACCTGCGGCCTTCCGCTCCCAAAGCGGATGCGCTACCAAGCTGCGCTACACCCCGTGTCTCGCTGCGCACGAGATACTACGGGTCCGACACGCGACGCACTCAATTGGATTTGACTACGTCGGCGCCGGTACAGTCTGCGTTGCACTGCACGCGGGCGTAGCTCAATGGTAGAGCCCTAGTCTTCCAAACTAGCTACGCGGGTTCGATTCCCGTCGCCCGCTCCAAGAGAGCCGCCCTGGTTAGGGCGGTTTTCTGCGTTCCGGACCACGGTCCGCCTGCTGACGCCGTACCCCGGAAAGGCTGCTGAGGCTCCAACCGCCTGAGGCCCGTGGGACATTTGCGACGCCCGTGATCAATGTTGCGTGTACGCCGCTCACCGTCGCCCCGCACACAGCGTGTCCTCTTGAATCGAACACACGTTCTCCTATTCTGAACGCGCTGGTTTCCGCACGACCGAAGGGAGCCTCAAACAACAGGAGATGACGATGACTGATGAAGCAACCGGCGAACCGCCGGAGGGAAACGCCACGGACGTGCCGACCCAGTACAAGTACGACATCGCGGTGTCGTTCGCGGGTGAGCAGCGTGATTTCGTGCACGATGTGGTGCGCGGACTTGGCTTGCCAAAAGACCGCGTCTTCTACGACGCGGATTACAAGGCGGCGCTCTGGGGCGAAGAGTTGACCGAGGTCTTCACAACCCTCTATCGCGATGAGGCCCGATACGTTGTCATGTTCATCTCGCGCGAGTACGCCGAGAAAGAGTGGTGCGGCGTCGAGCGCAAGGCCGCACTGCGCCGTCGCATGATGACTCAGGGCGCGTACATCCTTCCAGTGCGTCTCGACTCGACGAAGCTCGATGACGTCAAGGGGCTGTTGGGCACGATCGGAGACCTCGACGGAGTGCGCGAAGGGGTTGCTGGTGTCATCGAGGCCATCCGCGAAAAGCTCGACGCAGTGATGACGGAGCAGACCGACCCCGCTGACCCCGCCGATGACGAGCCCCGGTTCGGCGAAGTGCAGGCAACTCAGGAGGGCCTCGTTGCGCTCCTGCAAGAGCGCCCGCATTCCTGGCGGTGGGCAGCGTTCGCGTCCGTCTTGGTCCAGCGACGGGAAGCGATGTCGATGGCGATGCGCGACCACCGCCTCGGGTTTGCCCACCCCACGGGAGATCGGATCACCACCTTCGACGACTTGGCGGACTTGGCCCGAAACACCGTGCACGACGTCGAGCAGGTGGGTCAACAAATGAATGGCTTCTTGCTGACAGATGCGTTCCAATCGGTGTTCGGAACGCCCGAAGATGAGTCGGACGCGGACCCCGACGGGATCGTCCACGTCGCAACACGGCTGATGGACTTCTATGATCGCTATCTTCAACTGGCGCAACGAGTCCGCGGCGTCGCGGCGCCTAGCGACTTCATCAACGTCCTCGACACATGCGCACGCTTAGTGGACCTACCGCTCAGCGGCATGGAGGACTTCATCGAGGAGTATCTGGTGCTCGTCGAGACGATGCCCGCGCGGCTCATCGCAGCCGAAGGGCAACACATCGTTCATCCCATAGGAATTCAGATTCACATGGACAACGAATTGTTGGAGGAACTCATCAGGCAGCTGAAGGATCTGGCCGACCGCGACGACGAGGGCGACTAGCCCCGGAGGCGGATCACGTTCCCGGCGTGAGCCTCTGTTGTGGCGGCGGCCAGTCCCCCGAGCGCGCCCATCGCGGCGCTGTGGTCGTCGCCGAGCAGGTGCGCGTAGACGGTCTCGGTGGCGCTGGGCTTGGAGCGGCCCATGAAGCGGCTGATCTCGAACATCGGAATCCCAGCCGCCATTGACTCATTCTTCCTGAGGTCGGTCGGCGCCGGGGTTCGACACCGATCCGCCGCAGTGGCTATCCAGATCACCCAGTCGGCCCCGTACACAGCCCCAGCCGACACCCAGATCTTCGTCTGATGAAGGACGCGTCCCGACCCACCCCCGGCGAGAGCGAGTTGTCGCACGAAGGCCTCTACCCGCCGAAGGTTTGGACCGACTGGGACGAGCAAGGCGCGCGATACACGCGCACCGCCGACGCCCCAGACCGCACCCCGCCCAGCTGGGTGGCCGCTACCAGGGCACCACCCCGCCGATCAATCCGAACGTCCGAGGTCGCCCGGCACGTCGGTGATGCGCCCAGCGAGCCAGCCCTAACACAACCCACAGTCACCGCCAGCCCCTCGGCGCGAGAGTCCTCCTACTCCGGGCCGAGGGCTGGCGGATTCTGTCGGGTCAGCTACGGCGGGGGTTGCTCATGTACCGCCAGATCGAGTGATCAAGATCGGCCGCTGGAATCTGGAGTTCCGCGGCAGTCTTGGTCACCAACTGCGCGACCGACTTTGAGTCCAACCTGCGGCCAACAGCCTCAGTGACGAAGCGAGTGACCAACGTGTCGGCTTTCACTCCGTCGTGTCCAATCAGCATGAGGAAGTACTGCCAAGTCACTGGGCCAAGTCCGCGTGTGCCGCAGTACGCGCGCCGGTGAACCTCTGAGCCTCGGTCGATATCAGCAGAGTGCACCACGCCGACGTCGGCAAGTCGCCCAGCCGCCGAGACAATTGCCTCCGCCTTGGGCACGCCGCCTGTCTTCTGGCGATTCGCCAGCACGCCGGACAGCCACGCGGGGTCAACACCCGCCAGCGTCTTCAGATCGTTCCATTCGGCTCGACCCGTGGCGGCCTTGTATCGCTTGATGGCGCCACGCACCCCCGTCTCAGCCGTCACCCCGTACCGAGCGCGAATCGACAACACGGTGTCGATGAGCGCCAGCTCGACGTTCGAAGGCCACCCCTCAGGAAAGGAATGCATGTTGCTGATGTTCTGCCCGACGTGCTCCCGCAGTCGCGCCACATCTTGGTCGTTAGTCACTAATTGCACGCCCCGCCCGCCCGATAGTCGTTGCGAGCAGACAGTACCGACGTTGGGTGACAAGCATCATCAGTTTGTGAGTCGACTTGCGAGGACCGCCGAGACGTGGTCGGCGCAGACAGCAGAAGAGGCACGGAGCGCGGGTGTGCAGCTCGACGTGCCTCTTCCTAAGCCGCCGACGGGACTCGAACCCGCAACCTCCCCTTTGAGAAAAGGGCGCTCTATCCGTTGAGCTACGACGATGTTCCAGACACTACCCCTGGTGTCCGACAGCGCACCGCAACACAACAAATTGTGTTCGGCGTGTCACGTCAGACGGTCGCCACGTAGCCGTAGGTGGAGCCGTTCACCTGAGCGTTCCTATCGATCTTCAGTTCTCCGCCGTCGTTGCGGACGTCTCCCTGGCATGTGCCGTCGAGTCGAGCGCCTCCAGCGTCACGGACAACCAGTTTTCCTACTGTGCCGCATACGAGTGCATATCCGCCCCGGCCGATGGTGAGGGTGCCGGTGATCTTCCCGGTGAGAGTGAGGTCACCGCCATCGCACACCAGGACGTCGCCTTCGACCCTGCCGTTCTCGAGATGCGAGTGCGTGATCACTTTCGTCATGCGCCGATGGTATGAGAGCGCACTGACAGAGCGCCGGTGATTTCGTCGGGCTTGTACCTCGGTTGCACCCCCGGACACGCAGTAGCTCTACCAGCAGACACCCGACCCAACCGGCTCGGTCCGGACCGGTTCGCGCTGGTTCGGCCCGGTCCGCGTCGTGGCTGACCAGCACTCGGCCTTTGCCCAGCCGCCCAGGTAAAAGTCTTCCAAACTAGCTACGCGGGTTCGATTCCCGTCGCCCGCTCCAAGAGAGCCGCCCTGGTTAGGGCGGTTTTCTGCTTTTCGGACATGCGCTGGGCCATCCCAGCTACCCGAACGCCCAGGTCAGCCACGGGGGCCGACCTGGGCGTCGAGGTACTCAGGTTGCTGCTATCAGGCGGTCAGATCGAACCGATCGGCGTTCATCACCTTGGTCCAGGCCGCGACGAAGTCCTTGACGAACTTCTCCTTGGCGTCGTCCTCGGCGTACACCTCAGCCAGTGCCCGCAGCTGCGAGTTCGAGCCGAACAGCAGATCGACACGGCTGGCGGTGTACTTCTGCGCACCGCTGGTGCGGTCGGTGCCGACGTAGGTGCCGTCATCGGCCGGCGACGGCGCCCACTTGGTGCCCATATCGGTCAGGTTGACGAAGTAGTCGTTCGTCAGCTGTCCCTTGTTGGCAGTGAGCACGCCGAGATCCGAGCCACCGTAGTTGGCGCCCAGCACTCGCAGACCGCCGACCAGCACGGTCATCTCGGGAGCCGACAGACCCAGCAGGTTGGCCCGGTCGATGAGGCGGTACTCGGCCGGCAGGCTGTCGCCCTTGCCCGCATAGTTGCGGAAACCGTCGCTGCTGGGCTCCAGGTAGGCGAACGACTCGACGTCGGTCTGTTCCTGGGTGGCGTCGCCACGACCCGAGGTGAACGGCACCGTGACGTCGAACCCGGCATCCCTGGCCGCCTTCTCGACACCCACGACACCGCCGAGGACCACCAGGTCGGCGAAGGACACCCCGGTGTCGGACGCCTGCTGGATCTCCTCGAGCTTGCGAATCACCTGCGACAGCTCTTCGGTCTCGTTGGCCTCCCAGCCCAGCTGCGGCTGCAGCCGGATCCGTCCGCCGTTGGCACCGCCGCGCAGATCGCTGGAACGGAATGACGCCGCTGCCTTCCACGCGGTGTCCACCAGCTGCTGGGTGGTCAGGCCCGACTCTGCGATGGCCGCCTTGAGCGTCGCGACATCGGCATCGGACAGCGCCTTGCCTGCCGGAACGATGTCCTGCCACAGCCAGGTCTGCTTGGGCACCAGCGGCCCGAGGTAGCGAGCCACCGGCCCCAGATCGCGGTGCAGCAGCTTGAACCAGGCCTTGGCGTACTCGTCGGCCAGCTCCTCCGGGTGATCCAGCCAGCGGCGGGTGATCGCGCCGTAGATCGGGTCCATGCGCATCGACAGGTCGGTGGTCAGCATCGACGGGTGGGTCTTGCCGGAGCCCTGGGCCATCGGCACCGAGTTGGCCCAGCCGCCGTCCTTGGGCTTCCACTGGTTGGCGCCCTGCGGGCTCTTGGTCAGCTCCCACTCGTTGCCGTAGAGGATCTCCAGGAACGAGTTGTCCCACTTCGTGGGGGTATGGGTCCAGGTCACCTCGAGGCCGCTGCTGACGGCTTCGTTGCCGACGCCCGGGTTGCTCCAGCCCAGGCCCATCTGCTCGAGCGGTGCGGCTTCGGGCTCCACCCCGTTCTCGATGTCAGTGGCACCGTGGGTCTTGCCGAAGGTGTGGCCGCCGACGATCAGCGCGGCCGTCTCGACATCGTTCATCGCCATCCGGCCGAAGGTCTCGCGGATGTCAATGGCCGCGGCGACTGGATCCGGATTGCCCTCGGGGCCTTCGGGATTGACGTAGATCAGACCCATATGGCTTGCGCCGAGCGGGTTCTCCAGCTTGGTCCGGTCACCACCCGAACCGGCGTACCGATCCTGGGAGCCCAGCCATTCGTGTTCGGCACCCCAGTAGATGTCCTCCTCGGGCTCCCAGAAGTCGGGGCGGCCGAAGGCGAAGCCGGCGGTCTTGAAGCCCATGTGCTCCTGGGCGCGGTTACCGGCGTAGACGATCAGGTCGGACCACGAGATCTTCTTGCCGTACTTCTTCTTGAGCGGCCACAGCAGACGGCGCGCCTTGTCCAGGCTGACGTTGTCGGGCCAGCTGTTCAGCGGGGCGAAGCGCTGCATACCGCGTCCGCCGCCACCGCGCCCGTCCTCGACCCGGTAGGTGCCCGCTGCGTGCCACGACATGCGGACGAACAGCGGCCCGTAGTGACCGAAGTCCGCCGGCCACCAGTCCTGCGAATCCGTAAGCAGCGCATCGAAATCGCGCTCGAAGGCCTCGAAATCGAGAGACTTGACGGCCTCGCGGTAGTCGTAGCCCTCATCCGTCGGGTCGATCGCGGGGGGATTCTTCTGCAGGATCTTCAGATTCACCGCATTGGGCCACCAATCACGGTTGCTGCCGCCCTCGACGGGGGGCTTAATCTGCATGGGACAACCGCTTTCGGCGGGTTCTGTTTGAGCTTCGCCAATGGGTGGGTGTGTTTCGGCCATGACAAATCCTTTCCGGGGCTGGCGGGTTAAGGGGTTATCTAGTTGGAGCAGTGGAACAGTCGGGGCACACGCCCCAGTACATGACCTCGGCTTCGTCGATCGTGAAACCGTGGTCATCTGACGCGGTCAGGCAGGGTGCCCCACCGACCGCACAGTCGACATCGGCGATGGCCCCACACGTCCGGCACACGACGTGGTGGTGGTTGTCGCCGACGCGTGACTCGTAACGAGCCACGGAGCCTGACGGCTGGATACGCCGCACCAACCGCGCTGCGGTCAATGCATGCAACGAGTCGTATACAGCCTGGTGCGACACGTCGGGCAGCTCTTCTCGCACAGCACGAATGATCGAATCCGTGTCGGCATGCGGGTGCTCGTACACCGCGCCCAGTACTGCCACTCGAGGGCGGGTGACTCGCAGGTCGGACCGACGCAGCATCTGCTGGAAGTCGGTGATCGTCGCCACAAACAAAGCCTGGCCCATAATCTGGAATTAGTCAAGAATGAAATTCTCCTGAAACCCCGAGCGCTGTCAGCAACCCCGGGCGACGAGGCGACGGCATCGCGATACCGCCTCGGCGTGTTCTCCTGAGAGCGCACTCAGCTGCGCGTTCATCAACGCCTTCCTGGGCGTCTCCGTCGGTAGGCTGGGCTCATGGACGGCTTTCTGCTGGTGCTCATCCTCGTCGTACTCGGCGCAATCGCGTTCGCGGTCTACAACTCATCGAAGGCCTCCGGGCAGCGCAGTGCCGCGTCACTGGCCGACGCCAAGGCCGACGCCCGGCGCCTCATCGAGCGGCTTGGCGGCCAGGTGATCAACCTGTCCGGTACCGACGACGCGTCCAAGCAGGCGCTCGCCGACGCCTCCGAGCGCTACACCGCCGCGGGCTCGCAGATCGACCAGGCCACGACCGCGAAGCAGGCCCTGCTTGCCAAGGAGAGCGCCATGGAGGGGCTGTACTACGTGCGCGCGGCCCGGGTGGCGATGGGCATGGACCCGGGTCCCGAACTCGAGACGCTGAGCGGGCAACGCGCGGCGGGCACCGTCACCGAGGACCGCCGAGTGGACTTCGAGGGCCGCCAGATCGAGGCATCCCCGACCCCGTCACAGCGCACGCCGAACTACTACCCCGGCGGCCGAGTCGCCGGCCGACCGGTGCCCGCAGGCTGGTACTCCGAGCCGTGGTGGAAGCCCGCCCTGGTCGCGGGCGCCTGGGGCATGGGCTCGGTGCTGCTGTTCAGCACGCTGTTCTCGGGTATGGGCGGGGTCGGCTACGACGCGCAGGCCTTCGAGAACGGCTACGGCGACGGCTTCCAGGACGGTATGGACCAGGGTCAGCTCGATGGCGCCGGCCAGGACGCTGGCGGCTTCGATGACGGCGGAGGCGGCGGCGACAGCTGGGGTGGCGGGGGCGACAGCTGGGGCGGAGGCGGCGACGGCGGCGGCTGGGACTTCGGCGGGGGCGGCGACTTCGGGGGTTTCTAGCCCCGGTCCCCCGGGTTTAGAGCCGGCTCTCCAGCCTGGCTGACACGCCGGCCTCCTGCAGGTCGAGTCGCTCCAACATGCCGCGGACGGCCTCGTCCTCGATGCGGCCCTCGTCCCGTTCGGCGATCAGCGCGGCGCGCTGCGCCGACAGCACCTCGCGGTACAGCGCCGAGAACACCTCGGCGCGTTTGGTGTGCGCCTCGGGGTCGGGCATCTGGTCGGCGTCCTGCGAATGCCGAGCGATGGTGTTGCCGATGTCGGCGAGCACGTGCGGGTCCATACCCGCAGGCGGGTTTGCACGGAACTGCGCCAGCACTTCCTCAGCGGCGTCGTGCACGGCGCGTTCGGCCTTGAGTTCCTCGCCGCGGTCCGCGGCATGGTCGTCGGAGAAGCGCGACAGGCGGAGCCGGCTGATCAGCGGCGGCAGGGTCCACCCCTGAATCAGCAGCGTGCCGACGCTGACGACGAACGCGATGGCCTGGATGGTGGCCCGCTCGGGGAAGGGTTCACCGCTCGCGGTGGTCACCGGGATGGCGGCAGCCGCGGCCAGGGTGACCACCCCGCGCATGCCCGTCCACGACACGACGACGTTCTCCTGCCACGACAGTGACCGCCGGTCGATCCGGGACCGCCACTTGCCCGGCGGTTTGTCCGCGCGTCGCATTCCCCGCGCGCCGCGTCCGACCGCGGGCGCAGGCACACTGAGCTTGCGTTCGACGTGACTGGAGAGCTTGTTGCGACCGAACATGAGAAGCACCGACAGCGGCCGGATCAGCATTACCAGCACCAGCACGACCAGCGCGGCGACCGCGACTTCCGCCAGCGATTCGTGGGCGTCGCGCAGATCCTCGAGAACGAACCGCAGATGCAGCCCGATGTAGGCGAACACGAAGGCCTCGAGCAGCACGTCGACCGAGTTCCACACGTAGCGCTCCTGCAGCCGGGTCTGATAGCCCGCTGACAGGGTGCCGTTGCCGACCACGAAACCCGCGACCACAACTGCCAGCACGCCGGATGCGTGCAGCTCCTCGGCGGTGATGAACGCCGCGAACGGCACCACCAGACCCTGCACCGTCTCCAACCCCGGATTGGCCAGCCGCTTGCGGATCCACAGCGTGACGAGACCGAGCACCGCACCCACGACCGGCCCCAGCACGGCACTGTAGGTGAACAGCAGGAACGGATTCTCGATGAACGTGTGGGTTCCCGCGACCTGCGCGACGGCGATCGAGAACAGCGTAAGGGCGGCGGCGTCGTTGATGAGGCTCTCGCCGGTGAGGATCGCCATCACCTTCTTGGGCAGCCCGAGCTTGCGGCCAACGGCGACCGCCGTGACGGCATCGGGCGGGGCCACGATCGCGCCGAGGACCAGTGCCGTCCCGAACGTCAACGGCACGACCACCAGCCACGAGGCCACCGCCGCGACGGTGAACGCGGTTACCACGACCAGACCCACACCCAGCCCGAGGATGGGCCTGATGTTGCGCAGGAACGTCGGGAACGAGAAGTTCAGCGCCGCCGAGTAGAGCAGCGGGGGCAACACGACCGTCAGCAGGATGTGCGAGTCCAGCTCGGGTGCCTCGAAGTCCGGCAGGAACGACACCGCGCCGCCGATCATGACGATGATCAACGCGGGTTCCAGCCCCCGCCGGTGTGCGACAGCGGTGACCGCGATGGCGCCTACGACGACGAGGATGAGTTCCACGCGTTGATTCTCCCGTCAATCAGCAGGCGGCGCGCGGCGTCAGATCTGGCAGGTCGGACACCAGAAGAGGTTGCGGCCGTCCATGACCTCGGTGCGGATCGTGTCACCGCACACCCGGCATGCCTCGCCGGCCCGTCGGTACACATACGTGCGTGGACGGCCCTCCCGATAGGACGGCGCGCCCTTGTCGTCGGGGCGTCGGATCGTGACGATCTTGCCGCCGCTCACGCCGACCTTCATTAACGCGACGAGGTCGGTCCAGGCGGCGTCGAACTCCTCGAGGCCGATGTTCGTGCCCGGCCGATGCGGATCGATGAGGTGGCGATACAACAACTCGCAGCGGTACACGTTGCCCACGCCTGCGATCACCGCCTGATCCATCAACAGCGCACCGATCGGTCTGCGCGACTTGCTGATTCGCGCCCATGCCGGTCCCGGGTCGGGGTTGCGCCCCAGCGGGTCGGGCCCCAGCCTCGCGATGATGTCGTCGACCTCGGTACGGCTGATGACCTCACACGCGGTCGGCCCACGCAGGTCGGTGCCGTACTCCGCGCCGAGCATCCGCATCCGGACCTGGCCGACGGGTGCGGGCATGGGAATGGGGTGCTCGGTGAACGTCCCGTACAGCCCGAGATGCACGTGCACCACCGCACCGCCGTCGTAGTGGTGGAAGAGGTGCTTGCCGTGGGCAGCGGACCTGCGCAGCACCTTGCCGCTGATCGCCGCCGCGGATTCGGTGAAGCGCCCCTGCGGGCTGGTCACGACGACAGGAGCGCGACCGAACCGCTTCTGGTGCAGCCGTGCCAGGCGGTGCAGGGTGTGCCCTTCGGGCACGGGTTACGCCGAGGCGTCGGGCACGGGAGGCGCGTCGTGCGTCAACTCGTAGGCCTCGATGATGTCGACCCGACGCTGGTGGCGCGGTTCCTCCGACCACGGCGTCGACAGGAACGCGTCGACGATCTCGAGCGCCTCGGCCTCGGTGTGCATGCGGCCACCGATGCCGATCAGCTGCGCCTTGTTGTGCTGGCGCGCAAGCGATGCCGTCTCGGTACTCCAGGCCAGCGCACAGCGGGCGCCGGGCACCTTGTTGGCCGCGATCTGCTCGCCGTTGCCCGACCCACCGAGCACGATCCCCAGGCTGCCGGGGTCGGCGACGGTCCGGACCGCCGTGGCGATGCAGAACGCCGGGTAGTCGTCCTGCGCGTCATAGGTGTGGGCGCCGCAGTCGACGGGCTCATGACCACCGGCCTTGAGATGCTCGATGATCGCCTGCTTGAGTTCGTAACCGGCGTGGTCAGCACCGAGGTAGACGCGCATGGTCGATACCCTACTTCTTGCCGCCGGGTCGCTCGCAATGCTCAGGCCACGGTGATGGCGTCGAGCCGCTCCTTGATGAAGTCGGCCGTCGTCACCGGCGACAGCCCCGAGACCCGCCCGACCGGCGGCTCCAGCGGAGTCACGAGCGCGTCGTGGTTGGCCTCGTAGAAGTAGACGAGCGACACCAGGTCCTCCTCCGGGGCATGCGGTTGCGGTGGCAGCACCCGATGTCGGCCCGACGGCCAGCGCCGCCCGCTCCAGTGCTCCAGCAGGTCGCCGATGTTGACCGTCAGCGCGCCCGGCTGCCACGGGGCGTCCTCCCAGCCCGCCTCCTCGGAGTAGACCTGAAGACCGCCTGCTCCCGGCTCACGGTCGAGCACCGTCACCGTGCCGAAATCGGTGTGCGGGCCGATCCGGAACTGCCCCGGCTCGGGTTCGCCGACCACACTCACCGGCGGGTAGTGGTTGATGTTCATCGTCCAGGTGGGGCGGCTCGCCAGTGCGGTGAAGGGGTTCTCGGACAGTCCCAGTGCCCGCGCGAACAGGGCCAGCAGATGATCGGACATCGTGCGCATCGCCGCGGTGTACTCCTCGACGAGGGTCCGCAGCTGCGGCACCTCGGCCGGCCAGACGTTGGGCGCGAACCAGATTCGGTCCACCTCCGGATCGCCGGTGGCCGTTTCGGCACCCAGGCTGAAGCTCTCCTTGAGGTCCGGCGGGGTCTCGGTTCCCTCGGCGTAGGCGTTCGCCTCGGCACCCGGGCCGATCCAGCCGTGCCCGCCGACGGGCACCGAGTAGCGCTGTTTGACCTCATCGGGCCGCGCGAAGAACTCCCGGCTCGCCGCTCGCACGCGCGCCGCCAGGTCCGCGTCCACACCGTGCCCGGTGACCACGATGAACCCCGCCCGCTGCAGCCCCTCGTCCACCTCGGCGGCCAGCGCGTCGGCCTCGGCGCCACCGGCGTACCAACGCGACATGTCCACTGTCGCAATCGCACTCACTCTGCTACCCCTATGTCCTCGTTCCACAGTTCCGGCCGGTCCGCGATGAACTCCTCCATCATGTTCACGCAGCGCTGGTCATCGAGCACCGTGATGCTGACCCCGTTCTCGGCCAGCCAGTCATGTCCACCGGTGAACGTCTTGGACTCCCCGATCACCACGGCCCCGATGTTGAACTGCCGCACCAGCCCGCTGCAGTACCAACACGGCGAGAGCGTCGTCACCATCACCGTCGAGCGGTAGTCGCGCTGGCGGCCCGCGTTGCGAAACGCATCGGTCTCACCGTGCACGGAGGGGTCGTCGTTCTGGACCCGCCGGTTGTGGCCGCTGCCCAGCAGCACGCCGTCGTCGCGGAACAAGGCAGCGCCGATCGGAATCCCGCCCTCCGCAAGCCCCTTTCGGGCTTCGGCGACGGCAACCTCAAGCATTTCCTCCGGTGTCACAAGGCAACTCGTTCCGCTTCGATCTTGGCTCGGCAGAACACAAGGTAGCAGCCGGCGGCAAGCACGAAACCGACGAAGAAGGTGATGTCCCCCAGTTCCGGTACGGCTCGCACGATGTAGCCGACGAACCTCTCCTGATTGCAGAACAGCAGCACCGAGACCACCAGGCCGATCAGGAACGACGCCAGGCCCGGCCAGTTGGTGTAGCTGCGGTCATACAGGAAGCCGTCGATCCGGTGGCCGCGGCGCAGATACTGGTCGGCGAAAACCACACCAAGCCATGGCCCGATCCAGTACGCGATGAGCAGCAGGAACGCCTCGTAGCTGGCAGCGGCGTCGGCCAGCGCCCACCAGGCGATCAGGAAGCCGGCGACCCCGAAGAACACCGTGGCCAGCGCGCGGGCGATATGCGCGGGCAGCTTGACCCCGGTGGTGACGAACGCCATCGCACCCGAGTAGACGTTGATGGCGTTGGCCGCGATGGCTCCGATCGCGATGGCCAACAGCGTGGCGCTGGCGAGCCAGCCGGGCAGCGAACCGGTGAACGCGTCGGTCGGGTTGTCGGATCCGGCCGTCGCGATGGTCACCGAGGCCGCACCGACGATCGCGAGGACGGTGCACGCCAGGAACAGGCCGGCGGATCCGAAAACGCCAGTGCGGAGCGGCGATACGGTGCGCGGCAGATAGCGGCTGAAGTCGGCCGCGTAGGGCGCCCACCCGGCAACATAGCCGAAGGTCGTTCCCACGGTCAGCAGAAAACCACCCATCCCGCCGACGCCGCCGTCGACGGCAGGCGCACCGAGGTCGGCCTTGGTCAGGATGACCACCGAGGCGATTGCGAAGATCACCGCGAGCACAGGGAAGGCCAGGCGCTCGAACGCCTGCACCAGGTTGTGTCCGAAGAAGGCCAGCGCGGTCTGGACGACAACCACCACCACCAGCGCCAGCAGCGGGCCGACGCCGAACAGCGTCGAGAGCGCGAACGCACCGCTGACGCTATTGGTCGCGAACCAGCCCACTCCGGCGGTGATCGACATCAGCGTGGACGGCACGGCGTTGCCCTTGAAACCGAACGCCAGACGTCCGAGCACCATCTGGGGCACGCCGTGCACCGGACCGCGGGCGGACAGGACAGAGTGCGCCAGTGTGCCCAGGCCTGCGCCCACCACTATGCCGGCGACGGCCTGCCAGAACGTCATGCCGTAGTAGGCCACCGCGAGCACGCCCAGGAAGATCGTGGCGAACTCAAGGTTGGGTGACGCCCAGGTCCACAGCAGCTGGCTGGGGCGCCCGTGCCGGTCGGCATCGGCAATGAATTCGTTGCCGCCGGGTTCGACCGCGACGATGCGGTCCCCGTAGGTGCCGTCGGTAGTGGGTTCAGCCGCTGTCATGCGAGCACTTTGACGTGCTCGACAGATACTTGCAACCGGAACGACCAAGTTCGGATCAGACGACTTATCCTCACCTTCACGCGCCGGGCGACGTCAGCGTTGCGTCACGACACCGATCCATCCCGCGCCGCCGTGGCGCCGAATCACCGTCATGACGAAGACCCGCGTCCCCATCGTCCGGGCCGCCCCCACCGGGCTCATCGCGGTGCTCGCCGCGCTGGGCGTCGGGCATCTGGTCGCCGGTCTCCTGCTGCTGCCCACCGCGTCGCCGTTTCTGGCCGTGGGCGACGCGGTCATCGACCGCACACCCGCCCCGGTCAAGGACTTCGCCATCAGGTCCTTCGGCACCAACGACAAACCCGCCCTCCTGGTCGGTATGGCCATCGCCCTCGCCGTCATCGGCTTGGTGATCGGGCTGATCTCGCGGCGCAGTGTGGTGCCCGGTGTGGTGGCGATCGTCGTCCTCGGGGTGCTCGGGACGCTGGCCGTGCGCGAGCAGTCCGGGGGCGGTCCCGGCCTGCTCGCTCCGCTGGCCGCCGCCGTCGCGGGGGTGGCGGTGCTGTGGTGGTTGCGCGGACGTGCGCTGCCGCGGGATCCCGTACCGGCGCCGACACCCGGCGCGGGTCTGGGACGGCGACGCTTCGTGGTGGGCGCGGTTACTGCCTCGGCGGGCGCGGTGCTGGCCGGCGCGGGCGGGTTCGGGCTGGCTCGACGGATCGACGTGGCCGCGTCGCGACGCGCGGTCGGTGCGCTTGTCCCCACGATCCCTGCGCCGCCTATTCCGGCGGGGGCGGCGTTCCCCGAACTCGGGACGCCGAGCTTCATCACCCCGATCGCCGACTTCTACCGGATCGACATCAACCTCGCCGTGCCGCAGCTGCGCGCCGAGGATGCCGCGCTGCGCATCACCGGCATGGTCGAGCGGCCGCTCGAGTTCAGCTTCAACGACATCCGGTCCATGCCGCTGGTGGAGCGGACCATCACCATGACCTGTGTGTCGAATGAGGTTGGTGGGCCGTATGTCTCGACCGCGAACTTCATCGGCGTGCCGTTGCTGGACCTACTCGCACGGGCCGGTGTTCGCGACGACGCCCAGCAGGTCGTCGGACACTCCGTGGACGGATTCACCCTCGGCACACCGTTGGAGCTGCTGCGCAACGCCGGCAGGGAGGCGATGGTGGCGATTGGGATGAATCGCGAGGCATTGCTGCCCGAGCACGGCTTCCCGATGCGCACCGTGGTGCCCGGCCTCTACGGGTACGTCTCAGCCACCAAGTGGCTCACCGAACTCGAACTCGCCACCTTCGACGTCAAACCGTATTGGGTCAGACGCGGGTGGGACGGCGAGCCGCCGGGCGTCGCCCCCATCAAGATCTCGTCGCGGATCGACGCGCCGACATCGTTCCAACGCGTGCAGGGCGGGGACGTGACGGTCGCGGGCACCGCCTGGGCGCAGGGCCGCGGCATCAGTGGTGTCGAACTGCGCTTCGACACCGGCGACTGGCAGCCCGCCGATCTGGCACCCGAGGTGAACCCGTTCACGTGGCGCATGTTCCGGCTCACGACGGCGCTGCCGCCCGGTCAGCACACCGTGACCTGCCGCGCCACCGACGGCACCGGTCGGCTGCAGGCCGAGGAGAGGCTGCGGCTGATTAATCCGGGCCCGGTCCCCGACGGCTCAACGGGCTGGCACTCGATGATCTTCACCGTCGAGTGAGAATCACCCAGGTCAGTCGAACTCAGGTGCCTCGGTGCGCGAGCGCTTGAGCTCCCAGAAATGCGGGTAGGCCGCGAAGATCACCGACGCGTCCCACAGCTTGCCTGCCTCCTCGCCGCGAGGTATCCGCGACAGCACCGGCCCGAAGAACGCGACACCGTTGACGTGGATGGTCGGCGTGCCGACGTCGTCGCCGACGGCGTCCATACCCTCGTGGTGGCTCTTGCGCAGTGCCTCGTCGAACTTGTCCGACGTCGCCGCCTCGGCCAGCTCGGCCGGCAGGCCCACCTCTTCGAGCGAGCCACTGATCACGTCGTCGAAGTCCTTGTTGCCCTCGTTGTGAATTCTGGTGCCCATCGCGGTGTACAGCGGACGCAGGATCTCGTTGCCCTTGGCCTGCTCGGCGGCGATCGCCACGCGCACCGGACCCCACGCCGTCTTCATCGCCTCCTGGTACTCCTCGGGCAGATCGCGTCCCTCGTTGAGCACGGCCAAGCTCATAACGTGGAACTCCACGTCGATGTCCCGGACCTTCTCCACCTCCAGAATCCAGCGGGAGGTGATCCAGCACCACGGGCACAGCGGGTCGAACCAGAAACCGGCGACATCCTTCTTGGCCATCAGACGCAATCCTCTCGAGACGTGGACAGAACTCAGTTCAGCACAACCGTGCGTGTCCACGCCGTGTTCCCGACCTCCGTCTAGTGTTGTTCGACGTGGCACTTCCCAATCTGACCCGCGACCAGGCCGCCGAGCGCGCCGCCCTCATCACCGTCGATGCCTATCGCATCGTCCTGGATCTCACGGACGGCTCCGGAGGGCCCAGCGACCGCACCTTCCGCTCGACCACCACCGTCGAGTTCAGTGCGCTCGCCGGGGCGGACACCGTCATCGACATCGCCGCCGCAGCCGTGCACGGCGCGACGCTCAACGGTGTGGACATCGACGTCTCCGGCTACGACGAGTCCACCGGCATCCCGCTGGTCGGTCTTGCCGAGCACAACGTCGTTGTGGTTGACGCCGACTGCCTGTACTCCAACACCGGCGAGGGACTGCACCGCTTCGTCGACCCCGTCGACGACGAGGTGTACCTGTACTCGCAGTTCGAGACCGCGGACGCCAAGCGCATGTTCGCCTGCTTCGACCAGCCCGACCTCAAGGCGACCTTCGACGTCAGCGTGACGGCCCCGGCGCACTGGCAGGTGATCTCCAACGGCGCGACGGTCTCTGCCGGAGCCGCTCCGGCGGCGACATCAGGCTCCGACGGCGGTTCGCACACCTTCGTCACCACGCCGCGGATGAGCACCTACCTGGTGGCGCTCATCGCCGGTCCCTACGCGCGGTGGGACGACGTCTACTCCGATGCGCACGGCGATATTCCGCTGGGCATCTACTGCCGCGCCTCGCTCTCGGAGTTCATGGACGCCGAGCGGCTGTTCACCGAGACCAAGCAGGGGTTCGGCTTCTATCATGAGAACTTCGGCGTCCCTTATGCATTCGGCAAGTACGACCAGCTCTTCGTGCCCGAGTTCAACGCGGGCGCCATGGAGAACGCCGGGGCCGTGACATTCCTGGAGGACTACGTCTTCCGGAGCAAGGTGACCCGCTACAGCTACGAACGCCGCTCCGAGACGGTGCTGCACGAGATGGCGCACATGTGGTTCGGCGACCTGGTCACGATGACCTGGTGGGATGACCTGTGGCTCAATGAGTCCTTCGCGACGTTCGCATCCGTGCTGTGCCAGGCCGAGGCCACCGAGTACAAGCAGGCGTGGACCACGTTCGCCAACGTGGAGAAGTCGTGGGCCTACCGGCAGGACCAGTTGCCGTCGACCCACCCCGTCGCCGCCGACATCCCCGACCTGGCCGCGGTCGAGGTGAACTTCGACGGCATCACCTACGCCAAGGGCGCAAGCGTGCTCAAACAACTGGTGGCCTATGTCGGGCTCGAGGCGTTCCTAGCCGGTCTGCGCGACTACTTCCGCGACCACGCCTTCGCCAACGCCACATTCGCCGATCTGCTTGGCGCACTGGAGAAGTCGTCCGGACGCGACCTCAGCGACTGGGGCCAGCAGTGGCTCAAGACCACCGGACTGAACACGCTGCGCGCCGACTTCGACGTCGACGAGGCGGGGAAGTTCACCCGGTTTGCGATCAACCAGAGCGGTGCAGCACCGGGCGCGGGCGAGACCCGCGTACACCGGCTGGCCGTCGGAATCTACGACGATGACGGTTCGGGCCAGCTGGTGCGCACCCACCGCGAGGAACTCGACGTCGAGGGCGACACCACCGAGGTCCCTGCGCTGCACGGTGCTTCTCGCGGCAAGCTGATCCTTGTCAATGACGACGACCTGACCTACTGCTCGTTGCGTCTTGACCCCAAGTCGCTCGACACGGTGCTCAACCGGGTCGCCGACATCGCCGACTCACTCCCCCGCACGTTGGCGTGGTCCGCGGCATGGGAGATGACACGCGAGGCCGAGATGAAGGCCCGCGATTTCGTGGTACTCGTGATGGGCGGCGTGCACGCCGAGACCGAAGTCGGGGTCGCCCAACGGCTGCTGCTGCAGGCGCAGACCGCGCTCAGCGCGTACGCCGACCCGCAGTGGGCACGCTCCAACGGCTGGCCCGCGTTCGGCGATCGACTGCTGGATCTGGCGCGCGAGTCGGCACCCGGTTCCGATCACCAGCTGGCGTTCGTGAACGCGCTGTGCACGTCAGTGCTGTCGCGCAATCATGTCGCCGTCCTGGCGACGCTGTTGGACAACGAGCCGGCCGCGGTCAACCTGCCGGGCCTGGTGCTCGACACCGACCTACGGTGGCGGATCGTCACCGCATTGGCGGCCAGCGGCGATATCGACGCAGACGGTCCCGAGACGCCGTTCATCGACGCCGAGGCCCAGCGTGATCCGACGGCGGCGGGCAAGCGCAACGCCGCCGCGGCGTCGGCGGCCCGTCCGCAGGCCGCGGTCAAGGAGGCCGCCTGGCAGGAGGTGATCGAGGACGACACGATCGCCAACATCACCACCCGGTCGATCGTCACCGGCTTCGTCCAGCCAGGGCAGGCCGAACTGCTGGCACCCTTCTCGGCCAAGTACTTCGCCGCGATCTCGGGGGTGTGGGAACGGCGGTCCAGCGAGGTCGCCCAGACCGTGGTGATCGGGCTTTACCCGTCCTCCGACATCAGCCAGGCGGGTCTGGATGCGGCCGACGCGTTCCTGGCCGACGACGACGTGCCGCCCGCGCTGCGGCGGCTCGTGGTCGAGGGTCGCGCAGGAGTCGAGCGGGCACTGCGGGCGCGACGGTTCGACGCCTCGTAACCCTCCCCCTTTTCCCGCGAGCGTGCGCGTCTGAGGCCGACACGCCGGTGTCCTATCCGAGTTCACGCACGCTCGCGCCGGATGATCTACCCGTGGCCGCACCCAACAGTCGCAGGGCACGCGCTGCCAAAAGACGCAAGCGACGCGTCGCCGCCGTCGTCAACGACCTCACCCCCGCCGAATGGGCGGCGATCAAGGCCGCCTGGAACGGGTGCGCCTACTGCGGCGCGGCCGACAAGCCCCTGCAGCGGGACTGCGTCATGGCAATCTCGCGCGGCGGGCGCTACACCATCGACAATGTGGTGCCGGCCTGTGCCGCGTGCAATGCCAGCAAGTGCAATGACGAGGTGACGGGATGGCTGCGCCGCAAGCGGCTCGATGAGCGCACCTTCCTTGAGCGCTACGTGCGGATCCGCGCGGACCTCTCGGCGCAGTCCTCAACGGGCTGACCCGCTAGCACTGATCCGCCAGCAAACAATTCCGACACCCATTTGGTCATCGCCCGAGGCGACTGACGACTCCGTCGTATCACGGTGACCAACCGCCGGTGAGCCCAAGATCACACGTCAGAGCTTGATTTACACAGCGTTAACACGGACCATGGAGTAGTCCGCCGACCGAGCGATCCTCATGTCGGCGGGCACACAGCAACCAAGTCTCTGTGACCCAGAGCACAACGTAGGAGTGGTACATGTCCATTGCGAAGTTTCGCTCAGACCTGAAGCGCACGATGAGTCGTCGCCGGTTGTACGCGCGCATCAACGCCCTGCCCCAGTCGACGGTTCGCGAAGAGCTGCTGGCGATCGCCCAGAGGCAAGACGCGGCGCAGTAGCACAGCGACAACAAAGAGCCGGTGATCCGCGGGGATCACCGGCTTTCGTCGTTTAGGGACGGCGCGGCAAACGCCTCGACGAACGGAGCGAGCTCAAGCTTCCGAGCGGACGTCCCGTCAGGACTTTTCAGATGGCATATTCGGGCATAGCTCGACGAGGACGATTGAAGCGTCGTTGGCCTTCGTCGCCGCGCGGATGAAATCTGACTCGACGTTCGGCGCGGGAGGCGTCCCGGGCTCTCGCTCGGCGACGTCTCGCTGTGTCTGCGCGAACAATGCCGCCCCGTCTGCCCACGTCTGGAGTTGATTCTTGATCTCTTGCGAAGAAGCCGAACCCGACGCTTTGCGCAGTGTCTCAGCCATTGTCGCTTCATACTCAGCAGCGGCCAGATAGTCACTAGACTCACCGGCACCTTGTTCCAGCACTTGGCGAACCGCCGCCTCCATCGCGTACCACTGGTGACCGACGTCTTCGACCAAAGCACAATCCGCTTGTGATACCGATGACGACGAGTCGTCCCGGGTCGCCCATATGGCAACGGCCACGCCACCACCGATGAGCACCGCGACGACAGACACCAGCACGATCCAACGCACGCGCCGTGACACGTCAATCGTCATCCCGCCGACACCGCCGGCCGCTTCGGATCAAGCATGACTTGCCCGCCGAACGGGTTTGGCACGTAAAGAGGTAACCGCGGGTTGTCCACCTGAATCGCGTAGATGTCCTTGATGTCGATCGGTTGCCAACGGTCGAGTCCCGTCGGAGGCATCGAGATATTGCCGACGAGCTGGCGTAGGTGCTCGGCCTCGAAGTTGTAGTCGACCCATTGTGCCTGGTGCCACATTCCATCCCGTTGGACCCATTGAACGTGATCGGGGGCGCCATTGAACGTCTCCCCGGTCACCCTGAATTTGTACGCCTCTTTAAGCACGAGTGGAGGTTTCACCCCCCATCCGTTTGGCGAAGGTGCCACGACGTCTTGAAGACCGGACGGTCCACCTGCGATGGGCGGGTGGAGGTCTTTGCTCCACGGCGAAGGCGGTGCGATCGGGCCCATCGGTGGACCCCCGTTCGGTCCTGGAGGGTACCCCTGACCCAAATCCCAACGGCCGCCACCAGGCGCCGAGTCAGATGGAGGCGGCGGCTCCCAGGGATACCGCCACGGCTCCTCCTTGTCTCCCACCAGCATCTGGGGTCCGTCGTCGGGATCCTTGCCCTCCCCCAGCTTGAGATCGCCGCCGAGCATCCGGTATTCGCCGTCGAGACCGCGGATCCGGCGCGCGATGGCGTTCGACTCGGCATTGGACCGCTGCAGAATCTCGGCGATCTCGCCTGATCCCTTGCTGACGATCGGCATGAGCATGCGCTGTCCCTGAGCCGAATTCAGGTTGGGAATCGACGCCGCTGCGTTCTGCACCCACTGCCGCACCGTTTCGAGGTCTCTGCGACCTGCGGAGACCACGCTGGCGGATCTGTCCACCTCGGCGCGCAGCCGTTGGTCGAGGTTCGCCATCTCGCCGAGTACGTGAGCCTGCTTGTCATTGGCGGTCGAATAGGAATCCGCTGCCGAACCCGACCATTGAGAGCTCGGCTTGGCTCCTACCAGGTTCGACTGCAGCTGCCGCAACGTCGGGCTCGCGTCGAAGGACTCCCCGCCCCATGGCGTTCCCTCTCCGAAAGTGGACCGCGCGTTCGACCATGTCCTGTAGAACCCGTCGAGCGCACCCACCAGAACGTCCTCCCCGCCGCAGCGAACGCCCTAAGTCTATTGCCCAGTGGCGGGCCAACCCGGCGCAAATTTCCGCGCTGCGGCGATCGAGCGCCACCGACGTGCGATATGCGCAGGACAGCGTCCACACCCCAGAGCGGGGACGGTGACGGGCGAAGTCTTCGAGGGTGTAGCGCCCGAGGACAGGTCAGACAGGCGAGACGGCGGCCGACAACACGCGGACGGCGCTGATCAGGCCGTCCATCAGGTTGCCTTCCTTGAAGGACGCGGCTGCCGCGGAGACGCCCAGCGGTGCAGCCTCCTCGATACCGCGGCCCTTCACCTCGGAGCCGTAGACGACCTCGATGGCCCTCTGATTCGGCGACACGGCGAGCAGCACGGCATTGCCGGGCGTCGGCACCGTGGCCAGGATGTCACGCGCCGTGGCCGCCGGGTCGGCGCCGAGATCGCCGAGGTACACCGCGAAGCGGGCCTTGGCCGCGCGTGAGCCGTACTTCAACGCATCGTCGAGGACAACCAGGTCCTTTGTCGGGAACGGGTAGTGCACCGACAGCTCACCGGGCTCGGTGACGCCGGAGATCCGCCCGCTCGACGTGTGCGCGAATCCGTACGGCAGAACGGCGGAGTCGACGGTCTTGACGATTTCACCACTTACCACTTGCGCCACCTCCCACAGTCAGGTGCGAACCGTGGCCGCCATGGCCGTGATCCGCGGGTTCGTCGGCCGCCCAGAGGATTGGCTCGTGCGTCCACTCCTCGGACAACTTGTACGTCGCTGGATGGGGCCCCTTGCGGCGATAGATTATGGCCACCAAGACCAGCAAAATCACCAGCGGGATGCCGCCCATCAGGGAATGGGCCAAGGCTGTGCTCACGACGCAAACCGTATCAGCAGAGCTCGAGCGCTTGCACGAAGAGCGGGCTGCCCGTCATGCCGCGCCCTCTCCCAAGTACCGCATCCAGGCCGGGTCGAGTTCCTTGACCGAGGACAGCAGCCGCCAGTGCTGGCCTTTGGGGGGCAGCGGCGCCGAGCGAAGCGTCCAGCCGAGCTCGGTGAGCAGGTGGTCGGCCTTGCGGTGGTTGCACGTCGCGCATGCGGCGACGCAGTTCTCCCAAGAGTGTTCTCCGCCGCGGCTGCGGGGTACGACGTGGTCCACGGTGTCGGCCTTGAGCCCGCAGTAGGCGCACCGGAACCGGTCGCGATGCATCAGGGCTGCACGTGTCATCGGAACCCTGGCCCGGTAGGGCACCCGCACGAAGGTCCGCAGCCTGATCACCGAGGGCACCACGATGGTGCGAGTGGCGGAGTGGATGACCGGTCCGTTGGGGTCATCGTGCACGACGTCGGCCTTGCCGCACATCAGCATGATGACCGCACGCCGCATCGACAGTGCCGTCAACGGTTCGTAGGTGGAGTTCAGCAGGAGGACGCGTCGGCGCCCCCAGATCGACGTCGAGTTGCCGGCTCCGCAGGTCTCCACACCATGCAGGACTGGAGCAGCCGACAGCCCGCCCGTTACCCCCGCGGTCCCGTGATGCCGGTGGCCGCGGCTCTTGGTTCGCTGCGACATACGCCCTCCGAGGAAACAGTCCACCATGGATCCGAGCTATCCGCACGACAATTCTCGTCGTGTTCGCAGGTCAGTCCGATGAACAGCCGGTGACACCGACGGGTCTGCGAGCGCCGCCGCGGCTCGGGAGACAATGGAGTGGTGACTGACGATCCCCGCTCGTTCTATGACGAGGTCGGTGGCGCCGATACGTTCCGCACCCTGGTGTCGCGGTTCTATGCGCTGGTGCGCGAGGACGAGATCCTGCGTCCGCTCTACCCCGAGGATGATCTGGACGGCGCCGAGGAGCGTCTGCGGATGTTCCTCGAGCAGTACTGGGGCGGCCCACGCACGTACTCCGAGCAGCGGGGCCATCCGCGTCTGCGGATGCGGCACGCGCCGTTTCGGATCGGCTTCCTCGAACGTGACGCGTGGCTGCGCTGCATGCACACCGCCGTCGCCGAGATCGACGCACAGACCCTGGACGACGACCATCGCCGCGCCCTCGTGAACTACCTCGTGATGGCCGCGGATTCGATGGTCAACTCGTCGTTCTGACTTCGGGCAGGATGAGTGGGCGTGACCGACTCCCAGCAGACCTGGTGGTCCCGCGCCGTCTTCTACCAGGCGTATCCCCGCTCGTTCCGGGACAGCAATGGTGACGGCGTAGGCGACCTCGACGGGATCACCGGAGAACTCGACTACCTGGCGGGCCTCGGCGTCGACGCGCTGTGGCTCAACCCCGTGATGGTCTCCCCCATGGCCGACCACGGTTACGACGTCGCCGACCCCCGTGACGTCGACCCGCTGTTCGGCAGCCTTGACGCACTCGACCGGCTCGTCGAGGCCGCGCACGCACGCGGCATCAAGGTGACGATGGACCTGGTGCCCAACCACACCAGTTCCCAGCATCCGTGGTTCCAGGCCGCGCTGGCGGCCGGTCCGGGCAGCACGCAGCGCAACCGGTACGTGTTCCGCGACGGTCGGGGCGACGGTGGGCTTCACCCGCCCAACAACTGGGTGTCGGTGTTCGGCGGGCCCGCCTGGACCCGTGTCACAGAGTCCGATGGCAACCCGGGCCAGTGGTACCTGCACCTGTTCGACGCCGAGCAGCCCGACCTGAACTGGGACAACCCCGAGGTGTTCGACGACCTCGAGAAGACGCTGCGGTTCTGGCTGGAACGCGGTGTCGACGGCTTCCGCATCGACGTCGCGCATGGCATGTCCAAACCGCCCGGCCTGCCCGACATGCGCGTGCCGGATCTGACGATGCTCAGCCACGACGAGGACGATCCGCGCTTCAACCATGACGGCGTGCACGACATCCACCGCAGCATTCGAACGGTGCTCAACGATCATCCCGACGCCGTGACGATCGGTGAGATCTGGGTGTTCAAGAACGAGGACTTCGCCAAGTACCTGCGGCCCGACGAATTGCACCTGGGGTTCAACTTCCGCCTGGTGCGCGCCGAGTTCGATGCCGATGAGGTGCGCGAAGCCATCGAGAACTCCTTGGCTGCAGCTGATCTCGCGGGTTCACCGCCCACCTGGACGTTGTCCAACCACGATGTCGAGCGAGAGGTCAGCCGTTACGGCGGCGGACCGATGGGCCTGGCTCGGGCGCGGGCGATGGCGTTGGTGATGCTGGCGCTACCCGGAGCGGTGTTCGTCTACAACGGCGAGGAACTCGGCTTGCCCAACGTCGACCTGCCCGACGACGTGCTGCAGGACCCGGTGTGGGAGCGCTCGGGTCACGAGGAGCGCGGCCGCGACAGCTGCCGCGTGCCGATGCCGTGGTCGGGCGACACTCCGCCGTTCGGCTTCTCCAGCACCGCCGACACCTGGCTGCCGATGCCGGCCGACTGGTCGACGCTGACCGTCGAGGCGCAGGACGGTGACCCCGACTCGACGCTGACGTTGTTCCGCAATGCCATCGAACTGCGCCACGGGCGTGGGGAACTCGGCTCGAACGTCGAATGGCTCGACATGCCACACGGCGTGCTGGCCTTCCGCGGCACCGACGGCCTGACATGCGTGCTGAACACCCGCAGCGACCCGGTGGCTGTGCCAGCCGGTGAGTTACTCATCGCGAGTGCGCCGCTTGTCGACGGCGCACTGGCACCCGCCGCCGCCGCGTGGTTCCGCTAGTTCGTGATTTCGGCGCGCTTTGGAGCGGTCAGCGCTCCGAAACGCGCCGAAATCGCTAGGTCGGGTTGGGCCCGCTAACCTAGCGGAGGACCACGGCCGGATCGCCGCGGCGGCGGTACACACTGCCGAAGCGGGCGTCGATGCGCAGCCACGCAGGCAGCACGCGCACCCGGACGACCTCATCGGCGGCCACCGACTCGGGCGAGAAACCCTCCCCCGATGATGGCGCCTGCGGAAGGAAACCCATTGCAGTCAAGGCGAACACGCAGCGCATCGGCACGCCGACGAGATCGTCACCCGAACTGACCGCGACGACCTCCTGATCGAGCAGTGACGCGGGTGGGCCGTGGACGCCGTGCTCCTTGGCCAGCGCGACACCGCGTTGGGCCAGGTCGAGCACCTCACGGGCCGGCACATCATCGAGGTGGGCGAAGCCGACCTCGGGCGGCAGCACTCCGCGCCAGGCCGAGTCCATCGCGAACCCGGTGTCCACGTAGCCCGAGTCATCCATCAGCGGCAGGGCGCGGGCCAACGCGTCGGCTCCGACGGATAGGTCGGCAGGTCGCACCGTGGCCTTGACCACCCGGCTGGCGAGTACATCGAAACCCGTTGCCACCCAAGCGACCACCTGGCCGTCAGAGCGCTCGCGGAGCCGAATGACCGCCGATTCGTCGAGGCGCAACACGTGGTCGACGAACGTACTCAGATCGTCGCGGTGGCCGGGGTCTAGCCACAGGCCCCGCTCGCCAGTGCTCATCGCTGGTACCGCTGGAGGTACTCGCGATGGTGCGGCGCCAGGCGCACCAGCTTCTGCTCCTCGATGTCGAACGCAGCCAGCTGTGTCTCGGCGATGACGGCGGGCTTCGAGTCGGGGTCGGCCAGCACCGAGCGCACCTCATAGCCGAGCGTGAAGTCGACGGCTCGCAGCCGGTTCACCCAGATCGTCACCTGCAGAGGCGAATCCGCCAGCCGCAGTTGACCCTTGTAGGCGACGCGCACCTCGGCGATGAGCAGTCCGGTGGTGACGAAGTCGTCAGCGAACGGCTTCGACAGGAAGGGTACGCGGGCTTCCTCGAGGATCGTCACCATCGTCGCGTGATTGACATGCTGGTACATGTCGATATCGGACCATCGCACCGGCACCGGTGTGATGAAGCGATCTTGCGCGTCGGTCACGCAGTGTTCCCCGTCCCACTCGTTCTGGTCATGCTTCGAATCTGCCGTGCCGCCACCGACAGCGTGGCGAGATCGGTCTCACCGTCCTCGTAGATCTCGGTGAGGGTCCGACGCGCACGGTCCACGCGAGAGCTGTTGGTCATCTCCCACTCCTCGATCTTCTGCTCACCGGTCTCGTCGGGCTCTCCCACGGCCAGCACGTCGATGCACAGCGATCGCAGCGAGCCGTAGATGTCATCGCGAATCGCCAACCGCGCCAACGAGTGCCACCGATCGTCGCGAGCCAGACCCGATACCGCGGTGAGCAGTCCATCGGTGCCGAGATGGTCCATCAGCGCGAAGTAGGTGTCTGCCACCTCGTCGGGTTCGCGCTCGAGGATGTCGGCGATGTCGATGACGTCGAGCAGGCTGAACTGATAGAGCCCCGTCGCCACCATGTAGGCGAGATCCTCGGGAACACCTCTGTCGACCATTTCCGCCGTCTGCTTGGCCACGATGTCGCGGTCCGCGCCGCGCAACCACTCCGACATCCGCGGGGTCAGGGCCGCGACCTTCGCGGCGAACCGGTTCACCTCGGCGCCGACAGCCAACGGCTGTGGCCGGTAGTTCAGCAGCCAGCGCCCGGCGCGGTCGATGAGCCGGCGCAGGTCCAGCGTCATCCGGTCTGTCACCGAGACGGCAACACCGTCCGCCCCGGCCGCCCTGATCCGGCGCCACACCTCACCGACACGGAAGATCTCGTCTACGGCGACGAAGCTGCGCACCGCGTCGACGGGACCCACACCCGCGTCCTCGGTGATCCGGTAGGCGTAGGTGATTCCGCTGGAGTCGACCAGGTCATTGACCAGCATCGTGGTGACGATCTCGCGCCGCAGCTGATGGTTGCGAATGTCGGGGCCGAACCGTTCACGCAGCAGCGCCGGGAAGTAGTCGGGCAGCCGGACGGCGAACACCTCCTGATCGGGCAGGTCGGTGGCCAGCAGTTCGTCCTTGAGGGCCAGCTTCACGTGTGCCATCAGCGTCGCCAGCTCCGGTGACGTGAGCCCCAGCCCGACCTCGGTGCGCCGCAGGATCTCCTTCTCCGACGGCAGCGCCTCGAGTTCGCGGTTGAGGTCGCGCTTGGCGATCAGGTCCTTGATCTGGCGGGCGTGCACCGTGAGCAGACTCGCCGCGTTGGCCCGGCTGGTACCCATGAGATCGTTCTGATCGCTGTTGTCGAGCAGCACCAAATCGCCGACCTCGTCGGTCATCGACATCAGCAGCTCGGTGCGCTCGTCGGCGCTCACCTTCCCCGCGGTGACCAGCGCGTCGACCAGGATCTTGATGTTGACCTCGTGGTCGGAGCAGTCCACACCTGCCGAGTTGTCCATCGCGTCGGTGTTGACCCTGCCACCGGCCAGGTCGAACTCGATGCGTCCGCGCTGGGTGACGCCGAGGTTGCCACCCTCACCGATCACCTTGGCGCGCACCTGATTACCGTTCACCCGCACCGCGTCGTTGGCACGGTCGCCGACCTCGGCGTCCGACTCCGTCTCGGCCTTGATGTAGGTTCCGATGCCGCCGTTCCAGAACAGGTCGACGGGGGCCTGCAGGATCGCCTTCATCAGAGCGGGCGGCGTCATCTCCTCGACGTCGGCGGGCAGCCCCAACGCGGTGCTCACCTCGCGGCTGATCGGGATCGACTTCTGCTCGCGGCTGTACACCCCGCCGCCCTCGCTGATCAGCGAGCGGTCGTAGTCATCCCAGCTGGACCGCGGCAGCTCAAACATGCGCTTGCGCTCCACCCATGAACTCGCCGCGTCGGGAGTTGGGTCGAGGAAGACGTGGCGATGGTCGAACGCCGCGACGAGCCGAATGTGCTTGGACAGCAACATGCCGTTGCCGAACACGTCGCCGCTCATATCCCCGACGCCGACGACGGTGAAGTCCTCGGCCTGGGTGTCGACGCCCATCTCTCGGAAGTGGCGCTTCACCGACTCCCACGCGCCCCGAGCGGTTATGCCCATGGCCTTGTGGTCGTAGCCCACCGAACCGCCCGAGGCGAATGCGTCGCCGAGCCAGAAGCCGTAGGACTTCGCGACGTCGTTGGCGATGTCGGAGAATGTCGCCGTGCCCTTGTCCGCGGCGACGACCAGGTACGCGTCATCACCGTCGCGTCGCACCACTCCCAGCGGTGCGACGACGGCGCCGGTCACGGTGTCGACGTTGTCGGTCAGGTCGAGAAGGCCGGAGATGAAGAGCCGGTAGCAGGCCACGCCCTCGTCGCGAAGGGCCTCGCGGTCGGTGGTGGCGTCTCCGGTCTGAGCGGGCGGGTTCTTCAGCACGAAGCCGCCCTTGGCGCCGACGGGCACGATGACCGCGTTCTTGACCGCCTGCGCCTTGACCAGGCCCAGGATCTCGGTGCGGAAGTCCTCGCGGCGGTCCGACCACCGCAGGCCGCCGCGCGCCACCGGGCCGAACCTCAGGTGCACGCCCTCGACCCGAGGCGAGTAGACGAAGATCTCGTAACGCGGTCGAGGCAACGGCAATTCGTCGATCAGGCCCGGATTGAGCTTGATGGACAGCACATTCTGCTCGCGTGCAGAACCCTCTCGCGTGACGAAGTAGTTGGTCCGCAGGGTGGCCTGGATCATCGTGGCGAAGGCCCGCAGCACACGATCGGTGTCGAGGCTGACCAGTGCCTCGATATCGGCGGCGACCGCTGCGGCGGCGGCCTGTGCGTCGGGTCGGGTGTCGGACTCGGACGGGTCGAACAGCGCCTCGAAGAGGTGGACCAGGGCGGCCGCGGTGCCCGCATTGCCGTTGACGACGGTCTCGATGTGCGACTGGCTGTACGGAAAACCGGCCTGCCGCAGGTACTTCGCATAGCTGCGCAGCACAGTCACCTGTTGCCACGTCAGGCCCGCCCGCAGCACCAGTTCATTGAATCGGTCGATCTCGACGCGTCCCTGCCAGATCGCGGTGACGGCCTCGGCGAAGCGCTGCGCCGTCGCCTCCCGTTCGGCGGTGTTCTCCGCATCGGGAATCGACGGGTGCACCGCGATCTTGAACTGGTAGATCCACACCGGCATGCCGTCGGCGCGGGTGACCGTGAACGGGCGCTCCTCGAGCACCACCACACCCATCGACTGCAGCATCGGCAACAACTCGCTCAGCGACGCAGACCGGCCGCCGAGATACCAGGTGAGCTGCGTACCGTGTGCCTCGTCGTCGGAGAAGACGAGTTTGACCGAATCCTTCTGAAGGTCCTCGATGATCGCGATGTCGCCGATCGCGTCGTCCGGCGAGAACGCCTGCTTGTAGACCTCGGGGAACGCGGTGGCGTAGTGCTGCGCATCCGCCCTGCTGATCGCCTCGGACTTCACCGAGCCGATGAGCCGGTCCCCCCAGGTGCGGGCCGCCTCGGTGAGCAGGCTCTGGATCCGGGTCTCGTTATCCATCGACGTGTCGATCCGCGACGGTGACGGGCTGTCCGGCAGCCGAACGGTGAAGTGCACCACTGCCCAGGGTGATTCGCTGACGCGCGCGGTGTACTGGATGGACTCGCCGCCGAGCTCGCGAACCAGGATGTCCTGCATCTCAAGTCGCACGGCTGTCGTGTAGCGATCCCGCGGCAGGTACACCAGGCAGGACACGAAGTACGCGAGCTTGTCGGCTCGCAGGAACAGCAGGGCTCGGCGGCGCGATCCCAGATCCACCACCGCCTTGCCCATCTCGAGCAGTTCACTGGCACTGAGTGCAAACAGCTCCGAACGCGGAATGGTCTGGAAGATGTCGAGCATCAGCTGCCCGGGATGGCTCGGATCGCCGTGTGACATCGCCATCGCCTCGTTGACTCGCCGCGCGATCAGCGGGATCTCGAGGACGTTGGCATTCATCGCCGCCACCGTGAACAGGCCGACGAACCGGTGCTCGATGGTCTGCCCGGATGCGTTCTCCCGGACGACCACGATGTAGGGGTAGGCGCCATAGCGCAGGAAACTGGGCAGGGTGGCCTGCGCCAGCACCAGCAGGTCCTCGGCCTCGGTCAGCTGCGGAAGCACGTCGGTCCGCATACGCAACATGCCGAGGCGGCTCGCCGGATCCACCGAGGCCTCACCATTGCGCACGGCGCATCGCTGGTAGCCGAGCAGCACGAAGTGGCCCGCGGCCAACCACCGCAGCAGCGCGGCGACGTCACGGCGGTCGTAGCCCGAAAAATGCCCAGCGACATCCGAGTCCAGGGCGTTGGCCAGTCCGACCAGGGTGGCGTTCAGTGCGCCGGAGTCCAGTGCCACCTGGCGCGCGTCGGCGAGCACGCTGGGCAGCAGCGCCGCCACCTCGGCAACGGCCTTCGGGTCGGCCGAGGGGGCCAACTGAACGTGGATCCAGGTTTCCTCGACACCGTCCCGGGGCGCGTCGGGATCGGCGGCCGGATGCATCTCCAACAGCTCACCAGCGGGACTGCGTCGCACCCGGAAGACCGGGTTCATGATCGTGACGTAGGCGACGCCGATTCGGTGCAGAAGCACCGTCACCGAATCCATGAGCATGTCGCTCTGATCGGTGACGACCTGAAGCGCGGGACCGACACCCGCCTCGTCGCCGTAGACGGCGACCTTGGTCTCCCCGAGCGTCCGCTGACGGCCCAGTTTGTTGTGGGCCTCCAGCAGTGCGGAGGTGACGAGTCGTCCCTCGACCGACTGCCCGATGGGGGCGGTGACCGTCGCGTCTGCGGCAGGGGCGTCTCCGTGCGGACCCTGCTGGGTCTGCAGATACGCCCTGGCGAGTTTGGCGTTGGGCCCCTTGGCATTGGGATCGTGGTGAAGAACCGTCGTCGCCTCAGCCGATCCGCCGAAGTCTCCGCCGCTTCCAGGATTCACCGTCATCCGATCGCTCCCGTTCTCGCCTGCGTACCGACGTCATTGGGTGGCGCCGCAAGCCCCATGGAGCGAGCGGCTCCATGGCACGCAGGTGCAACACTAGTGGCCCTCCCAAACCACGGTGCGCTCTTGTGCCGTCGGCGTCAGTCCCGTGTCAGCCGTCGGTGTGTCACCCGATGCGGCCGCGCTGCGTCGGCGCCGAGCCGTGCCACCTTGTTCTCCTCGTAGGCACCGAAGTTGCCCTCGAACCAGTACCACTTTGCCTCGTTGTCATCGTCGCCCTCCCAGGCGAGGATGTGCGTGCACGTGCGGTCGAGGAACCAGCGGTCGTGCGAGATCACCACAGCGCAGCCGGGGAACTGTTCCAACGCGTTCTCCAGCGAACTCAGCGTCTCAACGTCGAGGTCGTTGGTCGGTTCGTCGAGCAGGATGAGGTTTCCCCCCTCCTTGAGCGTCAGAGCCAGGTTCAGCCGGTTGCGCTCACCACCGGACAGCACGCCTGCGGGCTTCTGCTGATCGGGGCCCTTGAAGCCGAACGCCGACACGTAAGCCCGGGACGGGATCTCGTTCTGCCCGACCTCGATGTAGTCCAGCCCGTCTGAGACGACCTGCCAGACGTTCTTCTTGGGGTCGATGCCCGCACGGTTCTGGTCGACGTAGCTCAGCTTGACCGTCTCGCCGACCTTCACGACACCGCTGTCTGGCTCCTCGAGACCGACGATGGTCTTGAACAGAGTCGTCTTGCCGACACCGTTGGGGCCGATCACGCCGACGATGCCGTTACGCGGCAGGGTGAACGAGAGGTCCTTGATCAGGACGCGGCCATCGAACCCCTTGTCGAGGTGCTCGACCTCCACGACGACGTTGCCCAGTCGCGGCGGCGTCGGGATCTGGATCTCCTCGAAGTCGAGCTTGCGCGTCTTCTCCGCCTCTGCGGCCATCTCCTCGTACCGGCCGAGGCGGGCCTTGTTCTTGGCCTGGCGGGCCTTGGCGCCGGAACGCACCCAGGCGAGCTCCTCCTGCAGTCGCTTGTGCAACTTGGCGTCCTTGCGCCCCTGCACCGCGATGCGCTCGGCCTTCTTCTCCAGATAGGTCGAGTAGTTGCCCTCATACGGGTACGCGCGGCCGCGGTCGAGTTCGAGGATCCACTCAGCGACGTTGTCCAGGAAGTACCGGTCGTGCGTGACAGCCAGGATCGCGCCCTTGTAGTCGGCGAGGTGATGCTCGAGCCACAGCACGCTCTCGGCGTCGAGGTGGTTGGTGGGCTCGTCGAGCAGCAGCAGATCCGGCTTGGACAGCAGCAGCTTGCACAGCGCGACACGGCGCTTCTCACCGCCGGAGAGGTGTGTCACCGGATCGTCGGGCGGCGGGCAACGCAGTGCGTCCATCGCCTGCTCCAGCTGGGAGTCGATATCCCAGGCGTCGGCGGCGTCGAGTTCCTCCTGGAGGTGACCCATCTCCTCCATGAGCTCGTCGGTGTAGTCCGTCGCCATCAGTTCGGCGACCTCGTTGTACCGGTTGAGCTTGGCCTTGATGGCCACGCCGTCCTCAACGTTCTCGCGGACGGTCTTGGTCTCGTCGAGCTTCGGCTCCTGCATGAGGATGCCGACCGTTGCCCCGGGCGCGATGAACGCGTCGCCGTTGTTGGCCTGATCCAAGCCGGCCATGATCCGCAAGACGCTCGACTTACCGGCCCCGTTGGGACCGACGACGCCGATCTTCGCGCCCGGAAGGAAGTTCAGGTTGACGTCGTCAAGAATGACCTTGTCGCCGTGCGCCTTGCGGACCTTCCGCATGGTGTAGATGAATTCGGCCATGCCGTTGCCGTTGCCTTTCGTTCTCGGGTGATTACCCGCGAACCATCCTAGGCGTGCTCAGGTTGGCCGCCGCAGCGGCGTCAGGCCGTCAGCGACAGCTCCTCCGCTGAGTCCTCCACGTCGTCGGAATTCTCGTCGGTCGGTTCCGACCTGGGCGCCTCGATCTGCCGCTTCGTCCGGTCGATGCGCACGTTGCACCGGGTGAGATCGGGCCCGATGGCCGTGGCCCGCAGGTCGACCGACGTCCGCGGGACACCGTCCTTCTCGTACTCGCTCGTGCAGATGTTGCCGACGACGATCACGGGATCGCCCTTGACCAGGGCTGCAGCCGCCCCCGAGACCAGCCGGCCCCAGCAGGTGACCGAGACGAACAGGGTGTCGGCGGTCTCCCACGTTCCCTCCCCCGTCTTGCGGCGCGAGTTGCTCGCCATGCGGAACTTGAACACCTCGTGCTCCCCCACCTGGCGGTGCACCGGATCGGTGACGACGTTGCCGACGATGGTGATGGGTGTCTCGAACATGACTGAATCCCTCCTGAGCGTGGCGGGACCTGGTGTCCCGTCGACACCCATTCACCATCGGGCCGCCGACGGTGCCCACGCTCCGGGGTCCCACAGGCCGGGCACTGGGGATGAATGCCGGACTGGGGATGGACCGTCGGCTAGCGGGAACCCGACTCGCGGCGCGCCATCTCGGCCAGCATCGCGTTGTACGCGGCGAGGTCGGCGTCGTCGTCGCGGTCCGCGGCGCGATCGAGGCGCTTGGCGGTGCGCTGATCACTGCGCCGCCACTGCACCAGGAGCGCGATCAGCACCAGCATCAGCGGGACCTCGCCCGCCGACCAGGCGATTCCGCCGCCCAGCTTCTGATCGCCGAGAAGATCGGTGTGCCAGCTCAGCTTGAGCGATTGGTAGAAGCTCCCGGCCAGCACTTCCTGGGTGCCCATCAACACCACGCCGAAGAACGCGTGCAGCGGCAGGGACGCAAAGACCATCCCGAGCTTGGCCAGCGGCGGGATCCGGCGAGGCGTGGGGTCGATTCCGATCACCACCCAATAGAACAGATAGCCGCTGAGCAGGAAGTGCACGTTCATCGCGACGTGTGCGGCGTGGCTGCCCGCCACGGCGTCGAAGATGCCACCGAAGTAGAGGCCGTAGAAGCCGGCAACGAAGATCACCAGGGCGACGATGGGATGCGTCAAGAACTGCGACACCCTGCTGTGCAACGCGGCGAGCAGCCACTCCCGAGGCCCCGGCGGGTCGCCACGGCCGGCAGCGGGAAGCGCCCGCAGCGCCAGCGTCACGGGAGCGCCCAGCACCAGCAGCACCGGCACCAACATCGACAACAGCATGTGCGCCGACATGTGCACGCTGAACACGGCGGGCATGTAGCGCCCCACACCGGACGACGTCGTGAACAACAGGATGGCGCAGCCGCACAGCCAGGCGACGATGCGGCCCGTCGGCCACGCGTCACCGCGCCGCCGCAGACGCACCACCCCGGCCAGGTACACCGCGGCGAAGATGATCGCGGCGGTCCCCAGGATCAGGTCGAAACGCCAGTCGAACAGGAGCCGCGCCACCGTCGGCGGGCCGGCCAGGTCGTAGCCGATCTCGACGACCGGTATCGAGGGGTTGAGCACGGGTGGCGGCGGTGGCGGTGTGCGGCCGAGCGCGACGGCGATGCCGAAGGTCAGCCCGAACACCAGTGCCTCCACCAGCGCCAGCCGGATCAGCGGCCGACGGTCGTCGGCGTCGGCGGCCAGGGCGGCCACCCCGCGCCGACGGTGCTGCCACCCGATGACACCGAGCACGCACAGCGCAAGGGTCTTGCCGACGATGAGCCAGCCATAACCACTGTTGAGCAGGTCAGCCGGGCGGATGCGGACCAGGGCGTTGATGACTCCCGACAGCGCCATCGCGCCGAAGCACCACAGCGCGATCAACGAGAAGCGCCGCGCCGCCAGGTGGGCGTGCTCACCGCCGCGGAGGGCGTGCGCGAGCAGCGCCAGCAGCCCGCCCGCCCACAGCGCACCCGCCACCAGATGGATGATCAGGCTGTTGGTCGCCAGGTCGTGTGAGCCGCCCGATGACGAGTGCCCCGCGAGAGCGAGCGGCATCAATGTGAGCAGAGAGCCCGCGAACAACACCGGTGTCCACGACCAGCGCAGCACGGGGATGGCGGCAATCGTGACGATCGCCGCCAGCGCCGCGGTCCACCGCCACAGACCGGCCACCTCGACCAGATCGGCGACCGACCAGATGTCGGCCGGGCTGAGGCGCGACGACAGGGGTTGTCCCGTGATGTCGGAGACGGTGAGCGGGATCAGCATGACGGCGCACACCGTCCACACCCCGGACGCCACGGTGCCCAGTCGCAATGCCCGGTAGCCCGACGCGTCGAGCACCCCCGAGGTCTGCGGTGGCACCAGGAACGCGGCCATCAGGAACGATCCGACCGCGACGACGGCGGCGATCTCTCCGGCGGCACGCACGAACGGCAGACCGTAGTTGGTGACCGGTCCAGGGTTGGGCAGACCCGTCGCGGTCAGCGCATCGGCCAGGGCCAGACCGGCGATCGCGGCCGCGGTGACACCCGCGAGCAGGCCGACGCCGACCAGAATCGGCCATACGGTGCCGTGGCGGACGCTGCGCGGCGCGACTGTGGTCATGCCACCAGGGTATGGCTCGGTGACAACGCGACGATCAGGTGGCGGCTGACGCCCTCCGCAACTGCTCCCGCGCGATGAACTGATCGCGCGAGAGCTGGTGCACCGTGTCCATGTCGCTCAGGATGCCCCGAAGCTCACGCACGAAGGCCCCCCGACGTTCGGCGAGGTCGGCGGCCGGTTCCATGAGGTGCTGGTCGACGGTCACCTGGCGCGCCGTGGCGAACAGCAGGGCCGACACCGCCTCATTGCTGACCCGAGTTTGCGCGACGTACTGGCGGCCGACACCGAGGGCGCGTTCGGTCAGGTCCTTCTCGTCGATGTCGACGGGTGCATCGCGCAGCACGTCGGCGACGATCTCGTAGGCCTCGATGAAGGGGCGAAGCATCGCGCCGGCAACCTGTGGCCGCCGGGATCGCAGTATCTCGTTGATCCGCTCGCGGCCGGCGGCGATATCGCGCTCCCAGTCCGAGGCGCCCTCTGCCGCGTCCTTGCCGAACCACGACATCTCCTCGGCGACGTGCTCGCGGAAGGCCGCCGAATCGGCGAAGTAGAAATCGAACTTCAACAGGTCGCGCAGCCGCATCACCTGCGTCCAGAACACCTCGAGGTGGTCACGCTCAGCGCGCGCGGCGTGTGCGAGAGCGAGGTCGACCAGCGAGGTCTCCAGGAAGGCGTCGACGAGTGTGTTGCGGTAGAACGCCCCCTCGTGCTCGTCCTCAGGAGCGATCAGCCACACCGGCTCCCGCCCGCCGTCCACCCGGGTGATGGGGTGTCCATTGGACATCGCGTCGACCGCGGCGAGGACGCCCTCGGACGTGCGCAGCCTCAGCGCACTGTTGGTCATCGGAATCTGCTTGCGCTCCAAGTAGTCCAGGGAGTCCTGCAGGCTGTGGTGCAGTTGGTCGAGGGTGAGCGCGACCCCGTGGGTGGTCAGCAGCAACGCCGAGACCAGAGCACTGGCGTTGATCGGTGTGACCCGCAGAATGCGCCAGGCCACCTCGAATGCCATCTTCTGCAGCGCAAGTCGTTTGGCGGCCTCGTCGGTGGCCATCTGGCCGTGCGGTTCGCCCAGGTACTCGCGCATCGACACCGCCTCCGGAAAGCGGACGTAGATCTTGCCGTAGTTCCTGTCACCCTGGGCCTTGATGAAGTTGTACATCCAGGACAGGCCCTCGGGCGTCTTCTCGCCGCCGCGGGCATACGCCGCGTACTCCGCGGTCTCGTGTAGCTGGTCGAAGCTGATGGACACTGGTTGCAGCAGAATGTCGTCGCTTCGCCCGTCGAGGTAGGCGTCGGCGACATAGGCGAGCAGTCCGAGCTTGGGCGGCAACATCTTCCCGGTGCGCGAGCGGGTGCCCTCGATAGACCAGCTGAGGTTGAACCGCTTCTCCACGATGTAGCCGACGAACTGGCGCAGCACGTACTTGTAGAGCGGATCGTCGAGTTTGCGGCGGATGAAGATGACGCCGGAGTGGCGCAGCAGCGGCCCCATGGCGCCGAAGGAGAGGTTGATGCCTGCGAAGGTGTGCACCGGGGGCAGGCGATTCTCCTGCATCGCAACGGGAACGATCACGCCGTCGAGATACGAGCGGTGCGAGAACAGCAGCACTGCGGGGTGGTTCTCCAGCGCCCCACGCATCGCCTCGACCTCGCCGCGGTCGTAGTCGATGTTCGGGTCGAATCCGCGGCTGAAGATCGCCCGGCCCAGCGACGGGATCAGGTCGACCGAGAATCGACTCCAGCCTGTCGAGAGTTCGTCGAGCATGACGCCGGCAGTCTCGACGGTGGCGCCGGGGATCTGCTCAAGCCCCTCTCGGAACCGCGTCGACGCAAGCATCTCGGGTTTGATCAGGCGCGGCGACTTGTACTCGGGGCCCAGCAGCCGAAGCTCGACGCGTTCGATCGCGAGGATGGCTCGGCGGATCACGAAATGCGCGAATTCCCTGGGGTTCTCGGCGACGGTGGTGTCGCTCCAGTTCTTGCGGAGTGCGGATACCGTCGCGGGTTCACCGGCGACGACCCTGGCCCGCGACGCGTCCTTCCTCAGGATCCGATGCTGCAGCATTTGCGGCGGCCGGTAGGTTTCCCGGCCCGACAGCAGGGCGGCCACCTTGAATCGCGTCGGCAGCCCGCCGGGAATCCAGAACACCCGCACGGGCACGACGGAGCGGTCCTCGTCGCTGTCCAGCAGTCCGACGAGGCGCGCGAGCACCGCGGGTGGCGGGTCGTCGTCGCCGGGAAGCTCGAGCACCTCGATGCGCGCGTCGGGGTGTTGGCGCCGTTGAGCGCCAAGCCAGTCGTTGAGCAGATCACGTTCCGCCGGTGATGAGACCGATGCCAGTACCAGGGCGTCTCCGGTGGGTGTGAAGCTGGCGATCTCGTCTGCGGTCGCCTTCACGGCCGCCCCTTTGCGGTGGGGGGCGTCTTCTTGGTCGCCGTCTTCTTGGCTGCTGTCTTCTTGGTCGCGGCCTTCTTGGCAACGGCCTTGGCCGGGGCCTTCTTCGCCGCCGCCTTCTTCACGGGCGCCTTCTTGGCTGCGGCTTTCTGGGCGGGGGCCTTGTTCGCCGTCCTCGACCGCGCATACGGCGGCGCGTCGGGCAGCGTGTCGCGGGGCCAGTCCTTGAGCGCGTCGAGGTAGAGCTGTCGCACCTCGGCGATGCGTTCGGACAGGTTCTCATTGGTCCAGTCGCCGACGTCGATGGGCGGGAACACCGCCACGTCAACCGAACCCGCGTTGAAGGTGCCCGAATTGCGCTCGGCGATGGCCTCGGCGTTGCGAATCACGATCGGCACGATCGGGATCCCGGTGGCCATGGCGATACGGAACGGGCCCTTCTTGAACTCGCCCACCTCGGTGGTGTCCAGGCGGGTTCCCTCGGGCGCGATGAGGATGGAAAGACCCTTGCGCGCAAGGTCTTCCATCTTGTGCAGGCTCTCGACGGCGGCCTTGGGGTCATCGCGATCGATGAACGCCGCGTCCATCACCTTGCCGAGAGTGCCCATCAGTGGGTCCTTCTCGAGTTCCTTCTTGCCGACCGAGGTGAAGTTGTCGCTGACGAGCCTGCCCGCGATGAGCGGGTCGGCCTGGTTGCGGTGATTGAAGATGAAGACCGCAGGGCGTTTGGCCTTGAGGTTCTCCTCGCCGAGCACGTTGAGGTCGATACCGATGGCTGCCATCAGCAACCGACTCCACGTCGAGGTGAAGAAGTTCACCCCAAGCCTGCGGTTGCGCGTGAGCAGACCGAGGCCGATGCCACCGGCGGCTGCGGGTACCAGCGACCCGATGGCCGCCGCGGTTCTGATCTGTGACACGACGCTGGTTCCGCTGCGGCTGGAGAAGCGCAGCACCGGCCAACCCCGTTTGATGGCAACGGCTTCGAGCTTGCCGGCGGGATTGGTGGGGCGCGGGTTGCCCACCAGGTACATCAGGGCGACGTCCTCGTCGCCGTCGGCGTAGAAGTAGCTCTTGGCGAGATCGACGCCGTTCTCCGCCGAGAACTTCTGTACCGCCCTGGCCTTTCCGGGACCCCAGATGATGGGCCGCTGCACCTCGCCGGTGATCAGGCCATCGTCATCGGTCTCGAACTTGTTGCTCAAGACGTTGGAGATGCCGAGGAACCGGGCCACGGGCTCGACCTGGACGGTCAGCGCCGACGAGCTGAGCACGACGGTGTGGCCGCGGGCCATGTGCGCACGCACCATCTCGCGCATCTCGGGATAGATGCGCTTCTGCACCGACTGCACGAACAGGCGCTCGCCGAGTTCGTCGAGGTCACTGAGCGAGTTCCCGTGCAGCATCCGGGCACCCTTGCCGATCAGGTCCTCGAACTCCGAGCGCCCCAGCTGGTGATTGAGCCCGGCCTGCACCATGCCGATGAACTCACCGACACTCATCTGACCGCGACGCAGCCTGTCCTGCGTCATCAGGACGCCGGTGAAGCCGGCCACCAGGGTGCCGTCGAGGTCGAAGAACGCACCGATCTCCGGCCCCTCGGGGCTGGCCTGGATTTCGGCGACCGAGCCCGGCAACCGGACGGCGCCCTGCCCGCCTCGACGCGCGGACTTGCCGTTACTCGAACTCATTGCGCAGAACTCCCATTGGACGATGGAACGGAATCGGGTGCGTCGGGTGTGAATGATGCCGGGGCGGCTCGGCCGTCACCGCCGAGTGCGAGGACCTCGTCGAAACCGCGGAGCAGGCAGCGCGCCCACAGTGCGGGGTCGGTGATGGAGGCCCGGTCATAGCGGGTGGTGATCGTGCAGTAGCCGGCGCGCGACACCAGGACCACCATCATCGCGACACCCGGCAGCGGCCCAATTCCATAGTGACGCAGGATCTTCGCGCCAGCGATGAAGGTGTCCCCCGGGTACACCGGCACGTTGCTCGCCTGCACGTCCGAGCTGACGACCGATCCGGCCACCGACTCGAGGATGGCGTCCGGCAGCAGGCTCAGCACCGGCGCGATGGACCCCACCATGTCGATGGCGCGTTCCTCGCGCTTGCGCGTCATCTGCTCGCGCACCATCAGGATGCGTTCGGCCGGGTCTACGACACCGACGGGCGCCGCCAGGTTCACCCCGGCGAAGCGGTTGCCGCCCGAGGGGTCATCGGCTGACCGCAGATTCACCGGAACCGCCATCGGGATCGTCTCAACCGGGATGCCCTTGCGTTCGTGGTAGAGCCGTAGTGCGCCGCACAGCCCAGCCAGGTAGGCGTCGTTGATGGAGCCACCCGCCGCCTTGGACGCCTTGTGCAGATCGCGGAAGTCGATATCGATGGCCTCGGTGCGCGTCGTCAGGCTGCGTCGCCGCAGCAGCGGCGAGTGGTCCGACACCGGACCCATGACCCGCGCCCCCGAGCGGGCGTAGTTGACCACGCCGCCGACCGCGGAGACCGGGTCCCGCACGATCCGGCCCAGCGCGGAGGCCGCTCCCCCGGCGGCACCGAGCAGGCTGCCGATGAGCGAGCCGGGCAGCTTGTTGATTCCCTCGCGCATCAGCTCGTTGGGCGTCAGGTCCTGCGGGATCGGCAGCGGCGCGTCACCCTGCGGCACGGCATCGCGCTCGAGGTCGTAGATGTTGGCGAACATCTCCACCCCGCCCACCCCGTCGGTGACCGCGTGGCTCAGATGCAGGATGGTCGCCGCGCGACCGTCGGCGAGACCGTCGACGAGGGTCGCCGACCAGAGCGGTCGGGTGATGTCCATCGGCGACTGCAGCGCGACCTCGGCCAAGTCCAACACCTCACGCAGTGTCCCCGGTTCGGGCACCCGGACCCGGCGGACGTGGAAGTCGAGGTTGAAGTCGGGGTCGACGACCCACCGCGGCGCGGCCGTGGGCAGCGTCGGCATCACGACCTTCTGCCGCAGCCGCAGCACCTTCCGCGAGGCGTACTCGAACCGTGCGCGGAAGCGCGCCCAGTCCGGCGTGGAATCGAGCAGCTCGACACCCATGATCCCCGAGCGGGTGCGGGGGTTGGCCTCGCCACGATGGAGTAACTGGTCGACTGCGCTCAGTTCCTCGGGAAGTCCGGCCGCATCCAACTCCGGCAGGTCGCTCATGGCGTATCGCTCCCTCCCCTGGTTGCCCGTGCGGTGACCACGCTAGTCCGCAGCGTGTCGGCGCGAAGCACCTTCAGGGGTTGTCACGTCGACGTCGGGCAGAGCAGCACTCCTCCACTCCGCCCGACGACCTCGGCGCGTGATTGAGTAGTGCACACCCATCGAGGTCAGCGGGGAATCGGGCGTGGAAGCTCGCGAAATGCGGCAGCCTCCAACACGCCTACGTGCTGGCCGTTCCTGCTGGCCACAACACGAAGGGTGACGGACGAGCAATGCGCGTCGGGCCGGACGTAGTAACACTCATCAGTCTCCGGACAGTAGATGCAGACCCAGTCGATTGCACCTTTATCCATCGGTGTCGTGTGCGTACCGTCGCGGTCTGCCCACATTGACCGGAACTGCACCTTGACGGCGCCCGCGCGTGCAGAACGGTACTTCACCTGAAGGCGGTGAAACTCTCCAGCCGCATAGGCGACGAGATCAAACGGCGCATGCTCCGTCGCCGGAAACAGGACGGTGAAACCTTGGCTTGCCAAGTCGGCGTGAGCCTTGGCAACACCTAGATCGCCCTTGTCCTTCGTGTGGTGTGCGGCCATCGGCTCCAGAGTAGCCCCAGAGTAAGAGACACCCCATCCATCGGTTGCACGATCTCGGCTAAGGTGAGTGCCGCTGCCCTCGTAGCTCAGTGGATAGAGCAGCCGCCTTCTAAGCGGCTGGTCGCAGGTTCGATCCCTGCCGGGGGCGCCACACTAGTGCGCAGCCAAGCACTTGAAGGTTTCAGCAGCCTGGCACGCCCTCGATGGCGATGCGTTTCTGGCGACAGTTCCGTTAGCTGAGGCCGCTCACCACAACGACTCAGAATCCAGCCCCTCCTCCAACGCAGCACAACGCACCGGAGACACGAATCCGGGGGCATGGCTAGCAGGACCCACACCCGAGCATGAGCGCCCACTTTGCGGCCCGTTCGACAGGGGTGCCCATGTGCCCTGCGGGTGGTTGACACTCCTTTTCCTCGCGCGTCAACATGTGGTGACGACCAAAAAAGGCATACCCCTTGGGGGCGAGCCGCGCGCCGGCTCACGGTCAAAGCTTCTGGGTGAAGCCCACCTGCCACCGAAATTAGGGTAACCTAACTTTGATGGACTCACTCACCACCCCACCCGTCGCAGGCGTCCTCGAGCGCCTGTTCCGTGAGGCGGAGATCGCCGACCAACCGTTCATCGCCGAGTTACTCGAGAACACCGAACCGGGAATCGACCCGTTGACCGGCGTGCTGGAAGCCGAGGCCGAGGACTACAAGGGGCTCTATCACCAAGCGGTGGACAACTTCCTCAGCGTGACACCGGAATTCGGGCGCTTGCTCTACATCTGCGCGCGCACCCGCACCGCAACCCGCGTCGTAGAGTTCGGCACGTCTTTCGGCATCTCGACGATCCATCTCGCCTGTGCCCTCCGCGACAACGGCGGTGGCACAGTCATCGGCACGGAACTCGAGCCCACCAAGGCCGCTCGGGCACAAGAGCATCTGAATGCCGCCGGGTTGGCCGATTTCGTCGACATCCGGGTCGGCGACGCCCTCGACACACTGCGCGACGGGGCGGGCGGCTTGATAGACCTGGTCCACCTCGACGGTGCGTTCAGCCTCTATCGCCCTGTACTGCAGCTGTTGGAACCGCACCTACAACCCAACGCGCTCGTCCTCGCCGAGAACGGCACACCCGACTATCTCGACTACGTCCGCGACCCCGGCAACGGATACGTCTCGCTGACCCTGCCGTTCGATCCGGTGCGCGGCAACGAGTTATCGCTGTTCACACGTTAGGTCGGACCGCCTACGCGACCAGCCGGGCTAGGCTCGGCCGCGTGACGGACACGAACCCCGGGCAGGTCATCCGCGTCGCGGCAGCGGTTATCGTCGACGCCGATGATCGCGTCCTCCTGGTCCGCAAGCGCGGAACGACGACATTCATGCAGCCGGGCGGCAAGATCATGTCTGGTGAGACCGCCACCGAAGCCGTACGGCGTGAGGTCACCGAAGAACTCGGTGTGGCGGCGTCGGAGACTCAGCAACTCGGCCGGCACATCGCTGAGGCGGCGAACGAGCCTGGGCACCTTGTCGACGCCGAGCTGTTCTTGGTCAGCGTCGAGGGGCAGCCATACGCAGCGGCAGAAATCGACGAGATCGCCTGGGTCGACCTGGCGGCGCCGGGTGACATCGAACTCGCGCCGCTGACGCGCGTCAACGTTCGCGATCTCTTGCGGCGCTGAGCCAGCTGGCCGCTCAGACAATATCGAGCAGTTCCTCATGGAAGCCGCCGTATCGGCGGTCCCGGTCGACGAGGTGGACCTCCAGGATCCAGTGACACTCTCTGCCAGAGCGATCTTTTCGTCGCATTGGACGGTTCGACCCCGGTGCGATGTAGGAATCGATCTCGTCGCCGGCGATCTTCTCATGTGGAAACTCGCCAACGAGGTGGTCGGCGATCACGCCGCCGAACTCCCAGCCGTGACCCTCGCAGGGAGACGATGTGGTCGAACAAATTCTCGCCCGTGACGTCCGGATGCTGGAGTCGTCGCCTGCGATGACACGGTCGGGCGGGTTGTCCCGAGCGGTGTCGAGGGTGTTCGCGCCGGCGCGCACCAACTCCCGGCTCTCGACCTCGTCGAAAAGTCGCGCGGCCTTCACCTGGGCGTTGAGCAGTCCGCTGACTCGAATGTTCTCGTCGACACCGGCCTTTTCCACGGGTTCGATGCTAGTTCCGAACTTCGGGCTGTTCGCTGTGGGCGGGCGTGCATGACTCCTCACATCTCGGGTTCGTCACTATCGGCGCAAACCCGATACGCCGCCGGCACCCGCGAGATTCTGGAGAGCTATTTCGGCGGAACCACGATCCGCGACGAGTACCTGATCTTCGACGGCGGCGGACTGGCCGGCTCCGGGGCACGTTCCTACACTGCCAAGGCATAGCGCCACGATGTCGGCGGCATTCCACCTATGACTCCAGGAGTACTTATGTCCCGCACAGCGATCGACAAAGAAGAAGCCGGTCAAATCCTCAACGAGACACGTTTGGCGGAGGGCCTGACCTGGCGGGAACTCGCCGACCACATCGACAAACCGCTCGTGTGGACGGTCGCGGCCCTGCTCGGCAAGCACCCGGTGCCGAAAGAGTGCGCCGAAGCTGTCGGCAAGAAGCTCAACCTCGACGCTGAGGTCATCGCTGCGCTTCAGCGCCAGCCCTACCGAATCGCCGATGACGGCCTGGCCACGGACCCAACCGTCTATCGCTTCCACGAGGCCATCGACGTGTACGGCCAAGCCCTGAAGGAACTGATCCACGAGGAATTCGGGGACGGAATCATGAGCGCGATCAACTTCTCTGTGGACTTCGCGAAACACGAGGATCCACAAGGCGATCGAGTCGTCGTCACCTTCAACGGAAAGTTTCTCCCCTACCAGTGGTAGGGCTGGCCTGAAGCAGTCACAGCGGAGGCCGCCCGGCGTCGGATCCCGTGATCACGCCGCGGCGGTCTCTGCGATCATCGATTGGTGAGTTCCGAAGACTTCGTTGCCCCCGAGTGGGAGCATTCAGCGCTGGTTCTGATCGACGTTCAGTCGGACTTCGTCTATGGTCCTACCGCTGTCGCTGGAACGGCCGAGAAGCTGACGGTGATGGCGCAGTTGGCGGCGGGATTCCGGTCCGCGGGTCGACCGGTCGTGCACGTCGTCCGTTTGTATGAGCCCGGGGATGACGACGTCGACCTTCCTCGTCGCGCGCAGGTCCTCGCCGGACAACACATCGCCGCACCCGGCACGGACGGTTCGCAGATTCCGGCTGAGCTTCTTCCTCGTCCTGTACTGCTGGAGCCAGAATTGTTGCGGCAGTCTCATTTTCAGCAGGTCGGCGCGAACGAGCACATAGTGTTCAAGCCTCGGTGGAGCGCGTTCTACCGCACCGGGCTCGATCAGCATTTACGTGACCGGGGCGTCACCACGCTTGTCGTAGCCGGTTGTAACCTGCCCAACTGCCCGCGCGCGACACTGTTCGACGCCTCAGAGCGCGACTATCGCGCCGTCCTGGTGCACGATGCGACGTCGCAGGTGACCGACGAGCGGTTGCAGGACCTGGCACTCATCGGCATCACGGTGACAGACTCTGCGACCGTGCAGCTGCGCCTCAGTGAACGCAAGGTCGGCTGACGAGCATGAGCGAGTGATCGATCCCCTACGGGACGTTGCGCCAGCGCGATGTTCAGCTGAGCACACTCGGGGCGGTCACGCCTGCGTTCACGTCTTCGCCGGCTGAGCAGACCAGGCTTGGACCGACACAAGTCGTCCTGCACCGTCGACCTCACATTGGGCCCGGCGCGGACGTCTTCCCACTGAGTGCCTCCACCCGAGGCACCGCACATTCACACGTAGGGAAGGACTTTCATGTCGATCGAAGAGAACAAGGCCGTCGTCGGGCGCTGGTTCAACGAGTTCTGGGGCGCCGACTTCAATCCCGATGTCATCGACGCCCTGGCCGCGCCGGACATCCGGTTCGAGTACTCGCTGCACGCTCCGTGCAAGGGCCGCAACGAGGTCCGCGCCTTCGCCACTAAGTTCCGGGCCGCGTTCCCGGACTTGGCGTTCGGTGCCACCGCCGACCTGATCGCCGAGGGCGACTATGTCGTCGGGCAGTGGATCGGCGGCGGAACCCAGACTGGCGAGGCCTTCGACGACATGCCGATCGGCGCGCTGCCGGCCGGCACCGGCAAGACGATGCGCTTCACCGGCACGTCGGTGCTCAAGGTCGTCGACGGCCTCATCGTTGAAGAAGTCGGCCTCGACGATGGTGTCACCGTGCTGCAGCAGCTGGGTCTGATCAAGCCCGCCTAACCGGTAACCCGCCAGTCCAGGGGCTCCGCCGCACTAACGCGCGCGGACCGCTGGGCACCGGGGATTCCTGAGTCGGAGGATTCGATCCCTGCCCGCGCGAGCGAGCGCGTCAACATGTGATGACGGCCGGAATTGGCATGCCCCCACCGCTGGGCATGCCAATTCCGGTGGTACAGCGTCCAGATCAACTGGCTCAACGGGTTCGACGCGAAGCCCCACTCGACGTGCACCGTCACAAATGTGAACCACCCCGATCACCCGGGCGCGCCGACGAAGCCGGGTGACGCGACCCACGTCGACGTCAGGCGGGGCGCGGCCAGATTGCAGCGCCGGATCAGTATCGTTTGCAGCGATGGACCACGATGGATCAGGCGGCACCGATCGGCTGCGCCGGGGGCTGCGGATGGCGCTCAGCGGCGGTCGCCGGGATCCGGCCACCGGTGCCGGTCAACGGCGCCGCACGTCGGCCGGCGTCAGCGACCTGCACGCCCGCAAGGTGCTCGACCTCACCATCCGTCTCGCCGAGGTGATGCTGTCATCCGGTTCGGGCACCGCAGATGTCGTCGCAACCGCGCACGACGTCGCTCAGGCGTACGAACTCATCGACTGCGTCGTCGACATCACGTTCACCACCATCATCGTGTCCGCACCGCCGACCGCAGACCGACCGCCCGTCACCATCATGCAATCCGTGCGCACCCGGTCCACCGACTACACCCGACTGGCCGAACTCGACCGCTTGATCCAACGAATCACCTCGGGCGGTGTGTCGGTGAACCAGGCGCACGAGGCGATGGACGTGCTCACGGAACGGCCGCACCCCTACCCTCGCTGGCTCGCGACCGCGGCCTGGGCGGGCTTCGCCCTGGGTATCGCCATGCTGATCGGCGGCACATGGCTCACCTGCATCGTGGCCGCGGTGACCTCCGCGGTCATCGACCGTCTGGGCCGACTTCTGAACCGCATCGGCACCCCGTTCTTCTTCCAGCAGGCTGTCGGTGCCGGTATCGCGACCCTCGTCGCTGTGGCGATGTACCGCTTCGCCGGGCAGGGCCTGACCACCCTCGTGGCCACCGGAATCGTGGTGCTGCTGGCGGGGTTGACGCTGGTCGGTTCGATGCAGGATGCGCTGACCGGGTACATGATCACCGCTCTTGCCCGGCTGGGCGACGCGGTGTTTCTGACCGCAGGGATCGTCGTCGGCATCCTCGCCACCCTCCAGATCGTGACCGTGGCGGGTATCGAGATCGAACTGCACGTCGACGTGAGCCAGACCTACATCACGCCCCACATGCCGCTGCCGATCATCGTCGCCACACTGGGCGCTGCGCTGGCCGGTGTGTGCCTGACCCTCGCCAGCTACGCCCCGTTGCGCTCGATGGCCTCCGCAGGACTCGCGGCCGCGATCGCCGCACTGGTGTTCATCGGCCTCGGCGCAGCCGGATTCAGCCCGGTCATCGCCACCGGGGTCGCGGCCATCGCCGTCGGCCTCTTCGCCACCATGATCTCGATCCGCAGGCAGGCACCGGCCCTTGTCATCGTGACGGCCGGGATCACACCGTTGCTGCCGGGGCTTGCGGTCTTCCGGGGGGTGTTCGCGTTCGCTGTCGACGAGGACTTCGACCGCGGTCTCGCTCAGATGTTGTCAGCGGCCGCAATAGCGCTCGCCATCGGCGCCGGGGTGGTGATGGGCGAACTCCTCGGCTCACCTCTGCGATATGGCTCGGGACGGGTGGGCACGTTCTTCCGGATCGAGGGTCCACCCGGGCTCCGGCGCGCTGTCGGCCGCGTCACGAAACTGCGGCCGGCAACCGAGCAGCCGCCCACGGGTACGGGCCGGTTGCGGTCCCGAAGCATGGCACTCGAGGTGGCGTCTGGCGGAGACGCCGACACCTCGGAGAGCCGCCCCGCGCCCGGCCCCGCCGACACCCCGGGCGACCAGGATGGCAACGCCGGGTGACGAGCGGACCTCACACAATCCGGCCTCGGAGCGTCTACAGCGTGTGACAGTCCAACAGCCCTTCGAGAAGGTGGTCTCCGATCACGGACCGACAGTGCTGCGGGTGTGCCGTGCCGTCCTCGGGCCGGTCGATGCCGACGATGCGTGGTCGGAGACCTTCCTGTCCGCGATGAGGGCGTACCCGCAGCTTCCCGCCGACGCCAACGTCGAGGCCTGGCTGGTCACCATCGCGCACCGCAAGGCCATCGACGTCACCCGCACCCGAACCCGCGCCGCAATCCCGACCGACACCCTGCCCGAGACACCCGGCACCCAGCGCCCCGAACGCGACGACGACCTCGCCGACGCCCTCGCCGCTCTGCCCAACAAGCAGCGGCACGCCGTGGCCTACCACTACCTGGCCGGCCTGCCTTACACCGAGGTCGCCGCGATCCTCGGCGGCACCGCCACCGCCGCCAGACGCGCCGCCGCCGACGGCATCGCCGCACTTCGACGCACCTACTCCAGGGAAGGAGTGACCCCATGACCGACAACGACGACCTCATCCGTGACATGGCGCGGAGCACCAACCCCACCCCCGACAAACTCAGCGAGCTGCATGCCCGCCTCGCCGCCGCCGCGCAGCGCGACGGCATCCTGGACGTCGCCTACCGACTCGTCGACACCCCCGTCGGAGGACTGCTGCTCGCCGCGACCGAGCGCGGACTTGTCCGCGTCGCATACGCCAGCGAGGACCACGACCGAGTCCTGCAGACACTGGCCGACAAGGTCAGCCCCCGGATCCTGCTCGTCCCGGCCCGCCTCGACGCCGTCGCCCGTCAACTCGACGAGTACTTCGCCGGACATCGCAGGGCTTTCGACGTGCCCCTGGACTGGCGGCTGTCGGCCGGGTTCCGCGCCACCGTGCTGCACCACCTGCCCGACATCGGCTACGGCCTGACCGCCAGCTATGCGACCGTGGCCGCACTGGCCGGTAACCCGAAGGCCGTGCGCGCCGTCGGCACCGCGTGTGCCACCAACCCGCTACCCGTTGTCGTGCCGTGCCATCGGGTGGTGCGCAGTGACGGCACGATGGGCGGCTACCTCGGCGGTGTGGAGGCCAAACGCACGCTGCTCACCCTGGAGGCCGCGGCATGAGCCCGTGGCGGGACCGCGTCGAGGCCGTCGACTGGACCGGCGTTCACGCCGATCTCGACGCCATCGGCTGCGCGTTGACCGGGCCGCTGCTCTCGGCCGACGAGGCCGCCGAGATCGCGTCGCTCTACCCCGACGACGACCGGTTCCGCTCAACGGTGCACATGGGTCGGTATCGCTTCGGTGAGGGCGAGTACCGCTACTTCACCGAGCCGTTCCCCGACGCCATCGCCGAACTCAAGGCGGCGCTCTACCCCAAGCTGCTGCCGATCGCGCGCGACTGGTGGACCAAACTCGGCCGTGACGTGCCCTGGCCCGACAGCCTCGAGGAGTGGCTGCAGCAGTGTCATGCGGCAGGGCAGACCAAACCCACCCCGATCCTGCTCAAGTACCGAGCGGGCGACTGGAACGCTCTGCACCGGGATCTGTACGGCGAGTTGGTGTTTCCGCTACAGGTGGTGATCAACCTGAACCAGCCGGGTATCGACCACACCGGCGGAGAGTTCCTGCTCTACGAACAACGCCCCCGCGCGCAGTCCCGCGGCACCGCCACCCTCATCCCGCACGGGCACGGTCTGGTGTTCACCACCCGTGATCGTCCCGTCCCCTCCCGCCGCGGGTGGTCGGCGGCTCCGATGCGGCACGGCGTCTCCGTGATCCGATCCGGTACCCGATTCGCCCTGGGCTTGGTCTTCCACGACGCTGCCTGATGTGGAGCCGGCTGGAGGGCAATCCGGTGGCCGCCGAAGGTCGCAGATTCGATTCACTGCCGGGTCTCCCCGTACCCTTTAGCGGTGACCGAGATCGATCCGCAGCAGCTCAGCACCTGTCTGAAAGTGCTGTCCGAGATCGAGGCACTCCCCCCCGAGCACCCTGATGCGGTGGCGGTGCGCCGGGCCACCGCATCGCTGTGGAAGTCGGTCAAGCTGGCCCGACGCCACGCCAAGCGGGATGCGGTGACCGCCGCCGATGACGCCGTCACCGCGGCCACGGCCACCGGGGCACCCGGGCGCATCGACGACGAGACCCAGGGCCTGCCGTTGGTGTCCACCGCGGTCGGGGCCAGCGCGGGCACGCTGCAGCGCTCGCGGGCCTGCTACACGTGCAAGAACCGCTACACCGTGGTCGACGCGTTCTATCACCAGCTCTGCCCGCCGTGCGCCGCGTTCAACCGAGCCAAGCGCGACGCCCGCACCGACCTCACCGGCCGCACGGCGCTGCTCACCGGCGGGCGCGCCAAGATCGGCATGTACATCGCGCTGCGGCTGCTCCGCGACGGTGCCCACACCACGATCACCACGCGCTTTCCCAACGACGCCGTGCGTCGCTTCGCCGCCATGGAAGACAGCGCCGACTGGCTGCACCGGCTGCGCGTCGTGGGCATCGATCTGCGCGATCCGGCTCAGGTCGTCGCGCTCGCTGACACGGTGGCCGCACAGGGCCCCCTGGACATCCTGATCAACAACGCGGCCCAGACGGTGCGGCGTGCCCCGGGCTCCTACGCCGCACTGATCGAGGCCGAGCGCACCCCGCCGCCCGAACTGGCACAGGTCGATGTGGTCACCTTCGACCGGGTCAGCGACGCACACCCGGCGGCGCTCGCGGGAAGTCTCGCGGAGCATCAGACACCACACGCCATCATGGAGCTCGCCCTCACCGCCCGCAGCGCGTCGCCGGAGCGCATCGCCGCCGGCACGGCCATCGACGCGGGTGGCCTGCTGCCCGACACCGCCTCGGTCAACAGTTGGACACAGCGGGTGCACGAGGTCGACGCGATGGAGCTACTCGAGGTGCAGCTCTGCAACCAGACCGCGCCCTTCATCCTGGTGAGCCGCCTTCGCCCGGCGATGGCCGCGGCGTCGGCGCGACGCAAGTACGTGGTGAACGTGTCGGCGATGGAGGGCCAGTTCAGCCGGGGTTACAAGGGGCCGGGACATCCGCACACCAACATGGCCAAGGCCGCGCTGAACATGCTCACGCGCACCAGCTCAGCGGAGATGCTCGAGCGCGACGCCATCCTGATGACCGCCGTCGACACCGGCTGGATCACCGACGAGCGTCCACACCCGACCAAGCTGCGGCTGGCCGAGGAGGGCTTCCACGCCCCACTCGACCTCGTCGACGGCGCCGCCCGCGTGTACGACCCGATCGTGCGCGGTGAGCAGGGCGAGGATCTGCACGGCTGCTTCCTGAAGGACTACGCGCCAAGCAATTGGTAGTCGGTTCCGGCCGGAAGCGCTTGACCTCAACCTAGATTCAGGTCATAGCCTCGGCGGCATGACGACATGGATATGCGACGGCTGCGGGTTGGAACACCCTGATTCGGCCGAAGCGCCGCCCCTGGACGGCTGCGTTTTCGATGTGGGGCCGGTGTCCGATGAGGAACTCGGCGACCTCGGCCCACACACCCGCCAATGGCTGACCCTCGATGAGTTGGCGGCGCAGCCACACAGCACCGAGCACCGCGACCACGGCCGGGGTGTGCACAGTTTTCGGCGGCTGCCGCGTCTGGGTATCGGCCAGTGGTCGTTTCTGGTGTGCACCGCGGACGGCAATCTGTTGTGGGATCCGCCCGCCTACCTCGACGACGAGATCGAGAGCCTGGTGCGCGGCCTCGGCGGGGTGAGCGTCATCGCCACAAGTCACCCGCACATGTTCGCCGCCCAGGTCAGCTGGAGCCACGCATTCGGGCAGGTGCCGGTATTGGTCAACACAGCTGCCAGACAATGGCTTCCGCGCCCCGACCCCGTCGTCGCGTTCTGGGACGGGGAGGTCCAGCCGCTGCCCGGCCTCCGGGTCATCCGGCTAGGCGGTCACATGCCGTCGAGCGCCGTCGCGCTCACCCCCGACGGGAGTCTGCTCGCCGGGGACACCATCAGCGGGAGCCTCGACCCCGGCTGGTTGTCGTTCCAGCGCAACTACCCCCGGCACGTGCCGATGTCCGCGGGCACCGTGCAGCGGTTGGTCGATGACTTGGAGGCCGTTGACTTTGACCGCCTCTACACGCTCGGCGGCGACGCCATCGAGCGCGATGCCCACGACGTTGTGCGAAACGCGGCGCGGCGACATATCCGTTGGGTGAGTGGCGAATTCGACCACCTTACTTAGACTCCCGAAGCGCGGGTGCGCGAGCTAGAGCGTCAGCGAGTACCCGCCGTTGACGCAGATCGTCTGACCCGTGATCCATGAGCCGTGATCGCTCGCGAGCATCACGGCGAGGTAAGTGAGGTCATCGGGCACACCCGGGCGACGGATTGCGTAGTTCGCCAGGATCGCCTTGGCCTGAGGCGAATCCGCCTGCTCGGCCCACAGCGGCTCGGTCAGCGGTGTGCGCATGGTACCCAGCGAGATGTTGTTGGCCGTGATGCCGAAGCGCCCGTTCTCCAGGGCCACCGAGCGCGTCAGCCCGGCAGCCCCCGCCTTCGACGCCCCGTAGACGGCGCCCCCGGGATCCCCGGTGCGTCCGGCATCGGAGACGATCGTGAGAATCCGACCCCACTCATTGAAGACCATCCCCGGCAGCACGGCGCGCGTGCAGTGCAGAACACCGTAGAGATTCACCCGCAGGAACGACTCCCAGTCCGCGGGTTCGGTTTCGGCGAATCGGCCCCGACCGGCGAATCCCTCGGCACCGGCGTTTCCCGCGTTGTTGATCAGGATGTCGACCGGCTCCGATGCGGTCAGCGCCTCCGTGACGCTGCCGTAGTCGGTGACGTCGAACGGCACCGACACCGCCGCGCCGCCACGAGCACTGATCTCGTCGACCACCGCCCGCGAACGCTCGGCGCGAAGGTCGTTGACGAGTACCTCGGCCCCCGCCGCGCCAAAGGCGAGCGCCAGACCTCGCCCGACACCCTGGCCACCGCCTGTGATGACAACCCGCCGTCCACTGAGATCGATCTCGGTGCTCAACATCTACCTCCGACTGTGGCGCAAGGGATTTCAGGGAAATCCTTACTCTACTAAAGTAGAGTCAGGCGTGACGATAACAGACGCCGCAGCGAGCCCACACCGAAATGGGCCCGAGAATTCCTCCCAAATGCATCAGGAGAACGCGTGAGCCCAGGCCCGCTGACTACACTGCCCGCACAAGATGCGTAGAAAACCCGACCCCGACGCACGCCGCCGCGAACTCTGCGACGCGGCCATCGACCTGTTGGCCGAGGACGGGTCCAAGGGCTTGAGCCACCTGAAGCTTGACCGCAAACTCGGCGTTCCCGACGGCACGGCATCCTTCTACTTTCGGACGCGAACGGCACTGGTCCACGCGGTCGCCGAGCGGGTCACCGAACTCGATCTCGCCGATCTGAGCGCCGCCACATCCGATCCGGGCCGCACCCGAACGACAGCGGGTGCCGTCAACGCGCAGCCCTCCGGCTTGGCGAAGTTGGTGATGCGCTCACGAACCGGCGCATCCCTACACAGGACCAAGGTGCGGTTCGAGTTGGTCCTGCAGGCCAACCGCGACCCGGCACTCGCCACGATCCTTTCGCGCTACAGCGACCGCTACCTCGACCTGATTCGCGACGCGGTACGCCTGCACCGCCCGGCGGGTTCCGACCCGGACGCCACCGTCACCGACGAACAGGCCTACGTCCTCATGACGTTCATCAGCGGCGTCATGCTCTCGTTCACCACCGGCAGCCGCACGATCACATCCGCAGAGCACCTCGACGACATCATGTCCGGCGTCGTCTCGGGCATCGTCGCCTCCGAGTACCACCCGGCGCCTCGCTAGTCCCGAGACTCGCACCCAACGTAAATCCGATTCTCCGAAAACGCTCCACTCATTCTCTCTATATATGTAGAGTCTCGACCACACGATGATCGAATCGAACGGGAGCAACTGGGATGACTGTTGTAGACAGTGACACCGGCGTATTGGCCGGCGAGCCGCGCATGCTCATCGACGGTGACCTGGTCACCACCGCCGGCGGCGCGACGTTCGACGTCATCCACCCCGCCACCGAGCAGATCGCCGGTCAGGCGACCGACGGCACCGTCGCCGACATGGAACGCGCGGTCGGCGCAGCGCGGCGAGCATTCGACACCACCGACTGGTCTCGCGACGTCGAGTTCCGCCATCACTGCCTGACGCAGTTGCACGACGCCCTGGACCGTAACAAGGAGCGGCTGCGCCGCGTCCTGGTTACCGAGGTCGGCTGTCCGCTCACGGTGTCGGGTTCCCAGATCGAGAGCCCCATCGAGGAGGTCACGCACTGGGCCGAGCACGGCAGGAAGTTCGACTATGTGGTCGACACCGGCGTTCACCCCACTCAGATGGGCCCGGCCCGTCGCAGGCTGCACTACGAACCGGTCGGCGTCGTCGGCGCCATCACCCCGTGGAACGTGCCGTTCTACCTGAACATCGCCGAGACCATCCCCGCCCTGATGGCCGGAAACACCGTGGTGCTCAAGCCCGCCCAGCTCACCCCGTGGTCCGGAAGCGAGTACGGCCGAATCGTGGCCGAGGAGACCGACATCCCGGCCGGCGTGTTCAACGTCGTGGTGTCCAACGCCAACGAGGTCGGCGCCGCCCTCTCGGCGGACCCGCGGGTGGACATGATCACCTTCACCGGCTCCACCGCGACCGGGCGCGCCATCCTCGCCGCCGGCGCCCCGACCGTGAAGAAGACGCTGCTGGAGCTCGGCGGGAAGTCCGCACACATCGTGCTCGACGACGCCGACTTCAACTCCGCGCTGCCGCTCGCCGCGATGATGGCGTGCGTCATGTCCGGCCAGAGCTGCATTCTGCCCAGCCGGATTCTGCTGCCCCGCAGCCGGTATGACGAAGGGCTGGCCATCCTGAAGGCGTCGATGGAGAACTTCCCCGTCGGCGACCCGTGGACGCCCGGCATCATGCAGGGGCCACAGATCAGCGACGTCCAACGCCAGAAGGTGCTCGGCCTGATCAAGAGTGGCATCGACTCTGGCGCGCGCCTCATCACCGGTGGCGGCATTCCGGAGAACCTTCCCGTCGGCTACTACACCCAGCCCACGCTGCTCGCCGACGTCGACCCCGACAGCCAGGTCGCCCAGGAGGAGATCTTCGGGCCGGTGCTGACCGTCACGCCGTATGACACCGACGACGAGGCGATCGCGATCGCCAACAACACCATCTACGGTCTGTCCGGTGAGGTCTCCAGCGCCGACGTGGATCGGGCGCTGGCGGTGGCGTCGCGGATGCGCACCGGCAACGTCACCATCAACGGAAAGTCCCACTTCGGCATCGGCAGCCCGTTCGGCGGCACCAAGCAGAGTGGTCTCGGCTATCGCAACGGCGACCTCGGCTACACGGAGTACCTCGCCATCAAGACCATCGGACTGCCCGAATGAGACTGACTGACTACGATATTCAGAGGCGCGATGCACAGTGCAACTGACGTTCAACCTCCCCCACATGCTGGAACTCAAGGCGATGATGCAGCCGTGGGAACTGGCCGTCACAGGCGCCGATCAGACGCGGATGATCAAGTGCGCCGACGAGTGGGGCTACGACATGATCGCGGTCCCCGAGCACTTCCTGATACCGAACTCGCATGTCGAGCTGTCCGGTGCGCACTACATGCACTCCACAGCCGCCCAGGCCTACATCGCGGGCGCGACGTCACGGATCCGCGTCAACTCCTGCGTCACCGTTCTGCCCCTGCATAATCCGATCATGCTCGCCAAGGCACTGGCCACCGCGGACTGGATGAGCAGCGGACGGATGATGGTGACCGTCGGCGTCGGCTGGCTCGAGCGCGAGTTCGAACTGCTCGGCGTGCCGTTCCGGGAGCGGGGCAAGATGGCCGACGAGTACCTGGCCGCGATGATCGAACTGTGGGTCAGCGACTCACCGTCGTTCCAGGGCAAGTACGTGTCGTTCGACGACGTCGCCTTCGCCCCCAAACCCGCTCAGAAACCGCACGTCCCGATCTGGGTCGGTGGCGACGCCGACGTCGTGCTCAAACGCGCTGCGCGATTCGCCTCCGGCTGGTGGGCATTCCTGACTCCGCCGGAGAAGATCGCCGACCGCATCGATTTCATCAAGTCCCAGCCCACCTACGACGGCCGACCGTTCGACGTGATGCACGGTATCTCGACACCCATGGTCGGCGAGGGGCATGAGGTCGTCGACCATCCTGACGTTCGCCCGGGGATGTCGGAACAGGAGATCGTGCACCGCCTCGGCTGGCTGGCCGAGCAGGGAGTCACCGTGAGCGCTGTCCCCCTGCCGCCAGTCCGGACCGTCGACGAATACCTGGACTACGCGCAGTGGATCATCGAGGATATCAAACCCCAGGTGCCGTAGGTCAATCACTCACAGGTTGTCGCACAGCAGGTCTCGCCCCGCCAGGCGTTGATGCCCTCCTTCACCGCGATGACGGCGATGACCAGCGCGGCGATCGGATCGGCCCAGGACCAGCCGAACAGACTGTTGAGCAGCAGCCCGGCCAGCAGGACCGCCGACAGATAGGTGCACAGCAGGGTCTGCTTGGAGTCGGCGACGGCGGACAGCGACCCGAGTTCGCGCCCGGCGCGGCGCTGCGCCCACGACAGAACGGGCATGATCGCCAAACTCACTGCGGCCAAGGCGATCCCGACCGCCGAGTGCCGAGCTTCGCCCACGCCCAGCAGGGATCTGATGGCGTCGACGGTGACATAGGCGGCGAGCCCGAAGAACGAGAACGCAATGATTCGCAGCGCGACCCTCTCGCGAGACTCGGGGTCCTTGCCGGCGAACTGCCACGCCACCGCGGCCGCGGACGACACCTCGATGACGGAGTCCAGACCGAAACCGATCAGCGCGGTCGAGGACACCCGCGCACCCTCGGTCAGTGCGATGACGGCCTCAATGACGTTGTACGTGATGGTCGCCGCCACGAAGAGCCGAATCCGGCGGGACAGCAGCCGCCGACGTTCCGCGGTCGGCCCCGAACTCAGGCCGGGCATTCCGAGTTCCGCGGCCATCAGCAGGTGCAGCCGCTCTCGGCGCAGCAGCTCGGATCGACGGCGAGCACCAGGCCGAGCAGGTCATCGAGTGCGTGCCCGATGCGCGGATCGGCGAGCTCATACCGCACGCGACGACCCTCGGGCACCGCGACGACGAGACCGCACCCCCGCAGGCAGGCGAGGTGGTTGGACAGGATCTGGCGCGAGACGCCGATGTCGTCGGCCAGTTCCGAGGGGTACCGCCCGCCCTTTCGCAGGTTCAACAAGATCTGCGTGCGCGTCGAATCGGACAGCGCGTGACCGAACCTCGCCAGGGCATCAGTGTGCTGCAGGGTCTGCATGGCACAACAGTACATCATTTTCTGTATTCAGAAATAGATGTACTGATGGTCGGCGAGCTACCCCGCCATCACTAGGCGAACTGCGGGTACACGCCGGGCACCCCCGCGGCGAGGCCCGCCTGCACGTGCCTACTCACGTCATCGGCCAGGACCTCGTGGGCGCCGGCCGCGACGGCGTCGATCCCCAGCGCGGCGACATCAGCGGGATCGCTCTTCTGTCCGTCCATGCCGGCGGTCATGTCGGTGTCCATCAGGCCGACGTGCAGTCCCGTCACCGTGATCCCCCGGCCGGCGAGCTGGACCCGCAGCGCATTGGTCATCGACCAGGCCGCGGACTTCGACGCGCAGTACCCGCCGCTGTCGGGAATGCTCAGCCACGACAGCACCGACAACACGTTCAGCATGCCGCCCCCGCCATTGCGCTCGATGACGGGCACGAATGCGCGCACCACCGACAGGGTGCCGAAGTAGTTGGTGTCCATCTCCTTTCGCACGTCGTCGAGATCGGCGGTCAGGAAGTCGGTACCGAGCGAGATGCCAGCGTTGTTCACCAGAAGCGTGACATCCCCGGCGGCCTCGGCCGCCGCGGTCACCGATGCCGGATCCGCCAGGTCGATCGCCACGGGGATGGCGCCGTCCACGTCGACCGAGGCGGGGTCGCGCGCGCCGGCGTACACCCGAGCGCCTCGGCGCAGGAGTTCAGACGCGAAGTGCCGACCGAGCCCGCGATTGGCGCCGGTGACAAGAGCTGTGCACGAGGAGATGTCCATGCCGCCATACTGCTCCCTCGTGATGCACCGCTAGGCTGAGATGGTGTCTGATCTCGTATTGACGCAGGTCGAGGACCGCGTCGCCCTCATCACGATCAACGATCCCGACCGCCGAAACGCCGTCACTTCGGAGATCTCCGCCGCCCTGCGAAACGCGGTCGAATCCGTGGAGGACGACCCCGACGTCCACGCCCTCATCGTCACCGGCGCGGGTAAGGCCTTCTGCGCGGGTGCCGACCTGAGCGCGCTCGGCTCCGCCACCGAGGACGGCCTGCGTGTCATCTACGACGGATTCCTCGCCCTGGCGGACTGCTCGCTGCCGACGATCGCCGCGGTGAACGGCCCCGCCGTGGGCGCCGGCCTGAACCTGGCGCTGGCCGCCGATGTCCGCATCGCGGGCCCGGCCGCCCTGTTCGACCCGCGGTTCCAGAAGCTCGGCATCCACCCCGGCGGTGGCGCGACGTGGATGCTGCAGCGCGCCGTCGGCCCGCAGGTCGCACGGGCGTCGCTGCTGTTCGGCATGCGTTTCGACGCCGACGCGGCGGTCCGGTACGGCCTGGCGCTGCAGGTTTCCGACGATCCGGTCGCGGCAGCCAAGGAACTCGCCGCCGGTCCCGCCTCAGCGCCTCGCGAGGTGGTCCTGGCCACCAAGGCATCGATGCGCGCGACGGCCAATCCGGGCACGGTCGACGTCGATCAGCACCGCACCGCCGTGGACGTCGAGATCGGCCCGCAGGCTATCTCTATCGAATCCCCTGAGTTCGCAGCACGTTTGGCGGCGGCGAAGCGCAAGTAGCGGCGCCGGTCAGTTCCCCGGCGCGAGCGCGACGATGCGCTCAGCGCGCCGCAGCACCGGCATATCGACCATCTGGCCGTCGTGCTGGAACACGCCACGCTCGGCGCGCGCCTTCTCCAGAACGGCGCGCGCCCACTCGATCTCCTCATCGGACGGGGCGTACCCGGCCCTGATCACGGCGACCTGGGTGGGGTGAATGGCCACCTTGGCGTCGAATCCGACCGCCACCGCGTCATCGGTCTCGGCGCGCAGTCCGTCGAGGTCCTTGATGTTGACGTACACCGAGTCCAGCGCCATCTTCCCAAAGGCCTTGGCGGCCAGCAGACTCTGCGAGCGGACGTGCTTGGCGACATCGCGGTAGCTGCCGTCGGGCCAGCGATTGGCCGTGCCACCGGTGGAGGCGAACAGATCCTCGGCACCCCACATCACCGCGTACGCGTTGTCGACACGCGCGGTGTCGGTGACGGCCAGTGCGCCCAGCGGAGTCTCGACCAGGACGACGACGTCCAGTGGCGCCAGCGAGCGCACCTGGTCCGCGGACTCGGTCTTCGCCAACATCACCGTGGTGTAGTCGGTGCGAGTCAGCGCCTTGACGTCGAGCGCGTGATCGGGCGTGGTCGCCGGGTTGACCCGCACAACGGTGCGAGCAGGATCGAGCGGTGTGTCGATCAGCGCGGCACGGGCGGCCTCGCGATCCTTGGCGGCGACGCCGTCTTCGAGGTCGAGGATCACCACGTCGGCCGCGGCCGCCGCCTTCGCGAAGCGTTCCGGCCGGTCGGCGGGGCAGAACAACCAGCCGGGCCCCGTGTGCGTCAATGCCATCAGGCGTCTCCGGCTTCCTCGGCGGGGCGCTTGCGCACCATGGTCTTTCGCGATGCGGTCGCCACCACGTCACCGTGCTGGTTGCGCGCGACGTGAGAGAACGTGACGATGCCCTCCCCCGGCCGGCTCTTCGACTCGCGCTTGTCGGTCACCTCGGTCTCGGCGTACATCGTGTCGCCGTGGAACAGGGGCTTCGGGAACGCGACATCGCTGAAACCGAGGTTGCCGACGATGGTGCCCTGGGTCAGCTGCGTCACCGACAGTCCGACCAGCGTGGACAACGTGAACATCGAGTTCACCAGACGTTGGTTGAACGGCGGCTGCGCATCGGAGAACGCGGCGTCGAGATGCAGCGCCTGAGTGTTCATGGTGAGCGTGGTGAACAGCACGTTGTCGGCTTCGGTGATGGTCCGACCCGGGCGGTGCTGATACAGCACCCCGGTCTCGAACTCCTCGAACCACAGGCCCCGCTGGACGATGACCTTCTTCGCGGTCCCCTCGGCGTCGGTCACAGGCCGGCCTCGCGTGCGATCAGCATTAACTGGACCTCCGTGGTGCCCTCCCCGATTTCGAGGATCTTGCTGTCTCGGTAGTGGCGTGCCACCGGGTACTCGTTCATGAAACCGTAGCCGCCGAACACCTGGGTGGCGTCCCGGGAGTTGTCCATGGCGGCCTCGCTGGCGACCAGCTTGGCCACTGCGGCCGCCTTCTTGAATGGCTTGCCGGACAGCATGAGCGCCGCGGCGTCGTAGTAGGCGGCACGCGCGGCGTGAGCACGGGCCTCCATCCGCGCGATCTTGAAGGCGATGGCCTGATAGGTGCCGATGGCGGCACCGAAGGCCTGCCGCTCCTTGGCGTACTTGATGCACTCGTCGACACAGCCCTGCGCGGCACCGACCGACAGCGCAGCGATCGCGATGCGCCCCTCGTCGAGGATGCGCAGGAAGTTGGCGTAACCGCGGCCGCGCTCGCCCAGCAGGTTCTCCTGGGGCACCCGCACGTCGTCGAAGGACAGCGGGTGGGTGTCCGATGCGTTCCAACCCACCTTGTCGTAGGCCGGTTCTGCGGTGAAACCCTCGGTGGGCACCGGCACCAGAATCGAGGAGATCTCCTTCTTGCCACCGGACTCACCGGTGACGGCGGTGACCGTGACCAGCTTGGTGATGTCGGTGCCGGAGTTGGTGATGAACTGCTTGGTGCCGTTGATGATCCAGTGTCCGTCGTCGAGCTTGGCGGTGGTCTTCGTGGCTCCCGCGTCGGTGCCGCCGCCCGCCTCCGTCAGACCGAACGCGCCGAGTGCCTTACCGCTGGCCAACAGCGGCAGCCACTCCTGCTTCTGCTCGTCGTTTCCGAAGCGGTACACCGGCATCGCGCCCAGTGACACACCGGCCTCCAGCGTGATGGCCACGCTCTGGTCGACTTTGCCGAGCTCCTCCAACGCCAGACACAGCGCGAAGTAGTCGCCGCCCATACCGCCGTACTCCTCGGGGAACGGCAACCCGAACAGACCCATGTCGGCCATGCCCTCGACAACGGCGTACGGGAACGAGTGCTCACGGTCGTGCTTGGCGGCCACCGGCGCGACGACCGACTGGGCGAAGTCGCGGACGGTCTTTGCGAGTTGGTCGTAGTGGTCGGGCAGCGATCCTGTGGAAAGGAATTCGGTCATGACGTGGTCTCCTCTGCGATGATCCGGGCCAGGACCTGGCCCACCTTGACCTGGTCGCCGACGGCGACGTGTAGTTCGACGACGCCATCGACGGGCGATGACAGCGCGTGTTCCATCTTCATGGCCTCGACGGTGACCACGACGGTGCCGGCGGTGACGGTCGCCCCGTCCTCGACTCCGGCCGCGACCACCGAACCCGGCATGGGGCTGACGAGTTCGGCGTCGCCGCTGTGCTCGTCGTCGGGGCGCACCGGGGCCTCGCGCAGTTCCTCGACGGCGACGTTGCGCTCACCCGACAGCCAGACCCGATCACCGGACTCGGCGACCACGTACTCGGTACGCAGACCGTCCAGGGTCACCACCAGTGTGCGCCCGTCGAGCGTGGCTGTCAGCGAACGGCCCTCGCCGTCCTCGACCCGCGCGCTCGCATCGGTGGGGACACCGGTGATGTGGACGTGATCGGTGCGGTCACCTGAGCGCAATCGCGCTGTGGTGGGTGCGGGATCGCCCATCCGCCAACCGGTGGGCACGTCCCACAGGTCATCGCCGCGGGTTGTCCAGCGGCGCAGCCACCTGTCGGCGGCGGCGGCGATCAGTTCGTCATCGCTGGCGTGAACACCGACGTAGTCGGGCGTGCGACGGTCCAGCAGCCCGGTGTCCAGCCGTCCCGCGATCACATCCGGGTCGACCAGCAGGAACCGCAGGAAGTCGATGTTGGTGGTCACGCCGAGGACCGCCGTGTCGGCCAGGGCGCGGTCCAGCGCACGCAGCGCCGCGGGCCGGTCGGCGGCGTGGGCGATGACCTTGGCCAGCATCGGGTCGTAGTCGCTGCCGACGACGGTGCCCGGGTAGATGCCGGAGTCCACACGCACGCCGGCGCCGGAGGGTTCGACGACATCGATGACGTCACCGCCAGTCGGCAGGAAGTCGTGGGCGGGGTCTTCGGCGTACACCCTCGCCTCGATGGCGTGCCCGGTCATCACGACGTCGTCCTGGCTGATCGCCAGCACGTGACCCGCCGCGATGTGAACCTGTTGTTCGACGAGGTCCACGCCGGTCACCATCTCGGTCACCGGATGTTCGACCTGCAGGCGCGTGTTCATCTCCATGAAGAAGAACTCGTCGGGCTGGTCGGCGGACACGATGAACTCCACGGTGCCTGCGCCGGTGTAGTCGACGCTACGGGCGGTGGCGCATGCGGCCGCACCGATGCGGGCCCGCGTCTCGGGGTCCAGCAGCGGCGAGGGTGCCTCCTCGATGACCTTCTGGTGGCGACGCTGCAGGCTGCACTCGCGCTCCCCGAGGTGGATGACGTTGCCGTGGCCGTCGGCGAGGACCTGAACCTCGATGTGCCTGGGGTTCAACACGAACCGCTCGAGGAACAGGGTGTCGTCACCGAAGGCGGAGGCCGCCTCGCGACGCGCACTGACGAGTGCGGCCGGCAGTTCGGAGGCCTGGTGCACCACGCGCATGCCCTTGCCACCGCCACCGGCGGACGGCTTCACCAGCACCGGGAAGCCAACCTCTGCCGCACCGCCGATCAGATCGTCATCGGTGAGGCCGGGGCGTGAGATACCGGGAACCACAGGAACATCGAACGCTGACACGGCGGCCTTGGCGGCGATCTTGTCGCCCATCGTCTCAATGGCACCCACCGGCGGCCCGATGAACGTGATACCCGCGGCCTTCAGGGCCGCGGCGAATTCGGCGTTCTCCGAGAGGAATCCGTAGCCGGGGTGCACAGCCTGCGCGCCGGTTCGACGCGCGGCGGCCACCACGAGGGAGATGTCGAGGTAGCTCTGTCGTGCCGGTGCCGGTCCGAGGCGCACCGCCACATCGGCCTCCGCGACGTGGCGGGCCCCGGCGTCGGCGTCACTGAAAACCGCCACCGAGCGGATTCCCATGGCACGCAGGGTGCGGATGACCCGGACCGCGATCTCTCCGCGGTTGGCGACCAGGACGGTGTCAAAGGCGGTCTGCGAAGTTAATGTCATCACTGTCACATCCTGAACACGCCGTAGGACACCGGCTCCAAGGGAGCCTGTGCCACCACCGACAGGGCTAGTCCGACAACGGTTCTCGTGTCGGCTGGATCGATCACACCGTCATCCCACAGCCGGGCCGTCGAGTAGTACGGATTTCCCTGCGCCTCGTACTCATCGCGGATCGGCGCCTTGAACGCCTCTTCCTGCTCGGGCGTCATGTCACCGCGCACCGTCGCGAGCACTGACGCGGCCTGTTCACCGCCCATCACCGAGATGCGCGCGTTGGGCCACATCCACAGGAACCGCGGCGAGTAGGCGCGCCCACACATCGAGTAGTTGCCGGCCCCGTACGAGCCGCCGATCACCACGGTCATCTTCGGCACCCGGGCACAGGCGACGGCGGTGACCATCTTGGCACCGTGCTTGGCGATACCGCCCGCCTCGTAGTCGCGGCCGACCATGAAGCCGGCGATGTTCTGCAGGAACAGCAGTGGCACAGAGCGCTTGTCGCACAACTCGATGAAGTGCGCGCCCTTGACCGCCGACTCGCCGAACAGCACACCGTTGTTGGCCACGATGCCCACCGGATGGCCGTGAATGCGCGCGAATCCGGTGACCAGCGTGGTGCCGTACTCGGCCTTGAACTCCTGGAACTCGCCGCCATCGACGATGCGCGTGATCACCTCGTGCACGTCGTAGGGCACGCGTGAGTCGATGGGCACGACGTCGTACAGCTCGGTCTGATCGGCGATCGGATCTACTGTCTCCGCGACATCCCACGGTGTCGCGGTGCGCGGCCCGAGTGTGCCGACGATGCGGCGGACGATCCGCAGCGCGTCGCGATCGTCATGCGCCAGATGGTCGGTGACACCCGAGACCTTGGAGTGCAGGTCGCCGCCGCCCAGATCCTCGGCCGACACCACCTCGCCGGTGGCGGCCTTCACCAGTGGCGGCCCACCCAGGAAGATGGTGCCCTGGTTCCGCACGATGACGGCCTCGTCGCTCATGGCGGGCACGTACGCGCCACCGGCGGTGCAGGATCCGAGCACCGCCGCGATCTGCGGTATGCCCCGGGCACTGAGATTGGCCTGGTTGAAGAAGATGCGGCCGAAGTGGTCGCGGTCGGGGAAGACCTCGTCCTGACGCGGCAGGAACGCCCCGCCGGAGTCAACGAGGTAGACGCAGGGCAACCGGTTCTGGCCTGCGATCTCCTGTGCGCGCAGATGCTTCTTGACCGTCAGCGGGTAATAGGTACCGCCCTTGACGGTCGCATCGTTGGCGACAACCATGCACTCGCGCCCGGCCACCCGGCCGATGCCGGCGATGATTCCCGCCCCCGGGCACTCGTCGTCGTACATGCCGTTGGCGGCCAGCGGCGCGAGTTCCAGAAATGGCGAGCCGGGGTCGAGCAGTCCGTCGACGCGGTCGCGCGGCAAGAGCTTGCCCCTGCTGACGTGACGCTCCCGGGCGCGCTCGGGGCCGCCGAGTGCGGCGGCCGAGAGCTTGGTGCGCAACTGCGCCACCAGCTCCAGGTGTTGCTCGCGATGAGATGCCCGCGTTGCCATCGTGGACCCATTCAGTTGAGTTAATGAAGACTAACTCGTAGGATGTTAGTAACGATTAACTGAAATGTCCACCACGGGTCAGGAGATTCGCGTGTCGAACACGCCCAGCGGGTCAGCCGACCACGGCACGGTCGAGACACCCCGCAGCAGAGCCAAATCCGACCGTCGCAGCCAGCTGATCGCGGCCGCCGAACACCTCGTCGCCGAGCGCGGGTTCACCTCTGTGCGGCTCGAGGACATCGGTGCCGCAGCAGGTGTCAGCGGACCGGCGATCTACCGCCACTTCCCCAACAAGGAGGCGCTGCTCGTCGAGATCCTGGTCGGTATCAGTACCCGGCTGCTCGCAGGTGCCACCGAGGTTGTGGCGCGCGGCGAAGACGCGGAGACCACGCTGCACGGCCTCATCGACTTCCACCTCGACTTCGCGCTCGGCGAGTCCGATCTGATCAGGATCCAGGACCGCGACCTCGGACAGCTGCCCGCTCCGGCCGAGCGTCAGGTTCGCCGCGCACAGCGTCAGTACGTGGAGATCTGGGTGGACGTCCTGCGCCGATTCGATGACGCGCTCGGCGAGGACGACGCACGGCTCATGGCGCACGCCAGCTTCGGATTGATCAACTCCGTATCGCACAGCGTCAAACAGACACCGCCACCGTCATCCCGCGCAGTGCTGCGCGCAATGACGGTGGCGGCAATGATGTCCGCTCCGCGCGGCTAATACCAGACCTTGCGGCCACCCACCGCGTGCCCGGCAGCGCCGAGCATCCAGAACACCGCCCCGATAACCAGGGCGACGACGCCGATGTAGGTCAGGATCGGCACCGAGAAGATCAGGCCGAGAATGAGCAGAATCACGCCAATGGCAATCATGGTTAAATCCCCTTCGTAATCAATCTGTAAGGCTCAGGACCGGTCGGTCACTGGCTGGGCTCTGGAACGTTGCAATCCGTCACCTTGGGGTTGACGCCCGCATAATTGAGCGGGCCTGCCACCACGGTGAGCGCGATGGTCCCCGCTGTGCCGCAACTGTTTTCCGCCGTCTTGAAGTAGTCGCGTTGATAGGCGGCGACCACACCGATCAGCAACCAGACGAGCACAATTACGCCGAGAAGTCCTCGCATGATTGGCCTCCATTTCTCTGCGCCCCAACGGCGCGTGATCTTGTTTTACCCACGCGAAAATTCGGCTAAACCCAAACCGACGGGTGGTTGACCCCCGATCGGCGTCTCTGCACGCCCGTTCGACACGCGGGTACCCTTGCGCCCATGAGGTGGTCATGACGGATTCACGACGCGACGAGTCGGATCCGACGCAGCAACTGCCCTACGAGTACCCGGGCTACGCCGATCCGGCTTACGCGAACCAGGCGTCGTACGGCCCGTCCTATCAGGCTCCGCCGACGCCCGACCAGACTCAGCAACTGCCTCCGTACTCGCCCCACACCTATCAGCCGCCGCCGACCGAGCAGTTCGGTGCGCAGTACCCCCCGGCTGGCCAACCGCCCGAGCCCCCCGAGCCAGAGGGGCCCCCCACGCGGCTGTGGTTGTGGGCGCTGGCGGCGCTGTCGGTGGTCATAGTCATCGGTCTCGTCATCGCGCTGGTCGTCGTCAACACATCGCAGCAGGAGACGGTCGTCGCACCCCCCACCTCGCCTCCCGAGCCGAGTTTCACCACGGCTCCCCCGACGACCACGCTCACACCGAGCGCACCCCGGCTGCCACTGCCGTTCCCGATTCCGGGCCCAACACCGCCGGGAGGGTCCGCCACACCGGGTGAGACCGAGACCGTCGTCTACGACGTCACCGGCACCGGCCGCGCCATCAACATCACCTACATCGACAGCGGCGGCATGTTCCAGACCGAGTTCAACGTCATGCTGCCCTGGAGCAAGCAGGTGGAACTCTCGGCGCCCGCCGAGCAGTCGGCGAGTGTCAGCATCATCAACGTCGGTCGCGAGATCGGTTGCTCCATCTCGATCAACGGCGTGCCGCTTCAGGAGCGGTCGGGCTCAGGCCTGACTATCTGCAGTCCGGTCAGCTGATCTGGGCGTTCGCACCAGCAGCATCGCGAACAACCCGAGCGCCAGGACGGCGACCAGCCCGCCCATGCCGGCGCGGTCCGTCCCGAATATCGCGATGGCCATCGCGAAGAACCACGGCGCCAACGGCGATGCCGCCCGACCCGTCGTCGTGTAAAGGCCGAACGACACGCCCTCCTTGCCCTCGGCCGTCAGGCGCAGCATCTGCGTGCGCGCTGATGACTGGGTGGGCCCGATGAACAGACACAGGAGCAGCCCGCAGATCCAGAACGCGATGGGCCCGTCGAGGCTTATCAGGGTGGATGCCACCACGATCATCGCGGACAGCGACGTGACGATGACGGGTTTGGATCCGACGCGGTCGTCGATCAGTCCGCCCAGTACCGCCCCCAGGGCGGCGACGATGCACGCGCAGATGCCGAACAGCAGGACGTCGGCCTGCGATATGCCGTACACGGTGACGCCGAGTACCGCCCCGAAGGTGAAGACGCCGGTCAACCCGTCGCGGAAGATCGCGCTGGCGATCAGGTAGTAGACGATGTTGTGATCGCGTTTCCACTGGTCGGTCAACTCTGCCCAGAGTTTGCGGTACGCGCCGAGCAGGCCCACGCGAGGTGTGTCGTCGACAACGGCCTCGGTACGACGGGACAGCAGCAGCGGCAGCGCGAACAGCGTGAACCAGGCCGCCGTCAGCAGCATCGCCGACCGCACCGGCCAGCCGTCGTCGGCGGGGATTCCCAGCAGCCCGCGGGTGTCACCGTCACCGGCGACCAAGCCGAGGTAGACCACCAACAACAGCAGGACTGTGCCGAAATAGCCCGCTGCGGAACCGAATCCGGAGATTCGACCCGATGTCTGCGGCGTGGACAGATCGCGGAGCATCGCGTTGTAGGGCACCGTGGCCAGATCACTGCACGCCGCGGTACACGCCAGTAGTGCCAGTCCCGGCCACAGGTAGTCGGGATCGTCGCGGATGAGGCTCATCGAGGCCGTCAGAAGAACGGCGGCGCCCGTCAGCACCGTGAGCACCGTCCGTCTGCGGTGCGCGGCGTCGACCCAGATCCCCGTCGCGGGGGCCAGTACGGCGACCACGAGCCCGGACGCCGTCAGCGCGCGGCCAAGCCACTCCGCCGGCGTGACGGGCCCGTCCAGACCCGCGCCCACCTGTCCGGTGAGATACACCGAGAAGACGAACGTCACCACGATGGCGTTCATCCCTGTGGCGCCGGTGTCCCACAGCGCCCACGCCGCGACTCGCGACCTCCCGGCGGTCAGCGACACCGTGCCGGGGCTGGTCATGGCCTCAACTCTATTGGTCGCACGACGGGTCCCTACGATTGGCGCCATGCCAGTACCCGCTCCCCATCCCGACGCCCGCGCGGTCGTCACCGGCGCTTCGCAGAACATCGGCGAGGCGCTGGCCACCGAACTCGCCGCTCGCGGGCATCACCTGATCATCACGGCGCGCCGCGAGGAGGTGCTGACGGCCCTGGCCGAACGGCTCACCGAGCGTTACGGGGTGACGGTCGAGGTGCGCGCGGTCGACCTCACAGACCCGGCCGCGCGTGATGTGTTCTGCGAGGAGCTGGCGCAGCGCGACATCTCCATCCTGTGTGCGAATGCGGGCACCGCGACGTTCGGCCCGGTCGCCGACCTCGACGTCGACGGGGAGAAGGCGCAGGTGCAGCTCAACGTGCTTGGCGTGCACGACCTCGCCCTGGCGGTGCTGCCGGGCATGGCGCGACGGCGTGCCGGCGGCATCCTGATCTCGGGTTCGGCGGCGGGCAACTCCCCCATCCCCAACAACGCCACCTATGCGGCGTCCAAGGCGTTCGCGAACACGTTCAGCGAGTCGCTGCGCGGTGAGGTCAAGCGTCTGGGCATCCACGTCACGCTGCTGGCGCCCGGCCCGGTCCGCGAGACGCTGCCCGATGAGACCGAGCAGTCGCTCGTCGAGAAGCTGATCCCCGACTTCCTGTGGATCTCGACCGAGTACACCGCGAAGATCTCGCTGGATGCCCTGGAGCGCAACAAGATGCGCGTCGTGCCCGGCGTGACGTCCAAGGCGATGTCGGTGGCCAGCGGGTACGCGCCGCGCTCGATCGTCACGCCGATCGTCGGCGCGGTCTACAAACGTCTCGGCGGCGGCTAGCGGCTTCGCGCGGCACGTCAGCCCCAGTCGCCGAGACTGCTGTGAGATCGTCGAATTGCGAGATATCGCGATCTCCCAGCAGTCTCGAGGATCCAAACGAGCGGTCAGCGCTTGCGCCGTCCGGTGCCGAAGATGCTGCGGGTGATCTCGCGGCCGATGACGGTGCCCGCCGAACGCATCGCGCTCTTGAACGCGGGGCTGCTCATCATCTTGTCCAGCATTCCGGGCTCGGTGACGTGCGTGACCTTGACCTGTCCCGAGACGCTCGCGCCGCCGGGAGCGGCTGTCGGCACGGGCGGCGGCAGCTCGGTGGTCTCCGGTTCGGCGACGCGCGCGTTGAGTCGCTCGTAGGCGGACTCGCGGTCGATGGTCTGGCCGTACTCGGCCTGCAGCGGGGACGCCTTGGCGGCCGCGGCGATGGCGTCGTTGCCGATGGTGTCCATCAGTGAGCGCGGCGCGCGCATCCGGGTCCACGCGACCGGGGTCGGCGCGCCCCGCTCCGACAGCACGGTGACGATCGCCTCGCCGATTCCCAGTGAGGTCAACGCCTCCTCCAGGTCGTAGACGGACGTCTTCGGGTAGGTCCGCACGGTCTTGGTGAGTGCCTTCTGGTCGTCCGGGGTGAACGCCCGCAGGGCGTGCTGGACTCGGGCGCCGAGCTGGCTGAGCACGTTGTTGGGGATATCGGTCGGCAGCTGGGTGCAGAAGAACACGCCGACACCCTTGGAGCGGATCAGCTTGACCGTCTGCTCGACCTGTTCGAGGAAGGCCTTGGAGGCGTCGGTGAACAGCAGGTGGGCCTCGTCGAAGAAGAACACCAGGTTCGGCTTCTCGACGTCGCCGACCTCGGGCAGTGTCGTGAACAGGTCGGCCAGCACCCACATCAGGAACGTGGAGAACATCACCGGCCGCGCCGCCTGGTTGCCCAGCTCCAGCAGCGTGATGATCCCGCGGCCCTGGGCGTCGAAGCGGATCAGGTCCTTGGGTTCGAGTTCGGGTTCGCCGAAGAACGTGTCCGCGCCCTCGGCCTCGAGGTTGACCAGCGCGCGCAGGATGACCCCGGCGGTCGCGGGTGACACCGCGCCAAGCGCCTTGAGTTCGGGCTTGCCCTCGTCACTGGTGAGGTACTGGATCACCGCGCGCAGATCCTTCAGGTCCAGCAGCGACAGACCCTTCTGGTCGGCCCAGTGAAAGATCAGCCCGAGGGTGGACTCCTGGGTGGCGTTGAGGTCCAACACCTTCGACAGCAGGATCGGGCCGAAGCTGGTGATCGTGGCGCGCACCGGCACGCCGATACCGCTAGTCCCCAGGGACAGGAACTCGACCGGATAGGCCGTCGGCGTCCAGCTGTCCCCGGTGTCGGTGGCCCGCTGGGTGGTCTTCTCTCCTGGCTCGCCCGGGCGGGACAGTCCGGACAGGTCGCCCTTCACATCGGCCATGAGGACCGGCACACCCGCCGCCGACAGCTGCTCGGCGATCACCTGAAGCGACTTGGTCTTGCCGGTGCCGGTCGCACCGGCCACCAAGCCGTGCCGGTTCACCGTCGCGAGCGGAATCCGCACCTGCGCGGACGGGTCGACGACGCCGTCGACGACGACTGTGCCGAGCTCCAGAGCGGGTCCCTCGCCGACGTAACCAGCGGCTATCTGCTGCGCGGGGGTGGCGGTCGATTCCGTCGTCATGCGCCGACCCTAACGTGTCAGACCCGGCGTTCGGTGGGTGTTGTCGGGCGCATGTCGGCCGTGGGAATACTGTGGACCGCTGTGCGTGACGAACTGGTCTGGATCGACTGTGAGATGACTGGCCTCGATCTGGGGTCGGACCGACTCATAGAGATCGCGGCGTTGGTGACCGATGCCGAGTTGAACGTCCTCGGGGACGGGGTGGACGTGGTGATCCACGCCGACGATGCCGCCTTGGACGGCATGGTCGAGGTGGTCGCCACGATGCACCGCAAGTCCGGCCTCACCGAGGAGGTGCGCAGGTCCACAACGGATCTGGCCACCGCCGAGGCGATGGTCCTGGACTACATCCGAAGTCACGTCAAACAGCCGAACACGGCACCGCTGTGCGGTAATTCGATCTCCACCGACCGCGGATTCATCGCCAGGGACATGCCCGTCCTCGACGGGTTCCTGCACTACCGGATGATCGACGTCAGCTCGATCAAGGAGCTGTGCCGCCGCTGGTACCCGAGGATCTACTTCGGTCAGCCCGAGAAGGGCCTGTCGCACCGCGCGCTCGCCGACATCCACGAGTCGATCCGGGAACTGAAGTACTACCGCCGCACCGCGTTCGTCACCGAGCCAGGCCCCTCCACCAGCGACATCGCCGCGGTGGCCGCCGAATTGGGTCCGCCAGGCAACGGGCAGGCGACATCTGATTCGGCGACTGAGCCTCCGAGAGGCTAGTATCGACGTCGCTGCAGTGCCGGAGACGACACAGCAGCAATGGTGGCTGTAGTTCAGTTGGTAGAGCACCAGGTTGTGATCCTGGCTGTCGCGGGTTCGAGTCCCGTCAGCCACCCAAGCAGGTGGGAGGGCCTTTTGGCCCTCCCACCTTTTGCATTCCCGTGGGCCGAACGCCGCGCGTCCGGGCACCCCTGACCCCCAGTGCGTCGGATAGTTTGCTAACCATTGACGCGCGCGTGGAATCGGCGTGGGATGGACAGGTCTTCAACAGAACGACCTGCCGCCTTGGCTGGTCGGGGGTCCTACCGGGGGGTAATACCGTGAACGAGCAGGTTTCCAGCACCACAAAGAAGTTGTTTGCCGCAAGTAGTTTGGCGATCGGCCTGGCCGGTTTCGCCGTGTTTGGCGGTGTCGGCCACGCCGTGGCAACACCATCGCCCGATACGGGGACCTACGACGAACTTGTCGAAGTTCACGAAGGAAGTGGTGTGACCTCCATCGCCGACGACGACGGCATCCAAGCCGACCAGGTGCACAACTCAACCCTCTGGGAGCCCGGCCAGGTCTCTGGGCACTGACGATGTCCCGAACATCAACTCAGCCTTGGGAGTTGATGAGACCTACCGCCACAGCAGCGACTTCGGCGGGCGGTCGCAGCTTGCGGGTGCGTCTGAGTCCGCCAAGGCAAGGCCCGCCTTGGGCTTGGCCCACTTGCCGGTGACCACGTACTCAACCAATCGCGGTCCAGTCGCAGGGTGACGGCTAAGGGACCGCAGCAGCTCGTTGTCGATGCTCATGCTCGACATGATTCCGCGAGCCACTGACATGTCGCGGAAGTGCGGTCGTCGTGACGCTCGACGCTCGACGGTCAGAGGTTGGCGTTGCCGGCCTTCCACTGCGCCCAGGGGATGTTCCAGTCACCGAGTCCTTCGGTTCCCGACAGCCGTGAACCGACCGTGTTGGACACCTCGACGATGTCGCCACGCTTGGTGTTCTCGTAGAACCACTTCGCATTGCTCGTGCTGACGTTGAGGCAGCCGTGGCTCACATTGCTATAGCCCTGGCTGCCCACCGACCACGGCGCACCGTGCACGTAGATGCCGCTGTAGGACATCTGGGTGGCCCAGTCGACCTCGGTGCGATATCCGTTGGGCGAGTTCGTCGGCACGCCATACGTCGAGGAGTCCATCACCATGTGGGAGAGCCGGTCGCCGATGATGTAGGTGCCGTTGTCGGTGGGCGTGCTGTTCTTGCCCATCGAGATCGGCATCGTCTTGACCACCTCACCGTTGCGCCGGATGGTCAGCGTCTTGGTGCTGTCGTCTGCCGTCGCGATCAACTCGTCGCCGATGGTGAAGTGCGTGCTGACGTTCTCCTGACCGAACAGTCCGTCCCCGAGGTCCACGCCGTAGGTGTTGACGGCGACATCGACCGTGGTGCCCGGCTTCCAGTAGGCCGCGGGGCGCCAGCGCACCTCGCGGTTGTTGAGCCAGTAGAAGGCACCCTCGACGGCAGGCTTGGTGGTGACCTTGATTGCGGCCTCGGCGGCGCGACGGTTGGGGATGTTCTCGTCGAAACGGACCGCGACCGGCTGCCCGACGCCGACGACCTCACCCTCGGCCGGCGACACGTACGGCATGGTGAGGTTGTCGGGCGAGTGCGTCTGGAACGTCATCGAGCGCGTGGTGACGCCGCCAAGTCCCAGAGACTGCGCGCTCAGTGTGTACCGCGCGTTGTAGTCCAGCGGATCGGTGGTGGTCCACGTCAGCTCGTCGCGACTGAGTCGACCGGCGACCGGCGCGCCGTCCTCGTCGGTCATGCTGACCGCACCCAGGACGCCGTCCTCTGCGCTCACCGTCACCGGAGCGTCGACCGTGACCCCGACGGCACCGTCGGTCACCGATGCGGTCAGCTTGGGCACCAGAAGGTCCCCGAAGGGCGTTCCCTTTTCGGTGATGGTCTGCTGCTGCGACGGGGCGGCGGCCGAACCGCTGCACGCGCTCAGGCCGAATACAACGGCGGGCATGACCAGGAGTGCTGCCACCCTCGTCAACCTCCGACGCGGACGGGCCACCGAATGGACTCGCCACATGACTACTTGCACCTCACAACGGGGTTTGGACGGGACCAGGGGGTTGCACTACTTGGCAGTAGTCTAAGGGAAACCGCCGACAGGGGCGCGATCGTTACACGCGTCCGGGTTTGTCTGACATGCGGATTTCATCTGCGCCGCAGTTGCCTGTTATCGTCTTCCACGCGCGCCGTTAGCTCAGTTGGTAGAGCAGCTGACTCTTAATCAGCGGGTCCGGGGTTCGAAACCCTGACGGCGCACCACCGAAAGCCGCAGAGACTCTGCGGCTTTTGTGGTTTCAGGACAGTTTCAGCTCTCAGGTCCGCCGGGTTCCCCGCCGATCCGCAACAGGGCGGAACGCCGATGAGGTAGCTCACTCGAGTCGGCGCTCATGATCGCCATCCGAGCAACTCTGCGCCCCGCTGCAATGCCAGCGAAGTTCCACGCCTCGGACGGCCGATGAATCGATCGGCCACCCCGCTACCAGCCAACTCAGCTCGGGTTGACGCGATCGCGGCCGCGCAAACCGTCGCGGCGATGCAGTTCTGGCTATCCCCCGCGCATTGCGACTGACGTCGTGGTAAATTGCTGGCGGCGCTAGCCAGCAAGCATTCCGGTGGTGTGCTGTAATCGCCAAATGAGTCGCTTTTCAGCTGTTTCAGAAAACGCGTCGCAGACTGACAAACTTCGCGAACAGGCTTTTCTGGATGTTTTGAATACCACTCCGGTGGGTACGGACTGCTAAGCTGAAGTTAGCTGTAGAGTCCGCGAGCGAGACATCGAGGAACGATCGAGAGGGAAGCGAGGAATTAGCTAGATGACAACATCTGTTGCCACGACCTCGACTCTCCCACCTGTCGTCGAGGCACAGCACGAAGCCGCAGCGCAAAGCGTTGTGGTGGTCTACAACTGCAGTCGGCTTGGACGCACGGCGAATCCGCCGCGATTCTCATTCACCGACCTGTTCCGGCTCCGCCGCCGCTGACGCAGCGACCCGGGGACGTCAGCGGTTCTTGATCCGCCGGATGAACACAACGAGGACGATCGTGCCCAGCCCGGCGATGGACACCGCCACCACGGGCTTCTTCACGAAATCGAGGACACCGGCCTTGACATCGTCGGCGATGCGGCTGGGATTGGCCCGCTCGGCGAGTGCGTCCACAGTCAAGGCCAACTGATCGCGGGCCTTGTCGATCTCCTGCTTGATGTCGTCGGGATCCCTGTCCGCCACGTCAGCCCCTTCACCTTGCCTACGCCTTGTCGATCTACCCTAGTTGAGCCGATCCGCGACGCCGCGCACGGCCAACCAGAAGGGATCCCGAATGTCACCGACGCCCCGCCTGGAGGTAGGCGCCAAAGCGCCCGCGTTCAGCCTGTCCGATGCCGACGGCAACACGGTCAAACTGAGCGACTTCAAGGGCCGCAAGGTGATCGTCTACTTCTACCCGGCAGCCTCCACACCAGGGTGCACCAAGCAGGCGTGCGACTTCCGGGACAGCCTGTCCGAACTGAATGAGGCCGGTCTGGATGTCATCGGCATCTCCCCCGACAAGCCCGAGAAGCTCGCCAAGTTCCGCGACAATGAGGGACTGACGTTCCCCCTGCTGTCCGACCCGAGCCGCGAGGTGCTGACGGCGTGGGGCGCGTTCGGCGAGAAGTCGATGTACGGCAAGACCGTTCAGGGCGTCATCCGGTCGACGTTCGTCGTCGACGAGAAGGGCAATATCGAGGTCGCCCAGTACAACGTCAAGGCCACCGGACACGTCGCCAAGCTTCGACGCGACATCTCGGTCTAGCGCCCGGCCTCGCCACCCAGCGACTCCAGCAGCAGCGCCTCGGCGATGGCCGCGCGCTCCAGCACCCCGAGGTGCAAGCTCTCGTTGATGCTGTGCGCCTGGGTCCCTGGATCCTCGACGCCGGTGACCAGAATCCTGGCGTCGGGGTAGGCGTTGGCGAACTCGGCGATGAACGGAATCGACCCGCCCATCCCCATATCGATCGGATCGCGTCCCCACGCCTTCCGGAACGCGGCCCGCGCCGCGTCATAGACCGGCCCCGCGGCGTCGATCGCGTAGGGCTGACCCACGTCACCCGGCGTCACGGTGACGTGCGCACCCCACGGTGCGTGCGCCTCCAGGTGGCGGGTAAGGGCCGCGAGGTGCGCACGCGCGTCACCACCGGGGGCCACCCGCATGCTGACCTTCGCCCGCGCACGCGGGATCAGGGTGTTCGACGACGCCGCTATCGGCGTGGTGTCGATGCCGATGACGGTGATGGCCGGCTTGGCCCAGAGACGTTGAACCACCGAGCCGGAACCGATCTCGCGGACCCCGTCGAGCAGACCCGATTCGGCGCGGACCCGGCCCGCCGGGTAGTCGACGTCGGCGGCCAGCCCCTCGTGCAGACCGTCCACCGCCACGTTGCCATCGTCGTCATGCAGGCTCGCCAGCAGCCGCACCAGCGCGGTGAGGGCGTCGGGCACCACCCCGCCCCACAGCCCGGAGTGCAGACCGTGGTCGAGCGTCGCGACCTCCACGACGCAGTCGGCGAGCCCCCGCAGCGACACCGTCAGGGACGGGATCTCGGTGCTCCAGTTCTCGGAGTCTGCGATGACGATCACGTCGGCGGCCAGCGCGTCGGAATGGGCGGCCAGCAGCGCGCCAAGGGACGGCGAGCCGGACTCCTCCTCCCCCTCCACGAACACCGTGACGCCGACCGGCGGATTCCCGCCGTGGGCCCGGAACGCCGCCAGATGCGTTGCGATCCCGGCCTTGTCGTCTGCGGTACCACGCCCGTAGAGGCGCCCGTCACGCTCTGTCGGCTCAAACGGCGGTGAGTTCCACTGCGCGCGATCGCCTTCGGGTTGTACGTCGTGATGGGCGTACAGCAGAACCGTCGGCGCACCCGGCGGTGCGGGATGGTGTGCGATCACAGCGGGTGCCCCGCCCTCGCTGACGATCCGTACATCGCCGAAGCCCGCGGCCGACAACAACTTCGACACGGCCTCCGCGCTGCGCCGGACCTCGTCACGACGCGCCGGATCGGCCCACACCGACTCGATCCGCACCAGATCCTCGAGATCGGCACGCACCGATGGCAGAAGTTCACGGACCCGATCGACCAGATCAACCATGTCCGTGAGGCTAGTCCGTCGACGTATCGTCACTGCATGCCGTCCATGACTCACCTGCTCGCGTTCGGGCTGATCTCGTTCCTGGTGATTGTGATTCCGGGGCCAAGCGTCCTGTTCACCGTCGGTCGGGCGCTGACAGTCGGCCGACGCCAGGCGTTGTTGACCGTGGCGGGTAACGCGGTGGGCGCCTATATCCAGATCCTTGCCGTGGCCCTGGGTGCTGGAGCACTGATATTCGCCTCGGCGTTGGCGTTCAGCATCATCAAGATGATCGGCGTGGCCTACCTGGTGTACCTCGGCGTCCAGGCCATCCGGCACCGGCACGCGTTGGGCGAGGCACTCGCCGGCGGCTCGCCCGCGGCACGGCCGAGCAGAGTGCTGGCGGACGGGTTCATCGTGGGTGTGACCAATCCCAAGACCATCGTGTTCTTCGTTGCGGCACTGCCTCAGGTTGTCGACACGGCCGCGGGACACGTTTTGGCCCAGATGCTCACGCTAGGTGTCGTCTTCCTTCTCATCGCCGTGATTTCCGACAGTGTCTGGGCCCTGACCGCCAGTCTCGCGCGAGATTGGTTCGCTCAGTCCCCCCGCAGAATCGCCGCGATCGGCGGTGCCGGCGGAGTCGCGATGGTTGGTCTCGGCGTCAGCCTCGCATTCACCGGACGCAAGGACTGAACGGCGCAGTCTCCCGCGAGTTCGAGGCAGAAAACTAGGACTCCAGGACGGCGACCGCGGCCGCTGTATCCGCCTCGTGTGTCAGCGACAGATGGATCGTCACGTCCTTGAGGTGTTCAGCGATTGCGCCCGACAGCCGCACCTTGGGCCGCCCCCACATGTCGGTGACGATCTCGATATCGCGGTGGATGCCCTCAGGCAGCACCGGCCGCTTGCTGAACCGCGAACCCGACCACGCCTTGATCACGGCCTCCTTGGCCGCCCAACGCGCCGCGAGGTGCCGCGCCGCCGACGAACTCTTGTCCGCGGCGTCGCGGCGCTCCCCCGGCGTGAACGTCTCAGCGAACACAGTGCCCGGCTGATCGACCTGCTCAGCGAAATCCGGAATGTTGACCAGGTCGATGCCGACCCCGACGATGCTCACGCGCAGAAGCTACCGCACCGCGTACGGCTGCCCGCGCACGCACTCACCGTGTTCCCGGCACGTGCCCTCATCGCTGCGTGTACCAACCGTCCTCGCCGAGGCGCGACGTCGGGTCGAGCAGCATGTCGGCCTCCTGCCGCTTCTCCGGCGAGTCGTGGTTGAAGCGCCTGTCAGCGGGCTTCTCGTACAGCGCGGGCCCGCCGGCAATCGCCGACGCCAGCCTGCGCTGACCGTTCAGCACCCGCTCACCCGCGCGACGACGGTAGTCCTCGCGCTGCTCAGCGGTCAGCGACCTCAGGAAGGCCTCCGGGTGCACCAGCGCGACGAGGCCCGACACGTGACCGAACCCGAGGCTCGTCACCAGACCGGCCTTGAGCGGGAACTTCTCGCCCAGATGCAGGGTCTCGCGCACCCACACGAAGTGCGATGCGTGGGCCAGCTCGTCATCGACACAGTCCAGGCTGCGGTTCGGCGGAATCACGCCGTCGCGCAGCATCTGGCACATGCCCATCATCTGGAACGCCGCCGCACCGCCCTTGCTGTGACCGGTGAGGCTCTTCTGGCTGACGATGAACAGTGGCGCACCCGCCGAACGTCCCATCGCCGCCGCGAGCCGCTCGTGCAGCTCCGTCTCGTTGGGGTCGTTGGCCAATGTCGACGTGTCGTGCTTGGACACCACAGCGATATCGTCCGCGCCGACGCCGAGCTTCGCCAACGAGCGAGCCAACTCCGACTCCCGGCCGCCACGGCCTGCGGCCAGTGCGCCCAGCCCCGGTGCGGGGATCGACGTGTGGACGCCATCGCCGAACGATGACGCGTAGCCCACGACCGCGAGCACCGGCAGACCCATCGCCAAAGCGAGGTCACCGCGGGCCAGCAGAATCGTGCCGCCGCCCTGGGACTCCACGAAGCCCAACCGGCGCCGGTCGTTGGCGCGGGAGAACTTCGAGTCGCTGATGCCCTTGGCCCGCATGGTGTCGGTCTCGGCGGTGGCCGACATGTCACCGAACCCGATGACCGCCTCCAGCGTCAGATCGTCGTAGCCGCCTGCGACCACGAACTGAGCCTTGCCCAGCTTGATCTTGTCGACGCCCTCCTCGACCGAGACCGCCGCCGTCGCGCATGCCGCGACAGGGTGGATCATCGCGCCGTAGCTGCCCACATACGACTGCACGACGTGGCCTGCGAAGACGTTCGGCAGCACCTCCTGGAGGATGTCGTTCGGCTTGCTCCTGCCCAGCAGGTTGCCGTGGTACATCCGCTGCATCGAGGTCATGCCGCCCATACCCGTGCCCTGCGTGCTGGCCACCAGGCTGGGGTGCACCCAACGCATCAGCTCGGCCGGGGTGAACCCGGACGACAGGAACGCGTCCACCGTCGTGACGAGGTTCCACAGCGCCACGCGGTCGATCGAGCCGGCCATGTCCTGGCCAATGCCGTAGACGGTCGGATCGAAGCCGGACGGGATCTGCGCGCCGACGCTGCGGGACAGCTTCACCGTGCGCGGCACCCGGATCTCGGTGCCGGCCTTGCGGGTGACCTTCCAGTCGGAGCCCTCGGGTGCGGGCGTGATGACCGTGTGCTCGGGATCGAACTGCGCGAATGCCCGCGCCTCCTCCTCAGACGACACCACGAAGGTGAAGTCCTTGTCGAGGAACACCGAGACCAGCAGCGGCGCACCGTGATCGGCAGGCATCGCACCGTCGTCGACGAACTCGCGGATGCCGACCCGCTCGATGACGGCGTCGTGGTAGCGCTCCACCAGTTCGCCCTCGTCGACCATGTCGCCGGTCTGCGTGTCGTACCAACCCGGCTTCGGGTCTTCCTCCCACTTGACCAGGCCAGTGGTCCACGCCAGCTCGAGGACGCCGGCCGCCGACAGCTCACCGGAGGTCTCGACCTCGAAGCGGGTCCGCGACGAGCCGTACGGCCCGAGCTCGGCGCCACCGACGATGACCACCAGATCGGCCGGATCGACGTCCAGGTCGGCCCACGCGGGCGGCGGAGCCGACGCGTAGCCGCGCGGCGGCGACGGCAGTGCCGAGATGGTGCCGGTCGGGACGTCATCGTCGTCGTCCGGCGCCTCGGCCGCCGCGTCCTCGCGCGCCTTCGCCGCGAGTTCGGCCATGTCGATCTCGATCTCGCCGAGCCCGCCGGTGAGATCGGCCGTCAGGGGCTCACGCGCCGCGGCGACCTTGGACTCGATATCGCACAGGTCGAGCAGCATCGACGCCATCTGCTCGGTCGAGTAGGTGGTCAGACCCGCCTCTTCGACCGCGCCGACGATGGCGTCGTTGTGACCCATCAGGCCGGTGCCCTTGGTCCAGCCGATCAGCGCGTGCGCCAGCGAAACCCGCTGCGCCCACGACGTCTCGGCCTTCCACCGGGACACCACTGCATCGAGTGCGGCCTTCGCCTCGCCGTAGGCACCGTCACCGCCGAACATGCCGCGGTTGGGCGATCCCGGCAGCACGACGTGCAGGCGTGCGGCGATATCGCGCTCGGCACCGATGTGCGACAGCCCGCCGATGAGACGCTGAACGGCCCACAGCAGGACCTTCATCTCCATCTCGGAGCGCGAACCGGCCTCCGACAGGTCACCGGCCACGCGCGGCGCCGCGAACGGGAACAGCAGCGTGGGGGTGAGTGCGTCCTTGAGGTGGATCGCCTGCGGCCCAACGCTTTCGATCTGCTCGTTGCCGACCCACTCGACGAGTGCATCGATGTCGGAGTAGGACGCCATGTTGGCCGGCACCACCCACAGTTGAGCACCGAAGCGAGCGTTGTCCCGGTAGAGCGTGCGGTAGAACGCCAGGCGGTCGTCGTTCAGCTTGGAGGTGGTGGCGATGACCGTGGCGCCACCGTTGAGCAGCTGGCCGATGACGGACGCGGCGATCGATCCCTTCGATGCACCGGTGACAACGGCGATCTCCTGGGTGTAGCGGCCATTGTCGGGGTTCTCCGCTCCCGCAGCGGCACGGCCGTAGAGCGCCGCGTGGACGTTGCGTCCCGCGGCGAGCGCCCTGCCCTGCCACCAGTTCGCCTGGGTGGCCACGATGTGTCCGGCACCCTCGAAGCGCTCGGACAGCCGCTCCCAGTCGGTGTCGATGTCACCCTCGTCGGTCAGCCACAGCCGCGCGAGATCCTCACGCGCACTGGCCCACCGGTCGTCGAACAGCACAGCCTTGCGGCCGTCGAACGCCGGGGCGACCAGACGCGGCCAGTCCGAACCGAGTTCGGCGGTGACCAGGTCGATCAGTTCGGTGTCGGTGGCGTCGGGGGCACTGACCGGGTTGTCCAGGCCGAGCTGCCCGAGGATCATCCGGGCAGTCGACGCGAGCACGCCGTCGCGCCCGGTGACCTTCTCGGCGAACTCATTCAGTGCTGCCGAGTCGACAACGCCACCGGCCCCACCGCCCGCCGAGGGCAGGGACACCGCGATGCCCTTGCGCGCGCCGACCGCAGAGACTGCGGCGTCGATGACCTTGTCCACCGCTGCGGCGTCGGCCAGGGCGCCGTCATGCAGCCCGCCCAGTGCGCCGTTGCGGACGCTGGATCCCTCGCGGGTGCCCAGCGCCACCTCGACGGTGACGTGCTTGGCCCAGCCCGGTCCGAGTTCCCATGTCTTGGTGACGCGTTCGGTCAGGTACGCCGGGCGCTTGCCGGACGGCCCGAGGATCGTGCGCAGTTGGTCGTTGATCGCGTCGCTGAGGACGGGACCGAACGGCTTGTAGGTACGCGCGAGCTTGGAGACCTGTCCCTTGAGCGCGCCGAGGTCGGCCTCGGCGGCACCGTCGATGGCGCCGAGGTTCAGCTCGGAGCCGAGATCGACCAGCAGCTGGTTGCGGCGGGACGACGCGCCGTCGGTGATGGACTCGATGGAGTCCAGTGCCTCGATCTGATCCAGGCGCATCTTGGCCGACAGCGCGATGAGCGCCACGGTGGCGTCGGCGGCGTCGAACACGATGTCGTCGGGGCGCGGGCCGCCGCTGGGTGCGGCGGGTGCCACCGGCGCCGCGGGTGCGGCTTCGGCCGGGGCTGCCTCGGCGACCGGGGCCGCCGCGGGAGCGGGCTCGTCGTCGTCGGGCTCCGGATCGGTATCGGTGGCGAACAGCACGGCGGCGTCACGCTCGGCGTTGAGCACCTCGGTGGTGTTGTGCGAGTACTCGGGCAGCTTGAGCGTGTTGGTCGCCAGACCCGCGACGGTCGGCGCCGACTTCACGCCGATCTCGACGAAGCGCTCCATGCCCAGACCGCCTGCGGCCTCCTCGATGAAGAGCAGGTCCTGGGTCTCGATCCACCGCACAGGGCTGGCGAACTGCCAGGCCAACAGCTCGATGACGAGCAGCCGGCACAGCTCCCACGGCTTCTCGTTGATCCAGGTGTCGTAGTCGGCGAGCACCTCGTCGAGCGGCTCGGCGGGCACCAGATCGCGGATCTCCTGGATGAAGTCACGGTCCAGGGTGAACGGCCGCGGCACCAGGTTGGGGATGTAGCGCCCGACCACCAGCGCCGGATCGGTGTCTTCCGGCAGCACGCGCTGCAGCGCACGCCGGAAGTCATCGACGCCAACGCGCAGCACCGACGAGTGGAACGGCACATCGATACCGGGGATCAGGATGAATGACCGCTTGCCACCGCTGATCTCCCGACGACGCTCGACCTCTTCCTCCAGCGCCTCCAAACCACGGACCGTGCCGGCGATCGCGTACTGCGAGCCACGCAGGTTGTAGTTCACGATCTGCAGGAATTCGCCTGTGCGCTCGGCGATCTGCTCGACGAAGTCGTTCACGTCGTCATCGGGCAGGTCGATCTGCGACGGCCGGATCGCCGCGAGGCGGTAGTTGGACCGTCCCTGTGCGTCGCGCGGCACGATGTCGTGCATCTTGCTGCCGCGGTGGAACACGGCCTCCAGCAGGCCCTCCAGCGAGTACACGCCAGACACGCACGCCAGCGCGGTGTACTCGCCGACGGAGTGACCGCAGGCGATCGCGCCCTCGACGAACGCACCCTGCTCGCGCATCTCGGCGACCTGGGCCGCCGCGACCGTGGCCATCGCCACCTGGGTGAACTGCGTCAGGAACAGCACGCCCTCGGGGTGCTGGTAGTGCACACCGCTGGCGATGAGGCTCGTCGGGTTGTCGCGCACCACGTGTAGCACCGAGAAGCCCAGCGTGTTGCGGGTGAACTTGTCGGCGTCGTCCCATACCTTGCGGGCGGCCTTGGACCGGGCGCGGACCTCCATGCCCATGCCCTTGTGCTGAATGCCCTGGCCGGGGAAGGCGTACACGGTCTTGGGCGCCGCGAGCTGCGCGCTCGCCGCCATGACCAGCTCGTTGTCGACCTTCGCGGTGACCTCGATGATCTCGGCGCCGCGGTCGATACCGACTCGGTCGACGCGGAACTCGATCTCGTCGCCCGGAAGCACCATGCCCAAGAAGCGCGACGTCCAACCGACGAGGCGGGCAGGCGGGGTGGCCTGGCCGTCCGTGGCGGTGACGACGTGCTGCGCGGCCGCGGACAGCCACATGCCGTGGACGATAGGCGATTTCAGACCGGCCAGCAGCGCGGCGGCCCGGTCGGTGTGAATCGGATTGTGGTCCCCGGACACCACCGCGAACGCCCTCATGTCGGTGGGGGCGGTGACGGACACGTCGCGGCGGCGACGCCGCGGTGTGTCGGTGGCGTTATCGGTGATCGCACCGCCTGCGCGCGGCGGGTCGGCCAGCTCGGCCGAGCCACTGCGGCCCAGGATCGAGAACCGCTCCTGCAGCTTGGCGAGTTCGGTGCCCTCAGCGTCGGTGATGACGACGTCGACCGGCACCACGCGCCCGACCTCGGTGTCGATCGCAGCGGAAGCCGTTGCGGTGACGGTGAGTTCGGCCTTCGTCTTCGGCATGGGCGCCAGCAGGTGCGCGGCGTGGTCGAGGTGGACCAAGCTCAGCAGGCCCTCGACGACCGGGAAGCCGGCCTCGGTGAGCGCGGACCCGATGACGGAGAACACCGCGGGCCAGCAGCGACCGACCAATGCGTCGGGCACCAGGGTCAGGCCGGGGGCCAGCGGTGCGCCGAAGGTGGCGGTGACACCGGTGTGGTCGGCGACCTCCTCCGGGTCCCAGCTGACCGTGACGGTGGTGCTGTCGTTGACGACCGGCGGAAGCGCCTCGGGGCCATCGACATTGGCCGCGATGGCCAGCACGGCGCGCATCGCCGCCGATGCGTCCTCGGTGGTGACGACCGGCATGCCACCGTCGACGGTGACCTCACCGAGGGTGAACCGGATGGTGATCCAGATGTCGGACAGCGGCACGCTCAGCGTGACCTGGCCGTCGGCCAGTTCCAGGCGCGCACCCGTCGATGGGTGTGTGGCGGAACGGTTCTCGTTGACCTGCCACTCGCTGGGCTCCCCGATGCGGTGCACCGGGTTGATCGCGGTGCGACCCGCCCACAGGACGTCGGGCGAGTCGAGGACGACGGCCAGGGGGCCGACGACGTCGGCACGGGCCTGACGGCGCGACACCACGGCAACCGGGGTCTCACCCTTTTGCGCCAGCAGCGCGACTGCCTCGTCGATCGACGCCTGCTCGAAGCGGTCGAGCAGCTCGCCGATCGGCTCGTCGACGCGTGTGATGCCCTCGACGGCCTGGGTGCCGGGGATGATGCAGACCTGGTCGGCGGTGTAGCGGGCATCGTGCGCCTGCCACAGCGAGTCGCTGCGCCACCAGCGCCGCACGTCCTTGTCGATGACGGGCACGAAGTTGACGGGCTTGCCGAGCGTCTTGCACAGCGTGATGAAGAACGGCACGTCGGCGGGGTGCAGCTTGACGGTCTCCGCGTCGGGGTACTGCGCCAGCAGTGCGGCGATCGCGGCCTGCGGATCCTCCAGCAGCGCTTCGCCTTCGGCGTCGGCGCCAAAGAGCGTCGGGATGGGTCCGGAGTCGGCCGGGTGCAGACGCGCCTCGGCTCGCTTGAGCATCTCCTCGAAGCGGTCGCGCCAGCTGATGTCGAGCCACGGCGAGTCACCGCTGCGGGTGTCGGCGGTGCTGTCGCCGTCGCCGATCGCCAACTCGACGTAGCGCTGCAGCCACTGCAGGAACGTCATGTCGTCGACGTCACCGAAGTACGGCTTGGCCGTGACGCCCATCGCGGCGATGATCTCGTCGCGGCGCTCGGCGACGGCGTCGGCGTCACCGGCGACGTCATCGAGCAGGCGGCCGCAGCGTGATGCGGCGTTATCGATCTCGTGGATGTCGGCACCGAGCTGGCTGCGCCCGGATGCCATGCCGCCCTGGGCCTTTCCGGCCGCCACCCAGCGCTCGGTGCCGCAGGTCTCGACGAGCATCTGCTTGACCGCAGGCGAGGTGGTGGCCTCGAGCGCCGCCATCGCCGCGGTGCCGACGAGGATGCCGTCAACGGGCATCAGGGGGAAGCCGTACTGCGTGGCCCAGCGGCCGGACAGGTAGTCGGCGGCCCGCTCCGGGGTACCGATGCCGCCACCGACGCAGATCGTGATGTTGGAGCCCTTGCGGAGGTCACCGTAGGTCGAGACCAGGAGGTCGTCGAGGTCCTCCCAGGAGTGGTGGCCTCCGGCGCGGCCGCCCTCTATGTGCACGATGACCTCGCGGTCGGGCACCTCGGCGGCGATCTTGATGACCGACTTGATCTGCTCGACGGTGCCCGGCTTGAACACGACGTTACTGATGCCGATGCCGTTGAGTTCCTCGATAAGGTCCACGGCCTCTTCGAGCTCGGGGATGCCCGCGGTGACCACGACGCCGTCGATCGGCGCGCCCGACTGACGGGCCTTCTGCACCAGGCGCTTTCCGCCCAGCTGCAGCTTCCACAGGTACGGGTCGAGGAACAGCGAGTTGAACTGCACGGCCCGGCCGGGCTCGAGCAGCTGAGTGAGCTCCTCGATGCGGGCGTCGAAGATGGGCTCGGTGACCTGACCGCCACCGGCGAGCTCGGCCCAGTGGCCGGCGTTGGCGGCGGCCGCGACGATCTTCGCGTCGACCGTTGTCGGCGTCATACCCGCCAGAAGGATCGGCGAGCGGCCGGTGAGGCGGGTGAACTTGGTCGAGAGCTTGACCGAGCCATCCGGCAACGTCACGGCGGACGGTGCGTAGCTCGACCATGCGGGTGCCACCTCGGGGGCTGCCCCGACGGTGAACAGGCTGCGCTGACCGGCGCGGGTCGCGGCGGGGACGATGCCGACGCCGAGTCCGCGGATCACAGGTGCGGTCAACCGGGTCAGGGTGTCGCTCGGGCCGAGGTCGATGATCCACTTGGCGCCGGCCTCGTGCAGGCGCTCCACCTCGCCGACCCAGTTGATCGGCTTAACGAAGATCGACTCCGTCAGGAAGCGAGCGAGCTCCGGGTCGATGCCCGTGCGGGCCGCCCAGTTGGTGACGACCTCCACGCCGTCCGCCAGCCGAGGAGTGTGGAAGCCCACCTCGACCTGAATCCCGTTGAACACCGGGCTGAAGACGGCGCCACCGCGCGTCTTGTTCTTGCGCTCGGCCTCTTCTCGCTCGGTGATCTTGCTGCAGTACAGCTCGAATCGGGCCAGCTGTTCGGGCGTACCGGTGATGACGACCGACCGCCGCCCGTTCCGGATCGACAGGACGGGTGGGAGGACCGTGCGAACGTCGGTGGAGAAGTCCTCCAGGAGCTCGGCGATGCGCTCGGGGTCGGCGTTGGTCACCGACACCATGGGCGACTTGTCCCCGCGGCCCACCATGCCCCGGCGTCGGGACACCAACGAGCCGGCCGCACCGATGAGCTGAAGGAGCGCCAGCAGTTCGGCGTCGCGGCTGCCGCCGGCCTTGAGCGCCTCCGCCGCGACGACGCCCTGCGAGTGACCTGCCATGGCGACCGGCGGGGTACCCGCCAGATCGAGCCCCTGGCGCGTCACAGCGCGAATTGCGGCCATCTGGCTGAGCAGGATGCCCGGGCCCGAGATCGCGGCAGTGATGAGCTGCTTGGGGGTCGGCAACGGCTCATCGGCGGCCAGCGCGCGGACCCACTGCATCGGCTCGAAGCCGATCGGCCGCACGACGACCAGCTCGCGTGCGACGGGCTCGAGCAGCAGTGCGGCCTCGCCGACGACCTCGCTCAGTTCGGACTCGATGCCCGCCGAGCTGATCAGTTCCTCGAGGTTCTCCAGCCAGTTGCCGCCCTGACCACCGAATGCGACGGCATAGGGCTCACCGGCATTGAGGAGATCGACCAGGGCGTGCGCACTGTGGGCCGAGGACGACCTGTCACTCACCTCGCCATTGCGGCTGGTGGACACCCGGTCGTGTTCGTTGATCGTCACGTCTTCTCCTCGTGCGCTGTCTCGCGCGTATCGCTTCGTCTGCGGCGGGTCGTCTCGTGGACCTCGCTACCCTGCGAGGTCGGGGGTGATTCGGCGTCGAATCTCGGCTGGCACCGTCTTCGGCCGTCCAGCGTCACCCAGATCTTGGGCGCTCGGCCAGACATCTTCCGGTAGCCCCGCAACGGGCAGCCGTACTAAGAGTGTCATAAGGCCTAGGACCAGTTTCGGGCCCCAAATGGTTACTGGCGAGTTCTACGCTCAAGTAACCCAGGATTGGATAACGCGGTCTTCCGAGCGCCCGTGAGCCTTCCGTGACAAATGTCCTGCATGCGAGTGGTTACGGTCGAGTAGCTATAACTCCGCAGATCACAGCAGTATTGTTATCGAATCGTTATGTTCATTTCGCGGCGGTGGAAGCGTCTGCGGGCGGCCAGCCAGATGGCGGCAGATCGGGCCGACATGTCGACCCGCCCGCTCTCGCGGCGAGGATTAGTTTGCTGTGGTTACTTACTCATCGGTAAGTGCCGTTACTCACTCATCGGCGAGTGTCAGTCCCACTGACCGAATGCCGGCTTGAGGATGTGGTTGATGTCCACACCGACACCGCCCACCTTGCGCTTGTCGATCTCCACTTGGTGCAGATGCGCCGCCGGATGGGCCAGCCCCTTGGGCGATCCCCAGTTGTGCTGCCAGAAGTGCGCGCCGAGACCGTCCTGCACCGCCCACTCGATGGTCTTCGAGTTGGCGTACACGCCGGTGCGCTCGTGGCCGATCACCGACTCCCAGCCGCGCAGATATGGGGCAACCTGCGCCTTGTACTGCTCATAGGTGGGGTCGTCGTCGATCGAGGTGTAGGTCGGCGCACCGTGTGACCCGCCCGCCGCGACGTGCAACTCCCAACCCCGTTTGGCGTGCCGCACACCGGCCTCCTGCCCCGCCAGCCAGTCGGCGGTGTCCTGCTTGCCGTACTGGTAGCAGGAGACGATCTTCAGTCCGCCCTGATACAGGTCACGCGCCTCAGGAAGCTGAATCGGCTTGCTGAGCATCCACGCCCCGCCGGGTCGGCGGTCCGAGACCTATCTGATGGCTCCGTGCGCACCGGCGGCCTTGATGTCGGCCGCCTTGATGACACCCGCCGCGTAGTCGAGCAGGATCCCCAGCGGCGCGGCCGTGGCAGTCGGCGGCACGAGGGCCGACGACAACGCCGTCAGCGCACCACCGATTCCCAGGACGGCTGGCGCGGCCGCGGCGCACTTCAGTGCGGCACGCCGAGAAGCTGGCACGAGTCACAGAACATGACAAATGCACCAGGCCTCTCATTGACGCCACCGGTCACATCTGTATCGAGATTCCCAGATTTCCCACGCGCGTTTGGGCGCTCGCGGCATGGGGGGAGCATCCGCGCCGCGGCCCGGCGCCCCGCACCGCCCTTGGCGTCAGGCTTGCTGATCCCGGAAGAATCGCGCCGCCGCTGCGATGGACTCCTCGACCGGGCGCGGCACCCAACCAAGCTCTTGCTCGGCTTTGCGGTGATCCAGCGGTGACATCAGGTCGGCCATCTTCACTCCCGCCCTCGCGAACGGCAGATCGCGCCGCAGCAGTCGTGCCGCCAGATCGTTGAGACGCGACGCGGCGAGCAGAACCGCCACCGGCACGCCGATGCGGGGCGCGCGGACACCGACGGCCTCGGCAGCGATCCGATGCACCTCCTTGGTGCTGAGGTAGCGGTCGGAGATGATGTAGCGCTCCCCCACCCGGCCGCGTTCGCCCGCCAGGACCATGGCCCGAGCCACATCCTCGATCCCCACCACCTCCATCGAGAATCCGAGGTGGAGGGGGAACTGGCCGGCCGCGACGCGCGCGAGCAGGCCCCCGTGCGGCGTGGGCCCCCAGTCACCCGGTCCGTAGGTGTTCGAGATGCACATGGCGATCGCAGGCAGTCCCCGCTCCCGTGCGTAGCGCAGGACAAGATCCTCGGCGGCCACGCGGGCCTCGATGTAGGGACCACCGTCGTCCCAGTTGTGCGGATCCTCCTCGGTCACGGGCCTGCCATCACTGATCGCCAACGTGCCGATGGTGCTCGTGAAGACGAACCGTGACAGGCCGGCGTCAACCGCAACGTCGAGCACATGCCGGAGCCCTTCGACATTCGTGCGGAACAGCGGCGCCGGGTCGCGCAGCCACACCCGCGCGTCGACGACGCAGTAGTACACGACGTCACATCCGGCCATGGCCGCCCGCAGCGCGTCGCCATCGAAGACGTCTCCGTAGCACCGCTCCACCGCGAGGTCATCGATCCCCTTGGTGGAACTCGTCTTTCGCAACATCACGCGAACGTCTTCCCCGTCGGTCACCAGCCGCCGCACGACGTGCGAGCCGACAAAGCCACTGGCGCCGATCACGAGTTTCTTCATCTGTCGCGGCGCGCGTTGTCCAGGCATGGTGAGCGAGCCTAGCTGTGCGACCGCTCAACACCCGCGGAATCCCGCAATGCCGCTGCGATGGCGCGCGGGAATTCATAGGATCAGCCATGTCCTCTGGACCCATCGCCGTCCATCGTGCGGCCGTGCGTGCGGCGTCGCCCAGTCCGCAGATCGAACTTGTCGGTGTGCGCAAGGTGTTCCGCGACCGGAGCAGCCGACGCGGCGCGGAGGTCATCGCCGTGGCGGGTGCCGACCTGAGCGTCCACGACGGCGAGTTGTTCGCGATCCTCGGCCCGTCGGGTTCGGGCAAGACCACCGTGCTGCGAATGATCGCGGGTTTCGAGGAACCCACCGCGGGTACGATCCGCCTCGGCGGCGCCGACGTGACCGCGCTCCCTGCGCGCCGCCGCGACGTCAACACGGTGTTCCAGGAGTACGCACTGTTCCCCCACATGACCGTCGCCCAGAACGTCGAGTACGGAATGAAGGTCCGCGGAGTGCCGAGGGCCGAACGTCGCCGTCGCACCGCGGACGCCCTGGACATGGTGCGCCTCACCGACCTCGCACCGCGACACCCGGCCCGGCTCTCAGGCGGCCAACGACAACGCGTGGCGTTGGCTCGCGCGCTGGTCGGCCGCCCGCGGGTGTTACTGCTGGATGAGCCGCTCGGCGCACTCGATCTCAAGCTTCGCGAACAGATGCAGTTGGAACTCAAGGCGATTCAACGCGACGTCGGCATCACGTTCGTCATCGTGACGCACGATCAGGACGAGGCGCTGACACTGTGCGACCGGCTCGCGGTCTTCAACGACGGCCGCATCGAGCAGATAGGGAGTTCCCGCGAGGTCTACGAGCATCCCGCGAATCGGTTCGTCGCCGACTTCGTCGGCACGTCCAATGTGCTGGACGGGGATGCGGCCCGCACCCTGCTCGGTCGCTCCGGTTCGTTCGCCGTGCGGCCAGAGCGGATCGCCGTCCTGCCACCCGGCGGTATCGGCCCACCGGGCACACGCACGGTGGAAGCCACTGTCGCCGAGGTCATCTACGGCGGGTCGACCACTAGGGTCGCCGCGGTCGCCGCCGCGGGAACGACGCTGACCGCCACCGTGCTCAACGCGGCCGCCACGCTGCCCGACAACCTCGACCACGGCGCACCGGTCACCTTGGCCTGGCCCGAGGACGCCGTACATCACCTCTCCGAGGTGACTCCCGACCACCAACCCGAGGAGCGCCCATGAAGTCACACGCGATCAAGCTCGGCCTGATCATCACCGCATGTGCGGCGCTGATGGTCGGATGCTCCGGAGCGCAGGAGGGCGGCGGTCAGGCACCACCCAAACTCGAGCCGCTCAGCGCCCTCGGTGACGGCGAGGGCGAACTGAACCTGGTTGCCTGGGCGGGTTATGCCGAGGACGGCTCCAACGATCCCACCGCCGACTGGGTCACCCCCTTCGAAAAGGAGACCGGGTGCCAGGTCAACGTCAAGCTCGGCAACACCTCCGACGAGATGGTTCAGCTGATGAGAACCGGTCAATACGACGGTGTTTCGGCGTCCGGTGACGCCACCCTGCGCTTGATCTACGCGGGGGACGTCGCCCCGGTCAACACCTCCCTGGTACCCAACTACGAGACCATCACCGGGTTCCTCAAGGACCGGCCATGGAACTCCGTCGACGGCCAGATGTACGGAATCCCGCACGGCTGGGGCGCGAACCTGTTGATGTACAACGTCGACGTCGTGCGCGACGCACCCAACTCCTGGGCGGCGGTGTTCACGGACGCGGGTAAGTACAAGGGCAGGGTGACTGCCTACGACTCGCCGATCTACATCGCCGACGCCGCGCTGTACCTGTCGAAGACCAAGCCGGAGTTGGGCATCGAGGACCCGTACTCGCTGACCTCCGAGCAACTCGACGCGGCCGTCGAGCTGCTCAAGGCGCAACGGGAGAACGTCAGCGAGTACTGGTCGGACTACACCAAGGAGGTCCAGGCGTTCGAGTCGGGCACGTCGGTGATCGGGACGACCTGGCAGGTGATCGCCAACACCATCGGCGCGGACAACAGGGTCCAGGTCAACACAGTGCTGCCCAAGGAGGGGTCCACGGGCTGGTCGGACACCTGGATGGTCGCGGCCAAGGCCGCCCATCCCAACTGCATGTACAAGTGGATGAACTGGATCACCTCACCCGAGGTCAACGCCGAGGTCGCCGAGTACTTCGGCGAGGCACCGGCGCAGACGAAGGCCTGTGAGTTCACCACCGACAAGGCCTTCTGCGACATCTACCACGCGACTGACGAGAAGTTCGCGTCGCAGATCCGCTACTGGACCACACCGCAGAAGAAGTGCGTCGACGGAAAGGGCGACGACTGCACGACCTACGACGAGTGGGTCGACAAGTGGCAGCAGATCAAGGGGTGAGGCCAGCCGGCCCCGACCCGGCGCGCGTGCGGCGCGAGGGGTTCGGGCGTCGGGTCGGCCTGGCCCTACTGCTGATCCCGCCGCTGGGTTGGCTCACCCTCGCGTACCTGGGTTCGCTTGCGGTGCTGTTGGTCTCGGCATTCTGGACCACCGACTCGTTCACCGGGGCGGTCGTGCACACGGTCACCACCGACAACGTTGTGCGCGTGCTCACCGATGACCTGTTCCGCGTGGTCACACTGCGCACCCTCGGTGTCGCGCTACTGGTGACGGTCATCTGCGCCGTCCTCGCGGTGCCGCTGGCGCTGTACATGGCGAAGGTGGCCTCCCCGCGGCTTCGGTTGCTGCTGGTCGTCGCTGTCACGACACCACTATGGGCGAGTTTTCTGGTGAAGGCGTACGCGTGGCGAATGATGCTGTCTCCCGAGGGCCCCATGGCGTGGGCCACCGGTCACACACCGGGCTACGGGCTGACCGCCACGGTCATCACGCTGAGTTATCTCTGGCTGCCCTACATGGTCATCCCCGTGTTCGCCGCCTTCGAACGGCTGCCCGACTCGTTGATCGACGCGAGTTCCGACCTCGGCGCCTCTGATTTCTCCACCATGCGAATGGTGATGGCGCCCATCGTGTTCCCCGGTATCGCCGCGGGGTCGATCTTCACGTTCTCGCTGTCACTCGGCGACTACATCGCCGTGACGATCGTCGGCGGCAAGACCCAGCTGCTGGGCAACGTGATCTACGGGCAACTCGTCACCGCCAACAATCAGCCGCTCGCCGCCGCACTGTCGATCATCCCGCTGCTCGCGATCATCGGCTACTTGCTCGCGATGCGACGCACGGGCGCGTTGGAGAACGTCTGATGTTGTCCCGCAACGCACGTCGCAGCCTGCGAGCGTGGAGTGCACTGGTCCTGGTCTTCCTGTACGCACCGATGATCCTGGTGATCCTCAACGCGTTCAACTCATCGCGGACCTTCGCGTTTCCGCCCAGCGGCTTCACATTGCAGTGGTGGCGGGCAGCGGGCAACAGCCACGGAATGTGGACGTCGCTGGCGAACTCGGCGGTCGTCGGCCTCGGCGCCACCGCGATCGCACTGGTGCTCGGCACCATGGCCGCGTTCGCCGTGCAGCGCTACGACTTCTTCGGGCGCACCACTATCAGCTTCCTCGTGGTGCTGCCGATCACGCTGCCCGGCATCGTCACCGGGATCGCGCTGAACGCGACGTTCACCTCCGCGCTCGGACTCACCCTGGGCCTGGCCACCGTGATCATCGGACACGCGACGTTCTGCATCGTGATCGTGTTCAACAACACTCAGGCTCGTCTGCGCCGGTTGGGCACCCACCTCGAGGACGCCTCGGCCGATCTCGGAGCCTCGACCTGGCAGACTTTCCGGTACGTGACCTTCCCGATGATGCGCGGGTCGCTCGTCGCCGGCGCCATCCTGGCGTTCGCGTTGAGCTTCGACGAGATCGTCGTGACCACGTTCACCGCGGGCCCGTCGGTTCAGACGTTGCCGATCTGGATATTCGGAAACCTGTTCCGCCCCAACCAGGCTCCGGTCATCAATGTGGTCGCTGCAGCATTGACCGTCGTGGCCGTCATCCCCGTGTGGCTTGCCCAACGCATTGGCGGCGATCCCGCAGGCACTCGGGTGTGATCGCTCGCGGTGCGAGCTGGACCCTGTGACCAAGGCAATAGCGCCGCAAATCGCGACGATCTGTCACTTTCAGCGGACGAAACCCAACGGTGCGGACTAAGTCGCTGGCCCAAACACCCGTCACTAGACCACGATGGGTCAGGTGCGCGCGTGGATCATCTGGCTGACGGGACTGTTCGCCTACATCGTCGCCGTACTGGATCGCACCACACTGGGGGTTTCCGGTCTCGACGCCGCCGACCGCTTCGCCGCCAGCCCCAGCGTGCTGTCGTCGTTCGTGGTGCTGCAGGTCGTGGTCTACGCGTGCGCGCAGGTACCCGCTGGGGTGCTGCTCGACCGGTATGGCTCGCGTGTGCTGATCGCGGCGGGCGCCGGCCTCATGGCCGTCGGCCAGCTCACGCTCGCGCTGTCGGAATCCCTGCCGCTTGCGATCGGCGCGCGAGCCGTCGTCGGCCTTGGTGACGCGCTCACATTCATATCGGTGCTTCGGCTGGTCCCGAACTGGTTCACACCGAAGCAGGTTCCGCTGCTCACCCAGCTCACCGGTATCTGTGGCCAGCTCGGGCAGGTGCTGTCCGCGGTTCCCTTCCTCGCCCTGCTGACCGGCACCACCTGGGCGACGGCCTACATCTCGGTCGCCGCGCTGGGCACTCTGGCAATGGTGCTGGCGCTCGCAGTGGTGCGTGACGCACCCGGTGGCCGCGTCGTCGCGCCCGAGGCGATGACGGTCCGCGAGACGCTGTCCAGCGTGAAGACCGTCTGGCTGAGACCCGGTACCAGGCTGGGCTTCTTCACCCACATGGGCACACAGTTCTCGGTGACGGTGTTCGCACTGATGTGGGGCGTGCCCTATCTGACGGTCGCGCAGGGCCAGTCGGCAGGCGTGGCGGGTGCGCTGCTGACGGTGTCGGTCGTGGCGGCCATCGCCGCGGGCATCGTGATCGGCATAGCCACCGGTCGCATACCGCACCGGCGATCGCGCATCGTGTTGGGCATCATCGCCAGCAATGCGCTGGTCTGGACGGTGGTTCTGGCGCTGCCCGGACGCGCGCCGCTGTGGCTTCTGGTGATCCTGATCGTCGTCATCTCCGTCGGCGGGCCCGGGTCGATGGTGGGCTTCGACTTCGCCCGCACGTTCAATCCGAGCGCCATCCTCGGTACCGCGCAGGGCATGGTCAACATGGGTGGCTTCATCGCCTCCCTACTGGTGATGCAGGCGATGGGAGCCATCCTCGAAGCACGCGGCGGGTACTCATTCGAGTCGTTCCGGATCGCCTGGACCGCCCAGTACGTCGTCTGGATTCTGACCGTCATCGGCATCCTCATCACGCGGCGCAAGACCCGGCAGCTGATGAGGGACGAGGAGGAGCGCGCCCTGTTGGAGACGTTCGATCCGAGCGCGGGAGAACGCGCAGGAGAACGCTGAGCCGCCTCGCGGTGGTGACCTAGTGGTTCTCCGCGACGCTCGCCGCGACGTCCCGCGCCAGGTGCCGGTGCCCCAGCACCTCGAATCCGACCACAGTGACCACCGGCGCCAGCGTCACGATCAGCAGGCACGCCGTCATCGGCACACCGGCGACCGCAGCCGCGACTGCCGACGCCAGGACCGCAGCAGTCAGCACCGCCAGCACGATGTGGAATGCGTCCCACGCCTTCACCATCAGCCCGTAGACCGCGAAGACCAGAGCGACATAGGCGGCCACGGGTATGGCCACCGCCAACACCGTCCCCACCGAGCCGAGTTCGGAGTGCTGCTCCACGTAGTAGGCCGCGGTGTGTAGTCCCGCGCCGGTGCCGACGATCGCGCCGTACACCCCGATGTGCAGGTAGCCGAACGCGAAGGACCGCTCGCGATGGGCGTGCAGTAGGTCGCCACCTGGTAGCACGAAGTAGATCCACCACATCCCGAAGGTCAGCCCGGTGCCTGCGATCACGAGGATGACCGCGTCGGGCGTCCAGCCGTGCTCACCCACCACGGCAGTCAGCGAGGCCACGGTGCCGACGACGCCCTCACCCAGCGCGATGATCGCCAACAGCCCGTAGCGCTCGGCGATGTGATGCGCATGCCAGGGCGTGCCGCCCCTGCGGTTCTCGGCGAGCCACGGCCCAAACATCTCGGCGAAACCCAGGATCACGAACATGCCCAGCCCCACCGGAACCGACACCGGCAGGAATATGGAGCCGATCCAGCCGACCTGGACGATTGTGATGGCGCCGGCATAGGTAAGACACGCCGACCGGCGCTCCGGGTCCTGTCGGGCGGCACGTAACCACTGCGCCACCAATGCGATTCGCATCACCACGTAACCGGCGACCAGGAGCTCGTTTCGGAGGTGCCCACCGTGCTCGATGGAGGCGAAGAACGGCGGGATGCCCAGGGCCAGGATCAGCACACCAACCATCTGCACCATCGTCAGGACGCGGTAGATCCAGTCGTCGGTGTCATAGGCCGAGGCGAACCAGGTGAAGTTGATCCAGGCCCAGCACGTCGCGAACATCGCGAAGAGGAACCCGGTCAAGCCGACGCCCACGTGCCCGGCGGCCAGTGCGTGCGCAAACTCCGATGCCGCGACGCCGAAGGCGATCACGAAGGTCAGGTCGAAGAGCAGCTCGAGCGGTGTGGCGACCCGGTGCCGTTCGTGCGGGTCCCGTCCCACCATCCTGCGCAGGTGGTGCGCGGGCACACTGGCCCGCGGATCCGACGTTGACTCACTCATCCGGTGCCCCCACCCTCTCGACAACGCATTTGCGCCGGTTGACGGTACCGGGTCGGTCCTTCGCCGTCGATGGGACGCTAGCGTGAGCGCATGCGTGCGACAACCGGGCCGACTGCGGTGGGCGTCGTGTTGGCCGCTGGCATGGGCACCAGGGTCGGGGCGGACGGCAACAAGGCCTATCTGCCGTTGGCGGGCCGCAGCATGGTGTCGTGGTCGGTGCGCGCCGTCGCCGAGACACCGGATATCGACCGCACGGTGCTCGTCTTCCGACGCGGGGAACGAGTGACCGCGCAACGCCTGCTGTCGGACGAAGTCGACTCGGCCACGGTCGAACTCGTCGAGGGCGGCGACACTCGGCACGGCTCAGAGTTCAACGTGCTCCGCCACCTGGCCGACGATATCGAGTCCGGCGCCGTGGACGTCGTGCTGATCCACGACGCCGCACGCCCACTGGCCGGGACCGACCTGATGCGCACCGCGGTCGCGACGGCACGCGAGTTCGGCGGCGCCATACCGGGTCTGTCCCCAGGCGATGTGCTCCGCGAGGCACCCGACGGGTCGCTGGCCCCCGTCGGCGGCACGCTCGTACGGGTGCAGACACCGCAGGCGTTTCGCGCGGCACCGCTCCTGGCGGCCTACCGCGCGGCGGATGCCGAGGGTTTCGACGGCACCGACACCTCGGCGTGCGTCCAGCGTTTCAGCGACATCGACGTGCACGTGTTCGACGGGGCGGCGACCAACTTCAAGGTGACGTTCCCGCACGACATCGAGGTGGCGGCCCGACTGCTACGCGACCGGTTCAGCGGGGACGACGCCCCTCGATGATGGCGCCGATCAGCGCCGCGTCGGCGGGCAGGTCGGCAGCCACCGCATCGGGATCACCCGCCACGGTCGCCACGCCGTGCCCAAGGTCGTCGCCGTCGTCGATCAAGCTGGCCAGGGTGTCGGCCCGATAGCCGCGTGGGTACTGCACGGTCCGCAGCCAGTGACGGTCGACCGTCGCGGTCACCGATCCCCCGTCATCGACCTGCTTGACGGTGTCGGTGATCGGCAATACAGGCACCACCACCGGATGACCGGCTTCCAGCGCACCCAGCACCCGGTCGGTGACGGCCGTCGAAGTCAGCGGCCAGCGGTGATCGTGAACGAGCACGTGGCGTGGTGAATCCACTTCCCGCCCAAGATGTTCCAGTCCCGCAGCCAGGCACTGGCCGCGGGATCCGGGTTCCGCGCTGGCCACCACCGCCACATCGGCGAGTCCGGCCGCCTCCAGCGCCGATCGGACGTCCGCCACGGTCATCGCGATCGTCGCCACGACGACCCGCGCGGCGGGCACCCGACCGGGCCCCAGCAGCGACCGGACCACCCACACCAGGGCGGCCTCCCCCGCCACCGGTGCAAGCGCCGCATGCGGTGCCACGGTCGCGTCAACGGGCACGATCGCGCAGGGTTCGCTCGCTGAGGATGCCATCGGTCAGCACGCTATCGGACGGCGATGGGACGTCAGCGGAACCGACGCAGGTACGCCGCCCAGTTCCAGCTCTCGAGGAACCGTTCCGCGGCCGAGTAGCCGCGCTGGTACAGCGCCTCGACCTGATCGTCGTCGATGTCGAAGTCGAGGAAGCCCACGTCGGTCGAGTCCACGCGGATCGCGCGGGCGCTGACCCACGGCTGGTTCAGGTAGGCCTGGTCGCGTCCGACCAGAACGGTGGTGATGACGTCCTCCAGCAGGTGTGGCGGTCCGAGGTGCCGCAGCGCTGCCAGGGCGGGGATCACGCTGTCGTTGCCGTCGGGCAGGTTCGGCAGCACCGTGACCCCGAAGCTGGGCCAGCGTGGCTTCTGATTGTCAGTGCGGTCGAGGCTGTCGACCGGGAAGTTGGACAGCAACCCCCCGTCGACCAGCGTCGAGGTTCGCCCGGCCGCGCTGGTCAGGGTGACGGGGCGGAAGAAGAAGGGGATCGACATCGACGCCCGCACGGCGTCGGCGACGGACTGATCGTCGGGGTCCAGCCCGTAGACCCTGCGGTAGTCCCACGGCAGCCGCACCAGTTGACCGGTGGTCGTGTCGGCGACGGTGACCACCAGGCGGTACCGCTGCTCGACGGGTAGCTCGTCATCGTCGATGGCCAGATCCCCGAAGGTGTGCACGCCGAGGTCGGCGAGCTGACTGCGCACCCATTCGCGAATGTAGTCGCCCTTGTAGATGCCGGATCCGCGCAGCAGCGCGAGCGAGGGCCCGACGAACGGCACACGTTCCACGGGGCCCGGATCGAGGAACTTGGAGTAATCCAGTTGCAGGGCAAGGTCCTTGACCTGCGCGCTCGTCATCTTGCCGATCTGGGCCGCTGCCACCACCGCGCCGACGATCGAGCCCGCCGAGGTGCCCGACACCCGGTGCGGACGGTATCCGGCGTCCATCAGGGCGACGACGGCGCCGACCAGGCCAATCCCCTTGACGCCGCCGCCGGACAGGACGAGATCGACCGGTCGGGTTCGTGCCATGGCCCGAGGCTAGTGCGCGGTGGCCGCGGTTCGCCCTAAACCGGGTCGAAGGTCGAGATGAGCCACCTGCCGTCGACCTTCGTCAGACCGACCTTCACGCTGCTCGCGGCGAACGCCCCGTCGGGGTTCTCCTTGCTGGTGGTGTTCTGGTTGATGAACAACAGCACCTCCGCCGAATCCGGCTTCAACTGCGATACCGCCGCCGCGTCCTTGTCGGACGAACGGGCGATCTGCGCGGTTGTCTTGACGTTCTTCTGCTTGGCCGCCGGCGTCACGATGTCGTTGGTGAACTGCGTGTAGTAGTTCAAGAAGTCACCGGTCAGATAGGACTTGGCGTTGGCGAAGTCCTTGTCCAGGCTCTCCGGCGAGTACGACAACAACGCGACAGTTCCCTCGGAGGCCGCCTTCAACACGTCCGCGGCCACCCGCTCGCTGGTCTGGGAATCCGGGCGGTGTTCGCTGAAGTAGATCCACGACGCGAACGCCGCCGAGGCCACCAACAGGACGCCCAGCAGTGCCGGCACCAGGACCCGCTTGTACATGCTCGGCGAGCGCGCCTCCGATTCCTCTGCGGCGGTGCCGCTCTCGGTGGCACCCACGAGGTCACCCTCACCGGCGACGCTCTCGTCGAGTTCGACGGCGGTGGGCTCGATCTCGGCGGGGTCGACGTCGCCCGATTCAGCGGCAGGCTCCAACTTGTCATCGGTCATGGCACGAACTCGACTTTCGCCAGCTTGATCTGATCGCCGTCACGGGCCACGTCCACCGCCAGCCGCCAGGAGCGAGGCTCCTGGGTTTGGCTCTGCACGTTGGAGACCCGGGTGGTGACGGCGAGCAACACCCTGGCGGTGTCCTGCGTCATCGACTGGACCGCAACGGCATTGACGGTGGCCTCGGTGACGACCTTCGACTCCTGGGCAACCTGGGCGAAGTCCTCCGCCTGCGACTCGAAGTCCTTCCGGAAGTCACCCGTGGTGTTCTCGAGGATGCGTTTCACATCGTCCTCTGCACGGTTGAAGTCCAACGACATCAACGTCACGACACCCTGGCGTGCGCCTGCGGCGAACTCCGCCGAGCGCTGTTGTTCGGCGACGTTCTGGCGGTGTTGCCACATCATGTAACCGCCCGCCCCGAGGAATCCCAGGATCAGCAGCACCACCAGGGTTGCGCCCAGCACGGCGAGCGACACCCGCGGCAACTTCACCCGTCGGCGACGCTCGGGCTCGGGCTCAGCGGTGTCCTCGGCGTCGGCGTCGGCGTCGGCGTCAGACACAGCAGGGTCCTCGACTACGACGTCCTCGGCATCTGGGGCCTCGGCGACATCATCGGTATCAGTGTCGGCGGGGGTGGCCTCGGCCGCTGCGGCCGCTGCGGCCTCGCGACGTAGCCGAAGGGCACGAGCCCGGGCCGCGGCGGCGGCCGCGAGTGCCTCCGCCTCGGCGGCCTCGGCTTCGGCCTCTTCGGCGAGCGCTAGGGCGTCATCGGGACGGACGGAATCGGCTGAGCCAGCACCGTCATCATCGTCGTCACCTTTGAGGACCGACGGGGTGCGATCGCTTGGCGGCATGCGGGCCTCCTGTTCCTGCGTCGAACGTGCGCGTGCTGAGAATGACATGTTCAGTTTTGAAGATTTCCACGACGGTACTCGTTCCGGCCTCTTGCCTGCGGAAATGGATTCCGCAGTACGGGACACTCATTGAAGACTGTCCTTGACGACCTTGCCGGAGGCGTTGGTGGGCAGTTCGTCGAGGAACGATACATACCGCGGGACCTTGTATCCGGCCATTCGCTGCCGACTCCACTCGATCAGCTCTTCGGCGGGCAACTCCCCGGAGTCGGCGCGCAGCACCACGAAGGCCTTGCCGACCTGTCCCATCCGGTCGTCGGGCACGCCGATCACGGCGACCTGCGCGATCACCGGGTGTTCGAGGAGGAATCCCTCGATCTCGGCGGGATAGGCGTTGAAGCCGCCCACGATGTACATGTCCTTCTTGCGGCCGACGATTCGCAGCCTGCCGCCATCGGTGAACTCGCCAAGGTCGCCCGTGTGCAGCCACCCCTGCGAATCGATCGCCTCATCGGTGGCGGCCTTGTCGTCGAGATAGCCCTGCATGACGCTGTAGCCGCGGACCAGCACCTCACCGTCCTCGGCGATGTCGACCTCGATGCCCTCACACGGCGTGCCCACTGTGGTCGCGACGTCCTCGAACGAGTCGTCGGGCCGGGACAGCGTCGCCGTGCCACACTCCGTCAGCCCGTAGCCTGTCGCGAGCGTCTGGAACGGCAGCTCCTCGTGCACCCGCCGGATCAGTTCGACGGGGATGTCCGCCGAGCCGGTGACGCCAGCGCGCAGCGTCGCCAACTTGGTCTTGTCCTTCACCGCCAACAGCGAGTGATACAGGGTGGGCGGACCAGGCAGCATCGTGATGCGCTCGGCGGCAATGAGTTCCACTACCTCATCGATGTTGAATACCGGAACGGGGAGGATCGTCGCGCCACGGATCAGCGACGATATGCACCCGGCCTTGTAGCCGAAGGTGTGGAAGAACGGGTTGACGATGAGGTACCGGTCACCCTCGCGAAGATCGGCGAGGTTGCACCACTCCTCATACATTCGCAGCGTCTGGCGGTGGTTCATCATGACGCCCTTGGGCCGACCCGTGGTGCCTGAGGTGTAGATAATGTCGGCGACATCGTCACCGTCGACGTCACGCTCCAACGGCGCCCCGCTGGCCAGGAATTCGGACTTGAGGTCGATCGTCGGCACGTCCAGACCGACGCCGTAATCCTGTCCCAGGAAGCCCTTTTCGACCATGACCGCCTTGGCGCCGCTACGCGACACCACGTCGGCGGCCTCCTCGGCCTTGAACCGAGTGTTGACCGGGACCAGCACTCCGCCGGCGGTCACCAGCCCGAGGGCCGCGATGATCCACTCGGCGGAGTTGGGCGCCCACACCGCGACTCGGTCACCCTTGTCGATACCCAACTCGGCGAACGCCCCCGCGGCGCGCCGAATCCGTTCGGCGAGTTCGATGTAGGTGAGACGCAGCGGACCGTCGACGATCGCCTCGGCGTCGCCGAATCGGTCCGCTGAACTCAGGACCATCTCCGGGATGGTCCTCCATTGCCCTTTCTGGGTCACACCGTGACGAGACGACCGAGGTTGCCGCCCATGATCTTCGCCTGATCCTGCATCGAGAGATGCTCGAGTGCGGTGATGTAGTGGGTCGGCTCCGCCAGGCCCTCCGGATGCGGCCAGTCTGAGCCATAGAGCACCTGGTCCACGCCGATCAGGTTGATCAGATCGTCGATGCCCTCCTCGTAGAACGGGCTGACGAAGATCCGGTTCTTGATCTCCTCCATGGGGTTGCCCGCGAAGGCCTCGGGTGCCTTCTTGTACACCTCCGCCATGGAGTCCAGAAGCGGGAACATCCACTTCGACCCCGCCTCGACAATTCCCACCTTCAGCGTCGGGAACCGGAACAGCGCTCCGTGAATCACCCAGGAGGCCACCGCATCCTGGATCGGGCGCCACTCGTTGAGAATGCCCATCGCGTTGGTCTGGAACGGCAGCATCTCCTGGGCTCCACCGTCCCACTCGGAGGTGTAGCGCGAATAGCCGCTGTCGCTGGAGTGCATACCGACGAAAATGTCGTACTCGACGCACTTCTGCCAGAACGGGTCGAACTCGGGTAGCGCGAACGACCGCGGACCGCGGAAACCGGGTACCGGTGCCGGGCGGATCAGGATCGCTCGCGCACCGCGCTTGACCGCCCACTCCAGTTCCTCGATCGCCTTCTCGACGATGGGAAGGGTGATCACCGGGGTGGTGAAGATGCGGTTCTTGTAGTTGAATCCCCAGACGTCGTGCAGCCATTCGTTCAGCGCGTGCACGATGACGTGGATGGCGACCGGGTCATCACTCAGCCGCTCCTCGATCAGGCTGGCCAGCGTCGGGAACATCAGAGTGCGGTCTAGGCCGAGCTCGTCCATCTTCTCCAGCCGCGGACCGGGCTCGAAGAACGCCGGGATGGCCTTCATCGGCTCACCGAACAGCTCGCGCTTGCTCTTACCGTCGGGGTTGCCGAACTTGAAGTACTCCTCCCACGCGCCGGGCTTGGCGACCACGGAGAAGGTGGGGTTCGGGATGTAGTTACTGATCTGCCCGCGCAGCGCGATCTTGGTGCGACCGTTGATCTCGACGTACTGGACGACGTCCTTGTACTCCTTGGGCAGGAATTTGGTCAGCGCCTCTGGCGGCTCGTAGAGATGGTTGTCGGCGTCGAACAACGGGAACGGGATGTCGACCCGGTGTGAAAGCTGCCCCATGAAACACTCCTTTTCCTCTTGAGAGAATCCTATTCTCATCTACGTCAGGTGGCAATGCCCACCGGGCCTACCGCTGGGCGTTATGGCGAACTAGGTGGCGATGCTCTGGCGGACCCGAAACTTCTGCACCTTGCCGCTCGCGGTGCGCGGGAAGTCGTCGGCCCGGTGGAGCTCCTCCGGCCACTTCTGCCGAGCGACGCCGGCCGCCTCGAAGTGCGCGCGCACGTCGTCGAGCGTGGGCATCGACACGCCCGCCCGGAGCCGCAGGACCGCCGCGGCACGCTCCCCAAGTCTCGCGTCCGGCGCCGCCACGACCACCGCCTCGATCACCTCCGGCATGGCCAACAGCACCTCCTCGACCTCGAGTGCGCTGATGTTCTCGCCGCCGCGGATGATGACGTCGGCCTTGCGATCGGTGATGGTCAGGTACCCGTCGGCATCGAGAACGCCGACGTCACCTGTGTGATACCAGCCGTCGTCGTCGAAGGACGCGGCGGTCAGCTGCGGGTCGGTGTAGCCCAGGCACAGATCGGGTCCGCGGCTGAGGATCTCCCCCTCGTCGGTCAGCCTGATCTCGACACCGGGACGGGGGTCACCATCGGTGAACAGCCGCTTGCCCTCCGGCGCACTCGGGCGGGACCCCGTGATCGACGGGTGCTCGGTACTGCCGTAGGAACGGAACACCAGCACCCCGCGGTCGGCCAGTCGCCTGGTGACGGCCGCGGGCACGGTCGACCCACCCAAACCAGCGGTCGTGATGAGCTTCATGTGCTCGGCGGTGAAGTCTGGATGGTCCATCAGGCTGGTGAGGAAGTACGGCGGACCACCGCCGATGGACAGCCCGTCGGACTCCATGAGCGCCAGCACCCTGCTCGGATCCCACACGTCGCACAGGTCGATGGGCGCACCCTCGAGTATCGGGATGAGGAACGCGCCCACCATGCCGATGAAGTGGCCGACGGGCGTGGCGGTCAGCTGCCGCCCCCGGTCGGTCGGGTAGTTGTCCAACAACTGCCGCGTCTCGAAGTTCAGCGTCTGATGGCTGTGGATCACACCCTTCGGATCGCGCGTGGTCCCCGAGGTGAACGCGATCAGCGCCGGGCTGGCGGGGTCGGCGGGGATGACCCCGGCCATCGGCTCGTCGGCGAGCAGATCGTCGAATGCATAGACCGCAGTGTCATGTTCCTCTGCGTCGCGGCGCTCGCCTCCGACCAGCGCCACGATCGGCACGTCGACGCAGATGTCGCGATGCAATGCCATCCGGCCGAACGACTCGGTCGTGATGAACACCTTCGGCTTCGCGGTCGCGATGATGTGGGCGAGTTCCTTGCGCCCGTAGAAGTGCACGATCGGAACGATGACGGCACCCAGAAACGCCGCGGCCCAGAAGGTGACCGCGGCCTCCCTCCAGTTGGGCAGCTGCATCGCCACGACGTCACCCGGCCCAACATCCCGCTCGCGGAGGCCGGCTGCCAGCCTGCGGGCCTGGTCCTCCACCTCGGCGAACGTGCCGACATACGGTTCAAACTCGGAGTGCACCACAAAGCTCTGGTCGGGAACCTCGGCCAGGCCGCGGGCCAGCACGTCACCGAGGGTTTCCGATGTCCACCAACCCTGCGCCTCGTAGTGTTTGACGAGCGCCTCGGGGATCTTTCGCATGGGTTCTACCGCACCTCTGCAGGGCCGTTTGGGTGACAGGGAGATGTTATTCTCCGCTTTTGAGAATGCCAATACCGTATATGGAGAATCAATTGGACGACAGTCGCATGGTCGGGCTCGAGTTGGATGACGGTCTGGCCGTCATCACCATCGACCGACCGCACGCGCGCAATGCCATATCGCTGTCCACGATGGACCGCATCGCGCAGGCCCTCGACGGAGCCGAGGGTGCGCGGGCGCTGGTCATCACCGGCGCGGGCGACAAGGCGTTCGTCTCCGGGGGCGATCTGAAGGAACTGAGCGCCATCCGTACCGAGGCTGACGCAGCCGCGATGGCACGCAAGATGCGTACGGTGTGCGACCGGATCGCGGCGTTCCCCGGACCCGTGCTGGCCGCACTGAACGGCCACGCTCTCGGCGGCGGCGCCGAGGTGGCGGTGTCGGCCGATATCAGGATCGCCGCCGACGACATCAGGATCGGCTTCAATCAGGTGGCGCTGGAGATCATGCCCGCCTGGGGTGGCGCCGAACGACTGGCCGCTCTGGTGGGCAGGAGCCAGGCGCTGCTGCTGGCGGGCACCGGTGAGATCCTCGATGCGGCCGCGGCCGAACGCGTCGGCCTGGTGCAGCGTGTCGTGCCGCGCGCCTCGTTCTCCGACGAATGGCGCTCGGTCGCACGCAAACTCGCCAATCGTCCCGCCGGCGAGGTCAAGCGAGTCATCAACGGCACCACACCGGAGGAGGCCATCGCGGCCTTCGCGCGGTTGTGGGTCGCCGACGCGCACTGGGTCGCCGCCGACGCGGTGATGAACCGCGCCAGGTGAGCTGATCAGCCGAGGCTCCGGATCGGATTGCTACCGTCCCAGTCCACCGCGGCGCTGCGGACGAGTTCGGCCATGCCGACGAGAGCGTCGGTGCGCGCGGTGATCTCGGCGATCGCCGCGCCCGTCGGCGGCTCCACGTACGCGTAGCGCTGCCCCTGATCCTCGCCACCGGCCCACACCACCGGCCACCCCGCGTCGGCGACGGCAGCCATGGTGGCGTCGAAGTCGTCGGTCCACCAGCACAACTGGTTGAAACCCTCGCCGTGGATCTCCAGGAACTCGGTGTAGATGCTCGGGGTGTCGTCGGTCTGATTGATCAACTCGATCTGTATGTCGCCGCTGTTCGCCCACGCCAGTGACAGCGTGACCGAGCACGGCTCACCGCGGTAGGTCACGTTCTGCTGCAGTCCGCGCATGACGAACCAGGGGCCGATGCCCATCGCCACCCAGCCCTCGATGACGGCGTCGAGATCGGTCACGACGTAACCGATTTGGCGAACGATCCCCGGAAGAATCGGATTCATCAGGCCTCCTCCATGTCAGGCGTTCCTGCGGGCGGCGAAATCGGCCGACGCCGTGCTCATCATCTCCACCAGAGTCCTCCGGTCGATCGTCCACACCTGGGATGCCACCGCGCGGTTGTTCTCACCCACGACGTGCACGGGGCCGTCTCCGATGTGCTCGAGGATCTCAGCCGCGACGGCCTCCGACGTCATCTGTGACGCGGCGTCATACTCGACGCCCATCCGCTGCAGCGCAGGTGTGTACGTCATCCCGAGCGGGGTGCAGACGACATCCACACCGTGTGGCCGAAGCTCGGCCCACAGACCCTCGGCGAAGTTGTGCTGAAATGCCTTGACCGCCGAGTACACGGCCAGTGTCGCCGATCCCGCAACGCATGCCAGCGATGCCACCAGCACGATGCCGCCGCGACCGCGGTCCCGCATCCCGGGACCGAAATGCCTGGCCAGTGCGACCGGCCCCACGCAGTCCAGCTTGATCTGCTTGAGCGAGTGCTCGTACTCGTTGTCCAGGAACGTCGACGTGCGGTCAGAGGCGCCGGCGTTGTAGACGACGAGCCCGACCTCGAGGCCGTCGGTGGCGGCCGCGACCCTCTCCCCCACGTCGGGGTCGGTCAGATCCAGGACCAGCGACCGCACCTCGACGCCGTGGCGGTCGCGCACACCCGCGGCGACCTCGTCGAGAAGAGTGCCGTTGCGGGCGATGAGGATCAGGTCGAGCCCACGCGCCCCGAGTTCGTCGGCCAGGCACGCGCCGATGCCCTCGGATGCTCCCGCGATCAGCGCCCAGCGGCCGTACTTGGCGGCGAAGTCGGTCATGCGCGTGCGTTGTCGATGCCGGTGGCCGTCGCGGCGCCGGCCCGGGCGCCACCGGTGAGCATCCGCGCCATGCTCGTGCTGCGCTTTCGGATGCGCCACCCGCTCGGTGTCCGCGCGAACACATCGTCGTAATGCCCGACGACGTCGATCCAGTTGTCCGCGTCGCCCGGCACCAGCATCAGCACCGCGTGGACATAGGACCGCACCGTGGCCTGGTCCCCCTGCACGTCGATGACGAAGTTGGACAGGCGGTGATACGTCGCGCCCATGCTGCCGTGGAGCTGCTGCACGACCTCGGTGAACGCGTCGGGATCGGTGAACTTGCCGACTTCGGCGTAGTCGACGTCGATCTCGTCGGCCCAGCAGGTGCGAAACAGCGTCCAGTCCTTCTGATCGATACCGGTTGCGTAGCGGATGAGTACTTCGCCGATCTGAGCGACGTCCGTGTCCATGCGTCGAAGCTAGCCAGTTCCCGGCCGTTTCGCCGCCCGGTCGAAAATATCGTTCTAATATTTGGAAATGATGTTTCCGTTGCGAGCGACCTCAACACGCGCGGCGAGGGCACTGGCCCGCGTCGCGCCGGTGGCACTGGTGCTGATCGCCGGAGTCGGGTTGAACGTGCCCACGGCGAGCGCCGAGGAACCGGTGCTCCATCACGTCAAGTACACGGTGTTCTCGGAGATTCCGTTTCGGAACGCCGAGATCTACTACCGCGACGTGGACCCGCCGAACTGGGCCGACTACAGCCACAACCCCTACGTCTTCAGCCCCAACGTCGAGGCGGACCTCGGCCCGGACCAGATGTGGACGTTCGACGCCATGCTGGCCGATCCCGACCAGTGGGCGATGGTGACGGTCAGCAGCCTGGACTCCGTCCAGCGGCCGAACTTCCACTGCGTCCTGGCGGTCGACGGCCAGGTGGTGGCCACCAATCAGGGCCCCAAGGGCGCGCTGTGCTCAGTACGGCACTGGTGACGGGCGCTCGACTCAGGCCGAGGACGCCGGGGCAACCTCCGGGATCCGATCACCCTCGAGGCGACGCAGCCAGTCCTCGCAGAACGACAGCAACTCCTTGTGCCCGAAGGTGATACCCAGCGATTGCTCCAGCACCAACACCCGGGACACGCTCGTCGCGAATACGGCCCACACGACGGGCGGTACGTCAGACACCTCTTGGCCGTAGCGACGGAGCACCACCTCCATCGCCGCGACCTGCTGCTCGCGGAACCGATCGGCGAACAGGACGATCTCGGCCCTCAGCGCCTTGCGGTGATTGGCCAGGCCCATGAACTCCATCAGCAGCCTGGCCACGTGCGGGTCGCTGCCGAACTCCCACATGGCCCACAGCGGTTGTTCCGATTTCAGCACCTCGGCGTGCGCTTCGAGCCCCAGCCTGGACATCCGGCGGAAGACCTCGATGAAGAGGTCGTCCATGGTTCGGAAGTAGTAGTGCACCAATTGAGGTTTCAAGCCGGCCCGCTCCGCCACACGGCGCGACGTCACGGCGGCGTAGCCCTCCTCCATCATGAGCTCCTCGGCCGCATCGAGCAGCACGCCGCGGTTCTTGGCGTCCGGGCCTCCGATCCTCCGGTCCGATGTCATGGCCGCCCTTCCCTGTCTCTACGTGCCGATCCTCGATTCCGCACGCGAATCGTAGACGCCCGCTGCGTGTCGGAACCTTGACCGCGACACTACGTCATGCTAAGCAAGTGCTCAGCAATTTCAATCGATCGCGCCGACAGCCCCGCTCGGCGCGCGTCCCGTCTCCCGCCTCATCGCGGCTCCGGAAGGAACTATTGAGATGACCGCAGATTTCGACACGGTCGACTACTTCACCGATCAGTCTCTGGTTCCCGACCCGCACCCCTACTTCGACCACCTTCGGAGCAAGTGTCCGATCGTGCGGGAACCCAACTACGGCGTGCTCGCCATCACCGGATACGACGAGGCCGCAGTCGTGTTGAAGGACACCGACACCTTCTCGTCGTGCATCGCGGTGGCAGGGCCGTTCCCGCCGCTGCCGTTCACCCCCGAGGGGAACGACATCACCGAGCAGATCGCGGCACACCGCTCGCAGATGCCGATGTTCGAGCACATGGTCACCATGGATCCGCCCGATCACACCAACGCCCGGTCGCTCCTGAACCGACTCCTCACGCCCAGGCGGCTGAAGGAGAACGAGGACTTCATGTGGCGGCTCGCCGATGAGTGCCTCGACGACTTCGTCGCACAGGGCAGCTGCGAGTTCCTGAGCGCGTATGCAAAGCCGTTCTCGCTGTTGGTGATCGCCGACATGCTGGGCGTTCCCGAGGAGGACCACGAGCAGTTCCGCACGGTCCTGGGTTCACCACGGCCGGGAGCCATCGTCGGCTCGCTCGATCACACTGACCTCGTCGGCACCAACCCGCTCGAATGGCTCGACGAGAAGTTCATCGGCTATCTCGAGGACCGTCGCGCGACGCCGCGTGACGACGTGCTGACCGCGCTGGCCACCGCGAACTACCCCGACGGTTCGGTTCCACCGGTCCTCGAGGTGGCCCGCTCGGCGACCTTCCTGTTCGCCGCCGGCCAGGAGACCACCACCAAGCTGCTGTCCGCCTCCATGAAGGTCCTCGGCGACCGCCCCGACGTCCAGCAGGCACTGCGCGACGACCGCAGCCGCATACCGGTGTTCGTCGAGGAGTCACTGCGGATGGACGCTCCGGTCAAGAGCCAGTTCCGGCTGGCCAAGAAGGACACGAGGGTCGGCGACATGGATGTCCCCGCGGGTACCACGCTGATGGTCTGTCCCGGCGCGGTTAACCGGGACCCCGGCCGGTTCGAGAACCCACACGACTTCGACCTCGACCGCAAAAACGTTCGTGAGCACATTGCGTTCGGTCGCGGCGTGCACTCCTGCCCCGGTGGACCGTTGGCCCGCGTGGAGGGTCGGGTGTCGATCGAACGCATCCTGGACCGGATGGCCGACATCACCATCGACGAGGAGAAGCACGGCCCAGCGGACAATCGCAGCTACACCTACGAGCCCACCTTCATCCTGCGCGGACTCACCGAGATCAACCTCAAGTTCACGCCCGTCGGGTAGATGCCCTCGGCAGTCCCGCTGCAGCAGATCGGTTGCAGCGGCAGCGAAGACGAGGTCTGCCATCTGGCTGACGGAGGCGTTGTCGGCCCGATAGGCTGCGACTGACAAGCGCTTGCGAAGACGGGAGATGGCCGTGGCCACAACGGCGAAGAAGGCACTACCGGTACTGGGAGCTGCCCTCGTAACCGCGGCGATGGTCGGCGCTCCGACCGCCAATGCCGGTATGCGGGTGGGGAATTACGAGGTTCTGACCGACCGCTGGAATGATCACGCGTGGATCTGGTCGGTCGCGCACTCCTGTGGTGGTCCCGAATGTGCGACGTGGATCGACGATCCGGTCCTCGTGCCCGAGACCGATAACCTCAACGTGATCGGCATCCCAAGACCGTTGAAGAGTCAACGAATTCAGAATACGGCGTTTTACGCCGACGGTCGGTACACGTTGACCGTCGACGTGATCGATGGCGTGCGTTGCGTCGGCTACAACCTGCCCTCGCACGACGTCTACTCGTGGGACGCGGTGTCGCTGGCCGGCACGATCGATTCCACGTACAACGCGGGCTGCTACGGGGCACCGGGCGGCACCAGCACGTACGCCTTCTCGCTGCGGAGGTACTGAGGGCGACGGACCGACTTCCGTCGCAGACAAGAATCCCTCCGCCGACTGGCGGGGGGATTCTCTGCTTTCGGCTCAGATGTCGCCGCGCGTCCAGGCCGCCGCGGAATTGCGCACGTCGCAGGACAGGAACAAGCCGTCCGGGGCCTGCGCCATCTCACCCTCACGACCGGAACAGTTACTGCCCTCGATCTTTATGCCGCGCAGCTCGGTGGTCCGGAACCAGCGGGGTGCAAGACGGCGCGGCGATCCGCAGAACACCAATCGGCCCCAGGACGTCACCCCGAACACGTAGTAGGTGGTCTGGGTACAGGGGGCACCGAGCACAGCGCCGGGCATGATGCCGGGCACACACGAGGGCTCATTGCACTCGACCGCGGCGGGTTCTGCGGGAACCGGCTCGGCCGACACCGGGGGCGCAGTCAACAGCCCCGCGGCCAGGAGACCAGCTGCTGCAGCCACGACGATTCGCACGAAAGATACTCTCCCACATCGGAGAGCGAAATTCTCCCTTTCAGAGAAGATCGAATGCCACCCTGTCACCGCTGGTCACACCCGTGACAATCCTCAGCACAGGCGGGGTCCGAACACAGTCTTCCCGACATGCCAAAAGTGTTATTCTCCTGCGTAAGAATGGCATTGCCATGGCGGGACGATCAAGGAGCATCACATGAGCCCGAAGAAGGTGGTCTCGGGGGCCGCGTTGATCGCCGCTGCCGCATTCGGACTCGGCACCGCACCGCCGGCAGCCGCCGAGTACGAGCAGTACGCCATGAACGGCACGTTCTCCGTGGTCTCGAATGGCGAGTGGGCCAGGATGAATGACCGCTATCAGGACGAACCGTCCGTGCACAGCACATGGACCGTCAACACGACGTGCACCACGGCGCTGACCTGCTCGGGCAAGGTCACCAGCTCCCTGGGTTGGACCGAGGATATCTACACCGGCACCGGCAACACGTGGTACGTCAAACACTATGTACCCGAATGGATCCCGTGCCCAGAGGGTGGTCGCGCCCCCGGCCTGCAGGTCTACGAGTTCTACCCCGCAACCGATGAGGGCATGTCCCAGCGGATATCCGACCTGTGGGTCGGCGAGGACGAGACAACCGGCGTGAGCGGCAACTGCGGCAGAAACAAGTCGCTGGTGCTGAATCTCCCGGTCAAGATCACCAAGATCTCTTGAGCAGCATCAGCTGATCGCCGACTGAAACACCCGCAAGAACGCCCCCCACCGGTCCGGCAGGGGGGCGCTATTGCGTGAGTTCTAGTGCGGCATCAGGTCTTTCCACGTTTTTGGCAGCGGCATGCCCGCCACCAGATTCGTCACGGTGTACAGCTTGCCGTTGGAACCGATGTACTCGCCCGTGCGCGGGTTGTACTCGACAACCGCCACCGAGGGGCCAGCTCCAGGCTTGGCACCGAACGAACTCGGTGCAGCCTGGGGAACCGATCCATCGCCTGATGCGAGCGGCGGCTCAGCGGGTGGGAGCACCGGCGGTGCCTCCCCTGCCGGCGCCACGGACGCGGCCTCGGTCGCGGGTCCCGGCGGCGGTCCCGCCGCCGGTATTGGCTGTCCGTTCAAGGAGTTACCGGCCGGCGGGGGCGGTGGGACGGGCGCCGCAGGTGCCGTGGGCGCCAGCGGTGCCAGAGGCGCCTCGAGTGGTGACACACCGGGCGGTGTACCCGAGGGAACCGCCCCTGGCGGCAGCGGGGTGCCCTCAATCGGAGCGTGGATGTCATCGCTGAGGGTGGCCCGGTCATCGATCGGAATGCCCTGCGCGATCAAGCTTGGGTCCAACGGTGCGGGTCCCGTCGCGTGCTGACGCATCGCCAGTGGCACGAACGGCTTGTCGCTGTTGCAGATCGCGACGGTCGGTGCTCGCTTACCGGGCTTCCTCATACAGGGAAAGTTGCGCACGCCGCGCACCGAGATCGGTGAATCCTGCGGCAGCTTGCAGTAGATGCCGTCCGGGGTGTCGATATCGGACTCATCGGCGGGTGATCGCCACGACGACGGCGGAAGGAACCCGACGGTACATGCCGGCGGATCACTCACTGTGGCGGCGAAGTCGCCGCGCGGCGCACCGGTTGAGTCCGACGTCGCCGTATACGCCTGCTGCTGAGCGATGTACGGCGGCAGCAGCACCAGGAGTTGCTCCAGTGACGCGTTGTACGTCATGAGGATCTCGCCGACGGTGCCGAGGTTCGCAAGCAACACTGGCAGTGTCGGCTTGAGCTGATTCAGCAGCCCTGAGACCTCGCCCTCAAAGCTTGGGAACGTTTGCAGCACAGTGCGAAACTGCGGATCGCTGGCCGCGAGCTGGCCGGTGAAACCGGCGAGACTGCGCGCCCAGGTTCGGATCGCGTCAGCGTTCTGGGCCTGTCCCTCGAGCAGCGGTCGAGCGTCATCGGCGAGCGTGCGGGTCTGCCCGGCGACGCTGTTCAGGTCGGCGCTCAGTGTCGCACCGGAGTCCAGCAGTGAGCCGAAATCGTAACCAGCACCGTTGAATCCCTTGTACGTCTCGTCGAGAAGCGCACTCAACCGATCCGTGGGGAACGTGTCAACCAGATTGCTGACCTTGTCCAGCACCGGTCCGACGGGTGCCGGAATCGTGGTGTTCTCCGCGGTGATGACCGAACCGTTCTGCAGGTAGGGACCCGAGTCGGTACGCGGCCGCAGGTCGACGTACTGCTCACCGACGGCCGAGACGCTTCGGACCTCCGCTTGCAGGTCGGCCGGAATCTTCGGCGACGTTGCGATCGACATCGTCGCCTCCGCACCATTGGGGGTGACCTTGATATCGGTGACCTTGCCGACCTCGACGCCGCGGTACGTCACGTTGCTGAATCGGTAGAGGCCTCCCGAGGAGGGCAACTGCAGCGTCACGACGTTGCGTCCGAGTCCCAGCAGCGTCGGCACCTGAACATAGGTGAACGCCATCACCGCGACGCCGATGATCGAGACGACCGTGAAGATCGCCAGCTGAATCTTGATGAAGCGAGTCAGCATCAGTTACCTCCAACTAGCGCCGGGCGTGGGTACGGCCCGGCGAAGATGGGCCCTCCCCCGCCTGGCGGCGGCACAGTCTCGATCGTCGCACCGTCGGTCTTCGCCTGCGGGACCACGGGTAGCACGGGTGCTGTGACCGGCGGTGGCGGAGCCAGCACGGCACCCGGCCCCGGCAGGCTGCGTTCCGCCCCCGGCGGGTCGGCATTCAAACCCGGATTGTTCGGGGGCACCGGCCCCAACGGTCCGCCCAGTGGCGGCGGTGCCAGCGGGCGACCGATCGGGTCGTAGGTGTAGCGCTGGAAGTACGGCTCGCCGGGCATCGGCACCAGGTCCCGGCCCTCCTGGCCGGCACGTGTGCCGAGGAATATCGACTTGCGCAGCCGCGGTCCGGAGATATCAACCGTCGCAAAGAGGTTGATGAAGTCGCCTCTGACGGCCCGGTCGATGAGGTTCTGACCGTAGGGGAACACCGTCGCGTAGGCGATGCCGGCGTCCAGGTCCGGTCCCACGTCGGCGAGCGCCTGAATGGTCGGCTGAAGGTTCTTCAGATTGCGCACCAGGTCGGCCTGGGTGTCATTGACGAGCCTGTTGGCGGTGTCGCTGAACTGTCCGAGCTTGGTGAGCGCGGTGGTGAGCTGTGGACGCTCACGATCGAGGACCTCGAGTGCACGTGGGATCCGTTGCAACGCCTGGTCGATCACCTCGCGCCGGTCGGCGAAGTTCGAGGCCACCCGATTCAGTGCGTCGATCGTGGCGACGAGGCTGTGACGCTGGCTGTCCAGAGTGCCGATGAACGTGTCGAGTTCGGTCAGCAGTGAGCGGAAGTCCTCCTCCCGACCGGACAGCGCGGCGTTGAACGTGTGGACGACGTCGCCGAGTTGGCCCAAGCCGCCCGCATTCACCACCACGGACAGCGACGACAGCGTCTCCTCGGTGGTCGGATAGGTCGACGACTCGTTCAGCCCGATCGTGGACCCCGGTGTCAGTTGGCCCTCGGGCGACTGACCCAGCGGCGGGTCCAGCGCCAGATGCATCGAACCCAGAAGGCTTGTCTGCCCAACCCGTGCGACGGCATTGGCCGGGATGACCACGCCGGGCTCGACGGAGATCTCGACGTTGGCGTGCCAGTCCTGAACTTCCATCTTGCCGACGCTGCCCACCACGACGTCGTTGATGAGGACTGGCGAATTCGACTCCAGCGTCGAGACGTTCGCAATCTGCACGTGATAGACCGCCGCGTCGGAACCACGCCCGACCGCGCCCGGCAGGGGCAGCGAGTTGACTCCCTGGAACGCACACCCGGTGGCGGTCAACGCCACACAGGTGCCCGCGGCGAAGAGCCTCCCAATTGCTCCTCGCGTGCGCGGCAGTCCAATTGCTCCTCGCGTGCGCAGCAGTCCAATTGCTCCTCGCGTGCGCAGCCGCCCAATTGCTCCACTCATCATGGCGTCCCCTCAGCGGCAAGTGGCGGCCCGAGCGGCGGGCCCGGAGCCGGTGGCGGGGCCTCGCCGGGCAGCAGCATTGCCGGCAGGCTTGGTCCCGCGGCCGGCTCCGGAGGCGGAGGGCCGATCCGCGTGTCGGCCGGTGTGGGCACCTCAGCGCCGGGATACAGCGCGGGGAAGGGCTGCAGCGGCGTTCGCTCGTTGGTCGGCAGCGGAACCCCTGGTGGTCCCATGCCGGGCGGCGGCGGAACATCGCCGTCCAGACCGGTGTACGCCGAGACCGCGGGCGGCGTCTCGGGTGGCATGGGCGCACCGCCCTCACCACCGGGTGCCAGCTTGGGGTCGGCGTAGACGATGTTGTGCGGGGCGGCCGACCTGGCCAGGTACGGGTTGATCGGAACCGGGATGTAGTTCAGGTTGAGCAGCCGCAGCGCGGGACCGAGGTAGTCGTGGCACAGCTTCGCGGTCTCGGGCGCGGTGGTGTTCTGCGTGGCGCCGATCATGCCGCACACGAACTGCATGGGGCTCGCCAGGTTGGGGATCGAGAAGCCACCGCGGACCGCGCCGATATCCGGGTCGTAGATGTTGTAGCCGTTGGCGAAGGCCGTTGGTGTGACGTGCAGGACCTGTTCGAAGTCATCCTTGACGTCGACCAACGTCTGGGTGACCTGGGCCAGTCCCTGGATCTGCTCGGCGGTCTGGTTTCGGGTACCCGCGACGAATCGCTTCACCTCCTCGGTGGCGACCGACAGATTGGTCAGCGCCGCATCGAGATCGGACTTGCTGCCATCGAGCACGCTGGACAGCGTCGCCAAACGATCGTTGAAGGACACGATCTGCTGGTTACTGTCCCGCAGCGCCGTGACGAAGACCTGCAGGTTCTTGATGATGCCGACGAAGTTGCCGCTCCCCTCGGCCAGGATTCGGCCTGCCCCGGAGAGTTCGGCCAGCGTCGCGCGCAGCTTGTCGCCGTTGCCGTCCAAGGCGTTGGCGGCACTGTCGATGAAGCGACCCACCGAGCTGGTGGACGTGTCTCCGGTGGGAGCCAGATCGGTGGCGAGCCGCTCGAGTTGGCGCTTGACCTCATCCCACTCGACGGGGACCGCGGTCCGGTCCGTCGGAATCACCGCACCATCGGCCATCTTCGGGCCCTCTGTCCGGTATGCCGGTGTGAGCTGCACATAGCGGGCGGCGACCAGGTTCTGAGCGACGATCACCGCCGACGCGTCAGCGGGCACGGGTACGGACCTGTCGACCCTCATGGTCATCTTGGTCTGCGTGCCCTGCGGCTCGATCGATGCGATCGTGCCGACCTTGACACCTGAGACCCTGACGTCGTCGCCGGGATAGATGGCCGTCGCCGTCGGGAAGAACGCGGTGATCGTGGTGGGCCCGAAGAACAGTGCACGGGCCGCGACGAAGCCCCCGCCGAGGAGGGCGAGCACGAGCACCCCAGCGACCGTGGGGACGAGCCACTTTCGAGACTTCTCCGACATCACCGTGAACCCCCGGGAAGTGAGTTGTAGGGCAGGGGCAGTTCAGCCCGCGGCCCGGTCTCGGGTGAAGTGGGCGGTGCGCCGGCGCCGAATGCACCTCGGCGGAAGCCGAATGCGTAGTCCAGGAACGGCTGTATCAGCCCGCCGGGGTTGAAGTTCGGCACGTATGCGGTGTAGTACGCGCCGCTGGACACGGCCTCGCTCAACGTGGTCTGGTACTTGGCCGCGCCGGGGATCGCCTTGGCGAGATTGTCGCGGTTGCGCACCAACACCTCGTTCACCTTGTTGAGCCGCTCCAGCGTTGGTGCCAACTCCGCCTCGTTGTCCGCCACCAGGCCGACCAGTTGCTTGGACACCGCCGACGTGTTCGCAAGAAGGTCGACGACCGCCTGACGACGTTCGACCAGTACCGCCAGGAGATCGTTGGCGTTGAGTATCAGGCTGTTCACCTGCTGGCTTCGTTCCGACAGAATTCCGGTGACATCGGAGGCGGCCTTGAGCAGGTCGGCAAGGGTTTCGTTGCGACTGTTCAACGACCGGGAGACCCGGGACAGCCCGTCGAATGTCGGCCCCAGTCGCGGTGCGATCTGGTCCAGAGTCGTCGACAGGGTGTCCAGTGACTGGTTGAGCTGCCCGGTGTCGGTGCCGGCAGTGTTCTCCGTCAGCTCACCGACCGCATCGCTCAGCGAGTACGGCGATGACGTCCGCGAGACAGGGATGGCCTCGGTGCGGTCCAACTTCCCACTGCCCGAGGACTCCAGGCTCAGCACCCGCTCACCGAGAAGCGTGCCGGTCTTGATGTGTGCTGTGGTCTCCGACCCCAGCGGGTACTTGCCGTTGATGGTGAAAGCGACGAGGGCATCGCCATTGTCGAGTGAAACATCGGTCACCGCACCGACTTTGATGCCGGACAGGGTGACGTCGTTACCGACGATGATGCCGCCGGCCTCACTGAACAGCGCCTTGTACTGGAGCGACGTGGCATACGCGAGTATGCGTTCGGGTTGCAGCCCAACGGCGATGATCAGGATGGCCAGAACAACGCCCATGAAACCGGCGCGGACGAGACTGGCTGCGCGATACTTCAGCATTACGGCTCAGCGCACCTTCCGTTTTCTTGCTTCACGAAGGGGAAGAACGACGCTCTGCCCTGAAGATCCGTGACGCGGATGGAGAGTTCGCAGATGTAGTACTGCACGAAGGAGCCGTAGGCGCCGATCCGTGCGAGCTTGCGATAGTTGCCAGGAGCGCGCTGTAATGCTCCGTCGAGATAGCCCTTGCCGCTTTCGAGGTTGGGCGCCAGGCGATTCAGCTGATCCACCGTGCCCGCCAGCGGAGGCCGTGCCTCGGTGAGGAGATCCGCGATCGACGCGGTTCCGTTGTCCAGCGATGAGATCGCGGTGGCGATCGGGTCCCGGTCCTGCGACAGCCCGCTGATGAGCTTCTCGAGTCGATCGACAGCACCGGAGAACTGATCGCCGTCCTTGGAGATGGTGCCGAGCACCACGTTGAGGTTGTCGATCACCCCCTGAATGTTCTCGTTGTCGTCGGCCAGCGTGCTGGTGAACGACGATGTCCTCGCCAACAGGGAGTCGAGCGTGCCCTCCTGGCCCTGGAAGACCTGGATCAGGGCCGACGAGAGTTCGTTGACGTCTTGGGGATTCAGACCTTGAATCACCGGCTTCAGTCCACTGAGGAGCAGGTCCAGATCGAGGGCGGGTTGAGTGCGGTCGACCGGTATCTGCGATCCTGGTGACATCAGCTTCGTCGAGCCGGGACCGTCGATGAGGTCCAGGTAGCGGTCACCTGTCAGATTGAGGTAGCGGATCGCCGCGTTCGTGCCGCTGGTCAGCTTGATATCGCGATCGGCGTCGAACTTGACCAGCACCTGGCGATCGGCCTGCAGCGACACGTCCGTGACGGTTCCGACTCGGATGCCGGCCACCCGGACCGTGTCGCCGGTGGCCAGCCGTGAGGCGTCGGTGAAGACCGCCGAATACCCGTTGGTGGATCCGGTGCGGTACTGCCCGAAGGTGAAGAACAGGAACACTGTCAGCAGCGACATGATCGCCGCGAAGATGCCGAACTTGATGATGGTGCCGCGTGATCGGGTCATCCTGGCATTCCGATCTGCGCGCTGTTCCGCGGCGGGCCCTGGATCGGTCCGAACAACGCCTGCTTGAGCGCATCGGAGTTGAGCAGGATGCCCTGGTTACCGTACTTCCACGGGTTGGCACCGACGTCGGCGACGAGGAAGGGTGGGCGCTTTCCATTCGGCACGGTCGGCAGCATCTGATCCTTACAGGACGGACCGCTCGTGGCGTTGACCTTCGGTAGGTCCTCGGGATAGCGGTAGCGCTCGACACCGAGCGTGAAGCTGGCGGAGACGTCGACTCCTGGGCGGTCGGGCGGCGGGTTGTGGACGAAGGTGTTCAGTCCCTGGAGCCCGCATCGCAGGTTCTCCCAGTACTTGCTCGCGACATCGGTCGTCGGCACCAGCATGCGCATGACGTCGGTGAGTGCCTGACGGTTGGTTCCCACCACGTCATTGCCGGTGTCGGCCAGTCCGACGGCGCTGATGAGGAAGGCGTCGAGATTCTGCTCCTGGTCCACCAGGGTGTCACTCACCTTGGTGGTGCTCTCGATGATGTCGACGAGATCCGGTGCGGTGTCGGCATATGCGCTCAGCGCGACGGGGGCCAGTTCGAGATCGCGGCTGATGTTCTCGAGGCTCGGATTGATCTGCTTGAGGTACTTGTTGAAGTCGGTCACGGTCTGGCCCAGTTTCTCGCCGCGCCCGTTCAGTGCACCCGAGAGCGCGGACAGGGTCTCGTTGAGCTTGACGGGGTCGATGGCCTTCAGCACTGAGGTGAGCTGTTGGAAGACGGTGTTGGTCTCGACGGTGACGTGCTGGGCGTCGAGTTGCTGGCCCTTGGCCAGTGGTTTCGACGACGGATTCGACGGTGCCACCAACTCCACGAACTTCGCGCCGAACACGGTCGAGGAGGTGATGTTGACGTCGACGTTGCCCGGGATGTCGTTCAGCTGTTTGGGATCCATAGCCAGGTGCAGGACTGCCCTGCCGTCGGACGTGGTCTCAATCGACTCGACCTGGCCGACCTGAACGCCGCGCATCTTGACTTTGGCTTGCGGATTCATCACGAGGCCAGCGCGTTCGGAGACCACGGTGACCGGCACGGTGGTTCCGAAGCCGCCCGAGAACATGCCGAGCGCGAAGACGACGATCGCGACGAGGACAAGCACGGTGGCCAGGCCCGCGAGCGGGCGAACCGCTGAGCTAGACATCGATGTTCTCCCTATCCCGACAGGTTGAAGTTGCCGTTGGAGCCGTAGACGGCAAGTGAGACCAGCAGGGTCACCGAGACCACGATGATCAGCGAGGTG
>NZ_JBEPRZ010000010.1:0-223555 GCF_040548615.1 Mycolicibacterium sp. 624
AGATACTCGATCGGCCGGATCCCCATCGACTCCAACGCGTCGATCTCCTCGTTGATCCGCATCGCCCCCAACTGCGCGGTCACCCCGGCACCAAAAGTCGCCGCCAACCCGATCCCAGCCACCACCGGCGCCGAGATCCGCACATTGATGAACGCCGCCAAAAACCCCGTCAACGCCTCGATACCGATATTGCCCAGCGAGGAGTAACCCTGCACCGCCAGCGTGCCACCAGTGGCCAACGTCAAGAACCCGACAATCACCAGCGTGCCGCCGATCATCGCCAACACACCAGCACCCATGGAGATCTCAGCGATCAACCGCACAATCTCCTTGCGGAAGTGCACCGCGGCATGCGGTGTCCCACCGATGGCCCGACCAAAGAACAGCGTCTGATCCCCGATCCGCGACAACACACCAACCGGACGTGTCACCGCCCGGGTCAAACGCGGATACGTCGCTCGAAGCGCCACGATTGCGTCCCCGCCCGCTACTTGGCCGTCAACTGGATGCCGATCGCGGTGACCACCACGTTGATCACGAACAACGCCATGAACGCGAACACCACCGTCTCGTTGACCGCATTACCCACCGCCTTGGCCCCACCCCCGGTGATCGTCAACCCCCGATAACAGGCGATCAACCCGGCGAACAACCCGAACAACGCCGCCTTCACACACGAGATGATCACCTCGGGCACCCCGGTCAACAACGTGATCCCCGCCGCGAACGCCCCCGGGTTCACATCCTGAACGAACACCGAGAAGAAATACCCACCCAAAATCCCGATGATCACCACCAACGAATTGAGCAACAACGCCACCAGACCCGAGGCCAACATCCGCGGGGTCACCAACCGCTGCACCGGATTGATCCCCAACACCTCCATCGCGTCGATCTCCTCACGAATCGTCCGCGACCCCAGATCAGCACACATCGCCGTGGCCCCGGCCCCAGCCACGATCAACACCGTCACCAACGGACCCACCTGAGTCACCGCACCAAACGCCGCCCCCGCACCCGACAGATCAGCCGCACCCAACTCCCGCAACAAGATATTGAGCACAAAACTCACCAACACCGTGAACGGAATCGCCACCAACAACGTCGGCGCCAACGACACCCGCGCCACAAACCACGACTGCTCCAAAAACTCCCGCCACTGAAACGGCCGCACAAAGATGAACCTGAACGCATCCACCCCCATCGCAAACAACCCACCAACCGCCTGCATCGGCGACGCCAGTCCCTTGGGCAATGAGATCCCCGGCGACCAACGCTCTGGCCCTTTAACTGCCATACGTCCCGGGTCCTTCCGAGCTCGTCACGGCCGACGCATCCGTCGGACCGTCAATGTTGTGCGCCAGCGCGATTCGCGCGCGACCGTCCTTATTGACAGCATCCCGCAGTTGTTGGAACAACTCGACGCACTGTCCCATACCAAAGGCACCCGGCGGGTGCCGTTTGGCGTTAAAGCCACCACTGGAATTCACCGGTAAAGACTTACGAGACTGACGGTCTCGGTTGCGACGCGACGCATTGGCCGACTTATGTTGGCGCATAGCCGAATCCGGCGCTGTCCACACGCGCCCGATGCCACTCCCGGCGGCACCCACCATCGGCTGCTGAGCTGTCGCCCAGCACGGCAGGCGGGGGCGGTCAATCGCTGCGATTAACGGCATCGTTGTTATCCGCCGCCTAGGTGACGGCGCCAGCCGTCTTGAGTTCGATGATGCGGTCCCAATCCAGGTCGAGTTCCAGGAGGATCTCGTCGGTCTGCTCGGCGAACGCGGGTGCCGGCCCGGCCTGCGGAGCGGCCACATCGAACTGCACCGGGTTGGCGACCAACTCGAGTTCGCCTGCCGCAACGATGTATTCATTGGCTCGGACCTGTGCGTCCTGGGCCGCCTGCAGCGTGTCCTGCACGGGGGCCCACGGGCCGGCGAGGGTGGCGAAGCGCGCACTCCACTCCGGCAGGGTCCGCGTGGCGATCACCTCGCGCAGGATCTCGACGGCCTCGGCGGTGTGCTCGGCGATGCTCTGCGCCGTTGCGAACCGCGGGTCGTCGATCAGGTCCTCGCGATCGACGTGGCGGCAGACGTCGGCCCAGAACTTGGTCGGCTGCATCATCACCAGCGAGATGAAGCGGTCATCCTTGGTTCGGTAGACCCCCACCAGCGGGTTGATGGGTGAACCGTGCACCCCGGGCGGGGGCTGCACCATCAACTGGTTCAGGTGTGAGGTGAGTGCGATGGTGTGGCCCATCGCCCACAGACCGCTGCCGAGCAGCGACACGTCGACGATCGACGGCTCCCCCGTGCGCTCGCGCTTGAGCAGCGCCGCGGCGACTCCGCCCGCGAGATTGGTGCCAGAGATGGTGTCGCCGTAGGCCGGTCCGGGAGGCCCGATCATGCCCTCGACACCGGGTGGGGTGATGGTGGCTGCGGTACCCGCCCGGCACCAGAAGGCGGTCATGTCGTAGCCGCCCTTCTCGGACTCGCCGCCGCGCGGTCCGAGCGCGCTGCCGCGCGCGTAGACGATGGTCGGGTTGACCGCGCGGATGTCGTCGACGTCGATGCCGAACTTGGTGCGGTGCCCCGGCAGGAAGCTGGTCAGGAAGACGTCGGCGCGCTTGGCGAGCTCCAGCAGGACCTCACGCCCCTCGGGCTTGGAGACGTCCAGCCCGATACTGCGCTTGCCACGGTTGGCGTGCTCGATGTTGGGATTCGGGTCGCCCTCCACGCGCAGCGGGCCGGTCTGGCGCAGCCCGCGCTGGGGGTCACCGGTGACGGCGTGCTCGACCTTGATGACCTCGGCGCCCCACTCGGCGAGCACCGCGCCAGCGGACGGGACGAACCCGTACATGGCGACCTCGAGAACACGGATTCCATCCAGGGGCCCGGCCATCAGGACACCACCGTGGCAAAGGTCTTGGACTCGAGGAACTCGTCGAGGCCCGCCGAGCCCATCTCCCTGCCGATGCCGGATTGCTTGAACCCGCCGAACGGACTGTCGGGGCTGAAGTAGTTGCCGCCGTTGATCGAGAACGTGCCGGTGCGGATGCGGCGGGCGATCGCCAGAGCACGTTCCTGGCCGCCGAACACCGCGCCGGACAGCCCGTAGATCGAGTTGTTGGCAATCCGGACGGCGTCATCGTCGTCGTCGTAGGCGATCACTGCCAGGACCGGCCCGAAGACCTCCTCCTGGGCGATCTCACTGTCGGGCGCGACATTGGTCAGCAGCGTCGGCGTGTAGAAGTAGCCCGGGCCCTTCTTCTCGCCGCCGGTGACGAGCGTCGCGCCGGCCGCGACAGCCCGCTGCACCATCGCGTCGACCTTGTCCCGTTGCCGTCCACTGATCAGCGGACCCATGTAGGTCTTGGGGTCTGTCGGGTCGCCGTAGCGCACGTGGCTGAAGTTCGTCTTGATGAGTTCGACGATCTCGTCGTGGTGCTTGCGCGGCACCAGCAGCCGCGACGTCAGCGCGCAGCCCTGACCGGCGTGGGTGACCATGCTGAACGCCGAGAACACCGCGGCGGTGCCGAAGTCGGCATCGTCGAGCACAATCGCCGCGGACTTGCCGCCGAGTTCGAGAAACACCTTCTTGAGTGTCTCGCTGGCAGCCGCCATGATGCGGCGCCCTGTCGGGGTGGATCCGGTGAAGGTCACCATGTCGACGTCGGGGCTCGTGGTGAGCACCGCGCCGACCGCGGGGTCCGAGGAGCTGAGCACGTTGACGACACCCGCGGGGATGTCGGTGTGGTTGGCGATCAGCTCACCGAGCGCCAGCGTGACGAGCGGGGTGTCGGGTGCACCCTTGAGAACCACGGTGCAGCCCGCGGCCAGGGCGGGTGCGAGCTTCGCCAGGGCCAACTGGTTGGGGTAGTTGTAGGCGATGATCGCCGCGACGACACCTGCGGCTTCCTTCTCCACCCAGCGGTGGTGCTGCATGCCGCGGCTCTCGATGTTGCCGAGGTCCTCGGTCAGCGGATAGTCGCGCAGCAGATCGGCGTAGTACCGCACGATCGCGATCGGCTGATCGAGCTGTGCGCCCTGGGTCAGTGCCGGCGTGGCACCGACCTCGGCGATGGTGAGATCGGCCAGTTCGTCGCGGTGCTCGACGAGCGCGCGATGGAACTGATCGAGGCAACGGATCCGAAGGTCGACGTCGGTGGCCCAGTCGCCGGTGTCGAAGGCGCGCCGCGCTGCCGCGATCGCCCTCTCCGCGTCGGCCACCGTGCCCTCGGGGGCGTATCCCAGCACCTCTTCGGTCGCCGGATTCACCGAGGCGAAGGTCCCCGCCACCTCGACCAGTTCCCCGTCGATCAGCATCCGTCGATCAGCCTGCGACACCGGCGCCGACTCGGCGCGATCCTGTGCGCCACTGGAGATGGTCGGCGTCTGGGACATCCAGCCTCCTGGCTTCGTGATTTGGGTGGTGCGTGGTCACTGTGATGGAAATTTCATTCTCATCAGGGGCGAATCTTACATTCGCAGAGTGAGAACGCAAGGAATGCTAGACCACCTAGTCAGGTTGGTTGACGCCGCCGGACATGGTGTTAGGCGACGTCACCAGGACTGGCCCGGATCTTGCGGGACAACGCACCGCGAGAGTACGGTTCTCATAATCGAAAGGACGATTCTTGATGCCTGTGCGACAGCCCCTCGGAGGCCGTGAGTGAAGAACGCCGTTGTCACCGGAGGCGGGTCCGGCATTGGTGAGGCGATCGCCAATCGGCTGCGGTCCGATGGGCACCACGTCGCGGTCATTGATCTGAATCCGTCAGAGGCCGATTTCAGCTTCGTCGCCGACGTCACCGACCGTGGCGCGATCGATGAGGCCCTGACGGGTATCCGCGCACAGCTCGGCCCGGTGTCGATCCTCGTCAACGCCGCCGGCCTGGACAGCTTCAAGAAGTTCCACGACGTGTCCTTCGAGCGCTGGCAGCGCGTGATCGACGTCAATCTCAACGGCGTCTTTCACTGCATCCAGGCAGTGCTGCCCGACATGATCGAGGCGGGCTGGGGACGCATCGTCAACATCTCGTCGTCGAGCACGCACTCGGGCGCTCCCTATATGGCTCCGTATGTGGCGGCCAAGTCCGCGGTCAACGGCCTCACCAAGACGCTGGCCCTCGAGTACGGCCCCGACGGCATCACGGTCAACGCCGTGCCTCCGGGCTTCATCGACACACCGATGCTGCGCGCCGCCGCGGACAAGGGCTTCCTCGGCGATATCGAGCAGACCATCAAGGCCACCCCGGTGCGACGTATCGGCAGGCCCGAGGACATCGCCGCCGCGTGCGCCTTCCTCATCTCCGAGGAGGCGTCCTACATCACCGGACAGATCCTGGGCGTCAACGGCGGCCGCAACACCTGATCGACCACCACGACTTATGACAACGCAAAGACTCTCGAAAGGACAGACCTGTGGGACGTGTTGAGGGCAAGGTCGCATTCGTCACTGGCGCAGCTCGAGGACAGGGCCGCAGCCACGCGGTTCGACTGGCGGAGGAGGGCGCCGACATCATCGCCGTCGATCTCTGCGAGAACATCGACACCATCGGTTATCCGATGGCCACTCTCGAGGATCTCGAGGAGACGGCGAAGTTCATCGAGAAGACCGGGCGACGTGCCTTCACCGCGCGGGCCGACGTCCGTGAGGCGAGCCAGCTGCGTGAGGCGCTCGACAACGGGCTCAAGGAGTTCGGCAAGGTCGACATCGTGGTCGCCCAGGCGGGTGTCGCAGGGATGAAGGGCCAGCCGCCACTGCAGGCCTGGATCGACGTCATCAACACCAACCTGATCGGCACCATCAACGCCATCCAGGTGGCCCTGCCCCACCTCACCGAGGGCGGGTCGATCATCGCGACGGGTTCGACGGCGGCGCTGATGGACACCAGCAAGAAGGACAACCCCGGCAACGATCCCGGCGGCATGGCCTACGTCCACTCCAAGCGCGCACTGTCGGCCTTCGTCCACGACCTGGCCACCGAGCTGGCGCCACGCGGTATCCGCGCCAACGTCGTTCATCCGACGAACTGCAACACCAACATGCTCAAGAGCGACCCGATGTACCGCTCGTTCCGCCCTGACCTGGAGACCCCCGAACTCAAGGACGCCGAGCCGGTGTTCTACGTGCAGCAGGCGATGAAGGTGCCGTGGGTGGAGCCCGAGGACATCAGCAACGCGGTGCTGTGGCTGGCCTCCGACGAGGCCAGGTTCGTCACGGGAGCCCAGCTGCGCATCGACGCGGGCGGCTACCTGAAGTGGTACGACTACCACAACTGAGCCCATCTGGTTTCTCGCCCAACGGAAGTCACTACAAGAAGGGGTCCGCTCGTGAAGGTCTCGGTTGACGGACAGCGCTGCCAGGGCCACACCCTGTGCTCGATGATCGCGCCCGACTCGTTCGAACTCGATGACGTCGATGGCCACGCGACACCGGTCAACGAGGTGGTACCCGCAGACCAGGAGGCCCTGGTCGCCGAGGCGGCTCACTCCTGCCCCGAACAGGCCATCGTCATCGAATGACTCCCGTGAGGGACGTCTGATTCTTCAAGAGAGACAATAGGAGACACCGCCGTGAGCATCGACGACGTCGCATGCGACGACGATCGCAAGAAGGACAGCTTCCACTTCGACCGGCACACACCGGAGTACCGGGAGCAGTTCCAGCAGATCACCGAGGAGATGCACGCCAAGTGCCCGGTGGCGTGGACCGACGTCTACGACGGCCACTGGGTCGCCGCGGGCAGCAATGAGGTGTTCGAACTCGCCCGTTGCCCGGTGATCTCCAACGATCACGACCTGCACGGCGAACGCCGCGGCTACAAGGGCATCACCATCCCGAAGGCGCAGCGCGCCACGGTGGTCCGTGGCGGGATCCTGGAGATGGACGAGCCCGAGCACAGCACCTACCGGGGCGCACTCAACCCGTACCTGTCCCCCGCCGCGATCAAGCGGTGGGTGCCGTTCGTCGACGAGATCACCCGCGCGGCCATTGACGACAGGATCGAGACCGGCCGCATCGACTTCGTCGACGATCTGGCCAACATCGTGCCTGCGGTGCTCACCCTGGCGATGATGGGCATCCAGCTGAACAAATGGCTGATCTACAGCGAACCGGCCCACGCCGGGGTGTCCACGCCGGAACACTCGCCGGACGCCCCGCGCGTCGCCGAGATGAATCGGCAAATGGGCATCGACATGATCAACGCGATGATGGAGATCCGTGCGAATCCCCGGCCAGGTCTGGTGAACGCGTTGTTGCAGTTGCGCATTGACGGCGAGCCGGCGCCGGACCTGGAGATCCTGGGCAACCTGGGCTTGATCATCGGTGGCGGATTCGACACCACGACCGCGCTCACGGCGCACGCGCTGGAGTGGCTGTCGGAGAACCCGCACGAGCGTGAGCGTCTCAGCCGCGAGCGGGAGACACTTCTGCATCCCGCCACCGAGGAGTTCCTGCGCTTCTTCACGCCCGCGCCCGGCGACGGCCGCACCTTCGCCGACGATGTCGAGGTCGACGGACGCCGCTTCAAGGAGGGCGAGCGGCTGTGGCTGTCGTGGGCGATGGCCAACCGCGACCCGTCGGTCTTCGAGGACCCCAACAAGGTTGTCATGGACCGGAAGGGCAACCGCCACTTCAGCTTCGGCATCGGCGTACACCGCTGCGTGGGCTCCAATGTGGCCCGCACGGTGTTCAAGTCCATGCTGACCGCAGTCCTCGACCGGATGCCCGACTATGTCTGTGACCCCGAGGGCGCGGAGCACTACGAGAGCATCGGGGTGATTCAGGGCATGAAGCATCTGCCCGCAACGTTCACACCCGGCAAGCGCCTCGGCCCCGGTCTCGACGAGACGCTGGAGAAGTTACAGCGGATCTGCGATGAACAGCTACCGGCCCGGCCCATCACCGAGTACAAGGAAACCGTCGTCATCGACTGAGCCCCGTCCCCGTTGCGATTTCGGCGCGGTTTGGAGCGGTGAGCGCTCCAAAACGCGCCGAAATCGCTAGGAGCGGGGCAGTCCGAGCACCTGCTGCGCGATGATGTTGCGCTGGATCTCCGAGGTCCCGCCTGCGATGGTCCCCGAGAAGCTGCGGGCGTACCGCTCGAACCAGCTGGCGAAATAGTGGTCGAGGTTCATGTGCGCGTACGGGCCCGACGTGGACGGATGGATCAGCCCCTGTGGGCCGGCACCAGTGAGCGCGTTGCCCGCCGCCCGCATCTCGGCCTCGGCGCCAAACAGTTTGGGTATCGACACCGCAGCGACGTCGACCTGCCCGCGCGCCGCCTGCGCCAGACCCACCGAGCCGAGCAGCCGCAGGGCCTGGTAGTCCATGATCGTGCTGGCGAACGCGTCGCGCTCGAGCGCGTTGCTCGGCTTGAAGTCGGCGATCGAGTTGGCGATCCGGTCGGCGAATCCCAGCCACATCATCGTGCGCTCGTGGCCCAGTGAACCGTTGGCGACCTTCCAACCGCCGTTGAGCGGTCCGACGAGGTTCTCGGCGGGGACGCGGACGTCGGCGAAGAAGACCTCGTTGAAGTCCTTGTTCTCCTCGCCGCAGATGTCTGCGAACGGACGGCACACCACGCCAGGAAGGTCCGTCGGGATGATCAGCACACTGATGCCCTTGTGCTTGGGCGCATCGGGGTCGGTGCGCACGAAGGTCAGCAGCCAGTCGGCATCGTGCGCCCCCGACGTCCACACCTTCTGCCCGTTGACGACGAACTCGTCGCCGTCACGGACCGCGCGCGTGCGCAGCGACGCAAGGTCAGAACCCGCACTGGGCTCACTCATACCCAGCGACGCGGTGCGCTCACCACGCAGGACGGGCACGGCCCACCGCTGCTTCTGCTCATCACTGCCGAACGAGATCAGTGATGCGGCAATGATATTGACGCCCTGCGGGTTGAAGCTGTGATAGATCCGGCGGGTGCACAACTCCTCGAGGTGCACGTACTGCTGCAGGACCGACGCATTGCGCCCACCGAACTCGGGCGGTTGCGCGGGCAGGAGCCAACCGTTGTCGAACAGCAGTCGCTGCCAGTCGCGGGCCCACTGCGGCATGTGCGATACCGAGCGCGGACGCTCGAGGGTGTCGGCCGCCGAGGGTAGGTGCTCGTCGAGAAACGCGGCGAACTCGGCGCGGAACTCCTCGACCTCGGCATCAAATGTGAGCTGCATCGAACTCCTCCGCGATCAATGCACGGTGCTCCGCGGCACCACCGAGCATCAGCTCCCCCGCCTTGGCGCGCTTCAGCGCGAACTGCAGGTCGTTCTCCCAGGTGAATCCCATCGCCCCGAACGTCTGCAGTCCGTGCCGGAAGACCAGGTCCTGGCACTCGCCGGCGGACGCCTTGGCCATCGCTGCCGCGAGGCGGCGCCTTGGGTCGTCAGCGGCGATGGTCAGCGCCGCGAAGTAGGACAGGGCACGAGCACGTTCGATCGCGACGTGCATGTCGACGGCCTTGTGCTGAATGGCCTGGAAGGAGCCAATCGGCACACCGAACTGGTGGCGGTTCTTGGCGTGGTCGAGAGCCATGTCCAGGATGCGTTGACACGCACCGACCATCGTCATTGACATGCCCATCAGCGCGATATGCCTGGCGCGCTCCACGTCGACCTCGAGCCGATCACTGTCGGCGACGTGCGCGCCGTGGAATGACACCTCGGACACGTGCAGTACGGGGTCGAAGACATCGGCGCGGTGGGTGCTCACCGCGCCGGCCTCGACGAGGAACACACCGGCATCGGTCACCACGGCGAAGCGGTCGGCCCGGTCGCCGTCGAGGACGAACCGGTCGGTGCCGTTGAGCAGCCAGCCGTCGGCATCTCGGTGGGCGCTGATCCCGGTGTACACAGCACTTCCCGTGCACTGCGGATCGAATCGGTCCCCCACCAGGGGTGCGTACTGGGTGAGCGTGGCCAGAAACGGCGTCGGGTCGGTGGCGCGGCCGAGTTCCTCGAGCACGATCGCCAACTCGACGGCGTTCTCGGGATCGGTCAGCTCGGTCCAGCCGGCATCGACGTAGGTCTTCCACAACGGCGTCGCATCCGCACCGTTCTCAGCGATATCGCGCACCAACGTGGCCGGACACTGCTTGCCCACGGCGTCGCGGACAGTCTCCTGCCATAGTCGCTGATCAGCATCGAACTCCAAAAGCATGCAGCCGCCTCCCGATGACTTGCGTGGTCAGAGTGAGAATAACATTCTCATCATGTGGTTACGCGTTCTCCGTTTCCACGTACGCTGTTTCGCATCAGCCCCGCTGCGCAACTGACCAGCAGACACGCTTACCAGCGAAGACGTGAGAGATCATCTGGAGAATCTTGTTCTTGCTAATGAAGAACAACGATCTACACTGAGGATATGACCGACGTCGGTGGCCGCCTGGCACGACCCGTCGGCAGGTTTGGCCGGGCCATCAGGACATCGGAGGGCAGATCTCGGTGAGGGAACTCATTGACGGCGCGGGCAACGTCACGACGACGCCCGTGATCGACGCGAGCGTGCACATCTTCTGCCAGTCCAACAAGGACCTGCGGCAGACGTTCATGCGGGAGCCCTTCTCCAGCCGGGGCTTCCCCGATTACGAGATGGACTGGTACGGCGCGCCCGGCGGCGAGTACATCAAGGGCAGCAAGGGGCCGGACCGGCAGTACCCCGGCTCGGACCCCGGGCTCGTCGGCGAGGAGCTGTTCGGCAGGCGGGGCGTGGACATCGCCATCCTGCATCCGATGACGCGCGGCATCATGCCGGACCGCCACCTCGGCACCGCGATCGCAGCCGGGCACAACGAGATGATGGTGACGCGCTGGCTCGAGCACGACGAGTTCGGCGACAAGTTCCGTGGCACCATCCGGGTCAACCCCGACGACGTCGCCGGTGCGTTGCGCGAGATCGAGAAGTACAAGGACCATCCACGCGTGGTGCAGATCGGCATTCCGCTGCAGTCGCGTGAGCTGTACGGCAAGCCGCAGTTCTGGCCGCTGTGGGAGGCCGCGGTAGCCGCGAATCTGCCTGTCGCCGTTCACATCGAGGTGGGCGCAGGCATCGCCTTCCCGCCGACTCCGTCGGGTAAGACCCGCACCTACGAGCAGTACCTGTCCTTCATGTCGTTGAACTACCTGTACCACCTGATGAACATGATCGCCGAGGGCGTCTTCGAGCGTCTCCCGGAGTTGAGGTTCGTCTGGGCCGACGGCGCAGCGGACATGTTGACGCCATTCATGTGGCGGATGGACTGCTTCGGCCGACCGCACCTGGAGCAGACGCCGTGGGCGCCGAAGATGCCCAGCGACTACCTGCCGGGCCACGTCTTCTTCGTCCAGGGCTACTTCGACGGTCCCGGCGACACCGACTTCGCGGGTGAGTGGTTCAGCTTCACCGGCAAGGAGGACATGACGATGTTCGGCTCCAGCTACCCGCACTGGGACAGCAACGAGTTGGTCGTGCCGAGCAGCTACTCAGCCGAGCAGCGCGACAAGCTCTGCTGGCGCAATGCCGCTGAGCTGTACGGCCTTGAAATGCCGGCAAGCCCGGTCATTCCGTCCGCGCGTGCGGCACAGTAGAGGGAAGCGAGGAGGCCACCATGTCCGTGACTGCCAATCCACGAGTGCCCGCCGCCGAGCGCATCGCCGTTCGGTGCGTTGACTCCGATGTTCACCCGATGCCCAAGCGAGGGCAGCTGATTGAGTACATCCCGGAGCCGTGGCGCAGCAAGTACTTCACCAACCATGCCGTCGGTGACCAGATCTATTACGACGCGCCGGATTACGCGCACTCCTACGCCATGCGGGTCGACAGCTTCCCGCCGGACGGGGAGTTCGCGTGCAGCGACCCCGATATGGCACTGCGGCAGCTGATCATGGAGGCCGGCTCCGATATCGCCATCCTTGAGCCCACCCACGGCGAGAGCAGGCTGGCCGAGGCCACCGGCGCGTACTGCACGGCCACCAACGCCTGGCTCGCCGACAATTGGCTCGACAGCCACAACAACTGGCACGAGCGCTGGCGTGGTTCCATCTGCATCGCCATCGAGGATCAGAAGAGCTCCATCAGCGAGATCGAGAAGTGGGCCGAGCACCCCTACATGTCGCAGATCCTGATCAAGGCCGAGCCACGCCCGTCGTGGGGTGACCCGAGCTACGACCCGATCTGGGCAACCGCCACCAAGTACGACATGCCGGTGAGCTGCCACCTGTCACGCGGCGTGTACGAGACGCTGCCGATCCCGCCGGTGGGCCTGCCCAGTTACAACCACGACTTCATGGTCACCTACTCGCTGCTGGCGGCCAATCAGGTGATGAGCCTGATCTTCGACGGCACGTTCGACCGCCACCCCACCCTGAGGATCGTGTTCATTGAGCACGCGTTCACCTGGATCCTGCCGCTGATGTGGCGGATGGACGCCATCTACGAGAAGCGCAAGTCCTGGATGGACATCAAGCGCAAGCCCAGCGAGTACGTCAAGGACCACATCAAGTTCAGCACCCAGCCGCTGGACTATCCGCAGGACAAGACCGAACTCTCACGCACCTTCGAGTGGATGGAGTGCGAGAAGATCCTGCTCTACAGCAGCGACTACCCGCACTGGACGTTCGACGACCCACGCTGGTTGGTCAAGCACCTGCCCGAGCACGCCCGCGAGGCCATCATGTTCCGCAACGGCATCGAGACCTACAAGCTGCCGGACACCGTGCCGGTGCTCGAGGGTCAGGTCCGGGTCTTCTAGAGCATGGCTGAGGACAAGACGCCCCGGCTGGCGCAGGGGCGAGAGCACGCCGTCGCCACCGTCGACGAAATACCCCCTGGCACACACAAACTGGTGCCAATCGGCAGACATGGCGTTGGCGTGTACAACGTCAACGGTACGTTCTACGCCATCGCGAACTACTGCCCACACGAGGGCGGACCGCTGTGCGCGGGACGCGCGCGCGGCCGCAACATCGTCGACGAGAGCGTGCCCGGTGACGCGGTGATGGTGCGCGATATGGAGTACATCTTCTGCCCCTGGCACCAATGGGGTTTCGAGCTCGCAACGGGGACTACCGCGGTCAAGCCCGAATGGAGCATTCGCACGTACCCCGTCCGGGTCGTCGGCAACGACGTCCTGGTACAGGCCTGACCGGACTTCGAGCCCAGGAGAGTTGGAGAGAAGTTGCCCGACAAGAAGATCGAGATCAACGGCGGGAATGTCGTCTACGAGATCCTCGGCAAGGAGGGTGATTTCATCGCCCTCACCCCCGGCGGTCGATTCAGCAAGGACATTCCCGGTCTGAAGCCCCTTGCGCGCAAGCTCGTCGCGGGTGGCTACCGGGTGTTGCTGTGGGACCGGCCGAACTGCGGCAAGTCCGACGTGCAGTTCTACGGGCAGAGCGAATCCCACATGCGCGCTGAGACGTTGAAGGAGCTGATCACCAGGCTCGACATCGGGCCGTGCATCATCGCGGGCGGATCTGGTGGCGCCAGGGACTCGATGATCACCACGATGCTCTATCCCGAACTCGTCACCAAGCTGGTGGTGTGGAACATCGTCGGCGGGGTCTACGGGTCCTTCGTACTCGGCGGGCACTACATCGTGCCGAGCATCCTCGCGGTCCGCGGGATGGGCATCAAGGGGTTGCAGCACGTCGCGGAGTGGAAGGAGCGCATCGAAGAGAACCCCGACAACGAAGCGCGCCTGCTTGGTCTTGATGCCGATGAGTTCCTCAAGGTGATGTTGCGCTGGCTCAACGCATTCGTGCCCAAGCCCGGTCAAACCATCCCCGGCGTGCCGGACGATATGTTCGACGAGATCAAGGTTCCGACGTTGATCATCCGGGGCGGCGAGAACGACTGGGACCACCCCAAGCGCACCTCACTCGAGGTCAACTGTCTCATCAAGGGATCCAAGCTGATCGATCCACCGTGGCCGGAGGACGCCTGGGAACGGGCGGGCGAGAAGTTCGCCGCCAGCGGCGGAACGAAGTTCTGCCTGTTCGACACCTGGGTCAAGGCGGCGCCGCCGATCCTCGACTTCCTCAGGGATTGATGACGGTGCAGCTACACCGTCACGATCTGGACCTCGCAATTGAGCGACGCCTCCAAAGCGGTGTGGACACGGCTTTCCGGCACGCGTTCGAGGTCCGCCTTGCGCAGGGTCACCCGCACGGTGTCCCACCCCGGTCCGTCAGGGCCCCCATCGGTTCGCTCGACATCGCCACGAAGCCCCAGTCCGGCGAGCACGCCATGCGCGTCGTCATCGGTGCCCCTGCTGACGTAGGTCAGCACTCCCGCAGCGGGTTCCGCACCGAATCCGCCGAATGCCGTGGTGCACAACTCGACCGCCGTGCGCTCCAGCGCCTCGGCGTCGTCTCCGACGATCAGTACCTCGACCTGTCTGCGACTGGGTGGCATGGCCGCGAGGTCGACATGCACTACCTCGGCACCGATCGCCGCGGCCAACCTCGCGAGGCTCGTCATGCCGTCAGTGAGTTGGGCGGGCGCAAGCCGCGCAGACGGGTCGACGTCGACACGCACCACCGCAGTTCTCATGCCCGCCAGCCTATCCGCGGGAAGGAAGGCCGTGAAATGACTACCGACGAGCGCTTGCGCGAGGAGCCATGACTACCGCCGAGAATCCGGTTGCCACCGACCTCAAGGTCGCGTCGTGGCCCGGACTCCAACCGCGGCTGCTCCTGGACACCACATCCGGTGTCGAGGGCTACCCCGAGTACGTCCGGGCCGGCGGATATCAGAGCCTCACCGACCCCGATGCCCTGCTCGATGAGATCGACCGCAGCGGTCTATTGGGTCGCGGCGGTGCGGCATTCCCGATGGCGGTCAAACTGCGCACGGTGCGCGACGCTGGCCGCGCGGGCCGTCGCACGGTCTTGCTGGCCAACGGCGAGGAGGGCGAGCCGGCATCAGTCAAGGACAGGTGGCTGCTCCGAAACCGTCCGCACCTGGTACTGGACGGCGTGCGACTCGCGGCGCGCATCGTCAACGCCGACAGCGCATTCGTCTACGTGTCGGACCCGCACGCCGCCCACGCTGTACGCACCGCGTTAACGGCCGTGCCGTCGGACGGTGTCGCCGTCAGCGTCGTCACCGTCGATCCCGGCTACGTCGCAGGCGAGGAGACCGCCGCGGTGCGCGCCGTCAACGGCGGACCGGCCAAGCCCACCGACAAGCCGCCACGTCCCTTCCAGGAGGGCGTCGGCGGTCATCCCACGCTGGTGAGCAACGTGGAGACGCTCGCCAATCTGCCGTTCATCCTCAAGCACGGAAGCGATGCCTACCGCCTGACGGGCACATCGGCCTCCCCCGGCACGTTCCTGGCGACCGTGACGGGCGCAGGCAGGGCCGCCGGACTGTACGAGCTGCCGCACGGGACATCAGTGGCCGATCTGCTGGTCCTGCACGGTGTTTCGGCCGACGCCGTGACCGGTGTGCTGATGGGCGGCTACTTCGCCGGTTTCATCAACCGTGATGTGCTGGGCGCCACGCTCGACCACGAGACGATGCGAGCGCTGGGCAGCGGGCTGGGTTGTGGCGCCGTGGCGATCCTCACCGACGACTGCCCCGTTGCCGTCGCGGCCGCGGTGCTGGCGTACTTCGACCGCGAGAACGCCGACCAGTGCGGTTCCTGCTTCAACGGCACTGCTGCGATGTCCGCGGTCGCCGCAGCCCTGCGCGACGGCGTCGCCACCGTCGAGGACCTGGCCCGACTGGAGCGGTGGTCGGTGGTGCTACGGGGCCGAGGCGCGTGCGCGACCCTCGACGCCGCCACCAACGTGGCCGCGACCCTGCTCAAGCAGTTCTCCGAGGATGTCGCCCGCCATGTGACCGGCGACTGCGACTCATGCCGTAACGGTGCGTACACCGCGCTGCGGCCCTATGAAGTGGAGGTGGAGTCATGAGTGGCCCCATGAGGATTCGTCTGGACCGCACCCTGTGCGACGGCTTCGGCATCTGCGCAAAGCACGCCCCCGAGTACTTCTCATTGGACGACTGGGGATACGCGTCGCTCATCGGCGACGGCACGGTGCCCGAGGCCGACCACGATGCCGTCCAGCGCGCGCTGTTTGACTGCCCCGTCCACGCGATCATCGAAATGAGCGAGAACCCCGGCGCCACGAACGGCGCGAACGGTGCGACCAACCTCCCCGTGCACGCCACGGCATCCGCGAAGACGGGTAACTGACATGGACCTGCCCGGCCGCCCGCTACCGCAGATCACGGCGGAGAACGAGTTCTTCTGGACATCGGGCTCCGACGGCCAACTGCGCATCCAGGAGTGCCAGAGCTGTCAGGCACTCATCCATCCGCCCGCGCCGATCTGCCGCTACTGCCGAAGCCGTGACCTGGGTGTCCGCGCGGTATCCGGCAAGGCGTCGCTCTCGGCTTTCACGGTGAACCACCGGTTCGGGTTTCCCGACCTGCCTCCCCCGTACGTCATAGCGCAGGTCGGTATCGCGGAGGATCCGCGGGTGCGCTTGACCACCAACATCATCGAGTGCGATCCCGAGGACCTCAAGATCGGCCAGACAGTCGAGGTCGTGTTCCAGCAGATCGCCGACGTCTGGCTGCCGGTGTTCCGGCCAGCGAGCGACGGTGAGACCGCGGCCCTGCCCGTCGACGAGATCGCACCACAGGACTTCGCCAAGCACGTTCGCCCGGCGTTGTCGGAGAAGAGATTCGAGGAGCACTCGGCGATCACCGGAATCGGCGCCTCGCGCATCGGCCGCCGTCTGATGGTGCCTCCGCTGTCGCTGACCATTGAGGCGTGTGAGGCGGCTGTCGCCGACGCCGGCCTGACGTTCGACGATATCGACGGCCTGTCGACCTACCCCGGGCTGGACATGGCCGGCATGGGCGAGGGCGGCGTGAGCGCACTCGAGGGCGCCCTCGGCTTGCGGCCGACGTGGATCAACGGCGGTATGGACACCTTCGGTCCCGGTGGATCGGTGATCGCGGCCATGATGGCCGTGGCCACTGGTATGGCACGCCACGTGCTGTGCTTCCGCACGCTGTGGGAGTCGACATTCGGCGAGATGTTGAAGCAGGGCAAGATGTCGCCGCCCGGCGGAGCACGAACCTCCAGTTGGCAGATGCCCTTCGGCGCGTCGTCGGCGTCACACACCTTGGCGCTCAACGCTCAACGTCATTTCGACCGGTACGGCACGACGCGAGAAACACTCGGCTGGATCGCGATCAATCAGCGCACCAACGCCGCACTGAACCCGACGGCGATCTACCGCGATCCCATGACGATGGACGACTACCTCTCGGCGCGCCTGATCACGACACCCTTCGGGCTCTACGACTGCGACGTGCCCTGCGACGGCGCCGTCGCCGTCATCGTGTCGGCTGTCGACGTCGCGCGTGACATGCCCAAGACCCCGGTGCTGTTCGAGGCCGTTGGCACGCAGATCCTCGAGCGCACCGACTGGGATCAGTCCACCCTGACCCATGAGCCGCAGGTGCTCGGCCAGGCCGCGCACATGTGGTCCCGAACGTCGCTACGGCCAAGCGACGTCGACGTCGCCGAGCTGTATGACGGGTTCTCGTTCAATTGCCTGTCCTGGCTGGAGGCCCTGGGCTTCTGCGGTATCGGCGAGGCCAAGGACTTCCTCGACGGCGGCAAGAACATCGCGCGTGACGGCGTGATCCCGCTCAACACCCACGGCGGTCAGCTGTCGCACGGCCGGACGCACGGGATGGGCCTGATCCACGAGGCCGTCACCCAGCTTCGCGGTGAGGCGGGCGATCGTCAGGTCAAAGACGCCAAGATCGCGGTCACCAGCAGCGGCGGTCTGACGCCCAGCGGCGTCATGCTGATGCGGATCGATTCGTGAGAGTGCGCACGCGAGGAGCAAAATGACGGTGCGGACGCGAGGAGCAAAATGACGGTGCGGACGCGAGGAGCAAGATGACGGTGCGGACGCGAGGAGCAAGATGACAGAAGCCGCGCCACGTCCCCGCGTCGTCATGGTCGACGGCGTACCGATGTCCGGGCTCGTCGCCGAGGTACAGGATCCGCGGGCCGTGATCGTCGCCATCCACGGCGGCGCGACGTCGGCGGCGTACTTCGACTGCCCGGGCAATCCGCGATTGTCATTGCTGCGCTTGGCCGCAGCGCAGGGCTACACGGCGATCGCGCTGGACCGGCCCGGCTACGGCGCGTCCGCGCTCTACTCCGACGAGATGGCCGACCCCGACCGCCGCGTGTCACTCGCCTACGGCGCCGTCGACAAGATCATCGCCGATGCCGGACGCGGCGCGGGTGTGTTCCTGGTCGCCCACTCGGCGGGCTGCGAACTCGCCCTGCGGATGGCGGTCGCCGACCGTGCCTCCGACGTGATCGGCCTGGAACTCGCGGGCACCGGATTGCGCTACAGCCCCGACGCACACGCCGTGATCAAGGAAGCCACCCTCACGTCACGACCGGCCGGTCTGCGTGATCTGCTCTGGCAACCGACCGACCTGTATCCGCCCGAGGTGCTGACCGGCGCGCTCTCCGCACCGGGTGTGGCCTACGAAAGCGACGTCACCGCGAACTGGGCGAAACGCGACTTCGCCGAACTAGCTGCGCGCGTGAGTGTTCCGGTCGAGTTCAGCATCGCCGATCACGAGAGCGTCTGGGAGTCCACACCCCAGGCGATCGACGACATCACCGCGCTGTTCACCGCCGCCCCGCGCATCGCCGCCAACGAGATGGCAGACAGCGGACACAATCTCAGCGTTGGCCTGACGGCAGGCGAGTACCACCAGCGAGTGTTGTCGTTCATCTCCGACTGCGTGGCTGCCGCGAGGGACAGCGCACCAGCGGACCATTCAGCGAAGTTAGAGGTGGAGGCGTGATGCGGGTCGGATTCATCGGTTTGGGCAGTCAGGGCGGGCCAATGGCGCGCCGGATCGTCGAGGGCGGCTATGACCTCACGTTGTGGGCACGCCGGTCGGCGTCGGTCGAGCCCTACGCCGACACCGCGGCGAAGGTGGCGGCGACCCCCGCCGAGCTCGGTGCGGCCAGCGACCTCGTCTGCCTGTGCGTGGTCGGCGATGACGACGTGCGCCAGGTCATCCTGGGTGACCAAGGTGTGCTGGCCGGGATGAAGCCCGGCGGGATCATCGCGATCCACAGCACGGTGCACCCCGACACGTGTCGCGAGCTTGCAGAAGTGGCAGCGGCCCAGGGTGTCTCGGTGATCGACGCACCGGTCAGCGGTGGCGGTCCGGCCGTGGTGGAGGGCACGCTGATGGTCATGGTCGGCGGCGAGGAGGCTGATGTCGAGAGGGTCCGACCGGTGTTCGCCACCTACTCCGACGCGGTCGTGCACCTCGGCGCTCTTGGCGCCGGCCAGGTGGCCAAGATCCTGAACAATCTTCAGTTCACCGCGAATCTGGGCAGCGCCTTGAGCACCCTGGAACTCGGCGACGCGCTTGGCATCGCTCGGGAACGGCTGTGCGAGGTGCTCAATCGCGGGTCCGCCACCAGCAAGGCGATCAGCAGCATCACGATGTTCGGCGGCAGTGTGGAGGGATTGGCCCCCATCGCCGGTGCGCTACTGCAGAAGGACGTCCGCCACGCAGCGAGCCTCGCCGCGACGGCGTCGGCGCCCGAGGGCACGGTTTTCAATGTCGCGGACACGGCGTTGGCGACGATGGACCACTCACGCTGATGCGCATCGGATTCGTCGGCGCGGGCCGGATGGGCGCTCCGATGGTGCGCCGCCTGGTCGACGCCGGACACGACGTCGACGCCGTCGGTCGCACCGAGGGCAAGCGGCAGGCCGTCGCCGAACTCGGCGCACGACCGGTCCCCGACCTGGCCGCCACAGCACCCGATGCCGACGCGATTGTGCTGTGCGTATTCACCGACGACGAGGTGAAACAGATCTGCCTCGAGGGTGATCTGGTGGCCGGGATGCGCCCGGGCTCAGCTTTGATTCTCCACACCACGGGAAGCCCGCGCACCGCACAGGCGATCGCCGAGCGCTTCACCCATGTCGATGTCATCGACGCACCGGTGAGTGGGGGTCCGCACGACATCGCCGCAGGCCACGTCACCCTCTTCGTCGGGGGCGACGACGCCGCGGTGGCCCGGATACAGCCCGTGGTCGGTGCGTACGGCGATCCCATCGTGCATGCGGGCGCCGTCGGCGCAGGCCAGTTGGTCAAGCTGATCAACAACACCATGTTCGCCGCTCAGATCGGACTGGTAGCCGAGGGCGTGCGACTCGGCACCCAGTTCGGCATCGACGAGGGCGCACTGCTCGGGGCCCTGACCCACGGCAGCTCCTCGAGCCGGGTGCTGGGCATGATCGCCTCGGCCGGCTCGGCAGATGCGTTCATCTCGGCGGTCGGCGAGTTCATCGGTAAGGACGTGGCCGTCGTGCGCAAGACCGTCGCAGAACTGGGCGGTGACCTCGGTGTCCTCGATGCACTGGTGAACGCTGGGGCCACGTCGTGACGCGCGCGGCTCACTTCATGAATCCGCTGAAAATCTCCCTGCGATGCCGCATACTGTAAGCGTTACAATTAACCAGCCTTCCGTAACGTATCCGGCATTGAGCTCAGTGCCGAGGAGGACACAGTGACCAAGCCCAAAGTCGTGTTCAGCCCGGTCTCGCCGGAGTACTTCGAGAACCCGTACGAGGTGTACACGCGGATGCGCGATGAGGCACCGCTGTACTACGACGAGGAAGAGGACTTCTACGCCCTGACCCGGCACGAGGACGTGGCGGCGGCGTTCAAGGACCACGAGTCGTTCTCGTCGGCCCGCGGCTGCGATCTGGGCATGGTGCGCTCGGGTGAGGTACCGCAGAAGTCGATCATCTTCATGGATCCGCCCGACCACCGGCACATGCGCAGCCTGCTCAACAAGGCGTTCACACCGCGCGCCATCCAGTCGCAGCGCGAGACCGTGGTCGAGCTCATCGACCACTATCTCGGCAAGGTGGATCCGAACAACTTCGATGTGGTGCAGGACTTCTCGGGACCGTTCCCGGTCGAGGTCATCACCCGCATGGCAGGGGTTCCCGAGGACTTCCGCCAGCAGGTTCGGCACTGGATCGACACCAGCCTGCACCGCAAACCGGGCCAGATCGATCTCGATGAAGACAACATGCAGGCCAACATCGACTCCGGCATGTACTACTACGGCCTGGTCCAGGAGCGGCGTAAGAACCCGCAGGACGACATGATCAGCCGGCTGATCGCCGCGGAGATCCCCGACGACGAGGGCAACCTGCGCAAGCTCGACGACATCGAGATCACGGGCTTCACCACGCTTCTCGGCGGTGCCGGTGCGGAGACCGTCACCAAGCTCGTCGGCAGCGCGGTGGTGGAGTTCGCCCAGCACCCCGACCAGTGGCAGAAGCTGCTCGACGACCGCAGCAAGATCCCGGCCGCGGTCGAGGAACTGCTTCGCTACGTCGGCCCGGTGCAGTACAACGTTCGCTACAGCGTGAGGGAAGTCGAGGTGCCCAGCGGTGTGATCCCGGCGAACAAGCCGGTCTTCCTGATGGGAGCCTCGGCCAACCGCGATCCGCGTGCCTTCACCGATGGCGAGACCTTCGACATCGACCGCGACCGCGCCGAGGCGCAGAATCTCGGGCTCGGCTACGGCATTCACAGCTGCCTCGGTGCCGCACTCGCCCGTATGGAGACCGCCATCGCGCTCGAGAAGTTGCTCGACTTCATGCCTCGCTACGAGGTCGACTTCGATGGCCTGCAGCGCGTCAACATGCAGAACGTCGCGGGCTATCACCACGTGCCGGTGAGGGTCAGCCGATGAGCCGCTTGCGCGAAGAGAAGGTCGTGAGGTGATCGTGACTCAGAAGATCGTGGTCGACTTCGGCCTATGCGAGAGCAATGCCGTGTGCATGGGCATCATCCCCGAGGTGTTCGACCTGGACGAGGACGATTACCTGCACGTGCTGACCGACGAAGTGACCCCGGACAACGAGGCGCAGGTCAGGGAAGCCGTGCGCCAGTGCCCGCGGCAGGCCATCGCCATCAGCGACGAGTAGATCCGCTCCGGTGCGATTCGTCCTCGTGCACGGTGGTTTTCACGCCGCGTGGTGTTGGGAGCGCACCATCTCCGAGCTGGCGAGGTTGGGGCACAGCGCGGTCGCCGTCGACCTGCCCGGCCATGGCGCCCTGATCGACCAGGAGTCGACGCTGACCAATCGACGCGACGCGATCGTCGGCGCGATGGCAGCCGACGGACAGACCCTCAATGTGCTGGTCGGCCACTCGGGCGGCGGATTCGACGCGACGCTCGCCGCCGACGCGCGCCCGGACCTGGTAAGCCACATCGTCTATCTGGCCGCCGCACTCCCCCGTGAGGGCCGCACCTACCCGGAGGCGATGGCGATGCGTGACTCCGACGACGAGTTGGGTGACGAGTTCGACGGTGACGTCGGAGAGATGTTGAGCTACTTGAAGTTCGACGACGACGGCGCTATGACGTTCGCGGACTTCGACGGTGCCTGGAAGTACTTCTATCACGACTGCGATGAGGACACCGCGCGCTGGGCGTTCGACCGGCTCGGCCCGGAGCGGTTCGGTGACACCACCGCGACACCGGTGTCGGTGGCTCGCTTCTGGGAGGCCAACCTGCCGCGCAGTTTCATCGTGTGCGAGCAGGATCGGTCGATGCCACGGTGGCTGGCCGACACCGTGACCCGGCGACTCGGCGTCAATCAGATCAGCATCGACGCCTCGCACTCGCCGTTCCTCAGCCGCCCGCGCGAACTCGCCGATCTCCTCGTGCACGCCACGACCACCACACCCGTGGGCCCACTGATCCCCCACTAATTCGCCGCGAGCAGACGCAAAGCTGCCCCTTTTCGCGTGAAAAGGGGCAGCTTTGTGTCTGCTCGCGAAAACTCAGAAGCCCGAGACGATGACTCCGTTGCAGTCGGCGGCGCCCTGGCGCACCTTCACCGCCTCCTGGTACGCGTCGGAGTAGTACCAGTCCTTGGCCGCGTCGACCGATTCGAACTCCAGCACCACGGTCTGGTGACCATGCCAGTCGCCCTCGATCACCGTCGGCTTGGTGTCCACCGACAGCACGGTGGCGCCGGCCATGGCCTTCATCGCCAGCTTTCCGTAGTCAGCCATACCCGCCGGGTCGTTGATGTGCTCGGTGATGATCACATAGCCCTTTGCCACAGTACGAATCTCCTTGTCGGTGAAGCGGGTTGGATCAGATCTCGTGGATGGCGTGCTCGGGGCAGTTGTCGATGGCCTCGCGGGCCGCGCCCTCGAGTTCGGCGGGTACTTCCTCCGGGTCGGCAACAGCCCACCCGTCGTCGGACAGCTCGAACACCTCGGGGCACAGCGTCAGGCACATGCCGTGGCCCGCGCAGCGGTCTTCATCGACGGCGACCCTCACGAGGCCCCGCTCGGCTCGCGCACGTCGAATTCGAGATGCAGTTCGGTCAGCCCACGCAGGATGAACGTCGGGATGTAGTGGTACTCGCGGTGGCCCGCCGGCCCGTGCTTCTCCTCCGAGATCCTGATGTCGGTGGTGCGGTCGAGCAGTCGCTCAAGGCCGACGCGCGTCTCGGCGCGGGCCAACGGAGCCCCCGGGCAGCTGTGGATACCGCGCCCGAAGGCAAGGTGCTGGCGGGCGTTCTTGCGCGCCGGGTCAAACTCGTCAGGCTCTTCGAAACGGCGCGGATCACGGTTGGCTGCGCCGTTGACCACCATTACCGTTGTGCCTGACTTCAATTCGTGATCGCCGACGGTGACCGGGGTGCGCGACAGTCTGAAGTCACCCTTGACGGGGCTCTCGTGGCGCAGCGCCTCCTCGATGAAGTTGGGCAGCAGGCTGCGGTCCTCGCGGACCCTCCTCTGGATGTCAGGCCGGTCGCCGAGCACCTTGAGCGCTGTGCCGAGCAGCCGGACCGTGGTCTCCTGACCCGCCGAGAAGACATTGGTAGCAACACGTGCGACGTCGCCGGCGCTGGGCGTGGTGCCGTCGGGGAACAGCGCTGTGGCCAGCCCTGTCAGCACGTCCTCGCGGGGATTGACCCGACGGTCCTCGACGTACGCCTCGAACTGGCCGTACAGGAACTCCAGCGGGCTGTGCGACAGCGACTCCTTGCTGGTGCTGCCGACACCGCCACCCGAGTGCTGGGAGATGCCGTCGACGAAGGCGTTGCGGTCCTCCGGTGGAATGCCCAGTAGGTCGGCGATGACCAGCAGTGTGAACGGGCTCGCGAAACCCTTGATGAACTCACCCCGGCCGGGCGCCAGGAACTCGTCGAGCACCCCGTCGGCCAGTTGCCACATCGCGTCCTCGTTCTCCTTGAGGCGCTTGGGGGTGATGAGCCGCATCATCAGGGAGCGATGGTTGGTGTGGACGGGCGGATCCAGTGTGGGCAGCTGGTCGCTGAACGGCAGCTCGTCGCGGTGCTTCTCGATCAGCTCGGCGACGTCGTCACGGCCCTCCAACGGCACCGGGAACCCGGGGAAGGGACCCGTCACCGAGGTGCACGACGAGAAGGTCTCCTCGTCGTTGTAGACCGCGACCGCCTCCTCCCAGCCGGTCACCATGGTCACGCCGTAGTGGTCCTCGCGCTCGACCGGGCACTTGTCGCGCAGCGCATTGAAGAACGGGTACGGGTCGTCGACGAGCCGCGGGTCCCTGAACCAGTCGATACCGGCGGGGTCGATCGTCATGCAACGCTCCGTTCCTCACACATGCCAATGAGAACGTGGCTCTCATTGTTGAGCATTACATTTCCATAGCGCTGCTTCGACGTCAACGAAGGCAGCCGCCTAATCGCCTCGCTCAATGCGCGCGCGGACGCCACAGACTGCTCGACGTGGAGAACGCGATTCTCCAATCGGCGTCAACGCCGACCCCGTAGGACCGCCCCCACCGCGGCGCCCGTCACGCACAGGCCCACCGCCACCGCGAACGAGCCGACAACAAGGTGGCGCGGGAAGCCCGTCGCGACGTATGCCCAGATCTGCAAGCCGCCCGCCACGAGGGCGAGCACGCCGAGAGTCAGTGCCGCGATCCGCAGTGGGCTCACACCGCCGAACGGGCTCCCGGACGCAACACCAGGCTGACCTCACACGCGCCGTTCGTCGGGTCAGGCCGCACGACCGCGACGTAGGGCCTGTCCAGCAGATCGGCGTTGCTGTCGATGACCTCCTGTATCAGACCCTGCTGAATACCGCGCACCACCTCCGGAGCATCGGCGGCGATCTCGGCGAGCGGACAGGTACAGATCTGCACCGTCAGCTCTCCGAACGCGTTCACCACGGATCGAATCTGGAAACCGAGTGCTGTCAGCGCAGCGACGACGAGGTCGGTGATCGACGACTCCCGGCACGTCTCGGTCAGGCGCACCCGGCGGGCCAGGTCCGCACCGATCCGCAATGCGCGGGCCTCACGTTCCTCCGGCGTGCCGCCAAGGTGTGTCGCGAAGAGCGCCACGATGTCGGCATAGTCCAGGCGGGGTGCCAGCTCGTAAGTCAGGCGTGGCCGGCCGACGCGACCCGCCGTCGCGCCACCACGCCGGATGACCCCTTGCGACTCCAACGTGCCCAGATGGAAGCGTGCCGTGGTGACATGGATGTTCAGCGCATCGGCGACGTGGTGAGCGTCGACGGGCTCCTCCGCCGTGCGAAGCACACTCAATACCCGCTGACGCTGGTGTCCCACGGCACGGTCAGAGGAACCGCTGGCGTCGGCGTGTACTTCGGTGGCGGGCAACTGAACTCCCCCGTCCTGCGGCTGTGACAGATACTCCATCGTCGCACGTCGGGTGCGATCGCACCCGCGTGGGCGGTCAGAGCAGGAACGTGACCGTCAGCGATGTCGGTGCGATCGCGCGAACGGCGTGAACGGCGCCGCCGTCCACCGACATCAGCCCCCCGGCCCCTATCCGGGTGATCTCGCCTGCGCACGTGAACTCCACGTCACCGGAGAGAACCTGCACCAGGATCGGGTGCTGACTGGAGTGGTCGGCCAGCAGCGCACCCTCGACGAACGCGAGATTGACCACCTTGACCTCGGGTGAGGAGTACACCATCTTGCTGGCGATCTGACGCTCGGTTGCGTCGGGTGGCGGCAGGTGATCAGCACTGCTCTGGAAGTGCAGCCGACCCGTCATCGCGTCACCGTGTCCCGTCCTGAACCCTCCTGCGGCACCGTGCCGACGAGCGCAACGGCGGTCAACGCCTCCCGATACCGTCCGAACGTGCCACGCATGGCCAGCACCCGCTTGCGGGCCGCGGGCCGCCTGAGCACATTTCCGGCGATGCGCAGGGTACCCAGCAGACCTTCGTCGGCCAGCACGCGCGCGGGCCGCAACAGTGCCATGGGCGCGAGTTGCACCGAGGTGACCTCGAATCCGGCCTCGGTCAGCAGCGCGGTCCACTCCTGGGCTGTCAGCGGGCGCGCATTCACCTTGATCGACCGGGCGAGATCGCGCCTGATGGCGTCCTTGGTGTCTTGCGGCAGCGTGTCGGGGGTCAGGCCGAGTTCGTGGATGGCGTAGCGGCCCCCAGGCCGCAGCACACGGAAGGCCTCCGCGACGATCGCGCGCTTGGCGTTCTCCCCCTGCATGGTGAGCATGGCCTCGCCCACGACGACGTCCGCACTCGCATCGTCCAGTCCGGTCTCGGCGGCGTCGGCGGCGACGGTGCGGCCACCCGTGCGGGCGACCACATCGCGTAGCAGTGGAGAGGACGCAGAGCTGTCGTCCACTCCGACATAGGACTTCGGCCCCAGGGCACTAATGTCGTTGGCCGTCCTGCCGAGCCCCGGACCGAGTTCGACGACATCTGAGCCGGCCACTTTGGCCGCGGACAACAGACGAGCCGTCAGTTCGACCCCGCCAGGCCTCAGCACGCGCTTGCCCAGCCGCGCCAGCAGCCAGTGGCCAGGTACGTCGGCGTCCGATCGACTGCTCAGGGGAATGCTTTCCTGGTCGGTCACGAGGTGACCCCTCTCTTCAGGCGGGCGGCGCACAGGCCTCCCGCGAACATGATGGCGAACACGGCACAGGCATAGGCCAATCCCGCGTCGGGACCCCACGGTGGGGCCAAAATGATGTCCTGTCCCGTGCCGTACACACCGTTCAGGAACGGCATGAAGCGTTGCGTGGAGATGCCGCCGGGGATGTAGCCCACGGCGGTCTCGATGACGTAGACCCACAACAGCACCGCACCCACGGCGGCTGCCGGGCTGCGGGTGATGGCCCCGACACCGATGCCGAACCCGGCGGCGAAGAACGCGAGGATCGGCACGGTCACCAGCAGCCTGCGGCCGACGGGGTCGGCGATGGACACCTCGCCGTAGACCAGCGGCGACACCATCGGCAGGGCAATGAGCACCACTGCCACCATCACCGCCGCGGCGAACGCTGCGAGCAACCCGTAGAAGAGCCACTTACCCGCGTCGGCAGTCCAGGTGCGAGGCAGCGCGGCCTTTACGAAGGCGCCTGCTCCCCACTGAGATTCACTGCTTCGCCCGTACGCCGCAGCGGTCGCCGCCATCACGACGGTGACCGTGACGACCCAGTAGGTGGCATTGGATGTCGCGACCTGCTGGACGTAGGCCTGGCCGGGGATGCGCGCGAAGTACTCGGCGACGATGGCGATCGTGAAGGTGATGACAGCCGGAACGAGGCAGGCCGCCGGGATCAGAATGGTCCACAGCGGACCGCGTCCGCCGGTGCGGATGGACTCGGCGCGCACGCTGCGGAGAACATGCGTCGGCACGGTCATGACGCGACTCCGACGCCGCTGGCGAGTTGCTGCTCGAGGTGTTCGCGCGGATCGGACCCGAAGGGCACGACGTCGGCCAGCGAGCCGTCGACAGCGATCTGGCCGGCGGACATGATGACCACGCGGTCGGCGGTGAGGACCACCTCGGCAAGTAGGTGACTGGCGATGACGACGCTTCGACCGCGAGAGGCCAAGTCGCGCAACAGGTGCCGCAGCCAGACGATGGCCGGCACATCGAGGCCGTTCACGGGCTCGTCGAGTACCAGCACGTCGGGGTCGCCGAGCAATGCGCCTGCGATCGCGAGCCGCTGCCGCGCACCCAGCGACAGCGCGGCGATGCGGTGGTTGCTCAGGGCGGTCATGTTGGCCATCGCGAGAACCGTGTCGACGCGCCCCGCGTCGAGACCGCCAAGGGCGGCCAGCCACCGCAGGTGGCGCACCACAGTGTGGCGGGTGTCCAGCGGACCGGGCCCGAAGTGCGAACCCACCAGGCGATTTGGGTCGCGCACGTCCCGCAGACGCAGGCCGTCGATCGTCACCGTGCCGCGGTCGGGGGTATCCAGCCCCGCGATGAGCCGCAGCAGGGTGGACTTGCCCGCACCGTTGAGTCCCAGCAGTCCCGTGACCGTGCCCGCGGGGATGGACAGGGTCACATCGCCGACGGCGCGGCACCGGCCGAAGCTCTTCGAGACTCCCTCGACGTGGATCACCAGTGGCTCATTCGAAGTTGCACGGGATGGGCAGGCCGAGGGTCTTGATGCCATTGCACAACGACTTGCTCGCGAGTTTCCAGCGCCCGTCGAGGTAGCGCCACTCCGCCTCGATCAGGATCGTCGGCCGACCCGCTCGACTGGCGTTGATGATGGCGGTGTGGCGGCCCTCCTCATGCGTTTCGGGTCCGGTGACCACGCTCGAACCCTTTGGTGGACGGAAGAATCCGATGCGGTAGACCATCTTCGGCACGACCGCCGCACGCGAACCACCCTCCAATTGCGCGGCCTTCACGTGGTCCTGGGCGGGCGAGGCGACCAGCAGGGCGATCTGCGCGCTGAGCTCCTCGAGCGTGGGGACCTCCGAGGTGATGGCGAAGTCCTCGGCATGCGCGGGCGGGTCATCGGCCTGCGCAGGCGACGCCGAGAACACTCCGAACACAACCACAGACGTGAGCACTGCGCCGTTCACGACGCTGAAGAGTCGAGGCACCAGCCAGCCCTTAATTTAGAGGATATTTCTCCGGTAAATATAGATAGGTTAGCCGTGCCTTACAAGACCTACGTCCGGGGCGCCCCGCCCTGGCCATTAGTTAGACGCGAGTCGACTAGTGACAGCCCGACAATCCCCTGTTACTTTGCGTATATGGCTAGGCCCACGAATTCGACCTCGCCTGACCGTGGTCAGCGTAGGGCGACCTTCCAGCGGGCGAACTCACGTGAGACCAAACGGATGCTGGTCCAGGCCGCGATGGCACTGTGGCGCACCAAGGGATATGCCACCACCACCGTCGCCGACATCTGCACCGCGGCGGGAGTCTCCAAGGCGCTGTTCTACTTCTACTTCCCCCGCAAGGAGGACGTGCTCTTCGAGGTGGGCGTCATGTCGACGCAGTCGGCGCACCGCACCATCCACGACATGCTCGACAAGCCCTACGAGATCGCCACCGTCATCGGCGCTGCCATGACGACGTTGGAGAAGTCGATGAGCCGCAACCCCCGTGAGCTGATCATCGAGGCGATCCTCGAGGGCTACCGCGTCGAGCACCGCCTCATCGCCGAGGGCACGCCCTCCGATCTCGAGGACGATATGTTCAGCGAGCTGTTCACAAAGGCCAAGGCCGACGGCAAGCTCCCCGACCACGTCAACGTCGCGCATCTGGCGTACTTGGCCCAGACCTTCGTCAGCGAGGGCGCACGACACTGGGCCGCAGGCACATTCGGAGAGCGCTCATTCGCCGACGTCGTCACCGACGACATCACCACGCTCATCGACGGCTACGCACACCGACGCACCACACCCTGATCCCTGCCAAGGAGGCCGAAATGTGGGACTTCGAGACCGATCCGCAATACCAGGAACTGCTCGACTGGGCGGACGCATTCGTGCGCGACGAGGTCGAGCCGCTCGACCTGATCTGGCCCCATCTGCAGTTCACCCCGCTGACCGAGACGCGACGCAAGGTTGTCGACCCCCTCAAGCAGCAGGTGCGCGAGAAGGGTTTGTGGGCCACGCATCTCGGACCTGACCTTGGCGGGCAGGGTTATGGCCAGCTGAAGCTGGCACTGCTCAACGAGGTCATCGGCCGATCGCAATGGGCACCCATCATCTTTGGCTGCCAGGCCCCCGACACCGGCAACGCCGAGATCATCGCGCACTACGGCACGCCCGAGCAGAAGGAGACCTACCTGCGCCCGCTACTCGACGGCGAACTGTTCTCGAGCTACTCGATGACCGAACCCCAGGGCGGCGCGGACCCAACGCAGTTCACGACCAGCGCCGTGCGCGATGGTGACGACTGGGTCATCAACGGCTGGAAGTACTTCTCCTCCAACGCCAACACCGCCGCGTTCCTGATCGTGATGGTGGTGACCAACCCCGACGTCAGCGCGTATCAGGGCATGTCGATGTTCCTGCTACCCACCGACACCCCGGGGGTGAACATCGTTCGCAACGTCGGGTTGTACGGCGAGCGCGAGAACGAGGGCAGCCACGCGCTCATCCACTACGACAATGTGCGGGTGCCGAACTCAGCCTTGCTCGGCGGCGAGGGCCAGGCGTTCGTCATCGCGCAGACCCGGCTCGGCGGTGGCCGCATCCACCACGCGATGCGCACCATAGGCCTGGCCCAGAAGGCCATCGACATGATGTGCGAGCGCGTGCTGAGCCGCGAGACCGCGGGCAGCCTGCTGTCGGACAAGCAGACCGTGCAGTCCTACATCGCCGACTCCTACGCCCAGCTCAAGCAGTTCCGGCTGATGGTGCTCCACACCGCGTGGGAGATCGACAAGTACAACGACTACAAGAGGGTGCGCAAGGACATCGCGGCGGTCAAGGTCGTCATGCCGACCGTGCTGCATGACATCGCCTGGCGCGCAATGCAAGTCCACGGCGCTCTGGGTGTCACCAACGAGATGCCGTTCCTCGGCATGGTCACCGGCGCGGCCGTGATGGGACTGGCCGACGGACCCACCGAGGTGCACAAGGTCACGGTCGCCAAACAGGTGCTGCGTGGCTACAAGCCCAGCGAGGACATCTGGCCGTCCGAATGGCTGCCCCGCAAGCGGGACGCCGCGCGGGAACGCTTCGCCGAGTACCTCGAACTCGAGGCGGGCAACCAGTGAGCGAACCCGCTATCGACACCACCCGGCTGGCCGCCTGGATGGACGGCACCGATCTACCGGGCAGGGGCGAACCCCTGCGGGCACGCTTCCTGTCCGGTGGCACCCAGAACGTGATCTATGAACTGACGCGCGGCGACGCACGCTGTGTCATCCGCATGCCACCGCCCGATGCACCCTCGGACCGAGACCGGGGCATCCTGCGGGAGTGGCGCATCATCGAGGCACTCGACGGCACGGATGTGCCGCACACCAAGGCCATCGGCGTGTGCGACGACGCGGACGTTCTGGGTCGGCCGTTCTACCTCATGGGCTTCGTCGACGGTTGGTCTCCCATGGATCAGCACGCCGTGTGGCCCGAACCGTTCAACAGTGATCTGAGTACCCGGCCAGGCCTGAGTTATCAACTGGCCGAGGGCATCGCACTGCTGTCGAAGGTCGATTGGAAGGCCAAGGGACTGTCCGACCTCGGGCGACCGGACGGGTTCCACGAACGGCAGGTGGCCCGGTGGACCGGCTTCCTCGATCGGATCAAGGGACGCGATCTGCCCGGGTTGGAGGTCGCCACCGGCTGGCTCAAGGCCCACGGTCCGCTCGATTTCATCCCCGGATTGATGCACGGTGACTACCAGTTCGCAAACGTCATGTACCAGCACGGTGCACCGGCTCGGCTCGCCGCACTGGTGGACTGGGAGATGGGCACCGTCGGCGACCCGAAACTCGACCTCGGGTGGATGGTGCAGTCCTGGCCGTCCAGCGATTCCGACGACGCCGCGATGAGCTATGTCGACATGCGCGGAATGCCCTCCCGCGACCAGGTCGTCGCGCACTATGCCGAGGTGTCCGGCCGCCAGGTGGACGACTTGGACTACTACCTGGTGCTGGCGAAGTGGAAGCTGGCGATCGTGTTGGAGCAGGGCTTTCAGCGTGCCGGTGACGACGAGAAGCTGCTGGCGTTCGGGCCGGTGGTCACCGACCTGATGGCCTCGGCCGCCGAACTCGCCGAGTCCACCGACTACAGAGGTTGACCCGGTGCGTGCTGCGGTGTGCCCGTCCTACGGGCCTCCGGAGGTGGTCCGGATCGAGGAGCGCGCCACGCCGATCCTGGAACCGGGTCAGGCATTGGTGCGCGTCCAGGCGGCAGCGGTCAACTTCCCCGACGTTCTCCTGGTCGCCGACAAGTACCAGATCAGCGTGCCGCCACCGTTCGTGCCCGGTAGCGAGTTCGCCGGGATCATCTCCGAGACATGCGGGGAGACAGACGGTTTCATGGTTGGCGACCGAGTCACCGGCACCGGACTGTTCGGTGCGTTCGCCGAGCAGGTGGCGACGGCCGCCGCAGGCCTGGCGCGAATTCCCGAGGGCGTGGACGCTGGCACGGCGGCCGCGTTCGGGGTGGGCCACCGCACCGCCTATCACTGCCTGCGGTCGGTCGCGCTCATCGGCGCCGGTGACGACATCGTGGTCCTGGGCGCCGGCGGTGGCGTCGGTCTGGCCGCGGTTCAGCTGGGCGTCGCACTCGGCGCCAGGGTCACGGCGGTGGCTTCGACGCCCGAGAAGCTGGCCGTCGCACGCCAACTCGGGGCCGTCAACCTCGTGAACCACCGGCGGGCAGGAGCGCAGCGACCGGGGAGTGAATCCAGCGACGGTGACCTGCGCGACGCGTTGCGCAGCGCGTTACCCGATGGGTGCCACGCCGTGCTCGATCCGGTCGGAGGGGCACTGTCGGAGCCCGCGTTGCGCTCACTGCGTCGCGGCGGCCGATTCGTCACCATCGGCTATGCCTCGGGCGACATTCCCCGGATCCCCTTGAACCTGGTGCTGGTGAAGGGAGTTCACCTCCTGGGCTTCCAGTTCCAGGATGTGCCACCGGCCGAGTTCACTCGCAACGAGACCGAGCTGCGTGACCTGCTGCGGTCGGGTCGCGCGACACCGCACGTCGGCGCGGTCTACCCGCTCGTGGACACCGCGAAGGCGTTACGGCACGTCGCCGACGGACGGGCCGTGGGCAAGGTCCTGATCGACGTCGGCGGCATGGGCTGACGCCGCCAACCGCTCAGCTGGCCGGGACCAGGTCCGCGGCCACCGATGGGACGGTGGTGACACCGCAGCGGAACGACTCGGCCCGCCCGACATCGAACGCCTCCTGATTGTCGGTCGCCGCCAGCGCCTGAGCCTTGAACGCACGGGCTGCCGCGCTCAACTTGTGCTGTACCGAACCCACCGTGGCATCGAGTTCCTCGGGCCAGCTCTCGCCCCACAGCGTCACCTCGGTCATACCGTGTTCCAGCGCACTGAGCACACCCTTGCGGACCCGCGCGTCAGAGGCGAACAGATCGGCGGCCACCGCAACGGTCTGCGGATGCGGACGGTCGGCCCACAGGGTGAGCGCCGACTCCAGGTCCTGGGTCTCCACGCCGAGGATCTCCAGCGCGCGGAGGTCCTCGTTCGAGTCGATCAGGACGGTGACGTCCCAGCCGGCCATCACGCGGTCGACGAGCCAGCCGCCCGCGTACTTGACCACCTCGGGCACGTTGGCCGCGACGACGTCGAGGCGATATCTCACGTCGAGTTCCGGTTGAGATCCGCGCTCTGCTCGCGGGCTGTCTGCGGCGTGAAGTCGCGGTCCAGTGTCTCGGCGTACCCCTTGAACACGTCGTTCAGAGGTATCGAAGGATCGAGAAGCCATGCGGTCTCCATTCCGTTGACGAATGCCAGAATCTCAATGGCCTTGACGGCCGGGTCAAGGTCCGCGCGGTAACGCCCACGGGCCTGACCTGCGCGGATGAGGTCCGCGACGATATCGACGGCCGCCTGCTGACGCTTGAGCAGGCGATCGTGCAGCGGTGCGTCCGGATCGATGTTCTCGATCAGGAGCACGGTGAATGTGCCGAGCAGTTCCGGCGCGCGATTGAAGCGCTCGGCCACCCGGCAGATCTCGGTGATCAGATCCCCGGTGCGGTCGGCGTGGATGTCGTCATCGGTATCGCGGGCGTCGAGCACCGCGTTGAGGAGTTGTTCCTTGGATTCGAAGTGGTGCAGCAGACCCGCCGGGCTGACCCCGGCCTCCTTGGCGATCTGAGCCAGCGACGTGTTGCGCCAGCCGTTGCGAATTACCAGGCGCTCGGCGATCGCCAGGATCCGCTGCTTGCGGTCATCACCCTTCGCGAGCAACGTGGCGTACGGACGAGCGCTTGCGCGAGGATCGGACGGCTCCTGACGAGCGCTTGCGCGAGGATCGGACAGATCCTTCGACTCCACTGCGGACACGGAACCCCTTCGCCAAACCAACCTAGTGAACACACAGTAGGTAGGTTTGGCGCGTGTGACAAGGGTCTCAGCGCATCTATTTCGTGGCGACCGTCACCAGCCCAGCTCACGGGGCGAAACCAGCGCGATTTCGGCGCGGAAACGATCGCTGAGCGAGCGTTTTCGCGCCGAAATCGCGGGAGGGCGGGGCTAGAGGCCGAGCGATTTCGCGATGATCACCTTCATGACCTCGCTGGTGCCGGCGTAGATCCGCGCCACGCGGGCGTCGGTGTACAGCCGGGCGATCGGGTACTCCATCATGTAGCCGTAGCCGCCGAATAGCTGCAGGCAGCGGTCGATGACTCGGGCCTGCATCTCGGTGCAGAACAGCTTGACCCGTGCGGCGTCTGCGCCGGAGAGCTCTCCGTCAACGTGCAGCGTGACGGCGCGGTCCAGCATTGCCTGGGCGGCCTCGACCTCGGTCGAGCAGGCGGCGAGTTCGAACTTGGTGTTCTGGAATGACGCCACGGGCGTGCCGAAGGCCTTGCGGCTCTGCGTGTACTCGATGGCTGCGCCGATCGCCGAGCGCGCCTGGGCCACCGATCCGACGGCCACCGTGAGCCGCTCCTGCGCCAGGTTGTGGCCGAGGTAGCCGAACGCCTCGCCCTCCTCCCCCAGCACGTTTGCCATGGGCACCCGGACGTCGACAAAGGACAGCTCCGCGGTGTCCTGCACCTTGCAGCCCATCTTCTCGAGTTCGCGGCCACGGGTGAAACCGGGCATCCCGTCCTCGACAACGAGCAGAGTCAGACCCTTGCGCCGGTTGTCGGGGTCGCTGGAGGTGCGGGCGACGACGACGACGAGGTCTGCCTGCATGCCGCCGGTGATGAACGTCTTGGCACCGTTGACGACGAAGTGATCACCGTCCCTGACGGCGGTGGTGCGCACACCGGCGAGGTCCGAGCCGGTGCCCGGTTCGGTCATCGCCACCGCGGTGAGCAGCGTGCCGTCGGCCAGCCCGGGGAACCAGCGCTGACGCTGCTCGGCGTTCGCGTAGTGCAGGAAGTACGGCAGGATCACCTCGAGCTGGGTGCGCACCGTCGACAGGGTCACCAGAGCGCGGGCAGCCTCCTCCTGCAGCACCACGTTGTACCGGTAGTCGGGCATGCCACCGCCGCCGTACTCCTCCGGGATCGCCATGCCGAGCATGCCCAGTGCGCCCATCTGCTTGAAGGCCTCACGGGGCATGCGACCGCCCTTCTCCCAGGCCGGGTAGTTCGGGACGATCTCCTTCTCGACGAAGTCCCGGGCCAGCCCGCGGAATGCCTCGTGGTCCTCGGTGAACAGATCTCGGCGCATCACGCGTCCTCTTTCGATTCGGGGTGCGGGTCTACGGAAGCAGTTCCACGACGGTGGCGTTGGCCGTGCCGCCGCCCTCGCACATGGTCTGCAATCCGTAGCGAATTCCGTTGTCCCGCATGTGGTGAAGCATCCGCGTCATCAGGACCGCACCGGATCCGCCGAGCGGGTGACCGAGCGCGATCGCGCCGCCGAGGGGGTTGAGCCTGCTCTCATCGCCACCGGTCTCGGCAAGCCAGGCCAACGGCACCGGCGCGAACGCCTCATTGACCTCGTAGACGCCGATCTCGGACAGGTCCAGGCCCGCCTTGTGCAGCACCTTCTCGGTCGCCGGGATGGGTGCGGTCAGCATCAGCCTCGGGTCCGCGCCGACGACCGCGCCGGCCCGGTAACGCGCCAGCGGGGTGAGCCCCAGCGCCACCGCGTTCTCGGCCGTCATGACCATAAGCGCCGCCGCCCCATCGGAGATCTGCGACGAGTTCCCGGCGTGGATGACCCCGTCGTCGGTGAAGGCGGGTTTGAGGCCGGCGAGCTTCTCGACGGTCGTCCCGCGGCGGATGCCCTCGTCCTTGGTCACCACTCCGTCGTCAGTGAAGACGGGGACGATCTGATCCTTGAACGCACCCGCGTCCTGGGCGGCGGCCGCCCGGGCGTGCGACTGCGCCGAGTACTCGTCGAGGCGGGTGCGCGAGAGGTTCCACTTCTGCGCGATCATCTCCGCGGAGATGCCCTGGTTGAAGGAGAAGTCGTCGTAGCGAGCGAGAACCTTGGGCCCGTAGGGCATTCCGGTGGAGCGTGCGGAGCCCAACGGCACCCGGCTCATGACCTCCACGCCGCCGGCGACCACCACGTCCTGCTGACCGGACATCACGGCATGCACGGCGAAGTCGAGCGCCTGCTGGCTCGATCCACACGCACGGTTCACCGTGGTGCCGGGAATGCGCTCGGGCCATCCCGCGGCCAGCACCGCAAAGCGGCCGATATTGCTCGACTGGTCCCCGACCTGAGACACACACCCCCACACGACGTCGTCGACGATGTCGGGGTCGACGCCGGTGCGCTCGGCGAGTTCGTTGAGCACGATTGCCGAGAGGTCGGCCGCGTGCTGGTTGGACAGGCCGCCGTTGCGCTTGCCCACGGGCGTGCGCACGGCACCGACGATGACGGTCTCCCGCATTACCTCTGCTCCGATCTGTCCGACTCATCCCCCGAGTCGGTCCGTTCCTGCCCCCTGGCCGGCGATACCGCCCACCGGCCAGTGAACTCCACATTCCGTTTCGCTGCGAACGCCGCGTAGGCCTCCGCAGAGTCTGTCGTCGCGAAATTCCCCGGCTGGGCCCGAGCCTCGTTCGCCAGCGCCTCGCGCAGTGTGGCGTTGACACCGTCGTTGAGCAGCGCCTTGCTCTGCGCCAGCGCGAACGTCGGTCCCGCGGCGAGTCGCGCCGCGAGATCGTCGACGAACGCGTCGATCTCGTCGCTCGGCGTCACCCAGGTGACCAGCCCGAGGCGGTGCGCCTCAGAGGCATCGATCATGTCGGCGAGCAACACCAGTCGCTTCGCCTGCTGTAGCCCGACCAGCTTGGGCAGCAGCCACGATCCGCCGAGGTCAACCGACAGACCTCGCTTGGCGAAGATCTGACAGAACCGCGATTCGGGGGTCGCCACCACCAGGTCGCAGCCCAGCGCCAGATTCCAGCCGGCGCCGACGGCGATGCCGGTCACCTTGGCCACGGTGGGGATCGCGAGTTCGTGCAGGGCCAATGCGACGTCGGTCAGCCGGTCCAGCTTGTAGCGCGGATGAATGTCCTCGGGTGTCGAGATGTCGGCACCCGAGCAGAACGCGCCACCCGCCCCGGTGAGCACGAGTGCGCGAATACCGGTCGCCCGCTTGGCGGCGCGCAACGCGTCGGCCAACTCGACCCACAGCGCCGCGTTGAGCGCGTTCTTGCGCTCGGGCCGGTTCAACGTCAGGGTGCGCACACCGTCCCGGTCGTCTGTCAGCAGCGCCGCAGTCTTCTCCGGACGCGAGGGGGAATCGGTCTTCTCCGGACGCGAGGAGGAATCGGTCATGAGTAGACCGGCCCGATCGCACCCTCGGAACGCAGCGCCGCGATCTCGTCGGCGGCGAGGCCGAGTTCGGCCAGCACCGCGTCGGTGTGCTCGCCCAGCCCGGGTACCGCACCCATGGGCGGTTCGTAATCACTGATCACCGGCGGCGGCCGAAGTGCGGAGATCTCACCCTTCGACGTGCCGACCGTGCGCCAGCGATCCCGAGCGGTCAGCTGCGGGTGCACCACGACCTCGCTGGGCAGGTTGTAGCGGGAGTTGCCGATTCCGGCATCGTCGGCGACCTTCTGGATGTGTGCGAGATCGTGCTGGGCACACCATGTTCCGATGGCGTCGTCGAGCACGCCCCGGTGCGCACATCGATCGGAGTTGGTGCTGAATCGGGGGTCCTCGGCCAGGTCGGGCCGCTCGATGATGTCCCTGGCCACCCGCTGCCACTCACGATCGTTGGTGGTGCCGAGCACGACGGTCTGTCCGTCGCGGGTGGGAAAGGCGCCGTATGGCGCGACCGCCGGTGAGCTCACCCCGAGCGGCTGCTGGTTGATTCCAGTGTGCTGGGTGTAGGTCAATGCGTAGCCCATGACATCGGTCATGACGTCGAACAGGCTCAGCTCCACCGCCGGTGCCGTCGCGCCCTCGGGCCGGCCACCGCGCCCGACGAGCAGCGCCAGAATCGAGATTGCGGCATAGAGCCCGGTGGAGAAGTCGGCCATCGCAGGCCCTGGTTTGGCGGGCATGTCGGGATATCCGGTGACGGCACACGATCCCGCCTCGGCCTGAACGAGTAGGTCATATGCACGCTTGTGCGATATCGGGCCGCCAGGTCCGTATCCGTCGATCTCGACCGGGATGACATCGGGATGCCGGACCGCAAGATCGGCAGCCGAAATCCCCAGCCGCGCCGTCGCACCGGGCGCGAGGTTGGACACGAACGCGTCGGCGCGGTCGAGCAGTCGGTGCAGCACATCCATCCCGGCAGCCGATTTCGTGTTGATCGTGACTGACTCCTTGCCACGGTTGCACCACACGAAGTGGGCCGCCAGCCCGCCGGGACCGTTCACCACGTCGTCATAGTCGCGGGCGAAGTCCCCACCTCTTGGGTTCTCCACCTTGATGACGCGGGCCCCGAAGTCGGCGAGCACCCGTGTGCACATCGGCGCGGCCACGGCCTGCTCCATGGCGACGATCGTGATCCCCGCCAGAGGGGCTGTGCTTGATCCCCCGGTCATAGCGCTCCTGCCCGCCGGCATCACATCACCATGCCGCCGTCAACCGGCAGCACCTGACCCGTGATGTAGGAGGCGGCATCCGAGGCGAGGAACACGAACGCTCCCGCCACCTCCGATGGTTCCGCCCAGCGCTTCAACGGGATTCGCGTCATCATGTTCGCCGCGAACTTCTCGTTGGTGCGGATGGTCTCGGTCATCGGCGTGGCTGCCAGCGGCGCAAGGGCATTCACCAGAATGTTCTTGGCGGCGAGTTCACGGGCCAGCGATTTCGTGAAGCCGATGAGACCCGCCTTGGCGGCCGAGTAGTTGACCTGCCCCAGGGTTCCGGTGATCCCGGCCGAGGACGTCACATTGATGACGCGGCCCGTGCCGTCGGTGGGAATGTAGGGCAGCGCGGCCTGGGTGCAGTGGAAGGTGCCCATCACGTGCACGTCGAACGTCAGCCGAAACGTCTCGTCGGTCAGCTTGGGGAACATCGCAGGCTTCGTCACCCCGGCGTTGTTGACCAGGATGTGCAGAGCTCCTCCAGCCAGTCCCGCCGCCTGCGCCGCCGCGGCGTCGGCCGCGGCGCGGTCACCGACATCCAGCGCGCAGGACTCGGCCTTGCCTCCCTCGGCGCGGATACCCTCGGCAACCGAGGCCGCTGCGTCACCGTTGATATCGGTGACCAGGACGGCCGCACCGGCCTGGGCGAGAGCAGTGGCGACAGCCGCACCGATTCCCCCATTCGCGCCCGCGCCGGTGACCATCGCCGAACGGCCGGTCAGGTCGAAGTATCCACTCATCGGTAGCGCTCCATCTCAGTAACTACGGGGAAGGCCCAGCACGTGTGAGCCGAGGAAGTTGAGGATCATCTCCTGGCTCACCGGCGCGATCTTCATCAAGCGTGACTCGCGGAAGAACCGGGAGATGTTGTACTCCTCCGAATATCCCATCCCGCCATGTGTCTGCAGCGCGCGGTCGGCGGCGTCGAATCCAGCATCCGCGCACAGGTACTTGGCCATGTTGGCCTCGCGGCCGCAGGACTTGCCGTTGTCGTAGAGCCAGGTGGCCTTCCGCAGGATCAGCTCTGCGGCATCGAGGCGGGCCAGCGAGTCGGCCAGCGGAAACTGGATTCCCTGGTTCATGCCGATCGGCCGGTCGAACACGACACGTTCGTTGGCGTACTTCACCGCCCGGTCCAGCGAGACCCGGCCGATGCCGAGCGCCTCGGCGGCGATCAACATTCGTTCCGGGTTGAGCCCGTGCAGAATGTAGCTGAAACCCTTGCCCTCCTCGCCGATCCGGTCCTCGACTGGGATCCGGAGGTCGTCGATGAACAACTCATTGGACGAGACGGCGTTGCGGCCCATCTTCTTGATCGGCCTGATGTCGACGTGGTCGCGATTGAGATCGGTCAGAAACAGCGACAGGCCATCGGTCTTCTTCGTCACCTCGTCATACGGCGTTGTGCGGGTCAACAGCAGGATCTTCTCGGACTCGAGCGCCTTGGAGATCCATACCTTGCGACCGTTGACAGTGTAGTAATCGGCGGAATGGCCGCTACTACGCTTGGCGAAGGTGGAGATGCGCGAAGTATCCAGTCCCGCACCGGGTTCGGTGACACCGAAGCACACGTGCAGGTCGCCGTTGACGATTCGAGGAAGGGTGGCCGCCTTCATCTCGTCGGACCCGAACACGACGACCGGCTGCATACCGAAGATGGACATGTGAATCGCGCTGGCCGCATTCATCCCGCCGCCCGACCGTGCCACCTCCTCGGCCAGGATCGTCGCCTCGGTGATGCCGAGACCGTGTCCGCCGTACTCCTCGGGAATGGTCATCCCGAGCCAGCCCCCAGATGCGATGGCGTCGTAGAACTCCCGAGGAAACTCGTGGTTCTGGTCCTTGTCCATCCAGTAGTGGTCGTCGAACTTCGCCGACAGTTCCGCCACGGATCTTCGGATCAGTTCCTGATCCTCGGTCAGCTCGAAGTTCATCCCGCCGGACACGGCGCCCTCCTCAACTCGAAAAACATCGATAAGCTATGTATAGCAGCGGTCGCGTGGGCCAGTCGATGCGGACGCCATAACCGAGGTCCGCACCGACTTGCCCGCGATGGAGATCAGTCCTTGTTGCCCGTCAGCTCTTTCGCATTGGCGGCGAAGGCCGCGAAGCTGGCGGTGCCGTGGTCGTGTTTGGAGAGCGCCTGGATCGAGACATCGTGCCCCTCTGCGGATTTGCGCAGGGCGCCGACGGTGGCCTGGTCCTTGGGAATGTGGGCGAAGGGGTCCCAGTGATACCAGCGCATGGCGTTCTCATAGGTCATCTTGTTGATGTCGGCATCGGACACGTCGTTGGCCTTGAGCACGTCGTCTAGCTGCTCGGGCGCGCCGGGCCACATCGAGTCACTGTGCGGGTAGTCGGCCTCCCAGCAGATGTTGTCCACACCGATCTGATCGCGCAGCGTCACCCCGACCGGGTCGGCGATGAAGCAGGTCAGGAAGTGCTCACGGAACACCTCCGAGGGCAGCTTCCCGCCGAAGTCCTGATGGGTCCAGGTCGAGTGCATCTCGTAGGTGCGGTCGACTCGCTCCAGGAAGTAGGGGATCCACCCGGTGCCGCCCTCGCTCAACGCGATCTTGAGCGTCGGGTACTTCTTGATGGGCGCCGACCACAGCAGATCGGCCGCGGCCTGCACGATGTTCATCGGCTGCAACGTGATCATCACGTCCATCGGCGCATCGGGCGCGGTGATCGCCAACCGGCCCGAGGACCCGATGTGCACGTTGAGAACGGTCTCGGTGTCCACCAGCGCCTCCCAGAGCGGCGTCCAGTAGTCATCGTGGAACGACGGATATCCCATCGCCGCCGGATTCTCGGTGAACGTCAACGAGTGCACCCCGCGCTTGGCGTTGCGGCGCACCTCATCGGCACACAACTGGGCATCCCAGATGACCGGCAACGTCATCGGGATGAAGCGCGCGGGATAGGCACCGCACCACTCCTCGACGTGCCAGTCGTTGTAGGCCTGCACCAACGCCAGCGAGAAGTCCGAGTCCTCCGTAGCGAACAACCGACCCGCGAACCCCGGAAACGATGGGAAGCACATCGATCCCAGGATGCCGCCGGCGTTCATGTCCTTGACCCGCTCGTCGACCTGATAACAGCCCGGCCGGATCTCATCCAGACCCTGCGGCTCCAGGCCGTACTCCTCCTTGGGGCGACCGGCCACCGCGTTGAGGGCCACGTTCGGGATCACGATGTCGCGGAACTGCCAGGTGTCCGAACCATCGGCGTTGTGCACCAAACGCGGCGCCTCATCGCGGTACTTCGCCGGCAGATGGTTCTTGAACATGTCCGGCGGTTCCACGATGTGGTCATCCACACTGATCAAGATCATGTCGTCTTTGTTCACGACCGCTCCCTCCACATTGGCCCAGGGGCTTGTCCTCGAGGCATGTTCGCTTTCTAGGAAAACTAGCTTCTCACGATACGAGAATCAACATCTGATAACGCCTGTCAGCCTGCTGACCCCGCAGTTTCACCTCCACGAAGGCGCCCACGGGCAGCCACAACACGGCCCTCCCATTGACCATCTCGCCGAAGAGTGGAAATCTATTGATCAAATATGAGAACCTGATTCTCGTACCCGAGAGGAAGTGGGATGTCCGCACGCGTGGCCCGTCACGGACCTCGTACCCACAAGCCAGCACCGCCCGCCGGCCATCCACGAACCGAACATGACACCGAACACCAGGAGAGGCAGTAGAAGTGGCACACTTCCCGAAACCCGCTGAGGGCAGCTGGACCGAGCATTGGCCCGAACTCGGCACCGCTCCGATCGACTACACCGACTCCATTGACCCCGAGCACTGGAAGCTCGAGCAGCAAGCCATCTTCCGCAAGACCTGGCTGCATGTCGGCCGCGTCGAGCGGCTGCCCAAGGCCGGCAGCTACTTCACCCGCGAGATGCCGTCGGTGGGCACGGGCACCTCGATCATCATCAACAAGGACAAGGAAGGCGCCATCCGCGCCTTTTACAACCTGTGCCGGCACCGCGGTAACAAGCTGGTCTGGAACGACTACCCGGGCGAGGAGGTCTCGGGCAGCTGCCGCCAGTTCACCTGCAAGTACCACGCCTGGCGCTACGCCCAGAACGGTGATCTGACGTTCATCCAGCAGGAGCAGGAGTTCTTCGACGTCGACAAGGCCGACTACCCGCTCAAGCCAGTCCGCTGCGAGGTGTGGGAGGGCTTCATCTTCGTCAACTTCGACGATGACGCCCAGCCGCTGGTCGACTCGATGGGTGACTTCGGCAAGGGCCTGGAGGGCTACCCGTTCCATGAGATGACCGAGGTCTACAGCTACAAGGCGGAGATCAAGGCGAACTGGAAGCTGTTCATCGACGCGTTCATTGAGTTCTACCACGCGCCGATCCTGCACATGAAGCAGGCGACCAAGGAGGAGGCCGAGAAGCTCGCCAAGGTCGGCTTCGAGGCGCTGCACTACGACATCAAGGGCGATCACTCGATGATCTCGTCCTGGGGTGGCATGTCACCGCCCAAGGACCTCAACATGGTCAAGCCCATCGAGCGGATCCTGCACAGTGGCCTGTTCGGCCCGTGGGACCGCCCCGACATCAAGGGCATCCTGCCCGACGAGTTGCCGCCGGCCGTGAACCCGGCCCGCCAGCCCACCTGGGGCCAGGACAGCTTCGAGTTCTTCCCCAACTGGACTCTGCTGCTGTGGGTTCCGGGCTGGTACCTGACCTACAACTACTGGCCGACGGGCGTGGACAGTCACATCTTCGAGGCCAACCTCTACTTCGTGCCACCGAAGAACACCCGGCAGCGACTGAGCCAGGAACTGGCCGCGGTGACCTTCAAGGAGTACGCACTGCAGGACGCCAACACGCTGGAGGCCACCCAGACCCAGATCGGCACCCGGGCGGTCACCGAGTTCCCCCTGTGCGACCAGGAGGTCCTGCTGCGCCACCTGCATCACACCGCGCACAAGTACGTGGATGAGTACAAAGCGGCCCAAGCCGAGAAGGCCGCCACCAATGGGAGGGCGAAGACCGCTCAGAATGAGAAGGACGGGGCACATGTCTGAAACCAAGAGGCTGCCAGCTGAATTCGCCGACCTGGAGCGCTTCAGCGACTGGATCCTGCCGACCGAACCGGAGCGCTACGCCAAGCGGCTGGCATCGAGCATGGACGAGATGCAGGATCTCTACGACGTCGGCATGGCCCGGCTCGAGGAGGTCATGGTGTACCTGGATGCCCGCTTCCCGCTGCATGACATGCCCGCGGATGCCAAGAACCTGATGCACCTGATGCAGTCGGTGGTGATGGTCAGCTTCCCGGTGGAGGCCTGGAAGCAACCGCGTGTGCTCGACAGCGGTGCGGCATGGGTCAGCATCACCAGGGAGCCGGTGGTCTGAAGGTGCTGACCCTCAAAGCTGCGGGTCTACTCGACGTCGATGCCGGGGCGATCGTTCGCCCCGGCATTGTCCGTGTCGACGGAGACCGCATTGTCAGCGTCGGCGGAGCCGACACATCAGGCACCGTTGGTGAAGGCGCGGAAGACGACAGCTCACAGGTCATCGATCTGGGCGACGCGATCCTGCTGCCCGGCCTGATGGACATGGAGGTCAACCTGCTCATGGGCGGGCGCGGGGAGAACCCCGGCCTGTCTCAGGTGCAGGACGATCCCCCGACCCGCGTGCTGCGCGCGGTGGGCAATGCCCGTCGCACGCTGCGCGCCGGCTTCACCACCGTCCGCAACCTGGGTCTGTTCGTCAAGACCGGCGGCTACCTGCTCGACGTGGCACTGGGCAGGGCAATCGACGCCGGCTTGATCGAGGGGCCGCGCATTGTGCCCGCCGGGCACGCGATCACCCCCACGGGCGGGCATCTGGACCCCACGATGTTCGCCGGTTTCATGCCGGGCGTGCTGGAGTTGACCCTCGAGGAGGGCATCGCCAATGGCGTCGACGAGATCCGGAAGGCGGTGCGCTACCAGATCAAGCACGGCGCACAACTGATCAAGGTGTGCTGCTCGGGCGGCGTCATGTCGCTGACGGGTGAAGCTGGTGCGCAACACTATTCGGACGAGGAACTGCGCGTCATCGTTGACGAGGCGCACCGACGCGGGTTGCGCGTCGCGGCGCACACCCACGGCGCCGAGGCGGTCAAGCACGCCATCGCGTGCGGAATCGACTGCATAGAGCACGGTTTCCTGATGGACGACGAGGCCATCCAGATGCTGGTGGACAACGACCGCTTCCTGGTGACGACCAGACGCCTCGCCGAGTACATGGACGTCTCGAAGGCTCCGCCGGAGTTGCAGGCCAAGGCCGCCGAGATGTTTCCGAAGGCACGCACGTCGATCAAGGCGGCGTATGAGGCCGGGGTGAAGATCGCGGTCGGGACCGACGCGCCCGCCATCCCGCACGGGAGGAACGCGGATGAGCTGGTCACGCTGGTCGACTGGGGCATGCCACCCGCGGCGGTCCTGCGTGCGGCCACCGTGGTCGCCGCGGACCTGATCAACGTCACTGACCGCGGCCGTCTGGCCGAGGGTCAAGTGGCGGACATCATCGCCGTCCCCGGCGATCCCCTGCAGGACATCAGCGTTACACAGCATGTCAATTTTGTAATGAAGGGCGGTAAGGTCTACCGACATGACGCAGTCAACTAACCGGCGCCCCCGCCGCACCGACGACCTGGTCGAGATCCAGCAGCTCCTCGCCAAATACGCGGTCACCATCACCCAGGGCGACGTCGAGGGTCTCATCGAGGTGTTCACCCCGGACGGCACGTACAGCGCCTTCGGGTCGACGTACACGCTGGCTCGCTTCCCCGAGTTGGTGGCGGCGGCGCCCAGCGGATTGTTCATGACCGGCACGTCGCTCGTCGACCTCAGCGGCGACGATCCTGACACCGCGACCGGGACGCAGCCGTTGTGCTTCATCGAGCACTCCAAGCACGACATGCGCATCGGCTACTACCGAGACACCTACGTCCGCACCGATGACGGGTGGCGGCTCAAGACGCGCGCCATGACCTTCATCCGGCGCAGCGGCGAGCATGACTCCGGTCGTCCGCACGCGATCGGGCGGCCGGAGGCGGGATGACCGACGACCTGACGGCCGGCACCGCGTTCGCGACCGTCGACGAGTTCCGGTCGCAGTTCGTCGAGTGGCTGCAGAGCCACGACCTGACCCCGCCGCCCGGCGACCACTCGCTCGACGCCCATCACGCACAGCACTCGCGTGTGTTGAGGGAGTTGTACGACGCCGGCTGGATGCGTTGGGGCTGGCCCGAATCCGCGGGCGGCCTCGGCGGCCCGATGATCCTGCGCGCGATCGTCGGCGAGGAGGTCGTGGGTCGCGGGCTCGACGATCCCGGACCGTACTCGATGCTCGAGGTTCTGACCCCGACGATGATCGACTATGCCCGTCCCGAACTCGCGGCGGAGATGGTGCCGCTGCTGCTGTCCGGTAGGGAGACCTGGTGTCAGGGCTTCTCAGAACCCGGCTCCGGCAGCGATCTGGCATCGCTAACGACCCGCGCCGAACCGCGCGGCACGGACTGGGTCGTCAACGGCCAGAAGGTCTGGACTAGCTTCGCGCAGTACGCAACTCGCTGCGTCCTGCTGACGCGTACCGGGCCCGGTCATGCCGGCATCACGGCCTTCTTCGTCGACATGGACAGCCCCGGCATCGACGTCCGCCCACTGCGGACGATGCACGGCGTCGACGAGTTCTGCGAGGTCTACTTCGACGATGTGGTCGTGCCTGCCGATCGCATGCTCGGGAACCCCGGCGACGGCTGGCAGCTCGCGATGGACCTGCTGCCCTACGAGCGCTCGACATGCTTCTGGCAACGAATCGCCCACCTGTACCACAGGTTCGACGCGTTGATCGACGAGGTCGCAGGCGTCGGTCAGGCCGCGGACGCTGAGATGGGTGCTGCGTATCTGGCACTGCACACGCTGCGCTGCCGGTCCCGAGCCACCCAGCATCGGCTGGCCGACGGCCAGAAGCTGGGTGCCGAGACGTCGATCGACAAGGTGCTGCTGGCGGGCGCCGAACAACAGCTCTACGACACCGCACGCGATCTGCTTCCGGGGGCGATCGAGCTGGACGAAACCGCCTGGCGCACTGAGTACCTGTACTCGCGGGCGGCCACCATCTACGGAGGCACCGCCGAAGTGCAGCGCAACATCATCGCCCGCCGGCTGCTCGACCTCGGCAAGGAGTGATCATGGCTAACCAACCAGACGCGGCGTCCCTCGACTTACTCGAGGACGGACTGCGCAAGACCATGCTGGCGGCCTCCGGCGCGGAGCTCGACGCGGCGCTGGCCCAACTGGGCTGGGCCGACATGCTGTCCGACATGTCGGAGCAGGCGATACCGCTGGTGTTCCGACTCCTGGGCGAAACGGGTTCGCACGCCTCGGTTCTCAACGATGTGGTGCTTCTGACCGCTGGCCGTGATGCCGGCACCACCCCAGCGCTGCCGTATGCCGGCGGCACTTGGGTGGTGTGGGACGAGTCCCGTCCGGGCCAGAGTTCGACGCTGGGCGGGCTGCCTCTGCACCGGGTTGACGAGGGCGGGCACCTACGGCTACCTGACGCCCGCCGCGCGCTGGGCTGGTGGCTGGTCGGTTCGGCCAGGGCGATGCTGACGCTGGCCCGCCAGCATGCGCTTGATCGGGTCCAGTTCGGCCGACCGATCGCAGGTTTCCAGGCGGTCCGGCACCGACTGGCCGAGACACTGGTCGCCATCGAGGGCGCCGAGGCGACACTGGACCTGCCGGGCGACGACAACCCGGATCTGACGGCGCTGCTGGCCAAGGCCGCTGCGGGCAAGGCCGCGCTGACCGCGGCCAAACACTGCCAGCAGGTGCTCGGCGGCATCGGCTTCACCGAGGAGCACGATCTGCACCACCACGTGAATCGCGTCCTGGTTCTCGACGGATTGCTGGGCAGCTCAAAGGAACTGACCCGGAGGGCCGGAGCGGGGCTGCGCGCCCGCGGTTCGGCGCCACGGCTGGCTCAGCTGTAGTACCTCGTTCGCCGCGAGTCAGCCGCGTGGCAGTCCCAGTACCCGCTGGGCGATGATGTTGCGCTGGATCTCCGATGTGCCTCCGGCGATGGTCCCCGCGAACGATCGGATGTAGCGATCCGCCCAGCTACCGGCGTAGCCGTCGTGGTTCATCGGCCGGTAGCGCGTCGACACCCCGGGATGGATGAGCCCGTCAGCGCCGCTGGCGTTCAGCGCGTGCCCACCGGCGGCCTGACCGGTCTCGCCCCCGAGAAGCTTCAGCACCGACAGTGCGGGCACATCCTCCTCGCCGCGCGCGGCACGCGCGATGGCCGCCGAGCCCAACAGCCGCAGCGCCTGGTTGTCCATCACCAGCGTCGCGAAGCGGTCCCTCTCCAGCTCGGTGCGCGGCCGCCAGTCAGCGATCAGGTCGGCCAGCCGGTCGGCGTAACTGAGCCACAACATGTTCCGTTCATGCCCCAGCGAGCCGCTGGCGACGCCCCAGCCCTTGTCGAGCTCACCGACCAGGTTCTGCGCAGGCACTCGCACGTCGTCGAAGAACACCTCGTTGAAGTCCAGATCGTCGCGGTCGGCCGCCGACCCGAACGGGCGGCACGTGACACCCGGCGAGTCGGTGCGGATCAGCAACACGCTGATCCCCTGATGCTTGGGGACATCGGAATTGATCCGAACGAAGGTCAGCAACACGTCGGCATCGTGGGCCCCCGACGTCCACACCTTCTGCCCGTTGACGACGAAGTCGTCGCCGTCGCGCACGGCACGGGTCTTCAGCGACGCCAGGTCCGAGCCCGCCGCGGGTTCGCTCATGCCAAGGGCCGCCGTGATCTCACCCCGCAGGATCGGCACCGCCCACCCCTGCTGTTGTTCGGTGGTCCCGAACGTGATGAGCGAGGCGGCGATGATGCCCACGCCCTGCGCGTTGAAGCTCGGCACCATGCGCCGGCGGGACAACTCCGTCTGGTGCACGTACTGCTGCAGGATGGTTGCATTGCGGCCGCCGAACTCGGGCGGATTACCCGGCACCAGCCAGCCATTGTCGAAAAGCAGACGCTGCCACCGACGGGCCCAGTCCGGAAGGTGCGACGACGAGCGAGAACGTTCGAACGCCTCGGCGTCCGTCGGGAGGTGCTCATCGAGGAATGCGACGAACTCAGCCCGGAAGGCCTCGACATCGGAATCGAACGTCAGCTGCACGGCGCTCCCCGCATGATGTGCGACCTGCGGCATCACACGCACGGGACGATGTGAATCGGGTCGCGGCTTCCACATAAGCCTTCTGTAATGGCAGAAATGAGAATACTATTCTCGTCATGAGGAAGTTACAATCTCAGACACGGCGGTCGCGAGGGGGTCCAGGACCACAATGCCCAGGCGTCCTCCGGTACAGTTCATCCATGCTCTTCCCACCCAGCCCGCGTCCGAGCCGCTGGTGAGCAGCCCCAGCGAAGAGCCGGCCTGGAAGCAAAGGGCCGTCGAACGCTCGATCAAGACCGCGAAGGTGCGCGCCGCTCAGCGGGTGCAGCGGTTCCTCGATGCCGCCCAGGCGATCATCATCGAGAAGGGCAGCACCGACTTCACCGTGCAAGAGGTCGTTGATCGCTCCCGCCAGTCGCTGCGCAGCTTCTACCTGCAGTTTGACGGTAAGCATGAGCTTCTGCTCGCCCTCTTCGAGGACGCGCTCGGCCGATCTGCGGACCAGATCCGCGCGGCCGTCGCCGGCCAGACCGACCCGATCGAGCGGCTCAAAGTCGCTGTCCAGCTGCTGTTCGAGTCCTCGCGCCCCGATCCCACTGCCAAGCGCCCGCTCTTCACCGACTTCGCGCCACGCCTGCTGGTGTCGCATCCCTCCGAGGTCAAGATCGCGCACGCACCACTGTTGGCGCTGCTCACCGAGCTGATGGAGGAGGCCGCGGAGGCAGGAGCCCTGCGCCCCGACGTCAGCCCGCGGCGCATGGCGGCCATGACCATGCAGACGGTGATGTTCGTCGCCCAGTCCAGCGGGTCCGAGGACATCGCCGTCAAACCCATCTCTGCCGACGAAGTATGGGACTTCTGCTCCCACGGATTCGCCTCCAGCTAGCAGAGAATTACATTCTCGACCAGGAAGAACTTCGCTCGCGCCTGCGCGCGAAACCGATCTCTGGTTCGATTTGGCGTGCACCCGGTCGGGGTCGACGCCGGAGCCTCCCCCGCCCTTGAGCCTCGGTGCGCCAGATCGCACGCGGCGTCGTCCGCTCCACGGCACATCGACGGGTACGCCGATATCTCACAACGTGATTCGCCGCGGCCGGGTTGCGGTTTAAGCGGACAGTACAAACGGCCCGAGCCGAGAGAGCCGTTGACACAATGGGATCGACGATGACAGAGTGCTGAGCAAGTGCACAGCGTGAGGTGTCTGGCGTCGAACAGGGAGTCGAGGATTCACATGGCAGGCAGCGGACGCGAGGAGCAGAAAATGGGCCGGCTAGAGGGCAAGGTCGCGTTCATCACGGGCGCGGCGCGCGGGCAGGGTCGCGCACACGCGGTTCGCATGGCGCAAGAGGGCGCCGACATCATCGCCATCGACATCTGCAAGCAGATCGACAGCGTGCTGATCCCGCTGGCCAATCCCGAGGATCTCGCCGAGACCGCCGATCTGGTCAAGGGTCTGAACCGGCGCATCTACACCGCGGAGGTCGACACACGCGACTACGACGCGATGAAGGCCGCCGTCGACGCCGGTGTCGAGGAACTCGGCAGGCTCGACATCATCGTCGCCAACGCCGGCATCGGCAACGGTGGTCAGACGCTGGACAAGACCAGCGAGGGCGACTGGGACGACATGATCGCCGTCAACCTGTCCGGCGTGTGGAAGACCGTCAAGGCGGGCGTCCCCCACATCCTCGAGGGTGGCCGCGGCGGGTCAATCATCCTGACCAGCTCGGTCGGCGGACTCAAGGCCTACCCCCACACCGGGCACTACGTCGCCGCCAAGCACGGCGTCGTCGGGCTCATGCGCACGTTTGCCGTAGAGCTTGGCGCGCAGAACATTCGGGTTAACTCGGTGCACCCCACCAACGTCAACACCCCGCTGTTCATGAACGAGCCCACGATGAAACTGTTCCGACCCGACCTGGAGAACCCGGGCCCCGAGGACATGAAGGTCATCGGTCAGCTGATGCACACGCTGCCCATCGGCTGGGTGGAGCCCGAGGACATCGCCAACGCGGTGCTGTTCCTGGCCTCCGACGAGGCACGCTTCATCACCGGTGTCACGCTGCCCGTCGACGGTGGCAGCTGCCTGAAGTAGCCGCGGACAGCGCGCAGCACTGCCACACTCATGGAATGAGCGAGCCCGCGTTTGTCGGGTACAGCCCCTCGATCACCAGGTTCGTGGCCGAGAGGATCGGACCGCTGCTGCGCCGGTGGTATCGCGCCGAGACACATGGCCTCGACGCGTTTCCCTCCACGGGCGGCGCGTTGGTCGTGTCGAACCACTCCGGTGGGATGCTCACGCCCGATGTGATGTTGTTCGGATCCGCGTACTACGACCGCTTCGGATACGAGGATCGGCCGCTGATCACGCTGGCCCACTACGGCGTCGTGATGGGGCCGCTCGGCGATCTCATGCCCAAGGTCGGCGTCATCGAGGCCAGCCGCGAGAACGCAGCGGCGGCACTCGATTCCGGTGCCGTCGTGTTGGTCTTTCCCGGCGGCGACTACGACTCCTACCGACCGACGATGTCGGACACGGTGATCGATTTCAACGGACGCACGGGTTACGTGAGCACCGCCATCGCGGCGCGAGTTCCGATCGTGCCGTCGGTGTCCATCGGCGGTCAGGAGAGTCAGCTGTTCCTCACCCGCGGGTACGGGATGGCCAAACTTCTCCGCCTGACGAGGGCACGGGTGGAGATCCTGCCGATCACGTTCGGCTTCCCGTTCGGATTCAGCGTTCTGGGGCCACCCAACGTGCCCCTGCCGACCAAGATCGTCACGCAGGTCCTGGAACCCATCGACGTCATCGCACGCTTCGGGTCCGATCCCGACGTCGACGACGTCGACGTGTATGTCCGGTCGGTAATGCAGGGCGCCCTCAACGAACTGGCCCGCAAGCGCCGGTTTCCGATCATCGGCTGAGGAGCGGCCTACTGACTGCGTTTTCGGCGCGCTGAGCCGCGTTCAGCGCGGCTCAACGCGCCCAGACCGCCGATGGCCGGGTGCGGTGCCTATGACCCCGTCCTCGAGCAGCGCGTCGATCTCCTCGTCGGTCACGCCGAGTTCACGCAGCAACTCGGTGTTGTGCTGGCCCAGTAATGGTGCGGGAATCCGGTGAAACCTCGCGGGCCCGTTCGACAGGCGCACGGGCAGCGTGCTGTGTGGGGCCGACGGGTTGATCGGATGGTCCAGGCTCTCGAAGAAGCCCCGATGCGCCAACTGATCCAGCTCGGTCTGGCGGTGCGGCTGCATCACCTTGGCCACCGGCACCCCTGCGCTCCACAGCACTTCGACCACGTCGTCCGCGCTGCGCACCCGACACCACGCGCCGAGCCACTCGTCGATATCGTCGTCGCGCGACCTGCGCCCAGCCACGCCGTCCAGTTCGGGATCCATCGCCCAGTCGGGACGACCGATCGCGTCGCGCAGCGCCACCCACTGCGCATCGGTGTTCACCGCCACCGCGACCCAGCAGTCGTCGCGGCCGAACTCGTCGGTGCCCGCGACCTGGTAGAGGTTCTGCGGCGCGGCCGCGGGTCCGCGGTTGCCCGCGCGTTGCAGCAGGACCCCGTAGGCGGAGTGTTCGATGACCTGTTCTGCGGCCACGTTCAGCGCGGCGTCCACCATGGCGGCCTCGACCAGGACGCCCTCGCCCGTGCGACGGCGGTGCTCGAGCGCGAGCTGTACGGCATTGAGCGCGTGGACACCCGCGTTCGGATCACCGATCGAGTAGGGCTCGCAGGGATTGCGATCGGGATAGCCCGTCAGCCAACTCAGCCCGGACGCGTCCTCAATGATGTAGGCGAACGCCGGGTTGTCCCGCCAGGGACCGTCAAGGCCGAACCCCGGCATGCGGACCATGATGATGTCGTCACGCAGCTCGCGTACCGAGGCGAAGTCCAGCCCGAGTTGGTCGATCACCCGGGGAGTGAAGTTCTCGACGATGACGTCGCAGGTCGGTATCAGGCGACGCAGCAGATCCCGGCCTCGCTCGGTCTGGAAGTCGAGTGTGAGTCCCAACTTGTTGGTGTTGAGCGCGGAGAAGATCGGCGAGCGCTCCCACCACTTGTCCACGCTCGCGGGGATGCCGGCGATCAGCCGGGTGCCGTCCGGCCGCGACGCCGACTCCAGGTGGATGACCTCGGCGCCGAGCAACGCCATAGCGTGCGTGCACGACGGTCCTGCCCAGAACGTCGTCATATCGAGAACGCGAAGACCACTGAACGGCAACCGGTCCCGGTCGGTACGGGTCGGCGGTACGGTCCGCGCTGGCGCCGGGCGCGCGCGGTGTGCCGCGGTGTGCTCGCCAAGGCGCGGAGCTGGCTCCGGGCTCCGCAGCTCGACACCGCTGAGCCGGTAGGGGTGGCTGGGTTGGACGAAGCCGTCGCGAGGATTCTCGGTGAACGCGTTGCGCTCGCGGTAATGGTCCATCGCCGTGACGTTCTCACCATTGCCCACCGGGCTGTTGGGAATCCGGAACGCCGAGGCGAGATCTCGCACATCGTCGACGCGCTGACCACGCAACCAGTCGTAGAGTTCCTCGGCGTGCAGGTTGGCCTGCTCGGTGATGGTGAGCGTCGTCTCCTCATCGATCCAGTCGTCGTGACCCGACATGGCACACAGGTCGTGCCACTGCTGGGCGGTGCCGCACCCCAGTGCGACGAGACCGTCGGCGGCCTGAGCCACACCGGGCACGGTGGGTTTGCGTTCGGTGCGCCAGGGCCGCCCGAGCATCTCGTAGTAGGTCACCGGATAGTAGGTGAGGCCGAGGATCTGGACCTCGAGCATCGACAGGTCGATAAGCTCGCCCTTGCCGTCATCGAGTGCCCTGGCGCGAAACGCCAGTGTCATCGCGGAAGCGTAGGCCCCGGCCAGCCAGTCCCCCACCTGCCCACCCACGTGCACGGGTGCCCTGTCCTGGGAGCCCCGGCCTATGCCGATCGTTCCACCGGACCAGGCCTGCAGGGTGAACTCGGTGGCGGGCCGGTCATGCCACGGGCCGTCGAGTCCGAACGCCGTGATCGACGTGATCACCAGGCGGGGGTGTCGTTCGTGAATCCGGCGCGGGGACAACGAGTCCAGCTCCGCAACCCGCGATCCACGCGACCACACCACCGCGTCGGCCGACGCCAGCAGTGACTCGACCAGCGCGGTGTCCATCCCCTCGTCGGGGTCGATCACCACACTCTGCTTCGAACAGGACAGGAAGCTGAACAGCGCGCCGTCACAACCCGGCTCGATGGTCGCACCCGAGGCCGACCACCCGCGCAACGGATCGCCCTCGGGTGGTTCAACCTTGATCACGTCGGCACCGCCGTCGGCGAGCAGCTTGGTGCAGTACGCGCCCGCAATGCCGGTCGACAGGTCGATGACGGTGTACCCACCCAGTGGCGATGTCATGAGGGGGCCGTGGCTATTTCGGCTTCTTGCGGTTCTTCTTGGACAGCCGGAAGTCGGGAGGGAACTTGTCGTCGTTGTCGTTCACCGCAGCGGCCAGACCAGTGCCGATGGCCTCGTGCATGTCGAGATCTCCGTCGCTGTCGTTGGTCACCCCGCTGCCCATCGACTCGAAGAACGCCGACAGCAGGCTGCCCATGTACTCACCCTGATGCTGCTTGTAGACCTCGAAGAAGAGCTTCTGCATGTAGACGGTGTCGACGGGCCGGTTACGCGCGCACGCCTCGGCGTACTTCTGCGTCTCAGCCTCCAGTGCGTCGCGCGTCACGACCTTATTGAGGAAGTTGCACTTCTCCATGTCCTCGGCGGTGAACGGCCGCCCGGTGAACACCATCTCCTGGAACTTGCGCAGTCCCATCATCTGCACCCAGGTCCACATCCGCGGACCCCAGCCGTAATAGCGGAACGACGGGTGCCCGAAGAGCGCGTCGTCCGACGAGATCACCAGATCGGCGTCGGCGCACTGGTAGAAGTGCCAGCCATAGCAGTATCCCTTGGCCTCGACGATGCTGATCTTCTTCAGCTCCTGCAGCGGCCGGTTGCCCGCCTGCACGTTGGCGTACCAACCGCTGATGGTCGCCCCGTTGCGGAATGACCCCTTGGGCGGATACTCGACGCCCATCCCCTCGACCTTGAGTTCCCGCAGTCGAAGTTCTGGATCGTCATTGCCCTCCATGAACTCCGGCAGATCCGCTCCGCTACCGAGGTTGTCTCCGACCCCGCGAATCACCACGACCTTGACGTCGTTGTCGACGCTGCACGCACGAATCAGGTCCGCGTAGCGCAGCCGCGCATCCGATGTCGGCGCGTTGAGGAACTCGGGACGATTGAACGTGATCGTCGCGATCTTGGTCTTGGGGTCCTTGGCGTAGAGGATGATCTCCTCGGCCGACGGTCGCTTCTTGGTCTTGTTCTTGTCAGGCATCTGCTTCTTTCCCGGCATCTCCGCGCCTTCTAGCTCGTGCCGACAGAGGCAGCTCGATGGGACGAGGCATCCGTGGTCAGAACCTCGGGACCATTCTGGGTGATCAGGACCGCGTCGCGCTGGTAGACGGCGCCGACTCCCGCTTCCCACACGTATCCGGTCACGGCGAGCACCGTGCCGGGATCGAGGCGTTCGGCTGCAGATGTCGCGGGTAGGTCCGGTGACACCACGGGCGGGTCGAACCCGAGACCCAGGCCGTGCGCCACCGGCATCGGGGGCAGCGACTCACCTGCGGCCTCGTAGGCCGCGAGCAGGTCGCTGGCCGGAGCACCGGCACGGCACGACGCAACCAGCCTGTCCCACAACGCTGCCGAACGCTGATACAACTCATCGGCACCGGGGACGTCGCCGACCGGCGCCGTGCGGCCCACCTCACCGACGTAACCGTCCGCGAGTGCGCCAGACGCGAACGCCACCAGGTCGCCTGCGCCCACTCGGCGATCCCGTGGACCGTGGCGCCATGGGTGTTCGCGCGACGTGATCCACGCACCGTCCTGGGTGGCCGACGTGCTCACCCCGCCGGCAGCCATCGCCTCCAGCATCGCGCCGGTCAGGGCCTGCTCGGTGACACCGGGCGCCACAGCCGAAACACCAGCGGCAAGACCGGCTTGCGCCACCCGGGCCGCATTGCGAAGCGACTCGATCTCCTCGGGCGTCTTTATCCGCCGCGCGGTACGCATGGCGAGTTCGCCGTCGACGAACTCGGCCTTCGGGAACGCGATCGGCAGAAGTTGGGCGAATGTGGGTGACAGCGCGTCGGTTCCGACGCGGCGCGCCGTGGCGGCCCCGTCGATTTTTTTCAGCACGTCCATCAGCGTCATCGGGTTCCAGGCCAGCCCGTAGAGGTGATCGTGGTCGATCTCCTCGGGCATGCCCTCGTCCCAGCTGCTGTTCAGGTGGATCTCGCCGGTGCCGCGCAGCATGACGCAGATGGGCGCGAAGGGGCGCGTGCCCGCCACCCACAGCTGGGGCGCCCCGGTGACGTACCGGACGTTGGCCTGGCGGCCCAGCACCAGGATGTCCAGGTCGAAGGCCTCCATCTGAGCCAGTGCGCGTGCGCGCCGACCGGTCCGCAGTTCCAGACCGTCGGCAAGAACCTCGTCGCTCATCGTGAAAGACCGATCAGCTCATCGCCGTACGGCGTGTAGGGGTAGTCGGTGATCGGTGTGAAGCCGTCCTCGGTGATGACCACAATCTCCTCACTTCGATATCCACCGGTACCGTCCTCCCAGACCACCGGCTCCAGTACGAGCACCATGCCGGCCGGGAAGACGAAGTTGTCGTCGAACTCCTGCCCTAGATCGGTTCCGATCATTGGCATTTCGGCAGCATTGGTGCCGATGCTGTGTCCGAGGTAGAAGTGCGGCAGCCACGGTTTGCGACCGCCGTTGGCCGCGATCGCCGCTCGCGCCAGATCACCCGATGTCGCGCCCGCCTTGGTCACCGCCAGTACGGCGCCGAGGATCTCGCGCCACTTGAGGTACTGCTCCTGCTGGCGGGCCGTCGGCTCCTCACCCACGATCCAGGTGCGGCCGAAGTCCGAACAGTATCCCTCGTAGGTGATGCTGACATCGGTCCACAGCACGTCCCCCTTGACCAGTTCCTTCTCGGTGGTCAGCAGAGGAAGGGCAAGATCGCCGGTGGTGGTCCACACGTTGCCGCTGTCTCTGGTGGTGGGCATCACCTGCCAGATGGCCTCGAGCATGTTCGCGGTGGCGCCGAGTTCGAATGCGCGCCGGACGAACTGGGCCGAGAGGTCGATCTGACGGACACCGGGGGCCAGCGCCCTGTGTACATCGATGACAGCCTCCTCGGTGATCCGGCAGGCCTTGCGGATGCAGGAGATCTGATCGGGTGTCTTCGTCAGCTTCGCGGGACCCACCACCAGGGCCGCGTCCGATGGCGGCCCCGCGGGGAAGAGTCTGCTCGACGCGTGCCGCATCGCACCGGTGAGTTCGTCGACCGCGATGCTCGCTCCGGGCGGGACCAGCTCGGCCAGCACCTTGGCGAAACGTTCGACGCCCTCGTCGAACTCGAGGTAGAGCGGACCGTGGACGTGATCGGCGGGAAGCTCGGACTCCCATGCGGAGCCCTCACGGAACGGCATGTAGAGGTGCGGGTGCGGATCGTCGGCCAGCACGATCGCGACCGGGCGCTCGACGTGGGACAGGCCAGCGTCGAGCAGCGGCCAGCTCGCACCGGTCGCGTACACGACGTTGCCGTTGCCCAGCAGGACGAGCGCGTCGACGCCCTTCTCCCTCATCACCGTGCGTAGGCGCTCGCCGATCTCGCGATACATGCGGCCGCGGTCGGGCAGATCGGGGATGTCGAGCAGGGCAGCGTTCGGCTGCAGAAATGTCGTCATATCGCCGCTCCCTCAGATCCCGAGGAATCGCTTGATGTTGCCGCTGACTATCTTCACGGCATTGTCCGGACCGACCGCCTCGACCACGGCGGCCAGGGACTTCTCCGAGTACCCGAAGGTGCTCTCGTTGTGCGGGTAGTCGCTGGACCACATCACGTTGTCGACACCGATCTGATCGATCAGGCGCAGCCCCAGCGGATCCACCATGAACGAGGCGCTCATGTGGTTGTCCCAGTAGTGGCGGACGTCGTGGGAGAGCTGATGGTTGAACATGTGCCGATAGGAGGCGAGCATGTGCTCGGCGTCCTGTAAGGCCGTGGGAACCCAGGCGATACCGCCCTCGAACCAGCCGACGTTCAACGACGGGTGCCGGTCCAGGATGCCGGAGAAGACGTACTTGGCGAACTGCTCTCGGAACGAGTCGACGTTCACCATCATGCCGACCACGACACTGTTGTTCTGGCACGGCGTCTTCGGCGGTGTCTCGCCGATGTGGTGGCTGACCGGCAGCCCGGCCGCCTCGATCTCGTCCCAGACCGCGTCCATATCGGTGCTGCCGTAGTCGTAGATGTTGCCGTCGTCATCCTTGCCGGGGTTCAGTGGCAGCAGGAACGTCTTGAGTCCCAACCCCTTCAACTCCTCAAGCGTGCTGCGGGTGCCCTTCGGGTCCCACCAGTTGATCAGACCGACGCCGTAGAAGTGGCCTCCCGAGCGCTCCTGCAGTTCTGCGATGTGCTCGTTGTAGATCCGGAACACGCGCTCGCGCAACGCCTTGTCCGGGTAGTGGAAGAGGGCGAGCACGGCGTTGGGGAAGGCCAGCTCCCTGTCGATGCCGTCCTCTTTGAGTTCCCGGACGCGCGCCTCGATGTTGTTGGATGCGGCACCGGCGAGATCGTCGTACTGCATGAGCACCCGGCCGAAGTCACCGCCGGTCCAGGCCTTGCCCTTCATGCCCACCATGTAGGCGCCGTCCTCGTACCAGATGCGCGGCGCCGCACCCTTCAGCTCCTCGGGGAACCGGTCGAAGAAGATGTCGTCGGCCACCGAGATGTGGTTGTCGGCGGAGAAGATCTCGGTGTCGGCGGGCAGGCCGACGACTCCGCCGGTTGAGTGACCGTGGCGGTACTTGGGCGCACCCCAGCCCTCGGGGGGATAGAGGGACGCCGGCGGTGAGGTTGGGGCTGGGGTCGGCCGTGATGAGGTTGGGGCTGGGGTCGGCGGTGATGAGGTCGGGGTAGTCATCGTTGGTACTCCAATCGGACTGCGGGCGGGCTGGTGTTGGGCTGGCGGGCTACCAGGTCACCGGAAGTTCGTAGACGCCGTAGGCGAGGCGATCGTGCTTGAAGGGGATCTCGTCGAACGGGATCGCCAGACGCAGCGTGGGGATGCGGCGAAGAAGCGTGTGGAACACGATCTGCAGCTCGGCGCGCGCCAGCTGCTGACCGACGCACTGGTGACGTCCGTAGCCGAAGCCGAGTTGCTGCCCGGCACTGCGCGTGAAGTCAAGCTGGTCGGGCCGCGGGTAGGCGGCGGCATCCCAGTTCGCCGGCGCGAGATCGATGATGATGCCCTCGCCTGCGCGGATGGTCTCCCCTGCGATCTCGATATCCTCGATGGCCACACGCCGCTGACCGTTCTGGATGATCGACAGATACCGCATCAGTTCCTCGGCGGCATTCGCGATGAACTTCGGATCATCGGAATCACGAAGCAGGGCAGCCTGTTCGGGGTTCTCCAGCAGTGCGAGTACACCGATGCCGATCATGTTGGCGGTGGTCTCGTGGCCTGCGATCAGCAGGCCGGTGCCCAACTGGGCGGCCTCCTTCACGCTGATCTCGCCTGCCGTCACGCGTTCGGCAAGGTCGGACACCGCGTCCTCGGACGGGTTGGCCTGCTTCTCCTCGACGAGGTTGATCAGATACTGGTGCAGGCTCATCGCGCCCTTCTGCATGGCGTCCGCGGCTGCGTAGCGGGCCAGGCCGGCGTTGGCGTGCTCCTGGAAGAACTCGTGGTCCTCGTAGGGGACGCCCAGCATCTCGCTGATCACCACGGTGGGGACCGGCAGCGCGAGCTTCGCGATGATGTCGGCGGGCTGCGGCCCGGCCAGGATCTCGTCGATGCACTCGTCGGTGATCTTCTGGATCGCCGGACGCAGGCCCTCGACGCGCTTGAACGTGAACGGCTTGGACAGCATCCGCCGGAACCGGGTGTGCTCCTCGGCGTCGGCGGTGAACACCGAGCGCGGCCGCTTGTTGACGGTGGAGAGCATGTGCTCGTTCCAGTGCGGGAATCCCTCGATCCGGTCGTCGACGCTCACGCGGGCGTCGGCGAACAGCTCCCGTGCCACCTCGTACCCGGTGATGAGCCACGGTGTGCTGCCGTTCCAGATCCGCACTCGCGAAAGCGGTTTGACCTCGCCCATCTCCAGCATCTGACGGGGTGGCGCGAACGGGCAGCGCGCCTCACGCTCCATCGGGTACTCGGGGATGTCAGCGGAGACCTCGTCTGTCGCGAGCGTTTCTGTCATGGACTCACTCCTCGATGTGGATGGCTAGGGCCGGACATGCCGCTGCTGCATCGCGGGCGCTGTCGGCCCGGTCGGGGCTGGGACTCTCGATGAGGAGTACGACGACACCGTCGTCGTCACGCTGGTCGAAGACGTCCGGGGAGTTCATCACGCACATCCCGGACGAGACACACTTGTCCTGGTCCACCGTGACCCTCACGACGAATGGCCCTCCGGCGAGACCGGTGCGAGCCACATACCGACGATGGCGTCGATGAGCCCGGATCCGGCCTCCCGCCAGCTGGACCGTGCGACGGTGGCGCCCTTGGCCAGCGCGCGCTCGCGATCGGCACAGCTGTGCATCAACAGGTTTCGGGCCATGATGTTGCGCTCGAACCGGACGTCCAGCGGCAGGTCGGGAAGGCATCGGTTGATGCCGTCGACGACCTGGACCAGCGACGGTGAACTCAGCGCGTCCTTGACGACAAAGCCGTGGTAGGCCGGATCGGTCATTGCCTGCGCGGCGAACCGTGCGTACCAGGTCGGGTTGCCGAGATCGGCGAGGTGGTCGGTCAGCGGGCGGACCAGGCATGACACCCAGCCGCGCATGTCGGTGGTCTCGTCGGTCTGCTCGACCATCCGCTCCCTGTGTGCCTCGATGGGCGCGCGGTGACGCTCCTCGATGGCCCGGACCAGGTCGGTCTTGGTGCCGAAGTGATAGCCGACGGCGGCGTTGTTCCCTTGCCCCGCAGCCTCACTCACCTGGCGGTTGGATATGGCGTAGACGCCGTGCTCGGCGTAGAGCCGTTCGGCGGCGGCGAGAATCGCGTCACGCGTGCTGCTGGCACGTTCGGTGCGTAATGGCCGGGCTGCGGTCACGTGCTCAGTCAACGCCGTCCCTCCAATTAAGTCAAGCGACTGATTTAAATCAGCGCCGTGAACCGCTGCCGAGTGTGGGCTTCAGACACGCGTCCGGGCAGCTCCGCGCGGCGGTACTCGGCGTTTGGCCGTCAGCCGTCCTGCTTGGGCTTACGAGGTGGCATCACCTTTCCCGCCACGGTGCCGCCGTCCACGGGCAACACCGTGCCGGTGACGTACCGCGACCGGTCGGTGGCGAAGTACAGCGTTGCCTCGGCGACGTCGTCGGGTGTGCCCTCACGTTTCAGCGGACGGTCGTCGCGCATCTGCTGACGGATCCGGGCCTCGAACTTCTCGAGCCGCTCGCGATCCTCATCGCTGGCCGCGGTCTGCAGCAGTGGCGTCGGAATGTTTCCGGGGGCAATGCAGTTCACCCGGATCTCCCACTGGGCCAACTCGATCGCCGCAGACTTGGTGAACTGAATGACGGCCGCCTTGGAGGCGCGGTAGCTCGTCACTCCCCCGCCCGCCAGGATGCCGCCGATCGATGACATGTTGATGATCGAGCCGCCGCCGTTCTCGGCCATATACCGCGCCGCGTCTCGAGTGCCCGCCATCACGCCGAGCACGTTGATCCGCATGACGCTGTCGAACTCCTCGAAGTCCTCGTTGAAGAGCCCCCGCTTCAACGGGCTGGACCGTCCCGCGTTATTGACCATGACGTCCAGTGCGCCGAACTTGCGAACCGTCGCCGCGATGAGGTCGGCGATATGTGCCTGATCGGAGACGTCGGTGTGGTGGTAGACCGCCATACCACCGAGTTCGGCGGCGAGCGTCTCGCCGAGATCGTCTTGAATGTCGGCGATCACCACCTTGGCGCCCTCACCGTGGAACCGCTCGACGATCCCGCGGCCGATTCCGGACGCACCGCCCGTCACGATGGCGACCTTGCCTGAAAGCTCATTGACCATGGTGCAGAATCCCTTTCACGCCTTGCTCAGGAAGTCGAGCAACAGGCCGTTGACCTCGTCGGGCCGTTCCAATTGGGGACAGTGTCCCGCGCCGTCGACGACGGCCGAGCGAGCGCCTGCGATATGCGCGGCGATCTCGGCAGCCCACCCCGGGGGCAACAGCTTGTCGCCACCTCCCTCGAGGATCAGAGTCGGGACCACAATCCGCTCGTAGGCGCGTTCGGTAGACGGTGTCGGTGGCGGAGTCGCGCCGGGCCTGCGGAATCGCGCCGCCGCGACGGCCTCCCACGCACCGGGTGCGGTGCTCGAGTCATAGCGGCGCCGGACGTAGGCGTCGTCGGCCGGATAGGCGGGATCGGCGAACAGCGCGACGACAATGCGTCGCATGCCCTCAATCGTCGCGTCGTAGTCGTACAGGGCGTCGGCGTGCTCGTTGCGCTGAATCTGTCCGCCGCCGCAGATCAACGCCAGGCTGCGCACCGGCAGCACCGGCGACTCCGACGTCGTGTCGGTCAGCAGGTTGATCGCACCCATCGAGTTTCCGACGAAATGCGCGGACGCGACGCCCAGAACGTCACAGAGCCGCGCCACATGCCGGATACGCATACCGCGCCCGTCAACGAAGTCGAGCACCTTCGCGGACTCGCCGTAGCCCAGCATGTCCGGTGCCAGCACCCGGTACCTCGCGGCCAGCGCCCCGATGGTGCGCTCCCATCCGAGGTCCGCACTGGCGCCGAACTCGCCGCCGTGCAGCAGGATGACGGTGTCGCCGCTGCCTGCCTCCAGATAACCGGTGACGAGGCCGTCGACGACAACGGACTTCCGTTCGAACTCCACGGGAGCCAACGTACTGGTCACGAATTGTCCGAAGTGCTTAGTTTGTAATGCATGTCGAGGTGGCTGCCCTACTTGATCGCGATCGGGCTGACCGGGGAACCGACGGCGCCGACCACCTTCAGCGGTGGCGCAACCAGTTGAAACTCGTAGACGCCGTCGGCGGCGCAGTCGGCGGCCAGGCCACCGAGGTCCCAGTACTCACCGAGCATCAGGCCCATATCGCGCAGGCACAGCATGTGCATCGGGAGGAACGTGCCGTCGACGCCGTTGGCCGGATCAGGGTCCTCGACCATCAGATTGTCCGCGGCGACGGCCGCGACGTCGTGGTCGTGCAGCCAAGAGGCGCACGTCCAGTCCAGCCCGGATCCCGCTTCGGCACCGTCACCGGTGGACAGGAATCTGGTCCACCATCCGGTGTGCACCACCACGACGTCACCGGGTTGGACGCTGATGCCCTGGGCCTTGGCGATATCGTCGAGTTCGGCGGGCGTGATGGGGTTTCCGGGCTCGCAGAACACGTCTGCGCCGCGATGCGCGACGACGTCGAGCAGCACACCGCGCGATGTGATGCCCTTGACGTCGACCTTCTCGATCCCGAGGTGAAACGCACCGAAACTCGTCACCGAGTCCGCGGGAAAACCGTTGTACAGCTTGTCCTCGTAGTAGACGTGTGACAGCGCGTCCCACTGCGTCGCCGCCTGCAGTGGCATGACAATCATGTCGTCGTTGAACCGGAATGGATTGTCCACGAAGAACCCGCTGAGCTCCTTGGCCACGGAGTTACGCAGCCAGCCGGGCGCGTACTGGCACAGCGTGTTCGCGTCACCGCCGTCGACAGTCATGACGTGCACGGGGTTCTGTCGGAAGCCGAAGGCGCCTTGGGGACCCGAGGAGCCGAAGTCACCCCCGAGCGAGATGACCTTGCCCTTGCGCACGGTCGCCGCAGCCTGCGCCACCTTGTCCGCGGTGATCAGGTTCAGCGTGCCGAGTTCGTCGTCATCACCCCAGCGCCCCCAGTTGCGGACGTCGTCGGCAACCCGCCGAAAGTCAGCCATGCTGGCCATGCTGCGTCCTTCGTCTCTCGACCTCTCTGGCGTCTGCCAGGTCGCCGAACATCTTCTCCGCCACCGTGCCGCCGTCCGCCCAGATGACCTGTCCGGTGATGTAACTCGCCGCGTCACTGTTGAGGAACACCAGCACGCTGGCCTGCTCGGCGGGCTCCGCGACGCGTCCCAGCGGGGTGCGGAAGGCCTTTAGGAACAACTCCCCGTAGGCACCGCGCAACTGGTCCAGGATCGGGGTGTCCGTGACGCCGGGCGCGGTGGCATTGATCCGGATTCCCTTGGCGCCCAGCGTGGCCACGTTGGCCATGCCGTAGAGAATGAGCGCCTCCTTGGACAGCCTGTAGCCGCCGTCGGCCAGCGCCTCCGGATGGCGCTCACACCACTCGATGCCCGCAGACATGTCAGGTGTGTCCAGCAGGCCTGCGGTGACACTCGCGTTCTCCCGGTACCCCGAGGCCGCGAGCGAGGAGACGCTGGCGATCGCCGATCCCGGTGGCATCGCCGGTATCAACCCCTCGGTGAGGCGTCGGGTGCCGAGGAAGTTGATCGTCACCACCCGTAGCGGGTCCTTGATCCCCGAGGACACCCCGGCGACGTTGAACAGGCGGTCCACCGGGCCGTTGACGGCCTCGATAGCGGCGTCGATCGAATCCGGATCCGACAGGTCCACCGAGTGGAACTCGTTGACCGCGAACGACGGCGGGCACACATCGAGGCCAACAACGTATGCACCCAGGTCAGCCAACTGGCTCACCAGCGCCGCGCCGATGCCCGATGCGCAGCCCGTCACCACGACGCGCTGCGCCGCGTAGCTCGTCAGGTCGTGATACTCAGACACCGTCGTCCCCGTTCCGCTCAGCCGGCCGCCTCGCGAGCCGCCTCTTGTTCCTTGGCCAACTGCGCGGCATGCACGCGGCCCTCGTTGATCTCGGCCATGGCCTCGGGAATCTCGCCCGCGGTGAACTTTCCACCGCGACCGGTGGGCAACCCGCCGAACGCATAGGTCTCGTCGAACAGCGGCGCATCGGAACCTTCCCGACGCGCTTCGACCTTATCGATCACCGGCGCGAGCCGCTTGGCCTTGGCCACAACCGCCTTCGCATCGCGCTCGATGAACTCGGGCAGGATCTCCTTGCCCATGATCTCGATGGACTCCATCGTGCCCTCGTGGCTGCGCGGGTTGAGCAGCAGGATGATCTCGTCGACACCGCTGGCCTCGTAGCCGCGAAGGAACTCCCGAACAGTGTCCGGCGATCCGATCGCGCCGCGGCCGGGGCCGTACGCCAGCGTCGGATCCTCCTTCACGGCCTCCTCGTAGCGCTCCCACACCTTGGTGCGGCCGGGTGTGTGCATGCCGGTCAGGTAGTAGTGCATGATGCCGAAGGAGAAGAAGCCGCCGCCGATGCCAAGCCGCTTGAGCGCCTCGTCGTCACTCTTGGCGACCATCATCGACAGGTCACCGCCGATGGCGAGCACATTCGGGTTGATGGCGGGTGTGATGGGGGCACCCTTCTCCTCGAACTCGCGGTAGTAGCCGTCAACACGTTCCTTGAGGGCTTCGGGACCGGTGTAGGCGAAGCTCAGTGCGCCGATGGCCTTCTGCGCTGCCATCTGCACCGAGGACGGGCGGGTGCAGGCGACCCAGACCGGGGGGTGCGGCTTCTGCAGCGGCTTGGGAATCACGTTTCGGGCAGGCATCTCGACGTGTTCGCCCTTGAATCCGCTGAAGGGCTCCTCGACCATGCAGCGGATCGCGACCTCGAGGGCTTCCTCCCACTGTGCGCGCTTGTCGGCGGGATCGATGTTGAAGCCCTCGAGTTCTGCGACCGACGAGCCCTCACCGGTGCCGAACTCGACGCGTCCGTTGGACAGGTGATCGAGGGTGGCGACGCGCTCAGCGATGCGGGCCGGGTGATTGATCGTGGGCGGCAGGTGCATCACGCCGAATCCCAGCCGAATGTCCTTGGTGCGCTGGCTCGCCGCGGCCAGGAACATCTCCGGAGCAGTCGAGTGACAGTACTCCTCGAGGAAGTGGTGCTCGGTGAGCCAGACCGTCGAGAAACCGGCCTTGTCGGCGGCCTCGACCTCGTCCAGACCGTGCTGGAACAGCTGGTGCTCGTCGTCCTCCGACCACGGACGAGGCAGCGGGAACTCGTAGAAAAGTGAGATCTTCATTTAGTACCTCCGATAGGTGTCGGGCTGGTGCCGGTAGTGGGATGGGTATCCGTTGTGGGGCTTGAGGTGTGGTCGGCCCCGGCCGCGGCGATATGTCTGGCCGCCACGTAGCCGAACGTCATCGCGGGACCGATGGTGGCACCGGCGCCGGCGTAGCTGCGACCCATCACGGCCGCGGTTGCGTTTCCGGTCGCATACAACCCGTCGATCACCGAGTCGTCCTCACGCAGCACGCGGGCGAACTCGTCGGTGCGCAGGCCCCCGGACGTACCCAGATCACCCAGGATGATCTGAAACGCGTAATACGGCGGCTTGCCGAGCGGGTGCAGATTGGGGTTGGGCAGCGTCGGATCGCCGTAGTAGTTGTCATAGGCGCTGTCGCCGCGATTGAAGTCGTCGTCGTGGCCCTTTCTGGCCAGCTCGTTGAACCGTTCGGCAGTCTGGCGCAGGCTCGCTGCGGGAACACCGATCTGGACGGCCAGCTCCTCGAAGCTGGCGCCCTCCTTGACGATCCCGGAGTCCAGCCAGGCCTGTGGGACCTTCCATCCCGTCGGGACGGGAGCGAAGGGGATCTTCGGGAGCGGGAGATGCCCGCCGACCACGTAGCGGTGGAACGAACGGATGTCGGTGATCAGCCAACACGGTATGTGGGTGACACCGGAGCGCTCACCGTCCAGCATGGCGTGGGCGAAGTCCATGTACGGCGCGGCCTCGTTGATGAACCGCTTACCGTCGCCGTTGACGACGAACTGCGAGGGCATCATGCGCTCGTTGAGCATGAACTGCAGCCGCCCGTCGGGCCAGCACATCGCAGGGAACCACCATGCCTCGTCGAGCAGGTCGGTTGCGGCGCCCACCTTCTCGGCGGCGCGGATGCCCTCCCCCATCGCCGCTGGATTGCCGAAGCTCCAGTCCTTCTTCAGCTCCGGGAGGTGCTCCCTGCGCCACTCCATATCGTGGTCGAAGCCGCCTGCCGCCACGATCACGCCGCGCCGCGCCAGGACCCGCAGCGACTTTCCGTCGCGTTCCACGACGGCGCCCGTCACGTTGCCGTCGACGTCGGTGATGAGCTCGGTCATCGGCGCGCTCAGCCACAGCGGAATGCCGTGGTCCTTCAGCGCGAGCCGCATGCGGGCCATCAGTGACTGTCCGATGGCGGCCATCCGGTCCCCGAACACGTGCGCGCGGACCATCCGCCAGATGAGCTTGAGCAGCACGGCCTTGCCGCGCCAGTTCTGCCGCACCTGGTAGAAGAGCCGCAGATCCTTGGGCGCGAACCAGATTCCCCTGGGCGCCAGGGCCAACGGGGTCAGCAGGTCGGCTTCCTCGGGTCCCAGCTTGCGCAGGTCGATCTCGGGGACGTTGATCGTGCTGCCGCGCTCCGAGCCGCCGGGCAGCTCCGGGTAGTAGTCGGCGTAGCCCGGCTTCCAGACGAATTCGAACCACGAGCTGGACCTCTCGAGGAACTCCATCATCTCCGGAGCGGCGTCGACGTACGTCCGCAGGCGGGCATCGCTGACCAGTCCGTCGGTGATGCGCTTGAGGTAGTCGAAGGTGGCGTCCGGGTCGGGGCGATAACCCGCACGCCGCTGCGACGGTGCGCCGGGTACCCAGATGCCGCCGCCGGACAGTGCGGTGGAACCGCCGAACTGCGGTGACTTCTCGACGACGAGCGTGCTCAGGCCCGCCTCGTCGGCGGCCAGTGCGGCCGTCATGCCGCCGCCACCGGAGCCCACCACCAGGACGTCGACCTCGTGATCGAAGGGGGCCTCGTGGTCGAACACCGCCTCGGTACCCGTCATCGCGCCACCGCCGTGCGGACGGCGAAGCCGGCGATCAGCTCGGGCGCGGCCCGGTAGTAGCGCAGAACCGTGTCGTAGTCCCCCTGCGCTGCCATGGCCGCGTACGCCGCGATCCAGGTGCGCACCTCGTGGGCGGAGTTACCGGCCTCGGCGGCGATCTGCGCGTTGGACCACCCGTCGACGTCCGCGACCCGGTTGGTGTCCAGGAGTTCGAGAAGAGCGTGGTCCCAATCGGGGTTCAGCGGTTGCAACGGGCTCTCTCCGTGGGCGAAGTCGTGTGCGGCGGATATCACCGCGCTCTGTCTGGCTGCCCGCTGTTCGGGCGACATCGGCTCACCGTGCACAATGCGTCCGAGCGCGGCCGGTGGCGCGGTGGCCAGTGTGGGTACGGGCGGATCATGTGATAGGCCACCGGATCCCACCACCAGAACCCGCTTGCCGAGAGTGCCCAGAAAGTCCCCGACGGCAGCACCGAGTGCCCGCGCCCGCTTGACGGGGCCCAGCGGCGTGGCCACCGAGTTGATGAAGATCGGGAGCACGGGCACAGACGCCGCGTCACCGAACAACGTCTCAAGCGGCTGGACCGTGCCGTGGTCGACCTCCATGCTCGACGAGATCGCCACATCGACGCCCGCCTCCCACAGGGCCTCCGCGCAGGCGGTCGCGATATCGGCGGGCACACTCAGTGGACCCGCGTGCGTGCCGTAGTCACCCACACCGGTGGCCGCGGTGCCGACACAGAACGGTGGCATCAGTCGGTAGAAGAAGCCGTTGTAGTGATCCGGCGAGAAGATCACGACGAGTTCCGGATCGAAGTCGCGCACGAAGTCCCGCGCACCCGCCAACGCGGAGTCGACGTCCTCAAGGAGCTCAGGTGACGGTCCCGGAAGATTCAGCAGCGGGCTGTGCGACATGCAGCACAGCGCGATCGCGCTCATGGGAATCATGGGTTTCATTGCCTCCCTTGCTCAGACAGAGGACCTCGAACAATGACGCGCTCAACTCGGAAGCGAGTTGAGCGATACAGGCGCCTGCGATGCACCGGTCGGGGCGCAGGAACAACACCGATTCGGCGTGTGCGTCGAACCAGGCCTTGAGGGCGCCGGTGCAGTCACCGACGATGACGACGTCGGGGTCGTCCTGGCCGGTCCAGTGCAGCTGGGTCAGCGGGCGCACCGCGACGAACGTCGCGCCCAGGGCCTTCCAGCGCGCGAAGGCGAGGTCTCCGAGCAGTTTGCGCAGGTCGTTGTTCCAGCTGAGAACCGTGAAGCCGGAACCGATCACGTCGTCGAGCAACAGATTCCGTGCGTCGCGGGTGTCGACTCTCGGCTGGATGAACAACGTGCCGGTGGGCGACGTCTTCGAGCGCGGACCAACATGTGCGATGGCGCCCTGCTCATAGCGCGGCATCGGCTTGAACCGCATCTCCAGGATGTAGCGCTTCAACGTCGGCACCACGGACGCGGCCCGGATGACGCCGTCGCGCAATGACGCAACCCGTGCGTTCGTCGGCGAGATGACGCGGCCCACCAGCGTCGACAGGTCGATCATTGCGCGCGCGTGTTTGCGACGTTCCGCGTCGTAGGTGTCCAGCAGCGCGTCGTCGGCCTGCCCCGTGACCACCGCGGCGAGCTTCCAGCCCAGGTTCGTCGCGTCGCGGATGCCGCTGTTGTAGCCCTGCCCCTGCCACACCGGCATCAAGTGCGCGGCGTCGCCGGCCAGGAACGTCCGGCCACGCCGGAAGGCACCTGCGATGCGCGAGTGGTGGGTGTAGACCCGGTGGCGGATCACGTCGACCCGGTCCGGGTGCGGCACGAACGGCGCCAGCATCCGCTCGATGAACTGCGGCTCCTCCACCTGCTCGTCGGTCTCGTTCGCGTGAATCATGAACTCGAAGCGCCGGATTCCGTGCGCGATCGATATCGAGGCGTAGGGTCGCGCCGGATCCGCGCCGACCTCGCTGTTGGGGTGTCCCAGCGGGTCGGTCGCCAGGTCGATGACCAACCAGCGCGTCGGCGAGGTGGTGCCCTCGAACGAGACACCCATCAGGCTTCGGGTCGCACTTCGTCCGCCGTCGCAGCCGACCACGTAGCGGGCAGTCACCGCGGGAGCGCCGGCCAACTCGACCGTCACGCCGTCGGCGGTCTCTGTGAGTGACTCCATGCGCGCGTCCCACGACACCTCGACGCAGTCGAAGCGCTCAAGACCGCGCAGCAGTTCGGCGTCGACCATCGGCTGAACGAAGCCATTGCGCTTGGGCCACCCGAAACGTGCATCGGGAGGCGCCATCTCGGCGAGCAGCCTGCGGTTGCCGTCGAAGAAGCGCAGGATCTGGTTCGGCACTGTGTGGGGCAGAATGCGCTCGACCAGGCCGATGGACTGGAACGTCCGCAGCGCCTCGTCGTCCAGGCCGACACCACGCGGGTAGTCGATGAGACTGTCCCGCTCGTCGACGACACGGGTGACAACCCCCTGCTGGCCAAGGATGTTCGCCAGCGTCAGGCCCACCGGCCCGGCCCCGACGATGAGCACGTCCACCCGGTTCGCGGTCCCGCTCACTGCGGCGTGCCCAGCAGGAAGTCGATGTGCAGACGGTTGAACGTCTTTGCGTCCTCGTACTGTGGCCAATGACCGCAGTCGGGCATCACCTCGAACCGAGCACCCGGAATCATGGTGGCAATGCGATGACCCTCGCTGACGTCGGCGGTGGGATCGTCACTGGTCCACAGCACCAGCGTCGGTGCGGTGATCGCGCCGTACTCCTTGGGACCGAGTAGATTTCGAGCCCGGATCACGGGATCCTGCAGCGCCATGATGTCGCTCATCGCCGAGATGAAACCCGGCTGGCGGTACACGCGCTGCCTGCTCGCGACGATATCGTCGTAGTCCTTGGTCTTATCCGCCATAAGCCACTTGATGCGTGCCTGGACGGTGTCCCACGACGGGTTCTCCGCGGCGGCCATCGACAGCGTGATGATGCGCTTCATCACCTCGGGGTCGGCCTGTGACCCGCCTGCGGTGTTGAGCACCAGGCGGTAGATGCGGTCGGGATGGTCGGATGCGGCGCGGGCCGCCACCCAGCCACCCAGCGACTCGCCCGACAGGTGCACACGCTTGGCACCGATCGCGTCGAACACCGCGAGCAGGTGGTCCACGTAATGCGCGATCTCCAGCGGATGGCCGGGCTTGTCGGTGTAACCGTGCCCCAACATGTCGATCGACCACGTCGAGAAGTGCTCGGCGTGGGACGCCAGGTTGCGGACGTAGGCCTCCGCGTGACCGCCGGACCCGTGCAACAGCACCAGGGTCGGCTTGGTCTCGTCGCCGGCGTGCAGATACCGCGTGCGGACGCCACCCGCGTCGAGATAACCCTGCGAGAACGCGACGCCCTGGAGGTCGCTCCATACGCTCTCGAACACTGGGGACTCAGCCATTTCGGCGCCCTTCCAGATCCATGTTGGAAATCGCATTCTCTTGTACCGCGAGCGATGTGTGCTAATATCGCACATCGATGTGCACTATCTATAGAGCATCCTTCTCACGATGACGTCTGTCAAGGACGACGGCCCCGCGGAGCGGCTCACAGCCGGTTCGCAGACACTGGCGCGCGGGCTGACGGCACTGCAGGCGGTGGCCAACTCCCCCACGGGCGTGACGGCACAACAGGTCGCCGACCATGTCGGGGTGCACCGGACCATTGCCTACCGACTGCTGAGTACCCTTGCCCAGCAACGGTTCGTGGTGAAGGGCGAGGACGGCAAGTACCGGCCGGCCGCCGCGCTGGCGGTGCTCGGAGCGTCGTTCGACAACAACCTGCGACAGCTCAGCGTGCCCACGTTGCGCACCCTGGCCGACGACCTCGGCGCATCGGTGTCACTGCTGGTGGCCGAGGGCGACCAGCAGGTCGCGGTCGCGGTGATCGTCCCGACGCTGGTGTTCTACCAACTGTCGTTTCACGAGGGCAGCCGATACCCGCTGGACCGGGGCGCCGCAGGTATCGCGCTGCTGGCCAGCATGGCGCCGCGGCCCAATGAGCGTGACCTGGTGCCGCTCACCCGCGAACAGGGTTGGGTCATCACGCACGGCGAGATCGAGCCCGACACCTACGGATTGGCCGTCCCCGTGCGGCGCCGCCCCCCGTCCCCACCGACGTGCATCAACCTCATCTCCCACCGCAAGGACGTCCTGATCGAGGGACGCGACGCGGTGATCATGGCAGCCGACAGGCTGTCGGACATCCTCGGCTGACCTCGTCAGCCGGCGACTGAAAGGGAACGGGCACTTGAGTTCCGAATGGGATCACGAAGTCGACGTCGTGGTGCTCGGCACCGGCGGTGCGGGGCTGACCGCCGCGTTGACAGCCGCGACCCGCGGCGCTTCGGTCGCCGTGTACGAGAAGGCGCCGACGGTCGGTGGCACGACCGCGGTGTCCGGCGGCATCGTCTGGATCCCGGCGCATCACCGCTCCCCCGACGGCGAGCTGACGGTCGACGACGCCATGCGCTATCTGGAGGCGCAGTCGCTCGGCGCGATGGACACCGACCTGGTGGAGACGTTCGTCCGCACCGGGCCCGAGATGCTCGACTTCGTCGAGAGCCACAGCGAGTTGCAGTTCGAGGTCGCCGCGGGCTTCCCCGACTACAAACCCGAACTGCCCGGCGGACGGCCATCGGGGGGCCGCTCGCACAACGCCAAGCCGTTCGACCTCGACCGCCTCGGCGACTGGAGTGACCGCATCACCTCCTTCCCCGTCGACTTCAGCAATGTCGGGATCGACGCCGAGACACGTGCGCGCATCCACGCCTCCGTCGACGACATCGACGGGAACTACTGCGTGGCAGGCACCGCGTTGATCGCCGGACTGCTCAAGGGGTTGCTCGACCACGGCGTTGCGCCGGTGACCGAGGCCCGCGCGCTCGAGCTGATCGCCGGCAGCGACGGGCGGATCGTCGGTGTGCGGATCAGCCACGGCGGCAGGGACCTTCGGGTGCACGCCCGCCGCGGCGTTGTGCTCGGCACGGGCGGCTTCGAGTGGGACGAGAAGCTCGTCGACGCCTATCTGCGCGGCCCGATGCACGGGCCGGTGTCTCCGCCCAACAACACCGGCGACGGCTTGCGCATGGCCATGGTGCACGGCGCTGACCTGGCCAACATGGGTGAGGCATGGTGGGTGCCGATCGTGCAGATCCCCGGCGACACCATCGATGGCCATCAACGCAGCCGCAGTGTGCGCCTGGAGCGCACCAGGCCGCGCAGCATCATCGTCAACCGGGCGGGCAGGCGCTTCCTCAACGAGGCGGGCGAGTACAACTCGATGGCGGGCCCGTTCCACCACCTCGACCCGCGATTTGGATACCTCAACGACCCGGCGTGGATCGTGTTCGACTCGCTGCACCTGAAGAAGTACGGCTTCCTCGGTGTCGAGCCCGACGGTGTGGCGCCCGACTGGTACTGCAAGTCCGCCGACCTGACCGAGCTGGGCGCCAAGACGGGAATCGACTCGGATGGGCTGGCGCGCACGTTGGAGGTGTGGAACCGCAACGTCGCCCATGAGACCGATCCCGACTTCGGCCGCGGCTCAAGCGCTTACGACGGGTACTGGGGTGACACCAACGCCGCAACGCCCGCACTGCAGACTCTCGGCCCGATCGACACCGCGCCGTACTTCGCCGTGCCGGTGACGGTCGGCGCGATGGGCACCAAGGGCGGGCCACGCACCGATGGTGACGCACGCGTGCTGCACGTCAGCGGCCAGCCGATCCCCGGGCTGTATGCGGCGGGTAACGCAATGGCGGGCGTGACCGGGAAGGCCTACGGGGGCGCGGGTGGAACACTCGGCCCCGCAATGGTGTTCGGCTACCGCGCGGGGCGGGCTGTCACGACCGACTAACCCTCGGCGAACGTGAACAAGTGTGCGAGACCTCGCTCAAAACTCGCACACTTCCTCACGTTCGCGCTCAGTCGTCGAACCGGACCTTGTCCTTGACCGCGGGCACCACCGGGGGCGCCTCGCGCCAGTTGGGCAGGCCATCGGTCTCGTTGCCGACGGGGAAGCCGCCGCCGTGCACCTGGGACCAGTGGCTGTGGTTGAGCTGGTGCAGCGTGAAGCACGCGTTGATGGAGTTGTAGAAGCCCTGGTTGTCCTGGGTCTGGTTGACCGACTCCTTGATCAACAGCGCGGCCATGGTGGGCACCTTGGCGATGCGTCGCGCGAACTCCACTGTCTTGTCGGCCAACTCGTCGGCGGGGAAGACCTTGGACACCATGCCGAGCGCATGGGCCTCCTCGACCGACAGTGAATCACCGGTGAGCATGAGTTCCTTGGTCTTGCGCGCGCCGAACTCCCAGGGGTGGGCGAAGTACTCGACGCCGCACATCCCCAGCCGGGTGCCGACGACGTCGGCGAAGGTGGTGTTGTCGGCCGCCACGATCAGGTCGCAGGACCACATCAGCATCAGGGCCGCCGCGTAGACGTCACCGTGCACCGACGCGACGGTGATCTTGCGCAGATTGCGCCAGCGGCGGGTGTTCTCGAAGAAGTGATGCCACTCCTGCAGCATCAGCTTCTCGGCACCCTCGCGGGTCGCCCCGTTCTCACGGAAGCTCGGATGCTGATCCGGACCCGGCTGGTACTCCTGCATCATCACCTTGGAGCCCAGGTCGTGACCCGAGGAGAACATCGGCCCGTTGCCACCGAGGATGACGACGCGCACGTTGTCATCGGCCTCGGCCTTGAGGAACGCATCACCGAGTTCGACGAGCAGGCCACGCTGCTGGGCGTTGCGCTGCTCGGGGCGGTTCAGCATGATCCGGGCGATGGTGCCCTCGTCGAGCGTCTCGTATGTGACGTAGCGGTAGTCAGCCATGAATCGCACTCTATTCCTATGAGAATGACGTTACCGCGCGGGGTCGCGGCGCCGATTCAGAGCGACAGGATGGTCGCCGAAGCGGTACCCGGCGCGCCGTAAACCTGTGCCAATCCGACGCGCGGGTAGCCCGGCACCTGCCGGTCGCCCGCCTCGCCACGCAACTGGCGGACCAGTTCGTGCATCTGCCGCAGACCCGATGCGCCGATGGGCTCACCGTTGGCGATCAGACCGCCGTCGGTGTTGACCGGAATCGAGCCGCCGATCTCGGTGGCGCCGTCGGCCAGCAGCTTCTCCTGGTCACCGTCGGCGCACAGCCCGGTCTCGGCCATGTGGATGACCTCGGCGCCGGCATCGGTGTCCTGCAGCTGCGCGATGTCGACGTCCTCGGGCCCGATACCAGCTGCCTCGTAGGCGGCCTTGGCGGCGTACACCGTCGGCGAGGGGTCCTCGTCCAGCGGCGCGGAGGTGGCGTGCACCTCGTAGGCGCCGAAGGTTCGGGTGCGAATCTCGCTGGCCCGCACGTAGACCGGCGTCTTGGTGTACTTGTGGGCGAGGTCGGCGCGGCACATGATGACCGCAGCCGCGCCCTCGTCGGGTGCGCAGAACATGAACTGCGTCAGGGGATAGTTCAGGGCCGGCGAGTTGAGGATGTCATCCTCGGAGATCGGCTTGCGGCGGAACGCGTTCGGATTGAGTTCACCGTTGCGGAAGTTCTTGGCGGCGACCTTGGCCAGCGTCCGCTGCGAGATGTTGTGCTTGTGGAGGTAGTGGTTGGCCTTCATCCCGAAGAACTTGGTGGTGACGAACTGCCCGTTCTCGGCGTACCACTGCGGCAGCGCGAGCTTCGCGGGGTCGTCGGTGAATGCGCCGCGCGGGTGCTTGTCCAGCCCTATCGCGATGCCGATGTCGTACTTACCCAGCCGGATGGTGTCCGCGGTCTGCTGGATGGCGCTGGCCGAGGTCGCGCATGCGTTGAACACGTTTGTGAACGTGATGCCGGTCAGCCCGACAAGTCGCGTCACCGAGTCGGGATTGGACACCTCATAGCTGCCGCCGAACCCGAATTGGATGTCCTGCCAGCTCAATCCGGCGTCAGCCAGTGCGAGATGGATGGCCTCTGCCCCCATCTGAACTGCGGACTTCTCGAACCGGCCGAACGGATGCAACCCGACACCGATGATCGCGACGTCATTGGATTTCGAAGTGCTCATGAATCAGTCCCCTCTAGACCGGCTGGAACGCGAAGGTGACGATCTCGTTGCCGTCGGCATCCGTGGCGAACGGGATGAAGGTCAGTTCGACGTCCATGCCGAAATCGAGCTTCTCCGGATCGCTCTCAGTGAGGCGACCCTCGACGCGCACCACATCACCGAGCTGCACCAGACCCACCCCGAACGGGACGAAGTCCTTGCCCGTCGGACCGGCGTAGGGCGCACCCGGCGCGAAGCCCTGTGTCGTCCAGGCGATGACCGTGCCGCGACGCGGCAGCAGCACGTCGGTCATCTCGGCCCTGCTGCACTTCGGGCAGTGGCTCTGGACCGGGAAGACCGTCGCCGAGCAGGCCCCGCAGGAACTGCCGATCAGCTGCGGATTCTCCTGCGGCCACGTCGAGATCGTCGGGTCGATCGCCTTCTGCATCGAGGCTCCTCGCGGTGAAGATGTTGCGACTCCGGAATACGTTCACAAAATCGTACAACACGATTACTGCAAAGCGGAAACGTCATTCTCATCCTGGCCCCGCGCCTGTTCGGAAGCCACCGAGCCGGTGCCGAACCCAGCCTGATCGAGTAGGGCTGCGGTGGCCGCGTAGATGTCGAGGTCGCCGGTTGCCACCGAATCGGCGAGCGCGTCCAACCCGCCGTGCGCGCGCAGCGCACTCTGGGCCAGCGACAGGATCTGCGCGCGGGCGCGCGCCGCGCGGCGCCCCGGACTATCGTCGCGGTGATAGGCATCGATCACCGCGACGAGTTCCTCGATGCCCTCGTTGCGCGCTGCGATGATCTTGAGAATGGGCGCATCGGTCTCCGCGTGCAGGTCGCGCACCGTCTGATCGGCGCCCTCGCGGTCGGCCTTGTTGATGGCGACGATGTCGGCGACCTCGAGCAGCCCTGCCTTCGCCGCCTGAACCGCGTCTCCCGCACCGGGGTTGAGGATGACGACCGTGGGATCAGCGACAGCGGAGATCTCGATCTCGGACTGCCCGACCCCGACGGTCTCCAAAAGCACCACATCGTAGGCAAGTTCGGCGAGCAGACGGATAGCCGCGGGCACCGCAGCGGCCAGACCGCCCAGATGTCCGCGCGCGGCAACGGATCGAATCAGCACGTCATCGTCGTTGATATGGGCGGCCATCCGGATTCGGTCACCCAGGAGCGCTCCCCCGCTGTACGGCGACGACGGGTCCACGGCGAGCACCGCGACGCGTAGGTCCCGCTGCCGGTAGGCCGCCACCAGTACGGCAATGGTCGTCGACTTTCCGGCACCGGGCGGTCCCGTCACACCGATGACACGTGCGGTGTTCGTGCCGATGACGGCAAGCACCTCATCGCGGCGCGGACTCTCGACGAGGCTCAGCAGTCTGCCGACCGCACGGGTCGACCCGTTGCGCGCCTTCTCGAGGAGATCTTCGATGGTCATCGTGCGAGTCAGCCTATCGGCGCTGTCGGGGGCGACCTCGGGCATCGACTGACTCCTCTGTCCGCTTCCTGAAAATGTTATTCTCCCCTGAAGAGAGTCAGCGTTGCAACAAGGAGAACCACATGCAAATCGCCGGTAGCTCAGCGATCGTCGTCGGAGGCACGGGCGGTTTGGGAGAGGCGACGGTGCGCCGCCTGCACGCGGCGGGCGCCAAAGTCGTGATCGCCGACGTGGCCGACGACAAGGGCAGCGCGCTGGAGAGCGAACTGGGCGTGCGCTACGTCCACACCGACGCGACATCTGAGGAGTCGGTGAACGCGGCCATTGCCGAGGCGGAGGCGCTCGGTCCGCTGCGCATCTCGGTGGACACGCACGGCGGTCCGGCCAGTGGCGGCCGGCTCATCGGCAAGGACGGTTCACCGCTCGCCCTCGACGGTTTCAAGAAGACCATCGAGTTCTACCTGACAGCGGTGTTCAACGTGATGCGCCTGTCGGCGGCTGCCATGGCGAGGACCGAACCCCTCGACGAGGGGGCCCGCGGCGTCATCGTCAATACCGCCTCGATCGCCGGTTACGAGGGCCAGATCGGCCAGCTGCCCTACTCGGCGGCCAAGGGCGGGGTGCTCGGCATGACGCTCGTCGCCGCGCGTGACCTGTCGCCGCTCGGTATCCGCGTCGTCACCATCGCCCCCGGCACGATCAACACCCCGGCCTACGGCAAGGCAGGCGATCAGCTCGAGCAGTACTGGGGCCCGCAGGTTCCGTTCCCCAAGCGCATGGGTCGCTCGACCGAGTACGCCCAGCTGGCCCAGAGCATCATCGAGAACGACTACCTCAACGGCGAGATCATCCGTCTCGACGGCGCACTGCGCTTCCCGCCGAAGTGACGCAGTCCCTCGCAGGCAAGGTCGCGTTCGTCGCGGGCGCCAGCCGCGGTATCGGCGCGACCGTGGCGAAATCGCTTGCCGAGGCGGGCGCCGCGGTAGCTGTGGCGGCGCGGTCCGAGCAGCGGGGCAAGCTGCCGGGGACCATCTCCTCGGTGGCTGACGACATCGTCGCCACGGGCGGCCGGGCCATACCGGTTCCGTGCGACGTCACCAGCGAGGAGTCCGTCAACGCCGCCGTCGCCGCGACGGTCGCCGAGTTCGGCGGCATCGACATCCTGGTCGCCAACGCGGGCGTATTGTGGCTCGGCCCAGTCGAATCGACGCCGCTCAAGCGCTGGCAGCTGTGCCTGGACGTCAACCTGACGGGTGTCTTCCTGGCCACCAAGGCGGTGATCCCACACGTTCGCGAGCGTGGCGGTGGCTCGCTGATAGCGGTCACCACCACCGGCGTCAACATGATCGACCAGGGCGCCAACGCGTACTGGGTGTCGAAGGCCGCCGCCGAGCGCCTGTACCTCGGGCTGGCGGCGGACCTGCGGGCCGACAACATCGCCGTCAACTGTCTCAGCCCGTCGCGGGTCGTGCTGACCGAGGGCTGGCAGGCAGGCGGCGGTGGCTTCGAGATCCCGCCCGAGATGGTCGAACCACCCGAGGCGATGGGTACTGCCGCGGTATGGCTCGCCGGGCAGGACGCCAGCGGGATCACGGGCACCATCCAGCGCTCCGAGGAACTGGCCACCTAGCTCGCCGAAATAGGGCGGGCTAGTCCTTGGCGATAAGACCGTCGACGATCCGGTTGAAATCGGCGGTCCCGAAGGACACGTACTCGGACAGGTTGGCGTAGTCCAACGACGCCATCACCGACTTCTCCAGCTGGATGTTCATCAGCCGCTTGGTGGCCTCGAGCGCCTGCTGCGGCAACTCCATGATCTTCTTCGCGCAGGCAATCGCCTCGGTCAGCGGGTCAGCCCCCACGTGGTTGGCCATACCCAGTTCGAGCGCTCGCGCGGCCTTGATCCGCACACCGGTGAAGGCGAACTCCTTGGCCTGCAACAGGCTTATCTGCGACGGCCACACCAGTGGCCCACCGTCGGCGGCCACCAGACCGATCGACACGTGCGGGTCGGCGAAGAATGCGGTCTCGGCCATGTAGACGATGTCGCTCAATGCGGCCAGGCTGCAGCCCAGGCCCACGGCAGGCCCGTTGACCGCCGCGACAACGGGGACGCGGCAGCGCACCATGCCGATGACGAGATCGCGTCCGTGCTTGATGGTCTTCTGGCGCAGGGCCTCGTCATTGCGCAGCTCGTCGAGGTAGTTGAAGTCGCCACCGGCCGAGAAGGCGCGGCCCGCACCGGTGATCACCGCCGCTCGCGCACCGGCATCCTCGTTGAGCGCTTCCCAGATCTTGGCCAGCCCCACGTGCAGCGAGTCGTTGACCGCATTGAGCTCATCGGGCCGGTTGAGCGTGATGATGCGCAGTCCGCCGTCGGCCTGGACGTCGATTTCGTCTGGCATGTCGTACATGCTGTTCCCTTCATTCTTCATCCATGGCTCCTCGCCCGAGGGCTCGTCGCGGCGCGAGCGCTCATCACACTCCCAATCCGAGAATTCGCTGCGCGATGATGTTCTTCTGAATCTGCGATGTGCCACCCATCACGCTCTGGGCGCGGCTGTAGAGGTAGGCGCCGAACAACTCCTCGTCGGTGGTTCCGACGGTCGCCAGCGCCGCATGACCCACCGCCTGCTCGGTCCAGGTCATCAGGAGCTTGTCCAACGAACCGTTCGGCCCGTGTGTGATGCCGTCTAGCTGTTCGGACAGTCGCCGTCGCACGTGCAGACGCAGCATCTCGGTCTGAACCCACGCCCAGGGCAGCTCGTCGGGCACACGCCCCTCGGCACCGTCCACACGGGAGGCCAACTGACGCACCAGCTTTCCGTAACGTGCCGAGAATCCCAGGGTGGACGGCTCGCGCTCGTGGCCGACGACGGTCATCGCCAGCTTCCACCCGTCGCCCGGCTCACCCACCATGTTCTCGGCGGACACCCGGGCGCCATCGAAGAGGACCTGACCGAATTCCTTGGTGACACCGCTGATCATCTGCAGTGGCCGCTGCTCGATTCCGGGTTGATGCATGGAGACGATGAATGCCGAGATGCCCTTGTGCTTGGGCGCGTCCTTGTCGGTGCGTGCCAGCACCAGACACCAGTCGGCGACATCGGAGTAGCTGGTCCAGACCTTGTGTCCGTGAATCACGTAGTCGTCGCCGTCGCGAGTGGCGGTGGTCGTCAGCGACGCCAGGTCCGAGCCCGCACCGGGTTCGCTGAAGCCCTGACACCAGCGTTCGGTGCCCTTGATCATGCCGGGCAGAAACCGTTGCCGCAGTTCCTCACTGCCGTGGTGGCTCAAGCCGACGACGAGGTAGCCGAGGCCCGGCCGGGCAGGGGCGCCGGCCTTCGCGATCTCCTCGTCGACGATGACGTCGTATACCGGCGGCAGGTCCTGTCCGCCATACGCCTTGGGCCAGGACGTGCCGAAGAACCCGGCCTCGTACAGCGCCACGTGCCACTCGCCCGCCTTGGCCCAGTACTCGTCGCCGGACGTCGGGAACTTGCCCTTCTGTTCCTTCAGCCAGCCGCGCAACCTGTCCCGGAACGCGGCCTCCTCCGGAGAGTCACGAAAGTCCAACGGTCAACTCCTCCAACTTCACTGGCCACAGCTCGGTGGCGCTCAGAACTCGACGCAGGTAGACGTGCGCGAGGCAGTCCCAGGTGTTGCCGATTCCGCCGTGCACCTGGATCGACGTCTCGCACACGGTGAGCGCGGCCCGGGCGCTGTAGATCTTGGCGATGCGGGCGGCCTCGATGGCCTCGACGGCGGGCAGTTCGTCGACAGCCCACGCGGCGTGGCGTAGCACGCTGATCGAGCCCTCGATGAGCGCCAGCCCCTCGGCCAGCATGTGCCGCACGGCCTGGTACGAGCCGATCGCCGCACCGTACTGCTCGCGCACCTTGGCGTACTCGGTCGCGAGTGCCAGCGTGCCGCGCGCGGCACCCACCAGGTCCGCCGTGGTCGCCGTGAGGGCCAGCGCGTACCAGCGGCCGGCGTCCTCATCGGACAGTTCGGCGAGGGCCTCGGGTGATTCGACGACGCCCATGAGGCTTCTCGTCAGGTCGACCGACCGTGGTGCGGATGCCGGCGGCGGCACCTCGCGACCCAGCCTGTGGCTGAGGTCATCGGCCAGGACCGGCCCGAGGAACGCCACGTCGACCAGGCCGCGGGCGAACTCCTCTGCGACGATGGCCACCTCGACGCCGGACGCCTCGTCGGTGCGCAACGCGCGCCAGCCAGTGGCCGCGACGTTCTTCTCGAGCCGGGCGATACGGCCGTCATCATCGAGATCAGCGACCGAACCCGGCCCAAGATCGTCGGCCAGTTTGGCGGCCGCATCGCGTAGTTGTCGTTGTTCGGATGTCAGTCGGACGTCCACAGCCGCTCCTTGAGCACTCGGCGCAATACCTTTCCGGATGGAAGTCGGGGGATCTCCTCGACGAACACGACCCGGCTGGGTCGCTTGTAGGAAGCCAGACGGTCGGCCACCAGCGCGGTCAGCTCATCAGATTCCACTACCTGGCAACGTGATACGGCGGCGACGACGGCCTCGCCGTTGACGGCGTCGGGGATGCCGAACACGGCGCAGTCGGCAACCGCCGGATGTCCGTGCAGGACGGCCTCGATCTCGGCGGGCGCCACCTGAAAGCCCCGCACCTTGATCATCTCCTTGGACCTGTCGGTGATCCGCAACCATCCGTCGGCGTCCAGATGGCCGACGTCACCGGTGCGGTACCACCCGTCACCGACCGGGCCGGCGAAGGCGTCGGCCGTTGCGTCGTCGGGCAGGTAGCCGGCCATCACCGACGCGGAACGCACCTGGATCTCACCGGTCTCGTCCACGGGGACCGGCTCGCCGGACTCCAGGGAAACCACTCGGATCGTCACGCCCGGCACCGCGCGGCCGACGGTGTCCAGCCGCCCGGCCACCAGGGAGTTGCAGGCGATGACAGGCAGTTCGCTTGTGCCGTAGGCAGTCACCCAGTTGATGCCGACGCGGGCGGTGACCTCCTCGGCCACGCTCTTGGTCACCGGCGTCGCGCACCACATGACATACCGCAGCGACGACAGGTCGTAGCGCTCCAGACTCGGGTGCGCGGCGAGCGCCAGCGCGATGGGCGCGACGGCCATCTCGATCGTGATGCGGTCGGTCTGGATGTGACGCAGCATCGCATCGACGTCGAATCGGCGATGCAGCCGCAGCCACGCGCCGGCCTCGAACGCTGTCGCGATGTTGAGCAGCCCGAGGATGTGCGACGGCGGCGTCATGATCTGCATCCGGTCGTCTGCCGAGAGCCCAAGGGCTGAGCGCCAGTGGGCGACGGCCGTCGCGAACGCCCGATGCGTGTGCCGAACGGCCTTGGGCATGCCGGTGGTGCCGGAGCTGAAGACGAACAGCGCGTCTGCGTCGAGACTCGGCGGCGCGAACCGACGGCGGCTCGGGGTGATGGGCGCGTCGAGGTCGAGCATCGGCATCGCCTCGGCCAGCATCGGGTTGTCTCCGACGGCGTGCGACGGTGTCGTGAGCGCCAGCGCGTGGTCGACTTCGGCGCGCCTCCACGCGGTGCTGAGCAGCACGACGGCGGCCCCGAGACGCCAGATGGCCTGCAGGGCGACGACGAACTCGGGTCGGTTCGACGACATCAGCGCCACCCGATCACCGGAACGCACACCACGTTCCTCGAGGAGCGCCGCCATGCCGCTGACCAGCGCATCAAGCTCGGATCGGGTGTACTCCCGGTCCTCGAACGCAAGGAGGACCGGCTCAGTCACGTCTCGGTCCCTCCTGACTCGGCACCCGCACTCAATTGCAGTTGAGAATAGACTATCTATTATGGAGAATAGTATTCTCGCAGATACAGAATCTCAATGTCGATTGGGATGTTGAACGTGCCGCCGAACGTGATGTCAGGAGTGAGAGCGATGAGCGCAGACCCCGCGCCGTCCGATGTGGACGCCGACGAGGTGACGATCGTCCTCGACCGCAAGACTGTCTCCATCAAGATGGTCGAGGGCGAGACACTCCTCGAGTCCGCGAGGCGTGCGGGCATGGGCCCACCGTTCTCCTGCGAGGCGGGCAACTGCGGCACATGCATGGCCAAGATCACCGAGGGCAGCGCGACGATGCGGGTGAATGACGCCCTCGACGATGACGAGGTCGCCGACGGCTATGTGCTGACATGCCAAGCCGTGCCGGACACCTCATGCGTCAAGTTCAGCTACGACGAGTGAGGCTGAGCCGAGTCAGGCTGAGCTGAGTACTCGTCCAGCACCGGCGCCGGGCGATACTCGGCCTCGTGGCCAACGACCCTGATCGACCCGCGGACCAGACGCTTGTCCCCCGCGGTCACGATCACGTCCGGCGTCGCCTCGAGGGCCTCGGGCAGCGAGCGAACCGCGGCGGCGGGTATTCCGAGCGGGCGTAGCCGCGCCTCCCAGTTGCGTGCGGTGTCCTTGGCCAGTGTCGCGGTCACCAGATCGAGCACCTCGTCGCGGCGCGCGGCGCGCTCAGCCATCTTCTCGAAGCCGTCGATACCCGCCTCCCCCGCGAACGAACGCCAGAAACCGTCGTGGGTGATGAAGAGCGCGAGGTAACCGTCCGAGGTCGGAAACAGCTGCGCTGGAACGTAGTACGAATGTGCGCCGAACGGGTGGCGCTGTGGTGCCGCGCCGTCGTTCAGATAGGCCGCCGCGCGGTAGTTCAACTGCGACAGCATCACATCGCGCAACGACACGTCGATCTGCCCGCCACGGCCCGAGACCACCTGTGCGAGCAGTCCCAGCGCAGCGGTCAGTCCCGTCGAGTTGTCCGCCGACGAATACCCGGGAAGCGTCGGCGGCCCGTCCGGGTCACCGGTCATCGCCGCGACCCCGGTGACGGCCTGCACCACATAGTCGAATGCCGGGTCGTCGCCGCCCTCGAGGCCGTACCCGGTCAGCGCCACACAGACGATCCTCGGGTTGAACTGCGATAGCGCGTCATAGGTGAGGCCGAGCTTGCGGATCACCGACGGTTTCATGTTCACCAGCAGCGCATGGGATTTCGCGACCAACTCGCCGAGCCTGCGTCGACCCTCATCGGAGGTGAGGTCGAGGCACACGCTGCGCTTGTTGCGATTGAGGCTGGCGAAGTAGCTGTCGCTCACCTGACGGGATATCTCGCCGCCAGGTGGCTCGATCTTGATCACCTCGGCGCCGAGGTCAGCCAACATCATCGTGGCGTACGGGCCTGCGAGCATCACGCCTACCTCGAGGACACGGATGCCCTCGAGCGGTCCGGGCGTCACCTGACCGCCTTGGCCAACTCCGCGATCACCTCACGCGTGCGGTACTTCGACGCGATGAGTTCGTCTCGGGTGTCGCCGATGGGCAACAGGCGCACGGACAGGTCCGTCACACCGGCGTCGGCGAATGACTTGAAGCGCGCCAGGATCGACTCCTCATCCCCCGCGGCGCACAGGTCGCCGACGTTGCGAGCCTCGCCCCGGTCGAGCAGCTTCTGGTAGTTGGGCGATGTCTCGGCCTCGGCCAGAATCCGGTTGGCCCGGTCCTTGGCGGCGTCGATCTCGGAGTTGGCGCACAGCGTGACCGGGATACCGGCGACAATGCGTGGCGCGGGCTTACCCGCCTCCGCAGCGGCCTTGTTGATCTTCGGCGCGATGTGCTCGCCGATGGCCTTCTCGTCCGCCATCCACAGCGACGTCCCGTCGGCGTGCTCGCCGGCGATCTGCAGCATCACCGGCCCCAGCGCGGCCACCAGCACCGGCATCGGCGTCTCGGCGCCGAGCGCTGTCGGGTTGTGCACCGTGAAGTTGTCGTTCTCGACATCCACGGGGCCGGGCCCCGCGGTCGCGGCGTTGAGCACCTGCAGGTAGTCGCGGGTGTAGGCGGCTGGCTTGTCATAGGGCAGGCCGAGCATGTCGCGAATGATCCAGTGATGCGAGGGGCCGACGCCGAGGGCCAGGCGGCCTCCCGACATGGCGTGCACCGACAATGCCTGGCGGGCCAACGCGATCGGGTGCTGTGCCTGCAGCGGCACCACGGCGGTGCCGAGCTCGATCCGGGTGCTGTGCGCCGCCATCAGCGCCACCATGGTCAGCAGGTCGAAGTCGTCGGGCACCTGTGGCATCCACGCGGTGTCCAGGCCCGCCGAATCGGCCCACTCGATATCGGCGATGAGTTTCTTGACCTTGCGGGCCATATCGCCGCGCTCGGCCCCGATCATCACACCCAGTCTCATGCGCCCGCCTCCCCCGCTGACTCGGTCAAGGCCCGCACGTCGCGGACGAGCGTGTCGAGCGGGGTGCCGGTCGGGAACACCGCAGCGGCACCGGCATCGAGCAACTTCTGCACGTCGGACTCGGGGATGGTGCCACCAACGACGACGGCGATGTCTCCCGCGTCGGCGGCGCGCAGCGCGTCGACGGTCCGGGTGGTCAGTGCGACGTGCGCACCCGACAGGATCGAAAGCCCCACCAGCGCAACGTCCTCCTGCAGCGCGATGGACACGATGTCCTCGATGCGCTGCCTGATTCCGGTATAGATGACCTCGAATCCCGCATCACGCAGCGTGCGCGCGACGATCTTGGCGCCCTTGTCGTGTCCGTCCAGACCGGGCTTGGCCACGAGCACTCTGGTGGCCATCAGAACACCACCGGTTGCTGGAACTCGCCCCACACTGCCTTGAGCGTGGAGACCATCTCGCCCACCGTGCAGTAGGCGTTGGCACAGTCGATGAGCTTGTGCATGAGATTGTCGGTGCCCTCCGCTGAACGTGCCAGTGCGGCCAGAGCGTCCTTGACCGCGACCGGGTCCCGGTCGGCCTTGACCCTCGCGAGCCGCTTGAGTTGAAGATCGCGCCCCTCGGCGTCGAGTTCGTAGGTGTCGATGTCCGGTGGCGGCTCATCTGCGACGAACCTGTTGACGCCCACCACCGGGCGCTCCCCCGACTCGATCTCCTGGTGAATCTTGAATGCCTCATCGGCGATCAAGCCCTGCAGATAGCCGTCCTCGATGCACCGAACCATGCCGCCGTGCTTCTCGAGATCGTCCATGATCTCGATGATCTTGGCCTCTGTCGCGTCGGTGAGCGCCTCGACGAAGTAGGAGCCGCCGAGCGGGTCGGCGACCTTGGTGACGCCGGTCTCGAGGGCCAGGATCTGCTGGGTGCGCAGAGCCAGCGTCGCCGACTCCTCGCTGGGCAGCGCGAACGGCTCGTCCCAGGCGGCGGTGAACATCGACTGCACGCCGCCGAGCACCGAGGCCATCGCCTCATAGGCGACGCGGACGAGGTTGTTCTGCGCCTGCGGCGCGTAGAGGGAGGCCCCGCCGGACACGCAGCCGAAACGAAACATCGACGCCTTGTCGCTGGTCGAGCCGTAGCGTTCGCGCACGATGGTGGCCCACCGCCGACGTCCGGCCCGGTATTTGGCGATCTCCTCGAAGAAGTCACCGTGGGTGTAGAAGAAGAACGAGATCTGCGGCGCGAACTTGTCGATCGACATCCGGCCGCGCTCGACGACGGTGTCGCAGTAGGTGACGCCGTCGGCCAGTGTGAACGCCATCTCCTGCACGGCGTTGGCGCCGGCATCGCGAAAGTGCGCACCCGCCACCGAGATTGCGTTGAACCGCGGCACCTCCGCGGCGCAGAACTCGATAGTGTCGGCGATCAGGCGCAGCGACGGGTCGGGCGGCCAGATCCAGGTACCGCGTGAGGCGTACTCCTTGAGGATGTCGTTCTGGATCGTGCCGGTGAGCTTCTCGCGCGAGACGCCCGACTTCTCGGCGGCGGCGACGTAGAGCGCCAGCAGTATCGCGGCAGTGCCGTTGATCGTGAAGCTGGTGCTGATCCTGTCCAGCGGGATGCCGTCGAACAGGATCTCGGCGTCGGCCAGCGTGTCCACCGCAACACCCACTCGACCCACCTCCTCGCCGTACTCCTCGTCATCGGAGTCGTATCCGCACTGAGTCGGCAGATCGAGGGCCACCGACAGCCCGGTGCCCCCCTGGTCCAGCAGGTACCGGTAGCGGCGGTTGCTCTCCTCAGCGGTGCCGAATCCCGAATACTGGCGAAATGTCCACGTCTTACCGCGATAGCCGGACGCGAAGTTGCCGCGGGTGAAGGGGTACTCGCCGGGTGCCGGGGGATCTCCCACGCGGTCACCGGGTCCGTACGTGGGCTCCAGGGGGATGCCCGACGGGGTTTGAACGACGTCACTCATCGGTTGATAACGTACTTGCAAAAAATGAGAATGCCAATACCGCAGAGCGGAAACACAGCCGAGCCCTGGCATTCATTGGCACGTCAGCAGGCACGCGGGTGCGCGCGCCGTTCCCGCATGCCAGGCGATACGCCCCGTGTGCGAGCATGGCATTTGCCCAAAAAGAGAATGCCACTGCCGGTCGGTTACCATCGGGGGCACCTGAGTCACGAGGAGTCACATGACGGACCAGCGAGAAGCGCAGCGGGATCGCGCATGAAAAACGAGCGAGATTCGCTTGCCGATCGGACGATGGTGGTGTCCGGCGGTAGTCGTGGCATCGGCCTGGGGATAGCCCTTGGCGCCGCCAAGCGCGGCGCCAACGTCGTCCTTCTGGCCAAGACCTCCGAACCCCACCCAAGGCTTCCGGGCACCGTGCACACCGCGGTCGCCGACGTCGAGGCGGCCGGGGGCAAGGGGCTTGCCGTCGTCGGTGACGTCCGCAAGGAGGAGGACGTGCAACGCGCGGTCGACGCGGCCGTCGCGCACTTCGGTGGCATCGACATCGTCGTGAACAACGCCAGCGCCATCTCGACCGAACCGACCGAGCACCTGACGGCCAAGAAGTTCGACCTGATGATGGACATCAACGTGCGCGGCACGTTCCTGCTCACCAAGGCAGCGCTGCCGCACCTGCGCGCGTCGAGAGACGCGCACGTGATCACGCTCGCGCCACCGCTGAACATGAACCCGCACTGGCTGGGCGCACACCCTTCCTACACCGTGTCCAAGTACGGCATGACCCTGCTGTCGCTGGGATGGGCCGCGGAGTACGGCTCCGCGGAAGACGGAACAGCCATCGGATTCAGCTGCCTGTGGCCGCAGACCTACATCGCGACATCAGCCGTGACCAACCTGGCCGAGGGCGATGACCTGGTGCAGAGGTCGCGTAGCACCGACATCATGGCCGACGCCGCGGTCGACATCCTGACCCGGCCCGCCGCCGAGTCCAATGGCCAGACCTACATCGACGCCGATGTCCTGACCGCGGCCGGGGTCACCGACCTGTCGCGCTACGGCGGTGGCGACGATCCGATGTGGGATATCTTCGTCGACAAACCATGAGCGAGCATTCATGAGCATCTCGTTGTTACTGGAAATGGCCCTAGAAGCGGCCATGACGTCCAACCCGGACCGCACCGCCGTGGTGTCCGGTGAGTTACGGCTGACCGTCGATGAGTTGAGCGCGTTGGCCGATGGCGGCGCGGGCGTCATCGCGGTCTCGGGCGCTGAGCACGTCGCCTACGTCGGTGCCGGTGGCGCGATGCTGCCACTGCTGCTGTTCTCCTCGGCGCGGGCGGCCGTGCCGCTCACCCCACTGAACTACCGGCTGTCCGCTGACGGGTTGCGCGCACTTATCGACCGGCTGCCCAACGCGTTGGTCGTCGTCGACGACGAGTACCGCGAAGCGGTGGGCAACGCTGGTGTGCAAGTTCTCTCCTCTGCCGACTTCCTGGCCGCGGCGCGCATCGCGGAGCCCGCCGCCGAGTTCGCCGATCCCGACTCGGTGGCTGTCGTGCTGTTCACCTCCGGCACCACCTCGGCGCCCAAGGCCGTCGAGCTGACCCACAACAATCTCACCAGCTACGTGATGGGCACCGTCGAGTTCGACTCCGCCGCCGACGGCGACGCCGCGCTGATCTGCGTCCCGCCGTACCACATCGCGGGCGTCGGGGCGGCGCTGTCGAACCCCTACGCCGGCCGAAAGATGGTGTACCTGACCGCCTTCGACGCGGCCCAGTGGGTGCGGCTGGTCGACGGCGAGGGCGTCACGGCGGCGACCGTCGTCCCGACCATGCTCGACCGCATCGTCAAGGTCCTCGAGACCGAACGCGCGACCCTGCCGTCGCTGCGCACGCTCGCCTACGGCGGCTCCAAAGTTGCACTGCCCCTGGTGCGCAAGGCGTTGTCGCTGCTGCCCGACGTCGGATTCGTCAACGCATACGGTCTGACCGAGACCAGTTCCACGATCGCGGTACTCACCCCCGACGATCACCGCGCCGCGCTGGGCTCGCCCGACGAGGCCGCCGCTCGTCGGCTTGGATCGGTGGGCCAACCGGTGCCGAGCATCGAGGTGCAGATCCGGGCCGAGGACGGCACGGTACTCGGCGCAGGCGAGACCGGCGAGCTCTTCGTCCGTGGTGAGCAGGTCTCGGGCCGTTACACCGGCATCGGCTCGGTGCTCGACGAGCAGGGCTGGTTCCCCACCCGCGATGTCGCCTACCTCGACGACGAGGGCTATCTGTTCATCGGCGGCCGCTCCGACGACACCATCATCCGCGGCGGGGAGAACATCGCACCCGCCGAGATCGAGGACGTCCTCGTCGAGCACCCGCACGTGCACGACTGCGCGGTTGTGGGCGTCGAGGACCCGGAGTGGGGCCAAATCATCGTCGCCGTCGTGGTTCCCGCCCCCGACAGCACGCCCGACACCGAGGATCTACGGTCCTTCGTCCGCGGCCAGCTCCGCGGATCGCGCACCCCCGACCGGGTCGTGTTCCGCGCCGAACTGCCCACCAACGCGACCGGCAAGGTACTGCGCCGCGAACTTGTCGCCGAACTCAACGCCGAACAGAGCATCTCGAAGGAGTCAGCATGATCAAGAACGGCACCCGCCTCCAGAGCCAGGTCTGCGATACCCAGGTGATCGTGGTGCGCAGCGCCGACAGCCTCGATGACCTGCGTGCTGGCGGCGCACCCCTGGTCCCGGTCGGCTCGGACGTTGATTCCGGCCTGTCGCTCGATGAGTCGCTGGCCGAGGGCAACCTGATGGGCAAGCGCTACGTCGACGAGGCGGGCGCCGAGGTACTGGTCACCAAGGCAGGCAAGGGCACGCTCAGCATCGGATCCACTCCCCTGGCCATCAAGGAGGCCAAGCCGCTGCCCGCCAGCGACTAGGTCGGCATCAGGACTAGGACTGCATCAGGCTCGCGGCAACGGCCGCGGCCTCGGCCGCGCCGGCGGGCAGTGGAGTGGCCGCGGCGGCGCGTAGACCGTCCAGCAGCAGGGCAATCTGGCGGCGGGCGACCGCAGCGGCATCCGGGCCACCATGGTCGGCCAGGCAGGCATTGAGCCAAAGCGCCGTGAACACGTCGTCGACGGTGACGTCAGCACGCAGCGAACCGTCGGCCTGAGCGCCGGCAATCAACCGTGAGCCGAGTTCCAGACTGGCGTGGCAGATCTGCTCGATCGCCGGCGACGCGTACCGCGTGGTGCACATGGCATCGCTGAAGGCATGATCGCCGGCCTGCAGATCACACAATCCAAAAATGAAGGTGGCGAAGCGATCCCACGCCGAGTCGGCTGACAGCGCGCGCTCGGTCAGGTCCTCCAGTGTCTGCGCAAGCAGGGCAGGCAACGCTGCGTCGATGAGGTCCTCGCGAGTCGGGAATCGGTTGTAGAGCGTGCCGATACTGACCCCGGCGCGCGCCGCGATCGCCTCCAGCGGAGCGCCGAGCCCGCGCTCCTGAAACTCGACCTGCGCGGCTTCGAGCAGCTTCTCGCGATTGCGGCGCGCATCAGCGCGCAACGCGCGTTGTGTAGGCATCGCACCTCCAGAACTAAGTTGACACGCACCCTCAATATAGCGGTAAGCTGGCCCGCATAACTTGAGCCCAATCCTCAACTTGGAGAAACCGTGAAGCTGCCCTGGTACATCAAGCCCGGCAACAAGGCGATCGTCGCGCTGTCGCGGCTCGGACTCCGCTTCGGCGCAAAGGGTCCTGTGATCCTCACCGTCACCGGACGTAAATCCGGGCAACCCCGCGCGACACCGGTCACACCGATGTTCGTCGACGGCAAGCAGTACGTCGCGGCGGCACCGGAGGCGGCGTGGATCGCCAATGTGCGGGCCGACCAGGCCGCGACGCTGAGCCGAGGTCGTCGAGTCGAGCAGGTACGGGTGGTCGAACTCTCCGATGAGGACGCCAGACCACTACTTCGCCTGCTGCCCAGCCTGATTCCCGGCTGGGTCGGCTTTCTTCGCCAGGGCGGGCTGGTGACCGACGGTGGCCCCGAGGAGTTCGAGGCGCTGCTGGGGCGGATGCCGATCTTCCGGATGGATCCCGCGTAGGTGCCCTGCGCGCTCAGACCCTCAAGGTCAGCAGGTGCGCCGCTCGTGCGACTTGGCACCGCGCGCGGCCCGCACCACATCGTCGGTGAACCGTTCCAGCAGCAGCGACTGGGTGGCGGCTAGGTGCTTGCGAGCAATGCGTTCGGCCTCGGCGGCATTACCCGCGGCGATCTCGTCGACAAGGCGACGGTGGGTGCGCACTGCACCGCGCGCCTCGGCCGGTGACGGGTACTCCCCCCGTTTGACGACGTAGTCGGCCCACTTCTCCTCCTGCGCCGACCACAGCGCCACCAGGCTGCCCACCACATGCCGAACGGTGGCATTCGGGGTGTATTCGACCACCAGATCATGGAATTCACGCGCAATCCGGGTGAATGCCGCACCATCGGCGACGACTGCCGCGGACGCATCGACACTACGGGTGAGCACGGGCACCACGACCTTGAGCCGATCGGCGCGGCGTGCGACCTCGGCGACGCAGAGTGGTTCCAGCAACTGCAGGCCTGCCGCCAGGTCGCCGAGCGGTACGGCCGATCCCTGCAGGGCCAGGCCCAGGTGGTACGCCGCAGACGATTCGTCGGGCCGATGCACCTCGGCGCCACCGACGCTGCCGCGGCGAACCGTGATCAGGCCCTCGGTCTCCAGGATCCGCAACGCCTCCCGCACCGACGGATAACTGACGCCGAACTCGGTGACCAGCTGGTCCTGGGTCGGCAACCGATCGGCGCCCGCCAGGATCCGGTCGCGCAGTTCGCCCGCGACGGTCTCGGCGATGCGCTGCTGGGGAGTCCGCCGAGAGGCCATATCGAGAATACTAGCAATCCTTATAAGGATTGCCCTACCATCGGCTGGTGGACTTCGACATGAGCGGCGCGGCCACCGCACTTCGCCACGAGCTCCGTGAGCTGGTACACGCCAACGTGCCGGACGGTTACCTCGGCGCCTTCACCGACGATCCGGCCGATCTCGAGGTGGCACAGGCATTCTGCCGACTGCTCGCCGATCGCGGGCTGCTGTGCATGTCCTGGCCCGAGGAGTTCGGCGGCAAGGCGTCCTCGGCGTGGGAGCAGACCGTGGTCCGCGAGGAGATGTGGGCCCACCACGAACCGCGCGGCGCGCAGTACATGGGCGTCAACTGGGTGGGTCCGACCCTGATGCGGCACGGCACACCCGAGCAACAGCGTCAGCACCTGCCGCCGATCGCACGCGGTGAGGTCATCTGGTGTCAGGGCTTCAGCGAGCCCGAGGCCGGTTCCGACCTGGCGTCGCTGCGGACCACCGCGACCCGTGACGGCGACGGCTGGCGCATCAACGGGCAGAAGATCTGGACGTCGTACGCGACCATGGCGCAGTGGTGCTTCCTGCTGGCGCGCACCACCCGGGTGGGTGAGGGTGCCGTCACCAAGAAGCAACAGGGCCTGACGATCTTCCTGGTCCCGATGTCCGATCCGGCGATCACCGTGCGCCCGATCGGCACCATGTTGGGGCCGCACCACCTCAACGAGGTGTTCTTCGACGACCTTCGCGTCACCGACGCCGACGTGCTGGGAACCGTCGACGACGGCTGGTCGATCGTGGAGAACGTGCTGGCCTTCGAACGGGTCGGCATCGCCCGGTACGCCCGCTGTGAACGCCTGCTGCACATGGCACCCGAAGCTCTCGGCGACGACTGGGACCGCCTACCCGTCGAACTGCTGGGCCGCTGGGCGCGCATGCTGACGCACTGTCGCCGCGCTCGGCTACTGGCTTACCGCGTGGTGGCACTACAGGCCAGCGGCCAGGTGAAGCCGACCGATGCCGCGTCCTATCGCATCGCCGTCACCAAACTCGACCAGGACAGCGCGGAGGTACTGATGGAGATCAGCGCCGAGATCCCGGCCCAGGCAACCGGTGTCGCCGCGGTGTTCCGCGGCGAGGCCGAGGATCACTGGCGCTACTCGCAGGCCTCGACGGTGTCCTCGGGCAGCATCGAGATGCAGCGGATCCTGTTGGCTCGAACCCTGTTGGCGGCGAAGTGATCATCGACCTGAGCGACGAGGCCAGGGAGTACGGCGTGCAGGCCCGCCGCGCCTTCGAGGCCGCGGGCGGCGACGACCTGGTGCAGCGCGCCGAGGCAGATCCCACCATCCGCGAGGCCCTTGTCGGCGGTGTTCTCGCCGAACTCGGCGCGTGGGATCTCGAACCACGCGATGATGCCGACTCCCTGGAGGCCGCCGCCGCGCTGTGCCGCAGCGCGGGCTACTGGGCGCTCCCCTACCCCGTCGCCGAGCGCCTGGCGCGGCCGAGTGACCTCGACGTTGACGGCCTACTCGTCGTCGCGCAACCCCGCCCGACTGCGACCGTCACCGGTATCGACGGGCGCTGGGCCGCGGTGACATTGGATGGCCGCAGGCACACCGTCACCGGAACGACCCACCCCGGTCCCGCCTTCACCAGCGTGCTGGAGTTGACCGCACGTGACGACGACGGCGCGGCCGACCTCCCGCTGTCTTTGACCCTGCCCTGCTGGACGCTTCTCGGAATGCTGGACCGGGCAATCGAACTCACCATCAGCCACGTCCAGATGCGCCAGCAGTTCGGCCAGCAGCTGTCGTCATTCCAGAGCGTGCAGTTTCAGCTGACGGACGCCGAGGTGGAGCGCGCGGGCCTCGACATGCTGGCCAAGTACACGCTGTGGAGCGTCGGCACCGGACGCCCCGAGGCACTCGACGACGCCCTGGCCCTGCGGATGGCCGCACTGGAGGCCGCCGAGGTGGTCTTCCGCGTCACCCATCAGCTCCACGGTGCCATCGGCTTCTGCGACGAGACCACGTTGTCGTGGCTGTCGCGCCACAGCCAACCGCTGCGGCGCCTGCCGCTCGGCCTCTCGGCCACCCGCGATCTGCTGACCACCCGCGTCGACCGCCGCGGCCTGACCGGCCTGTACACACCCGAGCGGGATGTCGCGCGATGACAACCGACCTTGCGGAGTTCCGAAACCGGGTGCGGCAGTGGTGCGTCGAGCACGTTCCGCCTGACTGGCGGGCCCGGCAGACAGGCGTCAGCGATGAGGAGTTCGTCGCGTTCCAGAAGTCGTGGTTCGCCGAGCTGCACACGGCGGGCTTCGCCGTGCCGCACTGGCCCACCGAGTGGGGTGGCGGTATGTCGGTCGCCGAGCAGATCGTGCTCTACCAGGAACTCGCAGCGCACGATGCGCCACGGCTGGTGTTGGCGTTCGTCGGGATTCACCATGCCGCCTCCACTCTGCTGGTCGCAGGCACTGACGCGCAACGCGAGCGGCACCTGCCCGCAATCCTCAATGGCGAGATCTGGGTGCAGGGCTTCTCCGAGCCCGAGGCCGGCTCGGACCTGGCCGCCCTGCGCACCACGGCCAGACGCGACGGCGACACCTTCGTGGTCAACGGCCAGAAGCTGTGGGCCAGCGGCGGAATGCACGCCGACTGGTGCCTGCTTCTGGCCCGCACCGATCCGGATGCGGCCAAGCGCAAGGGCATTTCGTACTTCCTGATGGACATGACCTCCCCCGGCATCGACGTACGCCCCATCCGCAACGCCGTGGGTGACTCACACTTCTGCGAGGTGTTCCTCAACGACGTGGTGATCCCCGCAGAGAACCTCGTCGGGCCGGAGAACGACGGATGGCAGGTGGCGCAGGCAACGTTGGGCGCCGAACGCGGAACGACGATGCTGGAACTGGCCGAGAGGCTCGGCAACGCCGGCTTCCGATGGTTGGTGCAGGAGTGCGCGCGCGTACGTGAGGACGGCACACGCCCGCTCGACGACTCCGCCGTACGTGATTCCCTGGCCCGGTTCGAGACCGACATCAGCGGGTTGCGCGGGCTGTGCCGCAAGGTCGTCGAGGGACACGACGGCAGCGCCGTGGGTCCCGCCGACGCGTCGATCGTGAAGCTCTTCTACAGCGAGTTGCTGCAGCGCATGACCGACTTCGGCGCCGATATCAGTGGTCTGCACGCGCACACCGTGCTGGCCAAGCCGATGTCGAGCGGGTGGGAGTCGGGCGCGTGGATGCTCGACTTCATCGGATCGTGGGAGTGGACCATTCCCGGCGGGGCCAGCGAGATTCAGCGCACCATCATCGGTGAGCGTGGACTCGGACTGCCGCGAGAGCCGGTGCCGCAGTGAGCGAGGACTTCCGCGAGATCCACGACGAACTGCGGGCCGTGTCACGCGACATGCTCGCCCACGCCCCAGTCGACTGGGCGCAGATCACCGCCGCGGGATGGGCCGGCCTCGAGGTTCCGGAGGCGTTCGGCGGTGCAGGCGCGACCTTCGTCGAGACCGCGATCGTGCTCGAGGAGATCGGCCGCGCCGCAACGGCCAGTCGGTTTCTCGGCACCACGCTGGCCGTCGGCGCGCTGACGGCGCTGTCGCCCAACGAATCCCGGAACACACTGCTGGGACGGCTGGCCGCGGGCGAGAGCGCCGCGTTGGCATCCGGATTCACCCTCGAGCACGGCACCGATGGCCTCGTCGTGTCGGGACGGGCGGAGTTCGTCCTCGACGCCGACGGCGCCGACCACCTGCTGCTGCTGGCCCGCGACCCCGACGGTGCCCAAGTTCTCGTCGTGCCCTCTGCGGCGACGGTCACGCCACAACCGGCGCTGGACGAGACGCGCTCGCTTGCCGTCATCACGACCGATCGGACACCGGTGTCGCAGTCCTGGTCCCCGATAGTCGATCCCGATGCGCTGGGCCACCGCGCGGCGGTCTCGGTCGCGTGCGACAGCCTCGGGTTGGCCGAGGCGATGCTGGCACGCACCGTCGACTACACCAGCGTGCGCAACCAGTTCGGCCGGGCGATCGGATCCTTTCAGGCGGTCAAGCACGCGTGTGCGGACATGCTGGTGCACATCGCGGTGGCACGACAGTTGGTCGAGGCGGCAGTGGCGGACGTGGCCGCGGGACTCGATGCGGCCGTGACGACGGCGATGGCCAAGTCGTACGCCACCTCCATAGCGGTCGATGTCGCGGGCAAGGCCATGCAGCTGCACGGTGGAATCGGCTACACCTGGGAGAGCGGTGTGCACGTCTACCTCAAGCGCGCCGCGCTGAACCGCGCACTGTTCGGGTCGCCGTCCGAACACCGCAGGCGACTTGCCGCGCGGTACGGCTAGGGCCTGTTTCTGATGACCGCGCCGGGACCGAGCACGGGGCCTGTCGTCAGACCGGGAAACGATCCTCCGCTGGCCTGAGTCAGCGCGATGCAGACACCAAGGTGATTGCCCGTACATGGCACGCCCTGCACGGTCGGCACCTGCCCGACGGGGCGGCTGACACCGGGATTCGTGATGTGGCGCGACGACCCGTTCTCCGTACACCGCACGAGATAACCGTCCGCACAGTCATCGGCCCACGCGGGCACCGCCGGGCTCAGCGCGCCGAGCGCGGCAGCGGCGATGACTCCCCATCCGAGGGCCGCTCTCACACCGTGCACACTACTCCCGCGCCGCCGAACCCTCTTGCATACTGTATGGCTTTCGATAAGGTGGGGCGGAACTCGTCCCCAGGAGGACCAGATGGCGGCTGTCGACGACGACACCCCGTACGACGCCGTGATCATCGGCGCGGGCTTCTCGGGCCTCTACATGCTTTACGAACTGCGTCGCCGCGGCCTGCGCACGTGCGTGCTGGAGCGCGCAGGCGCCGTCGGCGGCACGTGGCTGTTCAACCGGTACCCGGGCGCGCGCTGCGACATCGAGAGCATCGAGTACTCCTACAGCTTCTCCGAGGAGATCCAGCAGGAGTGGGTCTGGACCGAGTCGATGCCTGCACAGCCCGAGATCGAGCGCTACCTGAACTTCGTCGCCGACCGCCTCGACCTCCGCAGGGACATTCGGTTGCACACCGAGGTCGTCGCGATGACATTCGATGAGGACGCCGCGCAGTGGCGCCTGGACACCGCGGACGGGCAGCGCGTCGTCGCCCCGTTTGTCGTCGCCGCATCGGGGATCCTGTCGGTGCCGCTGGAACCCGACATCGATGGCAAGGACACGTTCGCCGGTACCTCCTTGTACACCAGCCGTTGGCCCGCCGACGGCTTCGACTTCACCGGCACGCGTGTCGGTGTCATCGGAACCGGTTCCACCGGAGTCCAACTCATCCCGGTGGTGGCGAAGGAGGCGAGCCAACTCACGGTGTTCCAGCGCTCGCCGGCCTTCACGCTGCCGTGGGCGGTGCAACCGATCGAGCCGGCCGAACTCGACGATATGAAGGCCAACTACGGCCAGATCCGGGAGGCGCAGCGCAACAGCGCCGTCGGTGCGGCGCGCCTATCGGCGTTCTCGGTCCTCATCGACATGCTCAGCCAGCCGCCCATCAAGTCGGCCTCACGCGAGGAGCAACTGGCCGCCATCGAGGCGAATGGTGTTATGGGCGCCCTCAACTGGGGTGACATCTTCTTCGACATCGAGGCCAACCGGATGGCCACCGCGCTGTACGGCGAGGCGATCGCCCGCATCGTGGCAGACCCGGAGACCGCGGCGGCGCTGGTGCCCACGCACCCGTTCGGCTGCAAGCGCCCGATCATCGACCAGGGCTATTACGAGACCTACAACCGTGACAACGTCACCCTCGTCGACCTGCGCAGGGGGCCGATCACGGCGGTGACGCCGACGGGCATCGCAACCGAGCAGGGCTCGTTCGACCTCGACGTGATCGTCTACGCCACCGGCTTCGACGCCATGACGGGCGCATTGACCCGCATCGACGTTCGCGGCCGAGACGGCGTGCTGCTCAAGGACTTCTGGGCCAGCGAGGGTCCGCTGTCCTACCTCGGCCTCGCGGTGGCCAGGTTTCCGAACCTGTTCGTCGTGCAGGGGCCGGGCAGCCCCTCAGCGGCCACGAACTTCCTCACCGCGCTCGAGCAGCATGTGGAGTGGATCGCGGACTGCCTCGATCACCTGCGCGCCAACGGGTACCGCGAGATCGAGGCGCTTCCCGAGGCGCAAATCGAGTGGATCGAGCACGCGACGTCGATAGTCGAGGCGACGGTGCTCATGGATCCGTCGTGCAACTCCTGGTACAACGGCGGCAACGTGCCAGGCAAGAAGCGGATGTACATGGGCTACACCGCAGGCATCCCGGAGTACCGGCGACGCTGCGATGAGATCGCCGCGGGCGGCTACACCGGCTTCAAGTTGACCTGATGCGGTCATAGGTCGAGGACGACCTCCTCGGCGGGAACCGAGCAGCAGATCAGGACGTTTCCCTGCGCGGGCGGTTCGAGCGGCTCGGGGTCGTAGCGAACCGCCCCCGACAGCAGCGCTGTCTCACAGGTGTGACACACCCCCGTTCGGCACGACCACCTGGTGGGCACATCGCACGCCTCGGCGAACTCGAGCAGGCTCTCGTACTGCGAACCCCACGGCACCGTGAGGCCGCTGCGGGCGAAGCCAACGCCGGGGCCCGACCCTGCAGGACCGGATGGCGTATGCGGTGCGACGGACGCTGTCGCGGTGATCCCCGGGGTGAGCGCTGCTGCAGCACCGAAGGTCTCACTGTGAATGCGGCCGGCAGTGAGACCGTAGTCCACCAGTCCGGTGCTCAGCGCCGCCATGAAGTCGGCGGGGCCACACAGGTACGCGTCGCAGTCCCGCGGCGGTCCCAGTGTCGCGAGCGCCTCGATCGACAGCCGGCCGAGCGCCGTGTAGTCCGAACCCAGCCGGTCGGAGACACCGGGGCGGCTGTAGAAGACGTGCAGATGACCACCGGGCAACTGGCGCAGAACATCACGGCACTCGGCGGCGAACGGATGCTCCGTGCCGTCTCTGGCGCCGTGCAGCCACCAGACCTCCCGCGGCGACGCCGACTCGGCGAGCGTGTGCAGCATCGACAGCACCGGCGTGATCCCGACACCCGCCGACAACAGGAGCACCGGGCCGTCGCCGTCGGCGAGAAAGAACGTGCCCCGCGGCGCGGCGACGTCGAGCACGTCGCCGACCGCGACCCGGGTGTGAAGGTATCCGCTGCCGCGCCCGTTCGGTTCCCGCTTGACGCCGATACGGTAGGCGCCGGAGTCCGGCGCGTTGGACAGCGAGTAGTTGCGGAGCACGGTGTCGCCATCCGGCTCGGACCGCAACCGCAATGCGATTGACTGGCCAGCAAGCCAATTCGGCAACCGTGCCCCATCGGGGGCGGCCAGCACCACCGATCGGACACGGGCGCTCTCGTCATTGATCGAGGTGACCACCAATGGCCGGAAACCGGACCACGCCGGCGGCGGACTGGCCGCCGCGCCAGTCAGCCCCGTGTTTCCGTTCGATGTCGCCGACCCCTGCCCCTGGTTGATCAGGTTCTCGAGCGAGGCCTTCCACCCCGGGCTCAGTGCGGGTATCCGCAGTGCGCGCTCGAGGGCGTCGTGGGGATGACCGGGCAGGTAGAGCAGTGCGTCGATCTCTGCGACGGTGACCGACTCGGGACCGTCGGCGATCTTCACGATCTCCTGGCCCGCGGCCACCTCGCCTTCGGTGACGACACGGAGGTAGAAGCCCGGGCGTCGGTGAGATACCAGCAGCGAGGCCATGTTCGGCACTGCCAGTCGCATGCCGACGCGATAGCAGGTGACCCGGGGCTGGGTGACCTCGAAGACAGCATCACCGATCCGGTAGCGGTCGCCGATGCAGACCTCGTCGTCGGGTAGACCGTCGACGGTGAAGTTCTCGCCGAAGTGTCCTGGTGCCAGGTCGTCACGTCCGAGTTCGGCGGTCCAATGGCGGTAGGACGCGTCCTGATACACCAGGACGGCCCGATTCTCACCGCCGTGCCCACCCAGGTCTCCTTGGCCATCACCGTCGACGTTGAGCCTTCGCACCATTCGAGGACCATCGACGGGCTGCTTCCACGCGCCGGTGTGAACGACCCGGCCCCGCCACGCGACGTCCTTTGGCGTACCGACGTTCAGCGAGAGCAGAGTGGGCATGGCTGTCAGCCCTCCGCCAGGCCGACTTCGAGTTCGGCCAGCAGCGTCAGCGCCGAATCGAGGTTGCGCCGGTCCGCGCCGGCATTGCCCAACAGCCGCGACCAATTCGCCCGCAGCCGACGAAGATTGGCCTCCGCGCGCGGGGTCGGGTTCAACTGCGCCTGCCGTGCGTCACCCCCGCCGACGGACCTGGAGACCAGCCCCTTCTCCTCCAGGGCACGCACGGCGCGGCTGAGATTGCTGCGCTGCAGGCCGGTGGCGGCAGCCACCGCGGTGGGCGATGCACCCGGGTGACGGTCGATGAATCGCATGACGTTGATCTCGGTTGCCGTGAGTTCCACGACCTGAGCATCCAGATGCGCCTCGGTGCTGATCGTGCGTGCCAGCGCCAGGATCAGGTCGGCCAGGTCCGCCATGCGGTCCGCGGTGTGACCATCATCGCCCTCACTCATCTGGCCAAGACTACCCCGATTGTTGTACTTTAATAAGTATCATTTGATAACTAGTTGGAGGTGATCCGTGACAGCGGCCCTAGACACGTCCCCCCGGACCGACCGCGAGCGGACCATCACCGCAACCCTGCTGGTGACACTGGCGCTGCTGTCCGCGGTCGCGCCCTTCGCCACGGATCTGTATCTGCCCGCGTTCCCGACGATGGTGACCGACCTGGGCACCTCCGCGACGGCCGTACAACTGACGCTGACCGCGTTCCTGCTCGGGCTGGCATTCGGCCAACTTCTCTTCGGCCCGTTGTCCGACAGGTTCGGCCGGGTGCGGCCCCTACTCGTCGGGGCGACGGTATGCGTAGTCGCCAGTGCCGCAACCGTGTTCGCACCCACCGTCGAGGTGCTGATCGGAGCGCGGTTCGTCCAGGGCTTCGCCGGGGCGGCGGGCATGGTCATCGGACGCGCCATCATCGCCGACCTCGCGACGGGCAAGGCCGCCGCACGGGCATTCAGCCTGATGATGATCGTCGGCGGGGTCGCACCGGTCATCGCGCCCCTGGCGGGCGGATTCCTGGTCGGGCCAATCGGATGGCGCGGGGCGCTGGCCGTCATCCTCGCCCTGTCGACGCTGATGCTGCTGGCGGTGCTGTCGATCGTGCGCGAGACGCACACCGAGTATCGGCGCGCCGAACTGCGATCGTCACGTGCCGCACTGGGGTCACCGCTGCGCGATCTGACGAGCCGGACCTACCTCGGCAACGCCGCGGCATTCTGCTGCGCATTCGCCACGATGATGGCCTACATCTCCGCGTCGCCGTTCATCTACCAGACCATGATGGGACTCAGCGCCGGCCAGTACGGCGCCATGTTCGGCGTGAATGCGCTTGCGCTGCTGAGCATGAGCGCGCTGTCAGCGCGCCTGACCACCCGGCACGACGTGCGGCGCCTTGCCGGAATCGGTCTGGGTCTGGGCCTGGGCGCGACCGTGACGCTGCTGGTGTTGGCGACATCGGGTGTCGCCGCGGGTTGGCTCGCCCTGCCACTATTGGTGACGGTGGGCAGCATGGGCCTGGTCTTCGGCAACACCACCGCGCTGGCGCTGGGCGCGGCGCCCCGCGCTGCGGGCACGGCCTCGGCGGCACTGGGCGCGACGCAATTCGGACTCGCCGCTGCGGTCACTCCCCTGGTGAGCATCGCAGGCGAGGCCACGGCCGTACCCGCGGCGATCGTCATGGTCTGCGCGAGCACGCTCGCCGTGCTGGCCTTCGCCTGCGCCGGTCGGCGCGGGTCGTCAACGAGCGAAAGTGAGCACGACATGTCAGAGATGACGAGTGTCGCGACGGTGGCCACCGAGCGTGCCCCGCGATACGGCAAGCAGTTGGTATCGCACCTGGGCCGCAAGGCGGTCGGCGCGTGGGACGAGGCAACCGAGTCCGGCACGCTGGAGATGGGTGACGGCGCGGCACACGTGACGTTGACCTCGTCACCCTCGGCATTGCTCATCGAGATCCGTTCGACACCTGAGGCGATCGCCACCTACGAGGATGTCGTGGGCCGCCACCTGGAGCGCTTCGGCGAGCGCGACGAACTCACGGTGGAGTGGATCACGGCCTGACACACCGTCACCGCCAGACGTTCGATGATCGGGAGGCGGCTGGCTAGCCTCGAGGGGTCATGACGAAACGTTGCGCGCTGGTTCTGCTGATTGGTGTCCTACTCCTCGGATCGACGGGATGTTCGCTGTTCTCCAGCAGCGGCCCGGACGACGCACTGCGGGCATTCGCTGAAGCGCTGCAACGCAGGGACGCGGGCGCCGCTGCCGCCGCAACCGATGACCCGGACGCAGCGACTCCCGTCATCACATCGATGTTCGACGGCATGGGCAAGAACGCGTCGGTCACCGTCGACGTCGCCGAGCCGGATGACGCGGCCGAGAACCAGGCAACGACCAAGCTCGGCTACACGTGGACGTTCGGCCCCGACCGCACCCTGCACTACGAGGCAACGGCGACCGCCACCAAGGGCGGTGATGACTGGCACGTCCAGTGGTCACCCACCGCATTGCATCCCAAGCTCGCTCCAGGCGTGTCGTTCCAGTACAGCGACGACAAGAACTTCCTCACCCCGGTCGTCGACCGAGACGGCCAACCACTACTGACCTGGCAGACCGTCGGCGTCGTCAACCTGACGCGCGAGCACCTCGCCGCCGCACCCGCGCTCGCGCCGGTGTTGGCCCAGTTCGAGCCGACGATCACCGCCGAGACCATCACCGCCCAGTTCGACGGCAACTCCGACGACGTCGTCACGGTGATCAGGCTGCGGCAGGCCGACCTGGACCTGGTGGCCGACCAACTCGCCCAGATTCCCGGCGTAAGCGTGGCCGAGCAGGGCGCCCTGCTCACCGCCAACCGCGAGCTGTCCTCCCCCGCCATCAGCGGGCTGCAGGAGATCTGGCAGAAGACGATCGACGCGAGCGCCGGGTGGTCGGTGGACCTGGTCGACGACGAGGGTCAGCCGGTCGACGTGCTGGAGTCGGCACAGCCCGGTGACACCAAGCCGATCCGCACCACCCTCGACACCCGGTTGCAGATGCTCGCCCAGCAGGCGGTGGCCGCTGAGCCGAGGGCCGCGGTCGTCGTGGCGATCTCGCCATCGACGGGTGGGATCCTGGCCGCGGCGCAGAACCCAGCCGCCGACGCGCAGGGGCCAATCGCCTTCACCGGCTCCTATCCGCCGGGTTCGACATTCAAGACCATCACCACCGCGGCGGCGTTGCAGGCGGGCCTTGCCACGCCGGACACCCCGGAACCGTGCCCGGGCCGCGTCACCGTCGAGAACCGCACCATCCCCAACGACGACGAATTCGACTTGGGCACTGTGCCGTTGACGACGGCGTTCTCCCACTCCTGCAACACGACGATGGCGGTGCTGTCTGACAAGCTGCCAGCCGACGCGCTGCCGAAGACCGCCCGGATGTTCGGGATCGGTGTCGACTTCGTCATCCCGGGGCTGACCACCATCACGGGCAACGTGCCCAATGCCGACACCCCGGCACTGAAGGTGGAGAACGGGATCGGCCAGGGCACCGTGACTGTCAGCCCGTTCGGACTCGCCGTCGCCGAGGCGAGCCTCGGACACGGGTCGACTATCACCCCGACCCTGGTCATCGACGAGAAGACCACCGCCGACACCCCATCGGAGCAGATTCCGCCTGCCATCGCCGACAGCCTGCGCGCGATGATGCTGCAGACCGTGTCCGACGGCACGGCCACCGAACTGCGGGACGTGCCCGGTCTCGGCGGCAAGACGGGCACCGCCGAATTCGGCGACAACAGCCATTCGCACGGCTGGTTCGCCGGTATCGCGGGTGATATCGCCTTCGCGACGCTGGTGGTCGGCGGAGACTCCTCGGCACCGGCGATCGCGGTCTCCGGCGCCTTCCTGCGTCCAGCTCTCATCCCCTGACCGGCGTTTCGCACCCGATAGCACCGCCCGGCCAGGGATGCTGAGGGCGTGCGAGTCGACGGCCGGGAGATCACAGTTGCAGGCAGGCTGCTGCAACCGCTGACCCGGCGAACCAACGACATCCTGCGACTCGCCGTCGCGACGGTGCTGCTGGCCGTCGTGATCACCAGCTCCCTGATCACCCGCAACGACTGGGTGGGGCTGGAGAAGTCGATCTCCAACATCGTGGGAGTGCTGACGCCCACACAGTCCAACCTGGTGTACCTGGCGTACGGCATCACCATCCTGGCCCTGCCGTTCGTGATCCTGATCGGGCTGATCATCTCGCGGCAGTTCAAACTGCTCGGGGCCTACGCGGCGGCCGGGATGGTCTCGATCCTCGCGCTGTCCATCACGGCGAACGGCATCGCAGCACCTCGTTGGCACTTCGATCTGTTCGACCGGCTCAACACCACGCTGTCGCAGTTCCTCGACGATCCGCGGTGGATCGCCATGCTGGCCGCGATGCTCACCGTCTCGGGCCCCTGGGTGCCCGCCCGCTGGCGCCGCTGGTGGTGGACCCTGCTGCTGGCATTCGTGCCGATCCACCTGGTGGTCAGCGCCGTCGTGCCGGCCAGGTCGGTGTTGGGCCTGTCGGTCGGTTGGTTCGTCGGCGCGTTGACGGTTCTGCTGGTCGGCACGCCGGCGCTGGAAGTGCCACTCGTGGAGGCGGTCCGCGCATTGGGACGGCGCCAAGTCACCGTCACCGCAATGCAGGTACTACGCCCGGCCGGGCCGGGGCCCCTGGTGCTGTCCGCGACGTGCGCGGGCTCCGACGAGCCCGCCGTCGTCGAGTTGTACGGTCCCAATCAGCGCAGCGGCGGCGCGTTGCGGCAGATCTGGCGCTACCTTCGCCTGCGCAGGAACGAGACCGGGCCGCTGCAGACGTCGATGCGCCGCGCCGTCGAGCACCGGGCGTTGATGACGATCGCCGTCGACGACCTCGGCCTGTCGAACACCACCACCATGGCGGTGGCGGCGCTGGATCGTGGCTGGACGCTCTACGCGCACACCTGGCCCCGCGGCGACGCACTGTCGAGTGATGATCCGGTGGAGACGGCGTGGGAGTCATTGCGGCAGTTGCATGATCACCAGATCGCCCACGGTGACCTGCGTGCGGTGAAGATCACCCTCGATGAGGACAAGGCGCGCTTCGGCGGGTTCGACAACTCCGAGTACGGCGCATCCGACACCCAGCTGCAATCCGATATCGCCCAGTTGTTGGTGACGACGACGGCGCTGCACGGCGCGAAACCGGCGGTCACCGCTGCGATCACCTCCTTCGGCCGTGACACCGTTTTGACCGCATCGCGGCGGTTGACCAAATCGGCCATGCCACAACGGATCAGAAAGTCCGTGATCGATATCAAGACGTCGGTCACCAGCGCGCGAGACGAGGTCAAGCGCCAGACCGGCGCCGACCAGATCCAGACCGAGACCATCACCCGGTTCACCCGAAACCAGTTGATCCAGATGGTGCTGCTGGTGGCCCTGGTCTACGTCGCGTATCCGTTCATCAGCACGGTGCCCGCGTTCTTCGCCGAACTCCGGACCGCGAACTGGTGGTGGGCGCTGCTCGGCCTCGCGGTGTCCGCGTTGACCTACGTCGGCGCGGCTGCCGCTCTGTGGGCCTGCGCCTCGGAACAGGTGAACTTCAAGAACCTCACAATCATGCAGGTGGCCAACACGTTCGCGGCCACCACGACGCCCGCCGGGGTTGGCGGCCTTGCGCTCAGCACGCGCTTCCTGCAGAAGTCCGGCCTCGGCACGGTGCGCGCCACGGCGGCCGTGGCGCTGCAGCAGTCGGTGCAGGTGATCACCCATGTGGCGCTGCTGATCTTCTTCAGCGCCGTGGCGGGGGCATCGGCGAACCTGTCCCACTTCGTGCCATCGGCCACGGTGCTGTACCTGATCGCCGGCGCGGCACTGGGTGTGGTGGGCACGTTCATGCTGGTGCCGAAGGCACGCCGCTGGCTGGGCACCGAGGTGGGGCCGAGACTCAAGGAGGTCGGCCAGGATCTGGCCGACCTGGTTCGCGAGCCCAAACGCCTGGCATTGATCGTGCTGGGTTGCGGCGCAACCACTCTGGGAGCGGCACTGGCACTGTGGGCCAGCGTCGAGGCGTTCGGTGGCGACGTCTCGTTCGTCACGGTCACCGTGGTGACGATGATCGGCGGGACGCTGGCCTCCGCCGCGCCCACCCCGGGCGGTGTCGGCGCTGTGGAGGCCGCGCTGATCGGTGGCCTCGCCGCGTTCGGGGTCCCGGCGGCGGTGGCCGTTCCGTCGGTACTGCTGTACCGCGTGCTGACCTGCTGGCTGCCGGTGTTCATCGGATGGCCGGTGATGCGGTGGCTGACGCGCAACGACATGATCTGAGGCGGGCCGGGCATTCGCGAGTCGGACGCACCACCACCCGCGATGGTGTTTGATGGGTGCCGTGTCGGTCATCACCCGCGATGCCACGATTTCTGCCTCGCCTCAGGCGATCTGGGACGTCCTCGCCGATTTCGGTGCGCTCAGTAGCTGGGCGGACGGCGTCGACCACTCGTGCATCCTGAACCACGGTGCGGACGGGGTGTCAGCGGGCACGACCCGCCGCGTCCAGGTCGGCCGCAACGTCCTGGTCGAGCGCATCACCGAGGCGGATGCACCGGAAACCCTCGCCTACGACATCGAGGGACTGCCACGCCGACTGCGCCACGTCGCCAACCGCTGGACCCTGCGGCCCGCCGGCACGGCAACGGTGGTGACGCTCACCAGCACCGTCGAGGTGGGAGCCAACCCGCTGGCACGCACCGCCGAGCGAATCGTGTGCCGTGTCATGGCCAAGCAGTCCGACTCGATGCTCGCCGGGCTGGCTCGACATCTGGAGAACACGCATGGCTCACCGTGACACCATTCGCTCCTCGCGTGCGCACCCCGACATCGTCATCCTCATGACCGACGAGGAGCGCGCCACACCGCCGTATGAGTCCGACGAGGTGCTCACCTGGCGGCAGCGCACGCTGACCGGCCGACGCTGGTTCGACGAGCACGGCGTCAACTTCACCAGGCACTACACCGGGTCGCTGGCGTGCGTGCCGAGCCGCCCGACGATCTTCACCGGCCAGTACCCGGATCTGCACGGGGTCACCCAAACCGATGGCATCGGCAAGCGCTACGACGATTCGCGGCTGCGCTGGTTGCGCCGCGGCGAGGTGCCCACCCTGGGCAACTGGTTCCGTGCCGCGGGCTATGACACCCACTACGACGGCAAGTGGCACATCAGCCACGCCGATCTCGAGGATCCGACGACCGGTGAGCCATTGGCCACCAACGACGACGAGGGTGTGATCGACCCCGCCGCCGTCGCCCGCTATCTCGAGGCCGATCCCCTCGGGCCCTATGGCTTCTCGGGGTGGGTGGGCCCGGAGCCACACGGTGCGGCCATGGCCAACAGCGGTTTTCGGCGCGACAACCTGTTCGCCGACCGGATCGTCGCGTGGCTGGGCGATCGCTATGAGCGTCGCCGCGCCGGTGACGAGGAGGCGCTGCGCCCCTTCCTGCTGGTGGCCAGCTTCGTCAACCCGCACGACATCGTGCTGTTCCCCGCCTGGGTGCGCCGCAGCCCGATCGAGCCCTCGCCCCTGGATCCGCCAAGCGTGCCCGCACCGCCGACCGCGAGAGAGGACCTGTCGACCAAACCGGCCGCGCAGATCGCCTTCCGCGAGACCTACTACTCCGGATACGGCCCGGCACCCGTCGTCGGGCGCACCTACAAGCGCAACGCGCAGCGCTACCGCGACCTCTACTACCGCCTGCACGCCGAGGTCGACGGGCCACTCGATCGGGTCCGACGCGCCGTCACCGACGGCGGTTCCGAGGACGCGGTCCTGGTCCGCACGTCCGATCACGGCGAGCTGCTCGGCGCGCACGGCGGGCTGCACCAGAAGTGGTTCAACATGTACGACGAGGCCACCCGGGTGCCGTTCGTCATCGTCCGCACCGGTGCGCACGCGACGCAGCCACGCACCGTCTCCGCGCCGACATCGCATGTCGACCTGGTGCCGACACTGCTCTCGGCGGCGGGTGTCGACATCGGCGCGACGGCCACGGCGCTCGCCGAGACGTTCACCGAGGTGCACCCGCTGCCCGGCACGGACTTGATGCCGGTGGTCGACGGCGCGCCGGCCGACGAGGGCCGGGCGGTCTACCTGATGACACGCGACAACGTGCTCGAGGGAGACACCGGGGCGTCCGGCGGCGCCAGGCAACTGGGCGTCACCGAGAACCCGCCCGCACCGCTGCGCATCACGCTGCCCGCGCACGTCGGCGCGAACTTCGAGGGACTGGTGGTCCGAGTCGATGACGTCGACGCCCCCGGCGGCGCGGGGCACCTGTGGAAGCTGGTGCGCACGTTCGACGACCCGGCCACCTGGACGCAGCCTGGTGTGCGTCACCTGGCGGCGAACGGGATCGGCGGCGAGGCGTACCGGACGGATCCCCTCGACGATCAGTGGGAGCTCTACGACCTGACGTCCGATCCGGTCGAGGCCGACAACCGGTGGCCGGACCCCGACCTGCACGACCTGCGGGCTCACCTGCGCATGCAGCTCAAGCAGGCGCGGGCGTCCTCGGTTCCGGAACGCAACACGCCGTGGCCCTATGTGGACCGGCACCCGCCGGTGGGCGCGTCGCCCTCGGTGGTGCGCCAGGTGCTTGCGCGCCTGCGGAGGTAGCCACTCACCGGCGGTGACCAGCGTGTACCGCGGTGGCCTGACCGACACGATTACGGGTTTGGTGGGCGCCGCCAATATCATCGGTACTCAATGATTGAAAACGCCCCGGTCGTCCCGGCAGCCGCCGAGGGACGCGCGGCAGAACGCATAGCCACCGAGGCCCGGCGGCGCAGGACGTTCGCCGTCATCAGCCACCCCGACGCAGGCAAGTCGACGCTCACCGAAGCGCTCGTCCTGCATGCCAACGCCATCACCGAGGCCGGTGCCATCCACGGCAAGGCCGGCCGCCGCGCCACCGTGTCGGACTGGATGGACATGGAGAAGGCCCGAGGCATCTCCATCACGTCGACGGCGCTCCAGTTCCCCTACTCGACAGCGGGGCGCGACTGCGTCATCAACCTGCTCGACACCCCGGGCCACGCCGACTTCTCCGAGGACACCTACCGCGTCCTGACCGCCGTCGACTGCGCGGTGATGCTGATCGACGCCGCCAAGGGCCTCGAGCCACAGACCCTCAAGCTGTTTCAGGTGTGCCGTCACCGCCGGATCCCGATCATCACCGTGATCAACAAGTGGGACCGCCCCGGTCGTGACCCACTCGAGCTGATGGACGAGATCGCGGCCCGGATCGGGCTGCGCCCAACACCATTGACGTGGCCGGTCGGTATCGCCGGTGACTTCAAGGGCGTGCTGGATCGGCGGACCGGGAACTTCATCCGGTTCACCCGCACGGCCGGTGGGGCGAAAGCCGCGCCCGAGGAGCACATCACCCCGGAGAACGCCCACGCCTCGGCGGGCATCGACTGGGACCGCTCGGTCGAGGAGTCCGAACTTCTCGAGGCCGATGGCGCCGACTACGACCAGGAAACGTTCCTGGGCTGTGAGTCCACGCCAGTCCTGTTCACCTCGGCGGCGTTGAACTTCGGCGTCAACCAGCTGCTCGACGTGCTGGTCCAACTCGCTCCGGCGCCCGACGGACAGGTCGACGTCGACGGCAACCGGCGCGCCACGGTGGCGCCGTTCAGCGCCTTCGTCTTCAAGGTGCAGGCCGGTATGGACTCGTCCCACCGCGACCGCATCGCCTATGCGCGGGTCTGCTCGGGCACATTCGAGCGGGGCGACGTCCTCACCCATGCGACGACGGGCAAGCCGTTCGTCACCAAGTACGCGCAGTCGGTGTTCGGCCAGCAGCGCTCCACTCTGGACACCGCGTGGCCCGGTGACGTCATCGGGTTGGCCAACGCCAACGCCCTGCGACCGGGTGACACGCTATTCCGCGATGTCCCCGTGCAGTACCCACCGATCCCGAGCTTCTCCCCCGAGTACTTCTCGGTGGCCCGGGGCACCGACCCGAGCAAGCACAAGCAGTTCCGCCGCGGTATCGAGCAGTTGGAGCAGGAGGGCGTGGTGCAGGTGCTGCGCTCCGACCGCCGCGGTGAGCAGGCGCCGGTACTCGCCGCCGTCGGCCCCATGCAGTTCGAGGTCGCCACCCATCGGATGGCGACCGAACTGAGTGCGCCGATCTCACTGGAGTCGCTGCCCTACACGGTGGCGCGCATCGTGGATCCCGAGGACGCCGACTTCGTCCAGCGCCAGCCGTCGGCCGAGGTTCTGACGCGCACCGACGGCGTCATGCTCGCGCTGTTCTCGACCAAGTGGCGGCTTGAGGGCTTCCAACGCGACAACCCCGACGTGCATCTGCACTCGCTGGTGGCCGCGTCCGACGACTAGGTCGTAGCGACTAGGGCGTAGCGATCGCCAATTGTGAATCTGACGACGCCTGACCAGGGGTCTGCGTCGCCAGATTCACAATCGGCGAGAGCCCCTACCAATTGTGCGGGCGGTGGGACTCGAACCCACAAGTTCTTTCGAACACCGGCACCTAAAGCCGGCGCGTCAGCCAATTGCGCCACGCCCGCGAACGGGCCAATCGTAGCGCGCCCGTGGCAGGCAATCTTGTCGGTGGCCATTCATAGCTTGGAGTCATCACCGAGCAGAGGGCACGAGATGAGGTCAGCGGAGGAATTCGATGAAGTACGGCGCCTTGTCGCTGCTGGATTCAACGACTGCGAAATCTCACGACAGACGGGAGTGCCGAGACCGACCGTCCGCGGTTGGCGCAGCAATCCGCCCCAATGTCTGAGGCGGGCAGGCGCATCCACACCATGTGGCGTTCTACACGACTTCTCGACACTTCCGGTCCCGGCCTACTGCTACCTACTCGGCCTGTACCTCGGTGACGGGTGCATTTCCCGAATGGGTCGGGTGTGGCGACTCAGGATCGTTCTCGACATCAAGTATCCGGCGATCATCGACCGTTGCCGTGAGGCGATAGATGCAGTCATGCCTCGGCAGCGAGCAGCAATTGTCAGGCGACCGACACGATGTGTTGAGGTTGGCCTCTACTCCAAGCACTGGCCGTGTCTGTTTCCCCAACACGGACCCGGCCGGAAGCACCACAGACGTATCGCACTCGAACCATGGCAGCAGGCCCTCGTCGATCAGGAGACGGAGGAGTTCATCTGCGGGCTCATCCACAGCGATGGCTGCCGTGTCGTCGCCAACGACCGCGGGGTCCGCAGCATCCGCTACCACTTCTCGAATAGGTCAGAGGACATCATCGGCCTGTTCACCGCAGCCCTCGACCGACTCGACATTCCCTGGACGCGGTCGACTAGGTACATCGTCTCCATTTACCGCAAGGCTGCCACCGCACGCATGGACGAGTTCATCGGACCGAAGGACAGCGCGGTACCGTTAGGGCATGTCCACTACACGGCGTAGGAGACCGGCGCTCATCGCGCTGGTGTTCCTTGGCGCCGCGGGCTGCCTGGCGCTGGCCTGGTGGCAGTGGACCCGATACGAGTCCAACTCGGGCAGCTTCGTGAATCTCGGCTACGCACTGCAGTGGCCCATGTTCGCCGGCTTCTGCTTCTACGCGTACTACAAGTTCGTCCGCTATGAGGAGGCCCCGCCTCCTGCGGCGAGCCATGGCGAGCTGACCGAGATCCCGGACGGGCTGCTGCCCGAGCGCCCCAGCGCCGCCACACCCCGCGACGACGACGATCCCACCCTGCGTGAGTACAACGCCTACCTTGCCGAACTCGCGAAGTCCGAAACCGATGACAGGACCACACCATGAGCAGCCCTGACCCCGAGGCTCCAGCCGATCGCCCCGAGGCCGCCGACCCGGCACCCGCGACGCCGCCTGCCGACGCGATCCGCAAGCCGTTGCTCGGCTACCGCATCCTGGCGTGGGCGACGGGAATCTGGCTCATCGCGCTCTGCTACGAGATGGTGATGAAGTACGGCTTCAACGACGACTCGTTGAGCTGGATCGCCGTCGTCCACGGCTGGGTGTACTTCGTGTACCTGCTGTTCGCCGCGAACCTCGCGGTCAAGGTGCGCTGGCCCATCGGTAAGACCATCGGTGTGCTGCTCGCGGGCACCATTCCGCTGCTCGGCATCATCGTCGAGCACTTTCAGACCAAGCAGATCAAGGCGCAGTTCGGCCTTTAACGCGTCGGCCTTTAACGCGTCGGCCTTTAACGTCGACGGGACGTCAGTCGCGCTGCACCAGGAGCGGCGCGGTCACATCCGCGGCGGCGTCGTCAACGACGATGCTCAGCGCCAGCCGGTCGACGTACTCGGATAGCGCCTCGACGTGTGCCGAGGACCAGGCGTGCTCCGACGAGTACGACTCCCGAACGTCGCGCTGTCGGTACAGCCGCTCGCACCCCCGCGGTGTCAGGTAGAACACCGGTGACCGGCCGCTCTCGACGCGACCCGTGCCCGACGCCAGCCCGTCCCGCAGAAGCGCGGCGACGCGGCGGCTAGCGGTCGGTATGTCCCCTCCGATGGCGACTGCCAGGTCGGCCAGTGACATCGAGCCCGCCGCGTCGATGTGGCTCATCACCTGATGCGAATCGCGATCCATGCCCACCGACTCGTCGGCGTAAGGGCCCTTCTCCGAATGTCTGCTCAACAGCGACAGTGAGGACTCCAGCCGATGCGGCGGAACGGGGTCGGCGACGGGTTCACCGAGACCGTCGTCATCGACGAAGTCGGCGGGGGCCCCTGGCGGTTGCACCACCGGGATCAACAGCGCCAGCACCGCGGCCAACGCCGCTATGCACGCCGCCACGACCAGTGCCGTCCGGAAGCCGGCCATGGTCGGGACCTGGGTGCCAGCATGCGACACCACCATGCCCGCGAGAATCGCGCCGATCACCGCGCTGGACACCGCCGTGCCAAGGGAGCGGGCGAGTGCATTGATGCCGTTGGCCGCCGCCGTCTCCGACACCGGCACCGCCGCGTTGATGAGGGCGGGCATGGACGCGTACGCGAACCCCACGCCCACGGACACCGCGATGTTGAGCAGCATGATCTGCCACGGTGCCGCCAGCAGCACCAGCCCGGCGGAGTACGACACGGCGATGATCACCGCTCCGGTCACCAGGGTGAAACGCGGCCCACGCACCGCGGCGATTCGCGCCGCGATCGGCGATGTCACCATCATGGCCAGGCCACCGGGCGCCAACCAGAGGCCCGTCGCCAGCATCGACTGGCCCAGTCCGTAACCCGTCTCGGTCGACATCTCCAGAATCTGGGGCGCCACCAGCGTGAGCCCGAACATGCCGAATGCCACCGCGACCGAGGCCACGTTGGTCGCCAGCACCGGCCGCTTCACAGTGGTCCGCAGGTCGACCATCGGCGAGGACACCCGAAGCTGCCACCACCCGAACACCGCGAAGATCACCAGCGACGAGATGAACATCGCCAACGTCACACCGCTTGTCCAGCCCCAACTCTGGCCCTTCGAGATACCAAGGAGCAGCGTCACCAGGCCGCCCCCCAGGAGCAGCGCACCCAGCGGATCGAGCCGGTCGTCCGTGCGTGACGGGACGTGCGGGACAAGGAATGTGAACATCACCAGGGCCGCGACGCCGAGCCCGGTCGCGAACCAGAACAGCATGTGCCAGTCGAAGCGCTCCGCGATCACGGCCGACAGCGGCAGCCCGAGCGCGCCGCCCACACCCAACGATGCGCTCATCAAACCCATTGCGCTGCCGACACGCTCGGCGGGAACGCATGATCGCAGCACGCTGATCCCGAGCGGGATGATCGGAATCCCGAAACCCTGAAGGCCACGGCCGACGATCATCGGCAACAGCGACGTCGTCGAGGCCGCGAGCACCGACCCGCCGATCAACATCAGCGCGCACGTGATCAGCATCGGCTTGGGCCCGTACATGTCGCCGAGTCGGCCGAACACCGGTGTGGCGACGGCCGCGGTCAGCAGCGTCACGGTGATCACCCAGGACGCATCGGAGGGGCTGGTGTTCAACAGCCTCGGCAGCTCGGGGATCAACGGGATGATCAGCGTCTGCATCATGGACACGCTGATGCCCGCCGCCGACAGCACGGCGATGAGCACGCTCGGATGCCGCGGGGTCAGCGAGGATGAGGCCCCAGCGGCGGCACGACGTAACACCGCGCGAACACTACGCGTTTAGTAGCGCTACATAAAACTACTGATTCCCGGTGCTCAGACCAGCGCACGCAGGGCCGGAAGCAACAGAGCCAGCGCCCGTCCGCGATGCGACGCGGCGTCCTTCTCCTCGCGGGTCAGTTCGGCCGCCGACCGTGACTCCCCGATGGGCACGAACACCGGGTCGTAACCGAATCCGCCGGCCCCGCGTGGTTCGTGGGCCACCACGCCCGGCCACTCGCCGCGCACCACTGTCTCGCCCAATGGGGACACCAGCGCGCACGCCGACACGAAGGCCGCGCCGCGCCGCTCGTCGGGCACGTCCCGCAGCTGGCCCAGCAGGAGCGCGGTGTTGGCCGCGTCGTCACCGTGGGCACCCGACCACCGTGCGGACAGCACACCCGGCATGCCGTTCAGCGCGTCGACCGTGATCCCCGAGTCATCGGCGACCGAGGCCAAGCCGGTGGCGCGAAAGGCATCCCTGGCCTTGGTCAGGGCGTTCTCCTCGAACGTCGCACCCGTCTCCGGGGCCTCATCGAAGGGCGCCACGTCGTCCAGTGACAGCAGCGTCAGACCCGACACCCCGGCGGTGTCGAGCACACGATGCAGCTCGGCCAGCTTCTTGGGGTTGCGGGAGGCGACCAGGACGCGAGACAACCCGGTCAGCTTCCGAACGCCTTCTTCGGCGGACCGGACGGCTCGGGAAGCACACCGGGATAGGGCAACTCCAGCGCCGCGTTCTGGATCGCGAACAACTGCTCGCACGAGGCCATCGCAAGGTCGAGCATCTTGTCCAGCGTCGAACGCGGGAACGTCGCACCCTCACCCGTGCCCTGGATCTCGACCAGCGTGCCGGTGTCGGTCGCCACGACGTTCATGTCGACCTCGGCGCGCGAGTCCTCGGTGTAGGGCAGATCCACACGCACCCGGCCGTCGACCACGCCGACGGACACCGCGGCGATCGCACACGACAACGGGCGGGGGTCGGACAGCTTGTCCGCCGCGGCCAGATACGTCACCGCGTCGGCCAGCGCCACGTAGGCGCCGGTGATGGCCGCCGTCCGGGTACCGCCGTCGGCCTGCAGCACGTCGCAGTCCAACGCGATGGTGTTCTCCCCCAGCGCACCCAGGTCGATGCACGCGCGCAGCGACCGGCCGACGAGCCGGCTGATCTCCTGTGTGCGCCCGCCGACCTTGCCCTTCACCGACTCACGTTGCGAGCGGTCGTGGGTGGCCGCGGGCAGCATCGCGTACTCGGCCGTCAGCCAGCCCTGGCCCGACCCCTTGCGCCACCGGGGCACGCCCTCGGTGACGCTGGCCGTGCACATGACCCGGGTCTGGCCGAACTCGACCAGCACCGAACCGGCCGGATGTGAGGTGAAGCCTCGGGTGATGGTTACCGGTCGCAGCTCGTCATCGAGGCGGCCATCTTCTCGTCTGGACACGGGCCAACCCTATCGGCCCTGGGCAACTCTGGCGCGCGTGGTTCAGTGCGGCGTGACGTCGAACGTCTCGTCGCACACCACGGCGTGCACGGGACCGTCGAACTCGGCCTTGGCCTCGCTGATCACGTCCTCACGCGAGGTCCACGGCGGGATGTGGGTCAGCAGCAGCTCGCGCACACCGGCTCTCGCGGCGGCACGCCCCGCCTCGGTTCCCGACAGGTGAAGTTTCGGCGGACGGTCCGGCGCGTGGGTCCACGACGCCTCGCACAGGAAGACGTCGGCGCCGCGGGCCAGATCGACGAGCGCGTCGCAGTACCCGGTGTCACCGCTGTAGACGAAAACCGCCCCGGACGGGTCGGTGAACCGCATTCCGTAGGACTCGGTGGGATGGCACACCAGACGCGGCTCGACGGTGAGCGTGCCGATCTCAACCGGCTCGGCGTCGACCCAGTTGCGGACGTCGAAGATGTCGGTGAAGTCATCGATCTCGCGGCCCTCGGGAGAGGACGCGGCGCCAAGCCGGGCCCAGGTGGCCTGCGGGCCGTACATCAGGGCACGCCCCTTCGGCGGGGTCGGGTGATAGCGACGCCAGACGAACAGACCGGGAAGGTCCAGGCAGTGGTCGGCGTGAAGGTGCGACAGCAGAACACCAACGGTGCCGGGATCGGCATGACGTTGCAGTGCGCCCAGCACACCACCACCGAAGTCGATCACCAGCGGTGGCGTATCGGGTGCGGTCACCAAATATCCGGATGCTGGCGAATCAGGCCCCGTCACACTGCCGGAGCAACCCAGTACGGTGATTCGCACATTCACTAGCTTGCCATGCCCAATGGGCGTGTGACGAAAACATCAGCGCTTTGGGCGTCGCGTTTCATCAATTCGTCGCGATGTGCTGCCTCACCTGGTCAGACGCCGATTGAGACGCAGACCGCCCGTAGCCCAAAGTGTGGCGCAGGCCTCAATCAGCAAAGCGTGGCGCCCGGCCGCGACAAGACCGCCGATCGGCTCAGACGCCGAGCGCGGGCGCGGCGGGACCCTTGCGTCGCTCGCGCGCCTTGCGTTCCGGGCCGGCCAGCAGATAGGCGGCGATGACACCGGCGACCGCACCGCAGAAATGGCCCTGCCAGGACACCCCGAAAGTGCCGGGGAGCACGCCCAGCAGCACGCTGCCGTACACGATCAGCACGACGATGCCGACGACGATCTCCCACACCTTGCGGGTGAAGAAGCCGAACACGATGAGGAACGTCAGCCAGCCGAAGATGAGGCCCGAGGCGCCGATGTGGTTGGTCTCCACGCCCGGGGGCGCGCCCGCGTTTCCGATGAGCCACGTCCCGAAACCGCCGAGGATCCAGATCATCGCCGTCGCGTAGATGAAGCGTGACAACCCGGCCAGCGTCATGAGGAAACCCAGAACGAGCGCGGGACCGGTGTTAGCGATCAGGTGCTGCCAGTTCGAGTGCAGCAGCGGCGCGAACACGATGCCCCACAGCCCGTCGGTCTCCAGCGGCCGGATCCCGTTGGAGTCCAAGCGGTGTCCGGTGATGTTGTCCCAGATCTCGATGATGTAGAGCAGCGCGACGAAGCTGAGCACCGTGGCCCCGCCGATCATCCACGCCGGCCTCTTGCTGGGGCCTGGTGTGGTGGCGGGCGGATACCCCGGCATCGTCATGCCCGGTGCGCCCCTTGTCCGCGATCGACCGTCATGCCCATAGCTGCCCTTCCAATGCGTCCTCGGCATCGTCCAGGCTACCGGCGTAGGCGCCGGTCGACAGATACTTCCAACCCGCATCACACACCGTGAACGCGATGTCGGCACGCTCGCCTGCCTTGACCGCCTTGGCCGCCATACCGAGCGCGGCGTGCAGGATCGCCCCGGTCGAGATGCCGGCGAAGATGCCCTCCAACTGCACGATCTCGCGCGTGCGCCTGATGGCGTCGAACGCGCCCACGGAGAACCGAGTGGTCAGCACGTCCGGGTCGTAGAGCTCGGGCACGAAGCCCTCATCGATGTTGCGCAGCGCGTAGACACCCTCGCCGTAACGTGGTTCGGCGGCGACGATCTGGACCCCGGGGACGTTCTCGCGCAGGAATCGCCCGACGCCCATGAGCGTGCCCGTGGTGCCCAACCCGCCGACGAAGTGCGTGATCTCCGGCAGGTCGGCCAGGACCTCGGGTCCCGTGCCCTCGTAGTGCGCGGCGGCGTTCGCCGGGTTGCCGTACTGGTAGAGCATCACCCACTCGGGGTGCTCCTGCGCCAGTTCCTTGGCGGTCGCGACGGCGGTGTTCGACCCGCCCTCGGCGGGGCTGTAGATGATCTTGGCGCCATACAGCTCCAACAGCTGACGGCGTTCGATCGACGTGTTCTCGGGCATCACGCAGATCAGGTTGTAGCCCTTCAACAGCGCCGCCATCGCGAGGGAGATGCCGGTGTTGCCGCTAGTGGGTTCCAGGATCGTGGAACCCGGGTGGATCAGCCCGTCGCGCTCGGCCTGCTCGATCATGCGCAGCGCCGGGCGGTCCTTGATGGAGCCGGTGGGGTTGCGGTCCTCGAGCTTGGCCCACAGCCGCACGTGCGGGGTGCCGTCCTCACCCGCATGCCACCGGGGCGACAACCGCTGCAACCCGACGAGCGGCGTGTTGCCGAGCGCGGACAACAGCGAGTCGTATCTCACGCGTCAGCCACCTGCTACGGCGGGCAGGATCGTGACCGAGTCACCGTCGGAGATCACGGTGTCCAGCCCGCCCGAGAAGCGGACGTCCTCGTCGTTGACGTAGATGTTGACGAAGCGGTGCAGCTTGCCTGCGTTACCGGCGTCGATGAGGCGCTCGGAGATGCCCGAGTAGTTGGCCTCGAGGTCGCTGATCACGGCCTGCAACGTGTCACCGGACGCGCTGACGCGCTTCTCGCCTCCGGTGTGAGTGCGCAGGATGGTGGGGATGGAGACGGTGATGGTCATGGGGCTCGGCCTTTCGGGGGCTGTTTCTCGGGGTCTACTGCTCGACGACGTTGACGGGTTCCTCGGTGACGACGCCCTCGCGGATGCGGTAGCTCCGCAGCTCATGCTCGTCGGGGTCGCGGGTGGAGATCAAGACGTAGTGGGCGTCGGGCTCGGACGCCAGCGCGATGTCGGTGCGGCTCGGATACGCCTCGGTGCCGGTGTGCGAGTGATAGATGACCACGGGCACCTCGTCGGCGTCGTCCATCGCTCGCCACACCTTGAGCTGCTCTCCCGAGTCGAATCGGTAGAAGGTCGGCGACCGCTCGGCGTTCTCCATCGCGATGAAGCGCTCAGGCCTGTCGGAGCCCTCGGGGCCCGCGATGATGCCGCACGCCTCGTCGGGGTGGTCGGCGCGGGCGTGGGCGACCATGGCGTCAACCAGGTCCCTACGAATCACCAGCACGGGTCAGGCTCCATTTCGGTTCGCGAACGCTCCGGGCAACATGTCGCGGTAGGTGGGTATTCCGGCCACCGATTCGGCAGCCAGGATTCCGGCCATCACCGCCTGGGCGAGACAGTCAGCCGCCGCCGCGCCGATGGTGGTGGTCAGCTTGGTCTCGGGCGACATCGCGGCAGGAATGTCGCTGGCGGGCTCGACCTCGATCGCGCCCGTCGCGAGCACGAAAACGGAGTCGCCGTCGAGCGGGGTGTGCGCCGGCCGGATGGTCCGGGCCAGTCCGTCCTGTGCGGCGACCGCGACCCGGCGGCAGGCGGCGGGGCTCAGTAGGGCGTCGGTGGCGACGACAGCGATCGTGGTGTTGAGCGGTGAGAGTTCGGCGTCGAGCGCCGCGAAGGCCGATATCTGCTCGGCGGGCGGCGGGGTCAGGTCCAGTTCGGTGATGTACTCGGCCATCCACGGCAGCCCGGTGCGCGGATCGGCGATATTGCCCGCCGAGTTCACCGCGACGACGGCGCCGACCGTGACACCGATGGCCTCGAGCCGGATGGACGCCGTGCCGATGCCGCCCTTGAGGACGCCCGCGCGTGCTCCGACGCCCGCGCCCACGGTGCCGACGGCCACGTCGGTCCCCGCGGCGTTGGCTGCGGCGAAGCCGAATTCGGCGGTCGGGCGGCACTGCCACCCGCCGACGGGCAGGTCGAAGATCACCGCGGCGGGAACGATGGGCACCAGCCCGCCGTCCATCACCACCCCGCGGTCGTGCTGTTCGAGCCACGTCATGACGCCGTCCGCCGCGGCGAGCCCGTAGGCGCTTCCGCCGGTCAGCACGACTGCGTCGACGTAGCGCACGCTGTTGGCCGGATCGAGCAGGTCGGTCTCGCGGGTGCCCGGGGCACCGCCGCGCACGTCAACCGCGCCGACCGTGCCCGGTGGGGTGAGCACGACAGTGGTACCGCACGCCCAGCCCGCGCCCAGCGTCGCGTCGTCATCCAGACGCTGATGGTGCCCGACGAGAATTCCCGCGACGTCGGTGATGGAACCGCTCATCGCTGTCCTCGGCTCTTCGCGCAAGCGCTCATCGCTGTCCTCGGCTCATGAGACCCAGCACCAGATACTCCTGCAGCACGGTCAGCCATTGGTACACATCCAGGTGCCCGGCCATCGGATGCTCGGGCGGCAGTCGGTCGGGACCGTCGGGTCCGATCTCGAGCATGGTGCCCAGCGCCAGCCGAAGGTCGTTGACCGCCGCGGCCCAGCTGTGTGCTGCATCCTCGGTCAGTTCGAACTTCCCACCAGCGGCGGGCAGGGTGTCCAGCAGACATTGGCACGCTTGCCGTTTGGCATCGATGATGGCTGGCTCGTGCAGGCTGCGCAGCGCACTGTTCAGGCTCTCCGCGGTGCCCGAACCAGCCGGATGATCTCGGGCGGCACGGTAGAAGTCCGGCAGCAACCGGCGCATCGTCTCGTCCTCGGGCGGCCGCGAGTTGCCGGTACGCATACCGGTCAGCTCCTCGAGTTCGTCTGTCGGCGAGTCAGATTCGCGGTCGTTGAGCATCTCCAGCATCGAGTTGGCCAGACTCTGCAACAGTGCCGACTCGTGTGCTGCCATCGCCGACCGGTACCGCACGCCGTCTACGGTGTCGACCCTCTTCCACTTACGCACCCGTCGCCTCAACGGTCCTGTTGCATCGAGGCCCACAGCCCCGCGGCGTGCAGCTTGGACACATCGACCTCCATGGACTCCCGACTGCCCGCGGAGACCACGGCCTTGCCGTCTTCGTGCACCTGCATCATGAGCTTCGTCGCGTGCGGCTCGCTGTAGCCGAAGAGCTTCTGGAACACGTAGGTCACGTACGACATCAGGTTCACCGGATCGTCCCAGACGATGGTCACCCACGGGCTGTCAGTGGCCACCTCGTCTTGCGGAACACTCTCACTCGCGTGTTCCTCGCGGGTCCCCGGCCGGGTCCTCGCTGGCGTAACCATGTCGCCAAGGATAGCGAGTCGCTGCAACGGCTACGGTTGGGCGTGTGACCTCGGCGTTGCTCACTGACAAATACGAACTGACGATGCTCGCGGCAGCGCTCCACAACGGCACCGCGCACCGTCGCACGACGTTCGAGGTATTCGGTCGGCGGCTGCCCGAGGGCCGACGCTACGGGGTCGTCGCGGGCACCGCTCGGCTGGTGGAAGCATTGCCGGAGTTCACCTTCGACGACGCCGCGCTGACGCTGCTCGCCGAGTTCCTCGATCCGGCCACCCTGGCCTACCTCGCCGACTACCGGTTTCGCGGTGACATCGACGGCTACCCCGAGGGTGAGCTGTACTTTCCCGGCTCGCCCGTCCTGTCGGTACACGGCAGTTTCGGCGAGTGCGTGATCCTCGAGACGCTGGCGCTGTCGATCCTCAACCACGACTCGGCCATCGCGTCGGCCGCGGCCCGTATGGTCAGCGCCGCCGATGGCAGGCCGCTGCTCGAGATGGGTTCGCGGCGCACGCACGAGGAGGCGGCCGTCGCCTGCGCGCGCGCCGCCTACCTCGCCGGATTCGCCGCATCGTCCAACCTCGCCGCACAACAGCGCTACGGCGTACCCGCTCGCGGGACCAGCGCGCACGCCTTCACACTGCTGTACTCCACCGCCGACGGGCCCGACGAGAGGGCGGCATTCGCCGCGCAGGTCGACGCGCTCGGCGTGAACACCACACTTCTCGTCGACACCTACGACATCACCACCGGCGTGGCCAATGCGATCGCCGTCGCGGGGCCGGAGCTGGGCGCGGTGCGCATCGACTCCGGCGAACTCGGCGTGCTGGCGCGCCAGGTCCGCGCGCAGCTCGACGACCTCGGTGCCACGACCACCCGAATCGTGGTGTCGGGCGACCTCGACGAGTTCGCGATCGCGGCTCTGCGTGCCGAACCCGTCGACACCTACGGGGTCGGCACCTCGGTGGTCACCGGATCGGGCGCTCCCACCGCGGGCATGGTCTACAAACTCGTCGAGGTGGACGGCCTGCCCGTCGCGAAACGCAGCAGCCGCAAGGAATCCCACGGTGGCCGCAAGCAGGCGCAGCGACTGTCCAAGCGGTCGGGCACCATCGTCGAGGAGGTCGTGCACCCGGACGGACAGGCGCCCGAAGCACCAACCGGCCTGGTGGCACGCGACGTTGCGGTGCCCCTTGTCCGCAACGGTGAGGTGGTCGCCGACCTCTCGATCGCCGCCGCCCGTGAGCGCGTGGCCTCCGGATTGCACAGCCTGCCGTGGGACGGTCTCAAGCTCTCCCGCGGCGAACCGGCCATCGCGACGCGGATGGTGACCCACTCGTCATGACCACCGAACCCGACACCACCCGCGTGACTGGCCTGCTCGCCGCCGCCGTGAGCGCCCTCGGCGGCTCCGAACGCAGCGGTCAGGTCGACATGGCCCAGGCCGTCGAGCGCTCCTTCAGCACCGGTGAGCACCTCGCCGTGCAGGCCGGCACAGGTACCGGCAAGTCGCTGGCCTATCTGGTGCCGGCCATCGCCCACGCCGTCGAGACCAACCGACCGGTCGTCGTCTCGACCGCGACCATTGCCCTGCAGCGCCAACTCGTCGACCGCGACCTGCCGCGACTGGCCGATGCACTGGCCCCCGAGCTGCCACGTCGACCCGACTTCGCGCTCCTGAAGGGGCGTGGAAACTATCTGTGCCTCAACAAGATTCATGGTGGTGCCGCCGACGAATCGGCCGAGGACAGGCCGCAGGAGGAACTGTTCGACGCCGTCGCGTCGACGCAATTGGGCCGTGACGTCAAACGCCTCACCGAATGGTCCTCGGACACCGAGACCGGCGACCGCGACGAGCTGATGCCCGGCGTGCTCGACCGGTCATGGGGCCAGGTCAGCGTGTCGGCCCGCGAGTGCATCGGCGCCACCCGCTGCGAGTACGGCTCGGACTGCTTCGCCGAGAAGTCCAAGGCGCTGGCCGGGGAGGCCGACGTGGTTGTCACCAATCACGCGCTGCTGGCCATCGACGCCATCTCCGACGTCAACGTCCTGCCCGAGCACGAGCTGCTCGTGGTCGACGAGGCGCACGAACTCGTGGATCGGGTGACGAGCGTGGCCACCGGCGAGCTGTCTGCGACGTCGCTCGGCGTCGCCCACCGCCGTTCCGCGCGGCTCGTCGAACCCGAACTGGCGCAACGGTTCGAGGCGGCCATCGCCACATTCACCTCCGCCATCTTCGACGAGGAACCGGGGCGCAAGGACAACCTCGGCGACGAGTTGACGACCTACCTGACGGTGCTGCGCGACTCCGCCGACAAGGTTCGCGCCGGCATCGACATGGCTCCGGCCGATCCCAAGGCCGCGTCCGCGCGCAACGAGGCGGTGACATCATTGAACGACGTGCGGGACACCGCGACCCGGGTGCTGGACTCCTACGGCCCGGCGATCCCCGACCGCACCGATGTGGTGTGGCTCGACCACGACGAGAACCGCGGCAACAAACGAGCGATCCTGAGGGTGGCCCCGCTGTCGGTGGCCAGCCTGCTGCGCAACCGATTGTTCGATCAGTCGACCGTGATCCTCACGTCGGCCACCCTGACCGTCGGCGGGACATTCGACGCTATGGCGCGGTCGTGGGGCCTGCAGTTCGGTGCCGACGATAACGCCAAGTGGCGCGGTATCGACGTCGGATCGCCCTTCGCACACGCGAAGTCGGGCATCCTCTACGTCGCCAAGCACCTTCCCCCGCCGGGACGTGACGGCACGGGATCGTCGGAGCAACTCGATGAGATCGCCGAGTTGGTCACCGCCGCGGGAGGCCGCACGCTGGGTCTGTTCTCCTCGATGCGCGCCGCCAAGGCCACCGCCGAGGTGATGCGCGACCGCCTCGACACGCCGGTTCTGTGTCAGGGCGAGGACACCACGTCGGCGCTGATTCGCCGCTTCGCCGAGGACGACGAGACGTCATTGTTCGGCACGCTGTCGTTGTGGCAGGGCGTGGATGTGCCCGGCGCGTCACTGTCCCTGGTGCTCATCGACCGGATTCCGTTCCCCCGCCCCGACGATCCGCTGATCACCGCGCGCCAACGCGCGATCGCCGCGCACGGCGGTAATGGGTTCATGGCGGTGGCCGCGAGTCACGCCGCGCTGCTGCTCGCCCAGGGCGCGGGCCGGCTGTTGCGCCACGTCGATGACCGCGGTGTCGTCGCCGTACTGGACTCCCGGATGGCCACCGCCCGCTACGCCGGGTACCTGCGGGCCTCGTTGCCGCCGTTCTGGTCGACCACCGACGGGGCACGGGTCCGGGCGGCCCTGGAGCGCTTGCGGAGCGCCTGACCGCCCTGGCCTCGAGGTTTCTGCTCCGCCTCCACGTTCGTTCACTAAGCTGCTCTGTCAGTAGTGCGCGCCGCCACGGCCGCCCCGCGAAACCTGAAAGGCGGCGTCCATGGGTCGTCGGCACCTGGGGTCACTGGCCGTCGCCGCGTGTGCCGCAGTTCTTGTCACCTCGTGCGCCTCGACCGTGTCGGGCAGCGCCGTGTCGGTGTTCAACGATCCGTTCAGCGTCGCGGGCATGCCCGCCACCGACGGGCCAACGGGTCTGCGTGATGATGCCGCCGAGCCGTCACGTGACGTGGTGGGAACCGACGGCGGCGATATCGACGAACTCGCGCGTCAGTCCATCAGCGATATCGAGGAGTTCTGGGCGACCGCCTACGGCGAGACGTTCGACGGCGAGTTCACGCCCGCCTCCGAACTCCACTCATGGGACGCCGAGGAGTTCGACGGCGTGTTCTGCGGTATGGACACCGTCGGGTTGGTCAATGCCGGGTTCTGTTTCGATGACGAGAGCATCGGCTGGGACCGCGGCGAGCTGCTGCCATCGCTGCGCCGGGCCAACGGCGACATGGCGGTCACGATGGTGCTGGCACACGAGTACGGCCACTCGATCCAGCATCAGGCCGGGCTCGTCGACGATGACACACCCACGTTGATGAGCGAGCAACAGGCCGACTGCCTGGCGGGCTCCTACATGCGCTGGGTTGCCGAGGACAACTCCCCCCGGTTCACGATGAACACCGGCGAGGGGCTGAACAACCTGTTGGCCGCGATGATCGCCTTCCGCGACCCGCTGCTCACCGAGAGCGACCCCGAAGTCGGTACGGACGAGCACGGTTCGGCGTTCGAGAGGGTGTCGGCGTTCCAGTTCGGCTTCACCGACGGGGCGAGTTCCTGCAAGGGCATCGACATGCAGGAGATCGATCAGCGTCGGGGCGACTTGCCCGTGTTGCTACCCGACGATGAGACCGGCGAACTGCCCGTCACCGAGGACTCGGTGCGCTCCATCATCGACGCGCTGGGCATCCTCTTCGAACCCGCCAATCCGCCAGAGCTGGCGTTTGAGGCGCAGGACTGCCAGGACGCCCGGATGCGCCCACCCGTCTCCTACTGCCCGGCCTCCAACACGATCATCGTCGACGTCGACAAACTGGCGGCGGTCGGAGCCGCAGCCGGCGAGGAGGACGGCGGCGGACTGGTCACCGGCGACAACACCGCCTACTCAATCCTGGTGTCCCGTTATATGCAGGCGCTGCAGCATGAGCACGGCGACGTCGCACTGAACACCGCCGAGGCCGCGCTGCGCACCGCCTGCCTCACGGGCGTCGCGACGGCGAAGATGACTCAGCCGATCACCACCCCCGACGGCGACACCATCGCCCTCACCGCGGGCGACGTCGACGAGGCGGTGTCGGGCATCCTGCTCAACGGCATGGTCGCCAGCGACGTCAACGGTGACTCCGTGCCGTCGGGCTTCTCGCGCATCGACGCGTTCCGGGTGGGTGTCCTCGGTGACACCGACCGCTGCTTCAAGCGCTTCGACTAGCCCCACCGTGATTTCGGCGCGTTTCGGAGCGGTGGGCGCTCCTTATCGCGCCGAAGTCGCACTGTCAGACGACCTTCGTCTCGCCGTAGTAGGCCAGAATCGCGTCGGACATCCTCGTGGAGCGGGTCAGGAACGCGTACGAGCGGATGAATGACTCACCGACGCAGCCGTCGATCTTGACGTGGAAGTTGCTGATCATCACCCACGGTTCGGAGCCCTCGAACTCCTTCTTCGTGACGGGGACGGTATTGATGATGCCGGGCTTCAGACCGACGGTCACACCGCCGCCGATGTTGGCACCCACCCCGGGCAGAATGCCCTCCGGCAGGGGCGAGGCGACGTCGGTCCCGAGGATGCCGATCGACGAGTTGAGCCCCGCAGTCCCGGCGAGGGTGACGCCGTTCGACGTGCTCATGTCGATACCGCACCCGATCTGGTAGCCGACCTCGATGGTTCCCCCGGGGTCGCCGTCGGAACTGGGCCCGTCCAGTGAGCCGTTGAACGTGCCACCGACGACGTACTCCCGCGATGACAGCGCGGTCGTCAGTGGGGCGCTGGCGACCTGGGTCTCGTCCTTGGCCGCCAGGGTCAGCGTCCACCCGTCGGGTGTCGTCAAGGTCCGTGGTGGCGGCGAGACCACCGCACCGTCCGGCGGGGGTGGGACGCCCTCAAGTGGGGCCTCGGCGACGACGGGTTCGATGGCAACCACTTCGGGATCGGCTACCGCCGATGGTGCGGTCGCCATCGCGACCAGCACGCATCCGACCAGCACGGTGAGACGTTCCCTCGGCACAGTTGGACCCCCTTGTTTCGTTCTTCGGAACCTACCGCGCCAGAGGGTCCGTCGACCGCGGGGTTGGAGAACTGAACTCAGTTGGTCGGCAGCCGCAGAACGTAACCCACTTCCAGCGCCACCCAGAGGGCGCCGTCGCGGCCCACCGCCATCCCGTGCGGTTCGCTCCCGCCGGGCAGGTCGATGGTGTAAACCTCGCCGTCGGCACTGACCCGGGCGATCTGGTCGGCACCCCAGAGACTCACCCACACCCCGCCGGTGGGATCGGCGACCACCGCGTGCGGCTTGCCCGGCAGATCCATCTCCTGAATCGCATCGTCCATCGGGATCCGGCCGATCTTGTCGGCCAGGATCGCGGTGAACCAGACCGTGTCGTCGTGAGTCGCGGTGATGCCCACCGGCCCCGCACCGCGCGTCGGCAGCGCGCGCACCGTCAACTCACCTGCGAGGTCCAGCCTGCCGATCGCGTTGGCCTGGTTCATGGTGAACCACAGGGCGCCGTCGGGCCCACTCGTGATCATCGACGGTCTGCCCCCGACCGGCCATTCCTCGACGACACCGTCGGCGGAGACTCGACCGACCGTCCCGGTCTCCATCGCGGTGAACCACAGCGCACCGTCGGGTCCGATCGTCAGCCCGAACGGCGAACTCCCGTTGGACAATTCGACAGCACTCAGCTCGCCGTCGGTGGTGATCCGGCCGATGCGGTCATCACCGGAGCGGGCGAACCACAGCGCGCCGTCTCCCCCGGCCGTGATGGTCGTCGGCTTGGCGTCACCCGCGACGGGAAACTCACGCAGGTCCCCGTCTGCCGTCACACGGGCGATCGCGCCGCGGCGCGCCAGCGTGACCCACATCGCGCCGTCGGGCCCCAGCGCCAGGGCATAGGGCCCGCCGTCGATCGCAACCTCGAGAATTCCACTCACGCCAGCGTGACCAGACCCAGCTCGGTGGGTGCGGCCAACAAACGGTGGTGCGGGAGCACGCGCACCGTGTAGCCGACCGGACCCGCAACGGGCAGAGGGGTTCTCGTCGAGAACACCTCGTTGCCGTCGTTGGCCGTCCCGGTGTGCGCCATCCGTACAGTCTCCGGATGCACCAACGCGTCGGTCGCGTCCACCCGCCCGACCACGGCCTGCACCACCACCTCGTCCGGTTGCAGCCCGGCGAGGTGCACGGTCGCGGTCAACGTCAGCTCCGAGCCGAGCAGCGGTGTGTCGGGCAGGCCGTAGCTGTCCACGTCGGTGATCTGGATCTTGGGCCACGCGTCCTCGGCGCGCTGCCGATAGGCCGCCAGACCACGGGCGGCACCGAAGGGCACGCCGTCGAAGGGCTCGATCGTGCGATGCAGCGACTGCGCGGCGGGTACGTAGTACTTCTCGGTGTAGTCGCGCACCATCCGCGACGCGAGGACCTTGGGCCCGAGCGTCTGAAGCGTATGCCGCACCATCTCGACCCAGCGGTTCGGGATACCCCGCTCGTCGCGGTCGTAGAACTTGGTCGTCACCGAATCGGCCAGCAGGTCATACAGCGCGGCGGCCTCGAGATCGTCGCGGCGGGTCTCGTCGGCGAGGCCATCGGCGGTCGGGATCTCCCAACCGTTCTCGCCGTCGTACCACTCATCCCACCAGCCGTCGCGGATGGACAGGTTCAAACCCCCGTTGAGCGCACTCTTCATGCCCGACGTGCCGCAGGCCTCCAACGGCCGCAGCGGATTGTTCAGCCACACGTCACAGCCCCAGTACAGCAACCGCGCCATCGACATGTCGTAGTCGGGCAGGAAGGCGATGCGGTGTCGCACCTCGGGCCGGTCGGCGAAACGCACCACCTGCTGGATCAGCGCCTTGCCGCCCTCGTCGGCGGGGTGTGACTTGCCTGCGACGATCAACTGCACCGGCCGCTCCTCGTCGAGGAGCAGTTGCTCGAGTCGCTCGGGATCGCGCAGCATCAGCGTCAACCGCTTGTACGTCGGCACCCGGCGGGCGAACCCAACGGTCAGCACGTTCGGATCGAACGCACTTGCAATCCAACCCAACTCGGCTTCCGATGCGCCCCGCTCCTGCCATGACCTGCGCACCCGCGCCCGCACGTCGGCGATCAGTCGCTCACGCAGCTGAGAGCGAATCGACCACAGGCGAGCGGGGTCGACCTGCTGCAACCGCTCCCAGGTCGCGGGCTCCGACAACGAGTCACCAGCGGCGAGTTCACCCCCGAGTTCCAGCCACTGCGGAGCCGCCCAGGTGGGGGCGTGCACACCATTGGTGATCGACCCGATCGGCACCTCGCCCTCGTCGAATCCGGGCCACAGCTCGTTGAACATGCCGCGGCTGACTTGGCCGTGCAGCAGGGACACACCGTTGGCTCGCTGCGCCAGACGCAGGCCCATGTGGGCCATGTTGAACTTCGACGCGTCGTCCTCGGCACCGAACGCCAGGATGCGGTCGATCGGAACACCGGGCAGCAGAAGTGAATTCGCACCCGACGGGCTACCGGCGGGGCTGCCGAAGTAATGCCGCACCATCTCGACCGGAAACCTGTCGATACCCGCGGGCACGGGGGTGTGCGTGGTGAACACGGTGCTCGAACGGACCACCGCGAGCGCGGTGTCGAAGTCCAGGCCGCCATCGGTGACGAGTTCCCGGATACGTTCGGCTCCCAGGAACCCGGCGTGCCCCTCGTTCATGTGGAAGACCTGCGGTTCCGGCAGGCCCTCGACCGCGGTGAACGCGCGGATGGCACGCACGCCGCCGATCCCGGCCAGGATCTCCTGTTTGATTCGGTGCTCCTGGTCACCTCCGTACAGGCGGTCGGTCACACTGCGCAGATCGTGCTCGGTCTCTGGAATGTCGGAATCCAAGAGCAGCAACGGGATTCGGCCCACCTGTGCGATCCACACCCGGGCGTTCAGCTCGCCGGCGTCCGGCATGGCCAGCCGCACCAGGACCGGCGCTCCCGACTCGTCGGTCAACAGGCGCAGCGGCAGACCCTGCGGATCCAGGGGCGGATAGGTCTCGTGCTGCCAGCCGTCGGCGGTCAGCGACTGCCGGAAGTAGCCAGATCGGTAGTAGAGGCCAACCGCGATGAGCGGAAGCCCCAGGTCAGACGCGGACTTCAGGTGATCGCCGGCCAGGATGCCCAGACCTCCCGAGTAGTTCGGCAGCACCTCGGCCACGCCGAACTCCATCGAGAAGTACGCGATCCCCGTCGGCCAGGGCGATCCGCCGTCCTCCGCCTCTGCCTCCGCGGCGCGCTCCTGGTACCACATCGGGCGGCTCAGATAGTCGTCGAGATCGGCCGCGAGATCATCCAGGCGCGTCAGGAACGAGTCCTCCACCGCCAACTCATCGAGCCGCTTGGGGCTCACCGCGCCGAGCAGCGCCACCGGGTCCCTGCCCACCTGCTTCCACAAGTCGGGCTCGATGGTGGCAAACAGATCCTGCGTCGGTATGTGCCACGACCATCGCAAGTTCACCGAAAGCCGCTCCAGTGCGGCGAGACGCTGCGGAAGGTGGGCGCGGACCGTGAATCTGCGAAGGGCTTTCACGCGATCTCACCTTACCGACGAATTCATGCGTGGCACCGGTGTCGATGACAGCATCGGAGCACCTTTGGTTCGGCCGGACACTACGGTGGGTATAGAGCGACGGGGCTGTAACGGAACAGACGACACCGCGCGGCCGAGCAGGCCGCGTACAACGTGAGGAGTTGGGTGGTGGTGGTCGGTCGTATCGGTATCGATGACGTCGCGCCTGTGGTCTCGGGTGGCCGTTTTCCGGCAAAGGCGGTGGTCGGCGAGATCCTGCCCGTGCGGGCGACGGTGTGGCGCGAGGGCCACGATGCCGTAGCGGCAACGCTGGTCGTCCGATACCACGGCACCGCCTACCCGCGGCTGGCCGAGACGCCCACGGGCCTGCGGCCTGCCGAACTCGAACCCGTCCCGATCGAGACGGTGGTGGGCGCTTCCCAGCGGGTCAAACCGCAACGGCTGCCGATGCTGCCCGGGTCCGTCCCCGATGTGTTCCATGGCCAGTTCACGCCCGACGCCGTCGGGCTGTGGACGTTCCGGGTGGACGGCTGGGGTGACCCGCTGAGTACATGGCGGCACAACGTCACCGCCAAGCTCGAGGCGGGGCAGGGCGAATCAGAGCTGGACAACGACCTGCTGGTGGGTGCGCAGCTCCTCGAGCGGGCCGCTATGGGCGTGCCACGTCAGGACCGCTTCCCGCTGATCGATGCCGCGGACCGGCTGCGCGCACCCGGCGATCCGTTCACCAGGGCGGGTGCCGCGCTCGCCGTCGAGGTCACCGATCTACTCAAGCGCTATCCGCTGCGCGAACTGGTCACGCGCGGAGACCAATTCGGTGTCTGGGTGGATCGACCGCTGGCGCGATTCAGCGCGTGGTACGAGATGTTTCCGCGCTCGACAGGCGGCTGGGACGCCGCAGGCAACGCGGTACACGGCACGTTCGCGACGGCGGCCAAGGCGCTGCCTCGAGTGGCGAACATGGGCTACGACATCGTCTACCTACCGCCGATCCATCCGATCGGCAAGGTGCACCGCAAGGGACGCAACAACAGCGTCACAGCGGCACCGAACGACGTCGGATCCCCGTGGGCCATCGGCAGCGACGAGGGCGGCCATGACGCGGTGCATCCGGAACTGGGCACGATCGACGACTTCGACGACTTCGTCGCCGCCGCCCACGCCGAGGGCCTCGAGGTCGCGCTGGATCTGGCGCTGCAGTGCGCTCCGGACCACCCCTGGGCCACGTCCCACCCCGAGTGGTTCACCGTGTTGCCCGACGGCACCATCGCCTACGCCGAGAACCCTCCGAAGAAGTACCAGGACATCTACCCGATCAACTTCGACAACGACCCGGCCGGAATCTACGCCGAGGTGCTGCGGGTGGTTCGGTACTGGATCAGTCACGGCGTCAAGGTGTTCCGCGTCGACAATCCGCACACCAAGCCACCCAACTTCTGGGCGTGGCTGATCGGCGAGGTGAAGAACACCGATCCCGACGTGCTGTTTCTGGCCGAGGCGTTCACCAGGCCGGCACGGCTTTTCGGCCTGGCCAAGCTCGGCTTCACACAGTCCTACACCTACTTCACGTGGCGTACCGCGAAGTGGGAGCTGACCGAGTTCGGCGAGCAGCTCGCCACACACGCCGACTACGCCCGGCAGAGCCTGTGGACCAACACGCCCGACATCCTGCACGAGAGCCTGCAGTACGGCGGCCCGGGCATGTTCGCCATTCGCGCGACGATGGCCGCCACGATGAGTTCGACGTGGGGCGTGTACTCCGGCTACGAACTGTTCGAGCACGCGGCGGTCCGCGAGGGCAGCGAGGAGTACCTGGACTCCGAGAAGTACCAGTTGCGTCCCCGCGACTTCGAGGGTGCTCTGGCCAGGGGCGAGTCGCTGGAGCCGTTCCTCACTCGGCTCAATGAGATTCGCAAGCTGCACCCGGCACTCAGCGAGGTGCGCACCATCAAGTTCCATCACCTGGACAACGACGCCCTCCTGGCCTATAGCAAGTTCGACCCCGCCACCGGGGACTGCGTGCTGGTGGTCGTGACGCTCAACGCGTTCGGCGCCGAGGAGTCGACGCTGTGGTTGGACATGGCAGCCCTGGGTATGCAGGATCACGACCGATTCTGGGTGCGGGATGAGATCACCGGGGCTGAGTACCAGTGGGGACAGTCCAACTACGTTCGCCTCGACCCGAACCAGGCGGTCGCGCACGTGCTGAACATGCCGTCGATCCCATACGAGAAACGGCTCAATCTCTTGCGGAGGGAGTGACATATGACCCGCACCAACTCGCTCAACGGCGTGCACCTCCGACCCGATTCCGCGGACCTGCGCAGACTGCTCGCCGGCGAGCACCACGATCCGCACTCGATTCTGGGTGCGCACGAGTACGGCCACCACACGGTGATCCGGGCGCTACGCCCATGGGCCCGCGACGTCGTCGCCGTGATCGGCGAGCAGCGCTACCCGCTCAACCACGTCGAGGGCGGCCTCTTCGCAGTCGCGGTGCCGTTCACGAACCTGATCGACTATCGACTCGAGATCAGCTACCCCGGCGCCACGGAGGACGACGCGCCCGTGGTGTACAGAACCGCGGACGCCTACCGGTTCCTGCCCACACTCGGCGAGGTCGATCTGCACCTGTTCGCCGAGGGTCGGCACGAGCGGTTGTGGGAGGTCCTCGGCGCACACCCCCGAAGCTTCACCACGGCCGATGGCGTCGTCGACGGTGTCTCGTTCGCCGTGTGGGCGCCGAACGCCAAGGGCGTCAGCCTGATCGGCGAGTTCAATCACTGGGACGGTAATGAGGCGCCGCTGCGCGTCCTGGGGTCGACCGGCGTGTGGGAGCTGTTCTGGCCGGGCTTCCCCACCGACGGTCTGTACAAGTTCCGCGTGCACGGCGCCGACGGTGTGACCACCGAGCGCGCCGATCCGATGGCGTTCGCCGCCGAGGTCCCACCCGCGCGGGCATCACGTGTCACCGAGAGCGAGTACACGTGGGGTGACGCCGAATGGATGTCGCAGCGCGCGTTGCGCAATCCGGTCTTCGAACCGATGAGCACATACGAGGTGCACCTGCTGTCGTGGCGACCCGGCCTGAGCTACCGCGAACTCGCCACTGAGCTCACCGAGTATCTGGTCGAGCAGGGCTTCACACACGTCGAGATGCTGCCGGTTGCCGAGCATCCGTTCGGCGGTTCGTGGGGTTATCAGGTGACGTCGTACTACGCGCCGACATCACGGCTGGGAACCCCTGACGACTTCCGGTACCTGGTCGACCAACTGCACCGCGCGGGGATCGGCGTGATCGTCGACTGGGTTCCCGCTCACTTCCCGAAGGACGCCTGGGCGCTCGGCCGGTTCGACGGCACACCGCTGTACGAGCACTCGGACCCGCATCGTGGCGAGCAACTCGACTGGGGCACATACGTCTTCGACTTCGGCCGGGCCGAGGTGCGAAACTTCCTGGTCGCCAACGCCCTGTACTGGCTGCAGGAGTACCACATCGACGGCCTGCGCGTGGACGCCGTCGCCTCGATGCTCTATCTGGACTACTCACGGCCTGCGGACGGTTGGACACCCAACGTTCACGGTGGGCGCGAGAACCTGGAGGCCGTCCAGTTCCTGCAGGAGATGAACGCGACGGTCCACAAGGCCACGCCGGGCATCGTGACAATCGCCGAGGAGTCGACGTCGTGGCCGGGCGTGACCCGTCCGACAAACCTTGGCGGACTTGGCTTCTCGATGAAGTGGAATATGGGCTGGATGAACGACACGCTCGAGTTCATCAAGCGTGACCCGATTCACCGCAGCTTTCACCATCACGAGATCACGTTCTCGATGCTCTACGCGTTCAGCGAGAACTTCGTCCTGCCGATCAGTCACGACGAGGTGGTGCACGGCAAGGGCACACTGTGGACCCGGATGCCGGGCAACGACCACGCCAAGGCAGCCGGGCTGCGCGGACTGCTGGCCTACCAGTGGGCGCACCCGGGCAAGCAGCTCCTGTTCATGGGCCAGGAGTTCGGCCAGCGCGCCGAGTGGTCCGATGAGCGGGGCGTCGACTGGCATCAGTTGAGCGAGAACAGTTTCTCCAACGGTCTGGCCCGCTTCGTCCGCGATATGAACGGTATCTACCGGGACCGCCGCGCCCTGTGGTCGCGCGACACCAGCCAGGAGGGCTACTCGTGGATCGACGCCAACGACTCCGCGAACAACGTGCTGAGCTTCCTGCGCTTCGGTGATGACGGCTCCGTCATGGCGTGCGTGTTCAACTTCTCGGGAACAGAGCACGCGTCCTATCGCTTGGGCCTGCCGCACTCGGGGTCGTGGCGCGAGGTGCTCAACACCGACGCGACGACGTATAACGGCGCCGGCATCGGCAATCTCGGTGCGGTCGAGGCCACCGACGAGCCGTGGCACGGCAGGCCGGCGTCCGCCGTGATGGTGCTGCCACCGCTGGCGGCGCTGTGGTTCGAGCCGGCCTGACTGCTCCAGTTTCCCTCGCGAGCAGACGCAAAACTGCCCCTTTTCGCCGGAAAAGGGACAGTTTTGCGTCTGCTCGCGGGACTGCGGGACTAGTAGAGCGCGTTGGCGAGATTGCGCCGACCGGCGATGACGTCGGGGTCGGCGGGATCGAACAGTTCGAACAACTCGATGAGCCGTGTGCGCACCCTGGTGCGGTCGTCGCCCGCGGTGCGCTTGACCAACCCGATGAGGCGATCGAACGCGGCCGCGGGATTCTGCGTCACGGTCTCGACGTCAGCCGCGGCGAACGCGGCATCGATATCGTCGGGGCTGGCATCGGCGAGCGCGACGGCCTCCGGCGGCTGCGCCGTCGCCCGCTGCAGAAAGACAATCTGGCGGATGGCACCGGTGGCCTCGTCGTGATTGGGCTTGGCGTCGAGGATCGCCTGATACGCGGCGAGTGCGGCGTCGAAGTCGCCCTCGTCGAGGTGCGCACGTGCCGCCTCCAGCTCGGGGTCGACCGCCTCGGCCTCCCCGGGCCCGCCCGCCAGCTTGCCCGCGGTGGCGTCCAACAGCGAGTCAACCCAGCGGCGTAGCTGCTCTGGCGGCTGTGCGCCCTGGAAGCTGGACAGCGGCTGCCCTGCCGCCAGCGCGACGACGGTGGGCACGCCCTGGGCGCCGAAGGCCTGCGCGACCTGTGGCGCGACGTCGACGTTGACGGTGGCCAATGCCCACTTACCGCCGTCGGCATCGGCCAGCGCCCCCAGCATCTCAGCGAGTTGCACGCTGGACGCACTGCGCGGAGTCCACAGCAGCACCACGACGGGCACCTGGTTGGACCTGGCGAGAACCTCGGTTTCGAAGTTCGCCTCGGTGACCTCTACGCCGGGAACGGTCGGATCCGCTCCGCCCGCGCCCGTCGGCGGGGCCGTGGGTGGGTTCTTCAGCGCCGAGAGATCAACCGCTCCGGCCAATGCGGGGCCGATGGAAGGACGGGGACGTGTCACACCCTCAGTTTGTCACGCCGCTTCGGTGGCCGTCTGAGCGGAGGCCACAGAATCCTTCGCTGCCAGGCCTTTGTCTCCCAGGCGGCCGGTGCGATCTGCCCAGATGACGAAGATCACACTGGCCAACGGCACGACGCTGCCCAGCGCAGCGAGGATCCAGGTGAGCGCGCCCCACTTGAATGCGATCCCAGCCAGCACGGCGACCACGACGAACGCCATGAAGATCCCGCCATGCAGCGGGCCGAAGATCTTCACGCCGATCTCGGTCTGGGGCGAACCCGCGTACTTGAAGTACATCCCGACCAGCAGGCCTACCCAGCTGAAGGCCTCGGCCAAGGCCACCAACCGGAACCAACCTGCGACCTTTGCGCCAGCGCGTGGGCCACTCAAAATGCTCGTCATGGCCGCCATTGTGCCCGAAACCGAGGCGGACTACTACGTAGCGTCGTTGATCACGCTGAGGGCACACTCAGCGCTCAGGGCCTCCGCAGGACCAGTGCGTCGCCCTGTCCGCCGGCACCGCACAGCGCCGCCACGGCGTAGCCGGAGCCCCGTCGTGCTAGTTCAAGCGCGGCGTGCAGCGTGATCCGAGCACCCGACATGCCGATCGGGTGCCCGACCGCGATGGCACCACCGTTGATGTTCACCTTCTCGGCATCGACGCCCAGCTCCTTGGTCGAGGCCAACGAGACCGCGGCGAATGCCTCGTTGATCTCGATGACGTCGAGCTGCTCGACGGTGATGCCCTCCTTGGCGATCGCCTTCTTGATGGCGTTGGCGGGTTGGCTCTGCAGGGTTGAGTCGGGGCCCGCGACGACGCCGTGCGCACCGATCTCGGCCAACCAGCTGAGTCCGAGCGCCTCTGCCTTCGCCTTGCTCATCACGACCACCGCGCATGCACCGTCAGAGATCTGCGATGCCGAGCCCGCGGTGATGGTGCCGCCCTTGCGGAACGCGGGCTTGAGTCCGCCCAGCGACTCGGCGGTGGTGTTGGCGCGGATGCCCTCATCCTCGTTGAACTCGATTGGGTCGCCCTTGCGCTGCGGGATGGACACGGGAACGACCTCATCTGCGAAGACGCCGTCCTTCCACGCTGCGGCGGCCTTCCGATGGGACCCGGCGGCGAACTCATCCTGCTGCTCGCGGGTGAACTGGTCGACATCGTTGCGCTGCTCAGTGAGCGCGCCCATCGGCTGGTCGGTGAACACATCGTGCAGGCCGTCGTAGGCCAGATGGTCCACCAGCGTGGCGTTGCCGTACTTGAGGCCCTCGCGGCTCTTGGGCAGCAGGTGCGGGGCCTGGCTCATCGACTCCTGGCCGCCGGCGATCACCACCTCGAACTCCCCGGCCCGGATCAGCTGGTCGGCGAGCGCAATGGCATCGATACCCGACAGGCACATCTTGTTGATGGTCAGCGCGGGCACGTCCCAGCCGATACCCGCGGCGACGGCGGCCTGACGAGCCGGCATCTGACCCGCGCCCGCGGTCAGCACCTGCCCCATGATCACGTAATCGACCGCCGAGGCATCGACGCCCGCCTTCTCCAGCGCGCCCTTGATGGCGACGGCGCCCAGATCAGTGCCCGAGAAGTCCTTGAGCGAACCCATGAACTTGCCCATGGGAGTACGGGCTCCAGCAACGATCACCGACGTCGTCATTTCTACCTCCAAGAGTTGGGATCCGCGCCATGTGGCCGATCACACATTCCTCAAACATTCAGGTAAAGGTTACCGTTACGAGATGACCACCGAGCATCTAGATGCCCGTCCGGCGCTCGCAAGTGCGCTGGTGACGGCGATCGATCACGTCGGGATTGCAGTCCCCGATCTCGATGTCGCCATCAAGTGGTACCACGACCATCTGGGCATGATCGTGCTGCACGAAGAGGTCAACGAGGAGCAGGGCATTCGCGAGGCGATGCTGTCGGTTCGCGGCGCGGCCAAGGGCAGCGCGCAGGTGCAGTTGATGGCACCCCTCGACGAGACGTCGACCATCGCCAAGTTCCTCGACAAGCGCGGCCCCGGCCTGCAGCAGTTCGCCTATCGCGTCAGTGACATCGAAGCCCTCAGCGACCGCCTGCGCGAGCAGGGCATCCGCCTTCTCTACGACGTCCCGCGCAAGGGCACATCGAACTCGCGGATCAACTTCATCCACCCCAAGGACGCCGGCGGCGTGCTGGTGGAACTCGTCGAGCCCGCGGCCGACGCAGAGCACTGATCCGCTAGGACCACCTTCGGGTGGGATTCCGGGTCATCCGGTTGGCCCAGCACGCGGTGTGCCAGTGCCGGCGATCGTCGACGGCCGACTCCCCCGCATCGGCGGGCCACGCCACCACATGCGCGATACCCGGCCTGATCTCGTGGTCACAACCCGGGCATCGGTAGATCTTGGTGGCCCGCGAGCTCGCGACGGGCTTCACCTCGTAGTCGTAGCCGTCGGGTCCCTGCTCGACGCGACGCCCGTCCAGCAACGGCGGTAGCGTCCGCGGTTTGCGAGGCGGAGGTCGACGCTTGGGCATGCCTGAAGTGTAGGCGCTCAGAACAGCCGGAACTCGTTACTGTCCAAACCCCGCATCTGGTCGTAATCCAATGTCACGCAACGGATTCCACGGTCAGTGGCGAGCGTGCGCGCCTGCGGCTTGATCTGCTGCGCGGCGAACACGCCAGCGACGGGCGCGATCACGCTGTCCCTGTTGAGCAGGTCGAGGTACCGGGTGAGTTGTTCCACACCGTCGATCTCGCCCCGTCGCTTGATCTCCACGGCCACCGACTTACCCAGCTCGTCACGACACAGCAGGTCCACCGGCCCGATGGCCGTCATGTACTCGCGACGCACCAGCGTGTAGCCCACACCGAGAAGCTCGACATGCTCGGCGAGCAGCTCCTGCAGATGAGCCTCGACACCGTCCTTGACCAGACCGGGGTCGACGCCCAACTCGTGGCTCGAGTCGTGCTCGACGTCCTCGACCGTGATGCGCAGCTGCTCACCCGCCTTGTTCTCCACCACCCACACCAGCGCACCGTCGTTCTGCTCGGTGACCCAGCACGGCGGGCTCATCCAGTTGAGCGGCTTGTAGGCACGGTCGTCGGCGTGCACGCTGACCGAACCGTCGGCCTTGAACAGAAGGAGCCTCCGAGCCGATGGAAGATGGGCTGTGAGGCGACCGACGTAGTCGACGGTGCACGAAGCAATGACGAGGCGCACCGAACCACCATAGTTTGTGCCGCGACCATCACTAGGCTGGCGCCACGATGACGGACAGAAAGAGCAGCGCGCAGCGTCTTGGCCGGGTGCTCGAGAAGGTCACCAACCAGAGCGGTCGCGGGCCGGCGACTCCCGAGTACGGGTCGTGGATCCTGGGTCGGGTCTCGGAGAGTCAGAGCCGTCGCCGCGTCCGCATCCAGATCATCCTCACGACGTTCGTCCTCGGCGCCAACCTCGTCGGGATCGGTGTCGCCCTCCTCGTCGTCACGGTCACCTTTCCGGTGCCGAGCGTCTTCGACTCACGGGTCCTGTGGATCACGTTCGCGGCCGCGCCTGCCTACATCGCGCTGGCGTTCGTGGGCGGGGTCGTCTGGGCGACCAACCGAGTCATCAATAACGTCCGGTGGGCGCTCGAGGAACGCGAACCGACACCCGAGGACCAACGCAATACCTTCTTCGCACCGTGGCGCCTCACCCGCGTCCTGCTGGCGCTGTGGGGTGGCGGCACCGTCGTGCTCACCGTTCTCTACGGGCTGCAGGACACCAACTACATCCCGAAGGTCCTACTGGGCATCAGCTTTCCCGGCATCGTCGTGTCAGCCAGCTGTTACCTGTTCACCGAGTTCGCGCTCCGCCCCGTCGCCGCGCAGGCCCTCGAGGTGGGCCCCCCGCCTCGCCGTTTCGCACCCGGCATCATGGGTCGGACGCTGACCGTGTGGGCGTTCGGCTCCGGCGTGCCCGTGCTGGGCATCCTGCTGGCCGCCATCATCACGCTGTCACTGCACAACGTGTCGCCGACACAGTTCACAGTCGCGGTGATGATCCTGGCGTTGTTCGCACTGGTCTTCGGCTTCATCCTGATGTGGATCCTGGCGTGGCTCACCGTGACACCGGTCCGCGTCGTGGCCGCGGCCCTGAACCGCGTCGAACAGGGCGACCTGGACACCAACCTGGTGGTCTTCGACGGCACCGAACTCGGCCAACTACAGCGGGGTTTCAACTCGATGGTGGGCGGTCTGCGCGAGCGCGAACGAGTGCGCGACCTGTTCGGCAGGCACGTCGGCCGTGAGGTGGCCGCGCTGGCCGAGAGGGAACGGCCGCAGCTGGGCGGCGAGGAACGGCACGCCGCGGTGATATTCGTCGACATCACCGACTCGACGAAGCTGGTCACCAGCAGGCCCGCCGTCGAGGTGGTCGAACTTCTCAACCGGTTCTTCGCCGTCGTCGTCGACGAGGTCGACCGTCACCACGGCCTGGTTAACAAATTCGAGGGTGACGCGGTACTTGCCGTGTTCGGTGTGCCGGTGTCGCTCGACAACGCCGAGGCCGAGGCACTTTCGGCCGCCAGGGCGATGGCGGAGCGGTTACGCGCCGAGGTGCCCGAGTGCCAGGCGGGCATCGGTGTGGCCGCCGGCCAGGTGGTGGCAGGCAACGTCGGAGCCAAGGAACGGTTCGAGTACACCGTGATCGGCGAGCCCGTCCACGAGGCGGCTCGGCTGTGCGAGCTGTCGAAGACCGTGCCGGGCCACCTGGTCGCCGCGGCGGAGATGGTCGGCAACGCGGGTGACGCCGAAAGCGCCCGTTGGCGATTGGGCGACACAGTGACACTGCGAGGTCACGATGAGGCCACAAGACTCGCCACGCCGATCTAGAAGCCCTCACCACATTTGCGCGGGCATTACCGTCGGGACATTCTCACAGCCAAGACTCAGGGGTTCTGAGTCTCACCGAGAGGGCTCCGACATGTCCGCAATACGACACCTTGCACCGGCATTTGCCGTCCTTGCCTTCGCGATGACCGTCACGCACACCGCCACGGCGGACCCCGACATCGACACCGAGTCGGCCTCCGCCGTTATCGAGGAACTCCAGGAGCAGGGTTACGTCGTGGATGTGAATGGCGTGCCCAGCGGTAACACGGCGCTGCTCACCACGTGCACCGTGACCTCGATCCAGAACCCCGGCACTGCCACTTCGAATCAGACTGGGACGACGACGGTCTCCGTGGACGTCGCCTGCCCGATCCAGCGCTGACCGCGCTCAGCGCTGCGGCCTGGCTTCGGCTGCGGCAACCGCGTCTTCGACGCTGAGATAGCGCATCGCCTCGAACTCCGAATCGGCCCGGATCACAATGCGGTCCGGATCGACGATGTAGCCGACCCTGCCGTAGGCCCGAAGCGCGGCGCTCATGCCCGACAGCAATCCGCGTGCGGCGTCGTCGATGTCGTCGACCCGGGAGACGTCGAGGATCGCGACGTCGAACTCGCCCTTCTCCCGCTCGACCGTGCGAATCACCTGTTCCGCGCCGCAGAACAGTAGATCGCCGTGCGTCTCGTAGACGCGGATGCCTGCGCGCGGCTGGTACACCGCGCGCAGCGTTGACCGCGAGTCGCGGGACACGGTGAGGAAGTGCAGACCGAGTTGCTCGGACAGGCTGCGGCACAGCCGGACTCCGCGAACACTGTTTCCCCTGGCATCCAGCAGCGGTGAGTAGACACCGATGCCCAGTTGCCCGGGCAGGACCGCGACGATCCCGCCGCCGACGCCGCTCTTGGCGGGCATGCCGACGGCGCTGACCCAGTCCCCCGTGGCGTCGTACATGCCACACGTGACCATCACCGACAGCGTCCGCTTCACCACCGATGCGTTGGTGACACGGCGCCCTGTCATGGGGTTGACGCCACCGCGGGCGAGTGTGGCAGCCATCCGGGCCAAATCGGTCGACGTGACGCGCAGTGAGCACTGCCGGAAGTAGACGTCGAGTACGTCGTCGGGATCATCGTCGAGAACACCGAAACTCGCCAGCATGTAGGCGATCGCGCGGTTTCGATTGCCGGTTGCCTTCTCCGACGCGTAGACCTCGGCATCGAGTTCCAGGCGCCTGCCCGCGAACCCGGAGTAGAAGTCACGGATCGCCTCGAAGCGCTCATCGGGCGTGGCGGCGGGCACCAGCGAGACCGCGGCGATCGCACCGGCATTGATCATCGGGTTCTTCGGCGTCTTGGTGGTCTGGTCGACACTGATCTCGTTGAAGGCCTCGCCCGAGGGCTCGACACCGATCTTCGCATCCACCGCGGCGGTGCCGATACGGTCGAGCGCCAGCGCGTAGGTGAAGGGCTTCGAGATGGACTGAATGGTGAATTCCAATTCGGCGTCGCCGGATTCGTAGACGAAGCCATCACCCGAGGACAGCGACAGCGCGAACCGGTTTGGATCCACGCGGGCCAGTTCCGGAATGTAATCGGCCAGCGCGCCGTCGGTCACGTCGGCGTGCTCGGCACGGATACGGTCCAGGTACTGCTGCACCAGTTGGGCCACGAGCCCGAGTCTAGGTTCAGGGCTGCGGATACGGTGCGAAGCGGTTCTCGAAGCCCGCCTTGCGCTCCGCCAGCTGCGCCGCACGCTGTGCCGGTGTGTAGTAGACGGTGCCGTCGGGCAGGGCGCCGTCGAGCTCGCTGAGCTTGACGACGCGACTCGTCACGGTCGGCAGATCGTCAGGCGCGCTGGGATCGAGATCCTGGAATCTCATGGAGATCGTGCCCTGATTGAGGCCACCGGTGGACACCCAGTTCGCGACGCCGGGATCGGATTTCGAGATCACGACGGTGTAGGTGGTCAGGTCGTCGTTGACGAGTGCCTGCGCGTTGTTGAGGCTGGTCTGTTGATTCCAGTAGTCCTTCGAGATCGTCCAGTCGTTGGTCACCGGAACGACGAAGTAACCGGCGTTGCCCGGATCGATCGTGACGACGAGCGCCTCGTCGTCGGCCAGCTGGAAGTAGCCCGCGCTCTGCAACTGTGTGGCAAGGAATTCCGCATTGCGAGTGGGGTTCTTCAACACATTCGGTGGGATGCGCTCACCGGTCACCGGGTCGGTCGTGGCCACCGCCATGTAGGTGGCCTCCCGCTGAATTCCCAGCGCCATGATCACCGCGGTGAAGATGCCCCGCAGCAGCGGCGGCTCAAAGGGCAGCGGCGGGATCAACGACACCAGCGTGGTCAGCAGCGGATTCTCCACCACGAACTTCCCCAACCCGGGGATCGCGAACCCGCCGAGCTGACTGAACAGACTGTTGGGCGGACCGCCGACCCGCTTGATCTCCAGACTCATGGGCACTTCAGTGCCCCAGTCGGCCAACGTGTTCCGCGTCGCGATGATCGTCGAGTCGGATGTGAGTTGGAGGTGATTCACCCTGCCATTGGCGGGATTCCTGTCGGCGGTGATGGTGAACGTGCCGTCAGGGTTGATCACCAACTCGTCCTTGGTCAGGACCGAGGCGGTGTTTCCGGTCAATCCGGTCAGCACGCTGAACGTCGTGTCGGCGGGGACCTCCCCCTCGAAGCGGCCCCGGATGACGTACGACGACGCCCCGTTGACACCCATGAAGCGGTACACCGTGTCCGGGTTGTCGTAGAGGATGCGCGAACCGGGCACCCGCTGGCCGTACCAGGTGTGCCCGGGCGCCACCTGCATGACGACCGTCGGCGCATTCGAGTTGAGGAGCTGCTGCTGAAACGCCGCGGCCATGGCGTACTCGTCGATCGCGGCCCCCAATTGACCGAGGTTGGCTCGGTCGGGTCCGCCGACTTCGGAGAACTGCTGATTGGCCGCCGCCTGGAATCCGGCCAGCAGCACCACCTTCATCAGTGCGACCGGCAGCGTGTTGACGGTCCGCCACGCGATCCGTTCAGCGTCGAGTTGCTGTTGGGTGCCCAGCGGGCTCGTGGCGGTGATCGACACGGCGGGCTCGACCGGCGCCGCCGAGGTCGTCGAGGTCGAGGTGCCTGTCGTTGCCGCGACGGTGCCCGTCCCTGCCGGATTGGATGCCGGATTGGCCATGTGCCCGATCTCGCGGCGCGCCCAGGCCAGCGTCGCCCACAGCGCCGGCGCGGGCTCTGGCGCTGGCGCAGCGGGTGCGGCTTTCGCAGCGACGGCCTCGGCGGCGCCCGCGGTCCCTGTGGTGACGTCCTCCTCGGCGGCGGCCAGGGTGTGGACGACTGTGTCTTGTGAGTCAGGGTCTTGCGCGTCAGGGTCGTGCGCGTCAGGCGCGTCATCGCGCTTCGCGGGCTCGGATGATGGGTCCGCCGCGGTCTGTGCCACGCGGTCGGCGGTGGCCGTGGCCGCTGACGTCCGAAGTGTCGGCTTGGTCCGCTTGTTGGGCCTATTGGGCCCGATCCCCTCTGCGTCCGCATCAGCCGCCGCCTCGGAGGCGCGGTCGCCGGCGGTCTTGGTCTCATCGGCCTTCTGGTCTGGCTTGGTGTCCTTGGTCTTGGTCGTCCCGGTGGTCCCGGTGGTTTTGGTGGTCCTGGTTGTCCCGGTGGACGCGGCGTTGTCATTCGACCCACTCGATGAGGACTGCCCCGCCGAGGACGAGGACGATGACGACGAATCGGAACCACCCTCGTCGGCGAGCGCGACGGCGGGGTTGTTGGCGATGGCCACACCGATTCCGAGGGCCACTGCCAGCGCGCCGACCCGGCCCACGAATCGGGCGGCACCGCGCGATACGTTGGTCGTCGAAAGAGTCTCTGACATAGCGCAGACGCACCTTACTGTGACGTAGCTAATATCCGATTTCTCGTTATACCAGCGCGGTCAGCAAAGCGTGCTCGATCCAGCTACGTCACGCGGTCGCAGGCGAGGTGTGCTGAGCGATCCACGTCTGTCCCTCCTTGGCGGCCCGCAGGAGCGCGCCGTACTCACCGAGGTAGTCCGCGACCGCACCCACCCCGGGCAGCATGCCGAGATAACGGAAGACGGCCCGCGGACGATTCCGCTTGACCAGTTCATCGCTGGCTGCGCGGGCGACCCCGACGAGGTGCCACAGCCTGCCGACCACGGTGGTGTCCCTCGGCCTCGACTCGTCGGACTCCCCCGCATCGGCCCCGGCCTTCAGTGCGGTCAGGTCCCGATCGCACATCACCGAGGCGAGCAGTCGAACCTGCTCATCACGGTCCTTCATGCCATGCTCACGGGCCACCGCACACAACACGATCGACTGGTTGGAGAAGCCCAGCAGATCCTGAATGGGCAACCGGTCGGCGATCACGCCGAACACGCCAGGGAAGGCGACCAGCAGCGTGTCGAGTGCTCCGACCCGCCGTACCCACCAGTCGACACGCGCGTCGAGATCCATCTCGGCCCAGGACTTCGTGCCAGGCACGTCGGCCGTGTTGAGCGCCCAGGCCAAAACGTCCAGTGCTTTGTCGACCGCGTCATCGGAGGCGCCGAGGCGGTGCGTCCGCTTCTTCAAGCCCAGAAGGTCGATACCCGCCAGCGCGTCGAGTATCGGGTTGATCAGCCCTACCGAGCGCCCGAGGGCGCTGGCCACCTCGGCATCGTCGAGCGTCGCGGTGGGCAGCGTGAGCAGACTTATGTAGCGATCATGTCCGTCTCGCCTGCCGTGCGCTGCTGATCCGCGGCGTCGAGCTGATGCACCACCGCCAGCACGGGTCCGTTGGGCCGCGGGAAGAGGTGCTGAGCCCGTCGATGCGTCTGGACGATCATCACCACCGTGGCGATCGTCGCCTCCACGACGGACACGACGGTGGCGACGACCATCAACGTCGACGGAGTTACCTGTGTCGCTGCGGCAACGGAATTGTGTCCGCACCCGGGTATCGACCAATGGGCTGCGATCATGCCGAGGTTCATCACGGCGACCGCACACCACGTCCGCAGCGAGGCCTCACGCCAGAGGTCCCGCGCGCACATCAGGCAGACGGCAGCCATCAGCGCCACGGGCAGTGCGGCAAGGGCGAAGGCCGACTGGCTGAGCATCATCAGATGCACGCCCGCCGAGCCAGCGGCCATGATGGCGCACGTCCTGCGGCCCGCTGTCGCGAACCGTGCCGAGGGGTGTTGCAGAGTCATCGAGCCGGCCTCCCTGTCGGCAACCGGGACGGCGCACACCGTGATTCCCAGGGTTTGGATCGCCTGGGAATCACGGTGTGAACGTGTCAGCGGGTCCGTGGAATCGCGGCGGCGTCAGACGCCGGTTCAGGGTCGCTGCTGACCACCGCATCGGTGTGGAGTTCCGGTGGCGGCCTGCGGAACCCGCGGGTGAGAACCAGGAGGTAGACCAATCCCAGTCCCACCCAGATGCCGCCCAGCACCTTGGCGGTGCTGTCCAGTGACAACAACAGGAAGATGTCCACGGCTGCGCCGATCATGGGACACACGACATAGATCAACGGATTGAGCTTCTCGTGAGCGCGGTTTCGTAGGAAGTACGCCAGGACCGACACATTGACCATGGTGAAGCCGAGGAACGCCCCGAAGTTGATGAATGAGGTTGACACCGTCAGTGTCAACCAGATCGCGCCGAGGCCGATGACACCACAGACGAGGATGCCGTTGATCGGTGTGAGGTAGCGCTCCGACAGCTTGGCGAAGAACCGTCGCGGGAAGACCCCGTCGCGTCCCATGGCGTACATCAGTCGTGCCGAACTCGCTTGAGCGGCAATGCCCGCCGTGAACTGCTGGCACACCAGGGCCGCCAGGAAGATGGCAGCGAAGAGGTTTCCGCCGATGGTCTTGGCGATATCCGACCCGATGGAATCGGAGAGTTCACTGCCCGGCTCGATGATCGACAACAGATAGAGAGTGAAGATGAAGATTGCGCCGCCGATCAGCGCGATGAGCACGATGCCTCGGGGAATGTTCCGCTCGGCGTTCTTCGTCTCCTCGCTCAGGGTGCTCACCGCGTCGAATCCCAGGAACAAGTACGCCGCCACCGCGGCGCCCGCGGCGATGGGCCCCAGTTGCTCGACCACGCCGATGAACGGTTGCAGGGTGAACATCGCCCCCGCGCCGCCTCCGCCCCAGATGTGGGCCATCGAGAACACCAGGTAGAAGCCCAGGACCAGGACTTCGAACAGCACGAACAGGAAGTTGGCCCGGTCAGCCACCTTGATCCCGAAGTAGTTGATGAGGGTGGTCAACGCGACGAACGCGATGACCCATACCGCCTTGGGAACGCCGGGGAACTGCGCTGACAGGTATTCCGCACCGACCAGCCAGATGACCAGCGGGATGAACAGGTAGTCCAGCAGGATCGACCATCCGACCATGAATCCGACGCGCGGTCCGATTGTCTTGCGTGCGTACGTGTATGCGCTGCCGGACGCTGGGTGGCGGCGCGCCATGGTGCCATAACTGATGGCGGTGAACAGGATCGCGACGGTGGCCAGAACCATGGCGCCCGCGGCGGCGCCCTGGCTCTTGGTCGCGATGACCCCGAAGATGCCGATGCCGATGAGAGGGCCCATGTAGGCCAGGCCGAAGAAGACCACCGATCGCAGCCCGAGGGTGGGCTCCATATGCGGCGTGGATGCCGGTTGATTCATTACTGCTCCTGATCGCAGCGAAGAGAATGGGGCGCCGAGACGTCGGCGTAGTCGGCGGCGCAGCGAGTCTGCCGCGGCGTTGGAGTGAGGTGCGCGTGGTGTCCGGCCGATCGACGGTGCGACCGGCCGGACGGGCCGAGCAGGCTAGTGGCAGCTGTCGGCACCTCCGGAATTACAGTGGCCGCCATCCTGTTTGGGGATGTTGAGCACGGGACTGCGGTCGAAGAAGCCGTGCGGCTTGAGCGCGAACTTCACGTAGTCGACGGGCATGACAGGCCAGTCCTCGGGCCGCGGGAAGTGTGTGATGGCGAATGCGTGCCACAGGACGACGTCGGCCTGCTCGAGATTGCGGTCGTTGGCCATCCACTGCGGGAGGCCTGCGCCGCCAGGATGCTGGTTGACGAGATCGCCTGCGGGATAACGCTCCTCGGGGTCATAGGCGGTGACCCACAGGTGCTTCGTGGCGTAGTTCGCGCGGGCACTGATGCTGGAGTTCTCGTCGGCGAGCATGGTGGGGCTGTCATGCGGGTAGAGCGCATAGGCCGGATGCTGGTCGAGGCGATTGGTCTTGTCCTTGTTGATGACGTGCCATGTCCGACTTCGTGTCGAATCGGCCAACCGACCGCCCTCGGACTCCGATGCGATCGGGGTGACGGTGTTGGTGAATGCGTTGCCCCACGGGTTGTCTGGGCCCATCGGGACGCGCTTGGCATCGATCTCGACCACGCTGTTGTTCACGCCGTCGACCATCATGTCCAAGCGTGCGCAGAACATGTGCTGGTGATACGGCGCCCCGACACCGGGGCCGACTTCACTGGCATACGGGTAGTCAGTTCCGGGATACGACGACGGGAACAGCACCCCGGTGAGCTTCGCCTCGCATTCGATGGTGCCGTCGAGGTACAGGTACCAGTAGAACCCGTAGTCGTAGTTGCCCACGGTCGTGAAGGAGCTGATCACCAACCGTCGAGAGCGCCGCACGTCGGACGTCTTGGTGTAGTGGTCGGTGTGCTTCCACAGCGTGCCGAAGTCCTCTTCGTGCATGCAGATCGCATTCGTGATGGTCTGCGGGTTGCCGGACTCATCGGCGAGGGCGGCATCGAAGTAGTGGATGTCCCCAAGACAGTCGCAGCCCAGCTTCAACGAGTTGGTGAATCGGCCGAACAGGTACTCGCCGGTGTCGAAGTAGTTCTGCCAGTATCGCGTTGGGGAGGGATCCGCGTAGGGAACCACCATCTCGGCGATCGACGCGCGGTAGAGAACCGGCCTGTCCACCCCACCGTCGGTGAAGGTCAGCTGACGCAGGATCAGACCCTCGCGCGCGTCGAACGACACCCGGAACTTCCAGTTCGCCCATTCCACGCTGGCGCCGTCCACGGTGAACGACGGTCCCTCGGGCTGGGTGATCTCGATCGGCTTCAGCGTGTTCAGCGTCGGGCCGCAGTACTCGGCCTGGTGAAAGTTGGTGGTCTCCTCGGGAACCGGCAGATGGCGATCATCGACGACCTCGATGACCTCCTGGGCGACCGTGTCGACGTAGGCGCAGACACCGTCGACGGGACGTGCCCAGATCATGTCGTCCGGGCTCTCCCGATAGAAGCCGAGACAGCGGATGACGCGGCGTCCGTGCTCATTGGCGTGCCCGTAGTGTCCCGCCGAGAGCCCGCACGGCATCACCTTGTCGGGATCGAGTCCGCGCGCACTCATCGCCGCGCGCCAGGTCTCATCGGCCTGCAGGATCGGCACGATCATGTCGTTCTCTTCGATCAGCATCGGCACGTGGCCGTCGGCGCCGTCGACGACCGCCTCCGCCACCACCGCCTGCGCGGTGAGGTCGACCCGTAGATCCTGCGCCAACCCCGACCGCAGGTCGAGGAGCATGACGCGCGCGATCCGCGGCGGGCATGGCGCGGTGCCGGCCTCGTAGGCCAGAACTTCGTGCTTCGGCGGCTCGATCAACCCCACGTAGACGAAGCGCGTGTACGCGCCCATGCGCTCAGGCGTGGACACGATGGTGCGCACCGCGTCGATCTCCTCAGCGGTCAGGCTGGCCAGTACATCAGCCGTGGGAGCCGTTGCCCGTCGTTCATCGAGTGCAGTCACTGGCGTGTTCCTCCAGGGGTCGAGATGGATTTGGGAGTGTGAGGCAGGTCATGCCAAACGTTTGGTAAACGATAAGTCGGAAAGGTCGATCACACAACCCCGCCGTTGCAAATGCTTTGCGATCGGGTCCTCCGCATGCGCGGGTGGAGTCACGACTTGGCAGTTCGATCGCCCGCGCGACGTCGGCGCACACAGGTCGACTTCCGGTGGCGGGCACGGCAGGTGCCGTGAACGTGCCCTCGCTGACGGCGACCGTGTGGCGCAAGACCCGCTGCCCACATCGGCTCTGACCACCGGTTTGCAGGCAAGTGACGACGATCCCGTCTTTATAGCTGGCCAACCCGCCGACGGCAACGCCGTGGCGGGCGACGTTGTGCCCGTTGACGTCGTGGAATGCTGAGTTCAAGCACTCAAGCACTCAAGTGGCACAGGCGATATCGCCTCCGTGCCAGCACCCGCGCGGGGCTCAGCAGTGCATCACGAAGTCGAGGAGCACCTCGACGCCGAACTCCAGCGCCGAGATCGGCACCCGTTCATCGATTCCGTGGAACAGGGCAGCGAAGTCCAAATCCGCGGGCAGCCGCAGCGGAGCGAATCCGAAGCAGCGAATCCCCAACCGCGCGAACGCCTTCGCATCCGTACCCCCGGACAACATGTACGGTACCGGCCTCGCGTCGGGGTCGGCGCGCAACAGGGCCGCGGTCATCGCCTCGACCAGCTCACCGTCGAACGTGGTCTCATACGTCGGCAAGTCGGTGACCCACTCCCGAGTGACGTCTGGACCAAGAAGCTCGTCCACCGCCGCCTCGAAGGCTGCCCGACGACCGGGCAGGATGCGACAGTCGATGATCGCCTGGGCGCTGGCGGGAACCACATTCGCCTTGTAACCCGCCTGCAGCATCGTCGGGTTCGCGGTGTCGCGCAGCGTCGCTCCGATGATCCGCGATATCGACCCCAGCTTTGCGATGGCACCTTCGAGATCGTCGCCCTCGAATCCGTACCCGGTCTCCTCACTGATCGCGGCGAGCAGCTGCGTCACGGGCTCGGTCAGTACGACGGGGAACTCGTGCTCGCCCAGCCGCGCCACCGCCTTGGCCACCGTCGTCACCGCATTGTGGTCGTGGGTGAACGAGCCGTGGCCCGGTTGACCACGCGAGGTCAGGCGCATCCACGACATGCTCTTCTCCGCGGTCTCAATCAAGTACAACCTGCGGTCACCACCGTCGCGCCGTGGGATCGTCAACGAGAATCCGCCCACCTCACCGATCGCCTCCGTCACCCCGTCGAAGAGGTCTGGGCGATGATCGACAAGCCACTGCGCACCGTACTTGCTGCCCGCCTCCTCGTCGGCAACGAATGCAAAGACCAAATCCCTTGGCGGCACGATGTTCTCGCGCTTCAGATACCGCGCAACCGCGATCACCATACCCACCATGTTCTTCATGTCGACCGCGCCGCGGCCCCACACGTAACCGTCCTCCACCACGCCCGAGAACGGATGCACGCTCCAATCAGCCGCCTCGGCGGGCACAACGTCGAGGTGACCGTGAATCAGCAACGCGCCGCGGGTTGGGTCCGAGCCGGCCAGGCGGGTCACGAGATTGCCTCGCCCGGGCGCACCACCCTCGACGTACTCGGTGCGGTACCCCACCTCTTCGAGCTTCTCCGCCACCCAGTGTGCGCAGTCCCGTTCACCGTTCGTGGTCTCGGGATCGCCGGTGTTGGACGTGTCGAACTGGATCAGGGTGCTCACCAGATCGACGACCTCGTCGACGGCACTGACCATCCTGCCCACCTCCAATCTTCGACGGACCGGATGCCGCCGCTCGCACGCTCGAGCGCGCACGACGCACCCGTCGTCGAAGTACGGGCTCGACTCGACGTCGAACACACGGTAGATCGATGCCAAACGATTGGCAAGTGGCCGAATGCTTGCTACGTTTGTCCGTGTCACACCGCGCCGGATTCGAGGAGAAACGATGACCGCCAGTACCGCCGCCCCGACCGACCTGGTGACCGACTCGTGGATCGACCGCGAGTGGAGATCGGGTGACCGAGTCTTCGACACGATCAACCCCTCGACGGCCCATCCGCTTGCCGCAGTGAGCGCGGCGAGCATCGGCGACGTCGACATCGCCGTCAGCGCCGCGCAGCGGGCATACGGCAGGTACGCCCGCGAGACTGCCCACACCCGGGCGGGATGGGCCCGCTCAGCGGCCGCGGCCATCCGGTCGAACGCCGAGCGTCTGGCCACGGTCCTGTCCAGTGAACACGGTAAGCCGATCACCGAGGCACGCGGCGAGATCGCCTTCGCCGCCGCCGGTTTCGACAGCGCCGCCGACGCGGTGCTGTCCGCCTCCGGTGACGTGCCTCATGTTCAGGATCCACACAAGCGGGTGCTCGTGCGTCGCACCGGGATCGGTGTCTGGGCCGTCATCACTCCGTGGAACTTCCCGGTCAACATCCCGGTCGAGTACATCGGCCCCGGTTTGGTCAGCGGCAACGCGGTCGTGTGGAAACCGGCGCCCACCACCGCCGCGGTCGCCGCCGAACTGCGTAAAGTGCTGCTGGAGGCGGACTTTCCGCAGGAACTGTTGCAGTTGATTCTGACCGATGAGGTGGCGACCGCCAACCACCTGGTCACGCACCCAGGAGTCGTCGCCGTCGGTTTCACCGGCGGGAGCACCACCGGACATGCGATCGCCAAGGCCGCATGGGACAAGCGCCTGCTGCTCGAGTTGGGCGGTAACTCCCCCATCGTCGTGCTACCCGACGCCGACCTGGAGCGCACCGCCGAGGCAATCGGCGCGTCCGCGTTCTTCAACGCCGGGCAGGTCTGCAGCGCCGCAGGCAAGATTCTGACCACCGCCGGATTCGCCGACGATCTCGCTGCGGCACTGACTGAACAGGCTGTCCGCAGGGTCAGCGGATCACCGCTCGACGACTCGACCACCCTGGGACCGGTCCATCTGGCAGCCAGCATCGACCGATTCGACACCCTCATCGAGAACGCCGTCACCAACGGCGCCACGGTGCTCACCGGCGGTGCGGCGATCACCGGTGACGGTTACTACTACCCCGCCACGGTCCTGACCAATGTCACCAAAGACTCCCGGATCTTCACCGAGGAGACGTTCGGGCCGGTGGCCTCGATCTCCGTCCTCGGCGACGAGGATCAGCTTCTCGCCGCCGCGAACTCCGGGGACTTGGGCCTGGTCGGGGCCGTGTTCACCACCAACGTCTCCAAGGCGTTCGCGATGGCCGAGCAGATCGACTGCGGTCTGGTCGTCGTCAACGACACCACCAACTACTGGGAGTACAGCGTCCCGTTCGGTGGCGCGGCAGGTCGGCTGTCGGGCCGCGGCCGTCTCGGCAGCCGGTACGCCCTCGACGAGTTCACCCAGGTGAAGGCCATAGCGGTGGACATCCGGTGACCGTTCACGCTCCAGCCACCCTCGTCGAGCCGACCCGGATCGACGAGGACTTGGCTCAACTGGCCTCGTTGATCGATGACACGACGCCCGGCTACACCCGCCAGGCGCTGACCGACATCGACATCGCCGGCCGTCAATGGGTACTGCGCCGCTTCCGGGACGCCGGTCTCGATTCGAGGATCGATGCCGCAGGCAACGTCATCGGCATTCTGCCCGGCACCAACCCGGCCGCCGGCACGCTGATGACCGGTTCCCACACCGACACTGTCGAGGGCGGTGGACGCTTCGACGGCAACGTCGGCGTCGTGGCCGCACTCGAAGCCGTGCGCACGCTGCGCGAGACAGGCACGACGCTCACGCACGACCTGATGGTCGTCGACTTCTTCGCTGAGGAGCCCAACCGCTTCGGGCTCAGCTGTCTGGGTTCTCGCGCACTCATGGGGCACCTGAGCGCGGCAGACCTGAACCGCCGCGACGAGCACGGCACCCGACTGGGCGACGCACTGCCAGGCGCCGGCCTCAACGCCGTCGACATGCTCAGTGCCGCTGTGGAAACCGGCACCATCCGGGCCTTCCTCGAACTGCACATAGAGCAGGGCCCCTACCTGGAGGCCCACGGCAGCCAGATCGGTCTCGTCACCTCCATCACCGGAATCACCCGATTTCGCGGTCTGTTCAGTGGACGGCGCGATCACGCAGGCACGACACCGATGAGCCATCGCCGCGACGCGGGCTGCGCCGCAGCCGGAACCGTGCTGGCCATTGAGGCGATCGCGTCGTCGCACCCCGACGGGCGGGGCACCACAGGCGCGGTCACCTTCTCCCCCACCGCCGTCAACGTCATCACCGAGACCGCCACCCTCACGGGCGAATTCCGCAGCCCAGACCTGGACTGGCTCGCCGACGCCGCCTCCCAGCTCGACGTCGCCGCGCAGGCCCAGGCGAGCCAACGCGGTGTGGAACTACAGCTCGACTGGGTCCCCAGCGAGAGCCCGGCGCTCATGGACACCTCGCTGTTGGACATCTGCGCGGGCGCCACCGAAGACCTCGGCCTGCATCAGTCCCGCCTCTACAGCGGAGCCGAACACGATGCGGCCATCATCGCCAAACACATCCCCACCGCCATGATCTTCATCCCCTCCCAAGACGGTCGCAGCCACTGCCCCGAGGAGTTCACCCACGCAGCGGAGATCGTCGACGGAGCCACCGTGCTCCTCAACGCTCTGATACGCATCGACAAGGCCGCCACCGCGGGACGGGCACGTTAGGATCCACCAGCAACAACGACTCGAACGCACATGACGACACCACCCCGAGGACGCACCCTGCCTCAACTGAGCATGAAACAGCTCGCCGAACTCGCCGGCCTCGACGTCTCCACCGTGTCGCGGGCGCTTCGGGGTGACAACAAACGAGTCGCCGCGGCCACCATCGCCCGCGTTCAGCAGCTCGCCGAGCAGACCGGCTTCGTCGCCGACCCCAACGGTGCGAACCTGCGCAGCGGCCGCACCCACCTGCTCGGTGTCGTGGTCTCCCGGCTCACCGACATCGTGATGGGCATGGTCGTCACGGCGATCGACGAGGCCGCCCGCAGCCGCGGCTACCTCTCCACCGTCGTCGCCACCCACGACAACACCGACACCCGCACGACGGCGATATCGACCCTGCTCGGGCGTCGAGTCGATGGGCTCATCCTCTGCGATTCCCAGATCGGCAACGAGATCCCGCACCAACTCGCCAACCACGCGATGCCGTTCGTGTTCGCCATGCGCGGCTGCGACGATGAGCTGTCCTTCGCCGCCGATGACGTGTACGGCGGCCATCTGGTCGCTGCGCACTTCCTGGAGAACGGCCACCGCGACATCGCCGTCATCCCCGGACCTCCGCAAGCCCGCACCGCCGTCGACCGCGTCCAGGGATTCACCACCACGGTCAGGGCCGAATCGGGCGCCCGGCTGCGGATCGCACCACACGGCGGCTTCCAGGTGGAGGACGGATTCGACGCCGTCACAGCACTACTGGCCGACCGCGCCGCACCGCCGACCGCCATCTTCTGCACGAACGACCACACGGCGATCGGCGCCTCACGGGCACTCGTCAACGCCGGACTCAAGATCGGCCGTGACACCGCCGTCGCCGGCTACAACGACCTGCCCCAGTCGGCCTACCTCGAGACACCGCTGACAAGCGTCCGGACCGACATCACCCGCATGGGCCACGCCGCGGCAGAACAACTCATCGAACTCATCGAGAAGCGCACCGCGACCTCCCTCATCATCAAGCCCAAGCTGATCGTCCGCGATTCCACCAGCACTCCGCGTCGATGAGGGAGCAAAGCGTCAGCGGCGTCCCGAAACAGTCCACGTAGTCCGTGGTCCTCGAGATCCTGCAGTGGGTGGGCCTGGTCGCCTTTGCGGCCTCGGGCGCGCTGGTGGGTGTGTCCAAGCGACTCGACCTCTTCGGGGTCTGCGCCGTCGCAGCCTTCACGGGCGTCGGCGGCGGTGTGCTGCGCGATGTCCTGCTTGGCATCACCCCACCGACCTCGCTGAGCAGCTGGCCGGTCTTCGGCGCCGTCCTCGGCACAGCTCTCGCCGTCTTCGCACTCCCGCCGCTGTTCGGCCGCTTACGCCGCGAGGTCCTCATCCTCGATGCACTGGGGATGGGTCTGTTCGCGAGCACCGGGACCGCCGTCGCCCTCGCACACGGAGCACTTCCCCTGGCGGCGTGCCTGGTTGGAGCTACCACCGCCATCGGCGGAGGGGTGTTGCGCGACATTCTCGTCAATGAGATCCCACTGCTGCTCCACGCCGATCTGTATGCCGTGCCGGCCCTGGTGGGATCGGCCATGGTCGCCACCGCGCATGCGGCGTCGATGAGCGGAGGCGTGGCGCTCATCGTCGGAACCGTGGCCGCGACCGGACTGCGGCTTCTCGCACTGTGGCGCGGGTGGAGCCTTCCGAAACCACGGCAAACGTAGGTTCTCAAATTCAGTGTCATATGCGACAGGGCTTGAGCTGCAGCGATCGGCGGTGTCTCTCCGGATGTCATACGGAATCTGTCTCAGATTCGTGTCATCTCCGCGGCCGCACCGAGAAGCGGCTCTCACCCGCTGCGAACCGCAGCGGAACCAACCCACTTCCAATCCTCACGTGACGCCATCCAGCCCTACCCCAGGATGCAGGTCACGATCATTGCGGCAACTGACTTGCCGGCTCAGAATTGGCACGCCTCACGCGATTGTTTATCGCGCCGAGGTTCGCGAATCTCGCGAAGCCGCAGCGCCCATCCCGGGCGGCGCGCACCATCACTGATGACAACGCCTCGCCGCGACTGACTGTGGCGGTGGAGGCCTTCCAGCTGAGGCCGGCCGGTGGGGGGATCTCGGTCGGCCTCAGCGCTGCAGTCCCTCAACTGGACGAGCTGGCGGCATCAGCCGCCGAGTACTCGGTGGCGGCTGTGACTGATTCGATGCGCCGGAACTGCCGGGTGAGCGAGAACGCAGCCGGCCGCGTCGCCAGTAGTGGTTTGAACCAGCGCGCGAAATTCGGCTGCCGCCGCTTCGGTTTCACGCAGCATCGGGGTCTCGACAAGTGACATGTGCGCCGAGCCGACAGCGACGCCGCGGTGAGCCAATTCGATCCGCAGCGCGTTGGCGAACTGCTCGACTGCTCGGTACCCGCATTGGCTGCAGGTTCTCAGCTCCGACGACATATGGCATACCCGGGGGGCCTGCGCGATTGCGAACTGTTTCACGACGACTCCGCCGCCGCTGTCTAACGAACCCGTTCAATTCCTAGACCCCGTGTGCAACCTCGACCGGTGTTGTCTCGTTTACAAAGAGACGAGGTTGATCAGATCCTGTCTCAGATGGTCGCGGTGCGGCGGTTCAGCGTCAGGGCAAGGTGTCATGATGGTGGCATTGGTTTCCGCCGTTTCTTTTCGCGCGGTACATGGCCATGTCGGCGGCGGCGATCAGGCTATTCGTGGCTTCGCCGAGGTCCTGGTGAGTTAGCCGGTCCAGCTTCATCCACGAGGTACCTACGCTGACGGTCGCGGGTACCGGCAGTTTCTCAATCGTGGTGCAGAGGTGCTCGTAGTGGATGATGTCGCCCGATGATGACAAGAGATCAGCGACGAGGAATTCTTCGCCGCCGCTGCGCGCGACGATCGCTGTCGGGGAAACGGTGGCTCGTAGTGCGTCAGCGACGGTGACGAGCGCGTGGTCGCCGGCGGCATGTCCGTGCGTGTCGTTGAGCAGCTTGAAGTTGTCGATGTCGAGGAGGGCTATGCATAGGTATCTCCCCGGGCTGGCCTGTGAGACTTGAGCTGATAGTTGTCTGCGGAATGCGCGACGATTCAGCAGTCCGGTCAGCGGGTCGAGATCGGCGACAGCCAGGTCTCTTTTCACTGTCCGCAGCAAGGTATGAATAGCGACCGCTACGGCGATGTTTGCTTGCAGTACCAAGAATAGATCGACCGTTGACAGCGCAATGCGGCCTTGGCTGGCCAGTTGCACAGTCGGGGTAAGCGCCACTGCGGTGATAACAAGAAAAACGCCGAGGACCACTCTGGTGGAATGAAAGAACGCCGCGTAGCCGGCGATGGCGGTGAAGGCAACACATCCCAGCAGCGCAGCCAATGGATCTGGGTAGGCCAAGCACGCCAGTGAGATCGATCCGGTGGTCACTGCAACGAACACGATCGATTGGGTACGCGACGGCCAGCGCCACAGCCATAGCACCGCGCTCGCGACACCTCCACCGGCGGCGAGCCACATCATCGTTTGCGCTGGCTGGGTCCGCGGGCCGCCGGCCTCGATGATCAGAATGATCACCGCCATCGCCATCGCCATCGCCATCGCCGCGACGGAAAAGCGCACCGCGCGCAGCGCACCACGCGCTCGGAGGAAGGCACTGACCCACTCGTAGTGCTGAAGCCTTTGCTGCCGGCACATCGCTCGCCACTCCATGATCTGATAACTGCCCCGAAAGTAAAGGCTCCAGCGAACCGCTAATGACACACATTGGCAATTTAGGGAGGCACGTCACACCAGGCTTAAGATTTGTCAGCTGTCGGATCGCGGGTGTTTCAGATGGCGTGGTGGCCTTGTCCCAGGACTTCACCGTTATAGATCACACATGAGTGTCGGCTTGTGATCGTCGGTGTTGAGGAGTTGGGTGAGCTGGGCGGCCAGATTCAATGTTGCTGCGTCAAGGCCTGCGCAGATGTTCTGGTCGAGGTCCTTTTCAGAAGGGTTGGTGAACGCGCTGTTCCACACCGCAGGGACGACTGCGTCGGAGAGGTGCACGCGGGCGCAGTGTTCCACGATCGGCGTGATGCGGCGACAGCCGTGCCGGCGCAGGACTGCGTTGATCTCATCGCGCGCCCGCGAGTAGGCGTAACGGGCGTAGAAGTCGGCGAGTGCCTCGTCGTCCCGAAAATCCCTGAAATTCCAGCCCTCCAGGTCGCTTAGCGCTGTGGCGAGTCGGGTGGCGCTCGCGTAGCCGGCGCCGATAGCTACGGTGGATATCCAGGCGACGAGCTTGCGTTGCTCACCGGGGCCCATGCCGGTGAGGCCGGCGGCGGACGGTCCTTGCCGATGGGGGCTCATGAAGCGTGCCCTCCCCCCAGCGGCGCGCTCGTACCGAGATCGGCGATGTCGGTATCGGATCGGCGGTGTCGGGATTCGGTGGTCGCGTCAGTGAGGCGGCGTTGCAGGTTGTTGCCGTCGATGTCGAGGTCGGGTAGCAGACGATCGAGCCAGGCAGGCAGCCACCAGGCCTTATCACCCAGGGCCGCCATGACGGCGGGCACGAGTGTCATGCGGACCAAGAAGGCGTCAACCAGGATGCCAAAGGCCAGAGTGAAGCCGACCTGAGCGATCATGGGTTCGGGATTGAAGATGAACCCGGCAAACACGCTGGTCATGATGATCGCGGCCGCGGCGACCACTTTGCCGGCCATGCCGAATCCGCGTATCACGGCGCGCTGTCCGTGCTCACCGTGGGTGTGGGCTTCTTTCATCGACGAGACGAGGAACACCTCGTAGTCCATGGCCAGGCCGTAGAGCACGCCGGTGGCGATGATTGGCAGCAGGCATAGCACCGGGGTAGTGGCATGCATCCCGAACAGCGGCTGCAGCCAGCCCCATTGAAACAGTGCAGTGGTCGCGCCGAAGGCCGCACCGATGCTGAGCAGGAATCCCAGGGTGGCTTTCAGCGGTATCAGGATCGAGCGGAACACCACCAGCAGGATCACCAGGGACAGTCCCACCACGACGGCCAGATACACCGGCAGCACGTCGGCAAGTTTGTCGGACACATCGATTCCGAGTGCGGTGAAGCCGGTGACACCGATGTCGGCGCTGGTATGCGCGGCGATCGTCGCGGCATCGTCGCGCAGCGCGGTGACGATATCGGCGGTCTCGGGCGAGGTGGGCCCGGTCTCGGGAATGACGGAGTACAGCACCGTTCTTCCGTCCGCGGCGGCCCCGGCGACGGTCACCGCGGCAACCCCGTCGATACGGTGCAGATCCTTGGCGATCGCCGCGGTCGCGGCAGGGGGCAGCGGTGCGTCGTCGCGATGGGTGGCCACTACGACCAGTGGGCCGTTGAATCCGGGGCCGAACGCCTCGGCCACCACGTCGAAGCTCTGCCGTTGGGCAGTGTCGGGGTGATAGCTCGCACCCGAGGGCAGGCCCAGATTCATGTTCAGTGCCGGGATTGCGAGTAGGCCCGCTATACCCACGGATGCGGCGATGGCCAGCAGTCGGTGCTTGACGATGATGCGCGACCAGGTGTCGGCGAACCGATGCGCCGATCCGCGGGCAGCCGATGTCGCCGCTGCTCGCTGGCGTGCCGTCGGTGTGCAGGTCCGTTCCCCGACGCATCCGAGCAGTGCGGGCAGCAGCGTCAGCGAGGCCAGGACGGCGATCGCGACGGTGGCCGCGGCTGCTAGTGCCATCGTCGTCAACAACGGGATGCCGACGACGGTCAGTGCCAAAAGCGCGATGATGACCGTCGCGCCGGCGAAAACGACTGCGCTGCCTGTGGTTCCGATCGCGCGTGAGGCCGCGTGGTGTGCGTCGAGCTGATGATCGAGGATGAAGCGGCGCTGCCGGTTCACGACGAAAAGGGCGTAGTCGATACCGACGGCCAGACCGATCATCAGTCCCAGGACCACTGTCAGCGAATGCATCGCGACCAGATTCGACAATGCGAGTGTGCCGCCGACACCGACGACCACTCCAGCCAGCGCGCTGGCCAGGGGCAGCCCGGCGGCCACCAGCGAACCGAGGGTCAGCGTCAGGACCACCGCAGCGACGCCCACCCCAATGACCTCGGCGACGCCGATAATGTCGGGAATCTGGAACATCGCTGCCGAGGGCAGCGCCGCGATACCGTGGCCAGCCACCGCATTCTCGGTGGCGGCGATGACGTGGTCGACGGTTCCCTCCGGTAGCTCGAAGGTCTGCTGATCGAATGCGAACTGCAGTAGCGCGGTCCGCCCGTCGGCGGAGATGCTCACTCCGGGTACCGGTTGGCCATCCACGACCAACGGCTGCGCACTCGATCCTGGCTGCTGTTGCGTGTCACCGTGATTCGACACTGCTGCGGTGGCCTGCAACAGATGACTCTGCGGACCCTTGGCGATCTCGCCTGCCAGCGCCGACCGCGCATCCAGCACATGCGGGCTGGTGTACACGCCATCGACGGCCGACAACAGCGCCGTCAACCGGGCGCCTTCATCGATGCGGCCCCCGTCGGACTGCAGCGCGATGATGCCCTGGCCGCCCACCGACTCCGGCACCTTCACCGCGAGGTCATCAAGTACCTCCTGCGCCGGTGTTCCGTCGATCCGAATCTCGTTACTCAGGGTGGGTGGACTGGTCACCAAAACCGCGGCCACACCGCAGATCAGCACCAGCCACCCGGCCAGCACGACCCACCGATGCCGGTAACACCAACCGCCCACTCGATACAGAAGAAACGACACCAGCACTCCCTCATGGATCTGCGGGCCAGCAGCCTCGCGAACTAATTGATAGTTATCTATCAGCTAGTCTGAATAAGTGATATGCAGATATCAATTAAGGTGGTGGGGTCCACTTATTGGGAGGTTCTATGGCGAAGCGCACACTTCGAGCCGACGCTTTCGCGAGCATCACACGAATCCTCACCGCGGCCCGCACCGTGTTCGCCGCCGATGACGGCTCAGGCACCCTCAACCGCATCGCCGCCGAGGCTGGTGTCGGCATCGCCACCGTCTACCGGCACTTCCCCACCCGTGAGGCACTCGCTAAGGCCGTCTACGACGACCTCTTCACCACCGAAGTGGCTCCTCTCATCAGCGAGTTCGAACGCAGTGACGCGCCCCGAGAAGTCCTGTTGGACATGGCCGAAAACCTCCTCACGGCGCTCGGCCGGCAACGCGGTCTGGTGCTGTCACTGGGCAACATGGCGGATGTGACCGCCGAACTATTCACCCGCAACCTCGACACCATCGCCCCAGCAGTCATCCGCGCCCAACACGTCGGCAACCTCCGACCCGACCTGCACGCCACCGACATCCCCAACCTCCTGGCCATGGTGATCAGCGGACTACAAGGCACCAACCTCGACCGCCACACCCGCCGCCGCTACCTCAGCCTCTTACTAGACGGACTCAACCCCACCGGCGCCCAACAACTCCCCTGAACACCGCCACGTGCCGTCCTTCGCCGAATCAGGAAGGTTCGCACCACCGCGTGTCTCTTCAATCGGGCGAATCCGCCATCGCAACTCCGCCATTAGCCGTGAGATCCCGCCAAGTTGAGGAAGCACCCCACACCCACCCGAAGCGTTGGAGCGAGCGGGCGCGAATCCCATTGCCCTGTCATCTATGACATCCGCATGACATCGCGGATGAGAAAATAACATCGAAGCTCGCGCCCCGTCGGTGCGCACCATCACTGATGACAACGCCTCGCCGCGACTGACTGTGGCGGTGGAGGACTTCCAGCTGAGGCCGGCCGGTGGGGGGATCTCGGTCGGCCTCAGCGCTGCAGATGGGCGAGGTCACTCAACTGGACGAGCTGGCGGTTGTGAAAATGCTCGTCGTCGCGCAGCACGGTGATTCCCCCAGGACGGCTGCGGAAATTCACATAGCCGAGCACATCGATCGGCAGCCGCATGAAGGCACTCACCACGAACGTCAACGCGAAACCGTGGGTCACCACCACCAAATGTGACGCATCGTGGCCAAGTAGATCATCAACAGCTGCGTAGATCCGACCGGCAAACGCGGCCTTTGACTCCGCTCCGGGAATGCCTTCGTCATGGCGCATCCGATCGCCATCGGCTGGGGGCGGCACGAACCGGTCGTTCAGCCACGACTGTGGACGTCCATCAGCGGTGCCGTAAGACTTCTCCCGCAGTCGGGGATCGACGATCGCGGTCACACCCAGCTCGGCGCAGACCGGGTCCGCGGTCTGGATCGCACGCCGAAGATCGGAGGTGGCCACCACGACCTGCTCCCCCGCCGGAACATCGGCCGATACTGCGGCGGCGATCGCAAGTGCATCCCGCACACCGCGGTCGGTGAGACTCGAGTCGTGCCACCCACCCACCACACCGGTGACGTGATGAGTGGCCTCGGGGTGGACAACCACGTGCACTGTGCGCATCGACACCATCCTGCCGCGCACTCTGAAGCCGGCATTACCCAGGAGCCCCCGCGGAATCGCCGGATATGCAGATCCCTCATTCAGCGGACCCCAGCCAGTCACCGACCACGGTGAGGTCAGCTTCAGTCAGCCCCAACGTCGGATCGACCCGATGAAGCAACGCCGCCCCGTCGTGATGTGCCCCGACCCACGCGCGATCGATGTCGGAGATCTCGTCGTCGAGCCAGACGAAGCGACGCCCACCGGCAGCCGCAACCAGCGCCGCCGTTTTCCAATGCAGGGCATCGACGGGATCTTCCAGAGGCGCCTCGGGCAGATCAGCCACTGGTAACGGCGCAAGCCCGAGCAGCGGGGCGATCACCGCATTGGCGTCGTGCATCCACGCCGTAGCCCAGACCAGATCGCAGTCAAGTCTCAACAGACGGCCACCGTGCGCGCGGTCCACACGGGCCAGCCGCGGGTTGCGGTGGCTCTGCCATTCCTGCCAATCAACAAGCGTCGCATCGAGCACCTCCCCATCGCTGGGCAGCAGGGTGCCATCCACGTCCAGAAACAACAGCGCACGCGCGGCCACCCCGACAAACTATCCGGCCGGCCACCCGCCTGAGGTCATCGCCGGTCGTAAACAAGTACTGAGGGATGGGCGCGCAACGAACCCACGGTTTCCGGGTCAGCACAAAGTCCGGCCAACTCGTCGCGGGAGATGAGCGGACGAGCTTAGAACCAACCGTGGTCCACCACCGCAAGCTCTAGTCGCACTGAGAACAGTTCCTTAGTCGATCTACGCGGTGTCTCACTTTCATGTCACATATGAAATCGACATGACACGGCCGATGAGAATACGACGCCGGTTTGAGAACCTACGCCGTCGCCTGGTATGACTTCTCAAGTTTTATGTCCACACGCGAAGCGCTGAACTGCGTTAATGACGACGTTCTCTGTCGGTGTCCACGCCTCGAACTCTCACTTTCGTGTCCACTCGCGCAGGCGGCTGTTGTCTATGCGCTCGGGGAACCTGTTCACGGTGCAGTGGGAGAATGGGCTTCCAGCACCGTGATTCGCAATACCGCGCCTTGACTGCGTCGGCCGAACGGATCCGATCACAGCTGCGCCGCACCACAAACGCCGCCTCCTTGAAGCCTTTGGCACTGCGACTGCCGCAATTGAGGTTGGAGGTGACCCGCATGCACCCACCAGGATGAAGTCATCGTCCGTCACCGACCGTGAGTTCGATTCCACGTTCTGCCAGTGTGCGTCTGATCGCCAACCGTGCGTCTTCGCCGACGAGCCCGCCATTTGCGGATCCGCTCGAACCGCCAAAGACATCACAACCGATAGACGCAAGACGTAGCTGAACCGTTCGCCCGGCGCGCAGCGCGCTAGGCTTCACAAGACAATTGCGCGAACTGAGAAAGGACCTCCGTGGGCAAGATAGTGACAATCGAGTACGTCGACGACCTTGAAGGGACATCGATTGACGCAGAATCGGTTGACACCGTTGACTTTTCATATCGAGGGCAGGACTACACACTCGTCTTGACCAAGAAGAACGGCGCCCAGTTCGATAAGGACGTTTCTCGCTACATCACCGCCGCCAAGAAAGCCCAATCCCGCGACGCGCGGACGGCCCGCAAAACAGCCAAACCCGCACCGCGAAAAGCACGCACTCCGATACCGTCCACACGGCGCAAGACCTCTCCGAGAAAGCGCGCCGAGGCAGTCATCTCTGGCCCGGAGCGCACTCGCGCGATTCGCCAGTGGGCAGCAGACAACGGGCACACCGTTTCTACCCGCGGACGGATGTCGGCGGCAGTCCTCCAGGCCTACGACGCGGCACACTGACCGGACCCAGCACGCCAGACGGACGCGGTCGAGGTTTCCGTCGCGGTCACCGCGCACCACGCGAAACGGTCCACCTCGAACCAAACGGAACGGCCACCGGATTTGTGGGCGACGCCGCGTGGGAAACTTCCTGGACATGACTTCGTGGGTATGTGGCGGACGCGCGCACCTGGTCGGTATCGGTGGTGCGGGGATGACTGGCGTCGCGCGCCTGTTGCTGAGCAGCGGTGTTGCGGTGTCCGGCTCTGACACGATCGAGTCGGCGAACGTCCATCTGTTGCGCGAACTTGGTGCACAGGTGTTCGTAGGGCACCATTCCGCCAATCTGCCCGACGTCGAGGTTACGGTCGTCATCTCCACGGCCATTCGGCAGGAAAACCCAGAACTTGTGGCGGCGCGGCAGCGCCAGCTACCGGTCATGGTCCGAGCGGAGGCGCTTGCCGCGTTGATGGCCAATCATCGCGCCATATGCATCGCGGGCTCGGCGGGGAAAACATCCACCACCTCGATGCTCACCGTGGCTCTTCAACACACTGGCTTGGACCCAAGCTATGCCATCGGCGCCGAGCTGATCGGATCACGGACTAGTGCCCATCTCGGGACGGGAGACGTCTTCGTCGCCGAAGCCGACGAAAGTGATCGGACGTTCGTTGCGTTCGCCCCCGAGATCGCCGTGGTGACCAATGTGGGAGCCGATCACCTCGACTTCTACGGGACGAAAGAGGCATACGCGGCGGCCTTCGACGAGTTCGCGGCGGCGGCGAAGTAGGCGTTCAAGAGCGTGATGAATACCCGTCAACTCAGTGGTGGCGTTGGCCTCGTCCTGCAACTCGGTAGCTCCGAAACGGTAAACGTCATAGCCACATCTAGTGGTCTAGTCGAACGTCAAGGGCGTATGCAGTGCGTGCGCGGTTCTGGAGATCGACGATGACGCCTGATGAGGGTAAGGATCCAATTCGCGCATCCGGTTCAGATGAGCTTGTTGTAGTTCGTCTGTGCGGGTGAGGAACTCGACGATCAGGGCAATCTCCGCCGCGTTGTAATGGCTCGACAACATCTTGCCGCCCTGATCCAGCAGCGGGGAGACGAGTTCCGAGGTGCGGCGAGCGGCGAGATCTGTGGCCAACACGATTACTCGGCGCCGATCGGTCGGATGTAGCGATCGGCTGACGTAGCCCAGCTTCTCCAGGCGGTTGAGCACGATTGTGGTGCCAGCGGCAGTGAGGCCGAGCCGGTCGGCTAGAAGTCCCGGCGTCGTGTCCTTCTCGCCCGCAAGGAGTATGAGTTCCAGGGCACGTCGATCTGTCTGATTGACGCCGAGCACCCTCACCAATTCGCGCGCCAAGTCGTCGACGGATCCATGAAGAGATTCGAGTGTTCTCTTCAGGACTACGGCGATCCGAGCGAGTTCGGTTGCCATCGGACGAAATACCTCCCGCGCCTGGGCTCCGTTTGGTGGTTACGGGGTCAGGCGGCCTATGCCGACTGACCGAGTTGGCTCTCCATTGCGACGGGCCCTGATCATACCGACGGCCGAGTGGACTCCGCGGCGATTGTCGACGCTTTCGCCCGAACTGTCGACGGCAACGGGATCGGCGTACGGGACCGACTGGTGGGCAACCCAATCCGACCCCCGATCCCTACCCTGTAGTCCCAGCGCTAGGTTCAGTTGGCGACTCGAACAGCACCCCATCTCGACTGCCTGCACTGAGCCGACGGCTTGGCGGCCGGGTTGGGTGTTCTCAATCTCATTCGACGAGCTGTTCACGACCGCAACGGCGAGGTGGTGTTGGTAGTCAGTGGGCGTGGATAGTGCGGGGATGGCCGAGTCACCAATGCATGGGCTGGGCCAGAACTTCGAGTCTCGTTGGCGCCGCGGTACGTCCGACGCCGGTTGTGCACCGCGGTCGCGGACCTTCGATACCGCCAGGTATAGCATCGTGCCTGCCGCAAGGCCTACCGGGAGTGAGAGGTCGACGTTGTCGATCCGTTGGGCCAATACACCGACGAACTGCGACGTGACCATAAAGGGAACCATGATCGTCAACGTCGCCGCGTAGACGACGTTGCCCCGCCAGTTCCACCGGCCGTAGATGCCCCCACTCGGATCGATCAGGTCGCTCACCGCGTAATTTCCTCGACGAACGACGAAGTAGTCGGTCAGGTTGATGGCGGTCCAAGGGGTGAACGCGTAGGCGAGGTATATCAGTGCGTTGCTGTAGAACTCGTTGAATCGGGCTTCGCCGACCGTGTGGGCGATCGTCCACACCATCATTGCCATGATCACGATGGCGGCCGCTCGCTTCATGCGCGTGGACTCGATGGGTTTGATTGAATCTGCGATAGACAACAACGTCAGGCTACCGCCGTACTGGTTGATTGCCATCACGACGAGAAGCGTGACGAGGAGTCCGCAGACGACGACCCTTCCGGCGCCCGGGTATACGGCGTCGCCGGCGCCAATGAACGCCGCGACGGGTGTCTTGGAGTTAGTTCCGATTTGGGCGAGGGCCCCGATGACGAACACCCAGATCGCCGAACTCGCGCTGGGAATGTAGGTCCACCAGAACAGTTTCCGTGGTGACGTGGAAGCGGGCAGGTAGCGCGAGTAGTCCGATACGTACGGCGCCCAGCCAAGCTGGAACCCCGCGGTGACTACGAACGCTGTCATGAACGCGGCGACATCGAATGAGCCAGGGGTAAGGAGCGCCGGGGATATACCGTCGAGGGTGAGTACGCCAACGGTCATCACCCCCATTACGCACAGCGTGGGAAAGACGAGCAGGCGGCTCACCTTGTGGATCATGTCGTACCCGAACAAGGCGATGGAGGCAGCTATCACCACCGCTAACACATAGCCCAGGCTCACGGGAAGACCCGTAAGCGTGTTAACTGCATCGCTGACGAGCATCGCGTCCATCGTGTTGTACGCGAGGTAGTTGACGAATGCCAGCAAGAACACTGTGACCGCCGCCCCCACATACCCGAACTGTGCACGCGATTGGATCATCTGAGGCAGTCCAAGGTGAGCGCCTTGAGTCGAGTGCAAGGCCATGAAGATGGTGCCGACAGCTGAGCCGAGGATCATGGCGGCGAGGCTCCAAAACAGCGTTCCCCCAAGAGTAAGGACCACTATGCCGATCGCCATCGCCGTAGGATTAAGGTTAGAGACGAACCACACCGCCCCCAAGCTCGCGAGCCGCCCGTGCCGCTCGGCCAGTGGTACGACATCGACGGAGTGAGATTCGATCCTCGTCGCATGTTCGCTTCCGGGCGTCTGCGGTATTGGTGACATCGCGGCTTCCCCCTCGAAACTCGACTGATCAACCGCAGAGTGCGCCACCCTCGGCCATAGGTGCTTGAAGGCCGCCCCAGCACGTTGCCCCGAAGCGCAGCATAACCGAACAACTGACTGCGCGATCAGTTTTGCCACTCAAACTTCGAGCGCAACTCCTCGGCCCGCAGAGGTGGACTTTGTACTTCTATATCTTCGTCGCGACAAGCCAAGAGATAACCTTATTGTTTGTCGCTTTTGCGCAGGCATCGCAACAAGCAGCGGTCCAGCGAGCGGCCGATGGATGATCCTGACGATCCAACGCAAGATTCCCGAGCCCTTGACTCGAAGGGCTTCAAGAGCCAGGATCGTCCCTGATCACGCAGTCAGGAATCCAACGTGCCTCGACTGTTGATCACGACGCCACGAAAGTCGACGAACATCGCAGCCGGGCCGCTGGGGTCGCGCCGCAAAGTGGCGTTGCAGAGTCATCCTCGCTACGGAACCGACAGCCTGACTTGACCACCGGAGGCAAGATGACCACCACTGCAGACTTGGTGATCCGCAACGGATCGGTTTACACAGCTGATGCTGCAGGAAGCTGGTCCGACGCAATCGCGGTGAGGGACGGACAAATCGTGGCATTGGGCAGCCGCAATGTTGCTGCGGCGACAACGGTCGACACCAAGGTCATCGACATCCCTTGCGGTTTGGTCGTCCCGGGATTTCAGGACGCACATGTACACGCACCCTTCGCCGGGCTGAACCGTCTCCACGTCGATCTCGAAGCTCTCGGCGGGGTCGAGGACTATCTCAGCCGCATCGCCGCATTCGAACGAGCCCACCCACACATCGAGTGGATCATCGGCGGAGGATGGTCTCTCGAACACTTCCCGCGCGGCGTTGCCTCAAAGCGACTTTTAGACAAGGTGTGTCCAGACAGGCCGGTATTCCTGTTCAGCCGTGATGTCCACGCAGCCTGGGTGAACTCGGAGGCCCTTCGCCGGGCCGGAATCGATGACGACACACCGGACCCGCCCAATGGGCGCATCGAACGCGACCCAGACACCGGAGAGGCGATCGGGACGCTTCAAGAGGCAGCGGCGTTCGACTTCAACAAGATTCACGTGCCAATACCATCCCGGCAGACCTGGGAACACGCCATACTCGAAGCGCAGAACCATCTTTGGAGCCTAGGAATCACCGGGTGGCAAGATGCGTGGGTCACCCCCGCAACTGCGGATGCCTACCGCTCGTTAGCCGACCAGGGGCGTTTACCCACCCGGGTAGTCGGCGCTCAGTGGTGGGAGTGGGACCAGGGACTGGAACAGATCGACCGCTTTATCGAGGAACGTAACCAATGCACGCGGCCCTCCTTTGGGGCTGGCACCGTCAAGATCATGGTCGATGGCATCCTGGAGAACTACACGGGAGCGCTACTTGAGCCATACTGCCGTGGTTGCGGCGGCATTCAGCCTGACAGCGGCATGATGCACGTGGACGAGAGGATGCTCAAAGCTGCAGTTACCGCATTGGACGCGAGTGGCTTCCAGGTCCACATGCACGCCATCGGCGATCGTGCGGTGCGGGCCTCGCTGGACGCCGTTGAGGTTGCCCAGGTCCGTAACGGCGCTGGCGACAACCGTCACCACATCGCCCACGTTCAGCTGGTCCACCCAGATGACATCCACCGATTCCGCGCCCTCGGAGTAGTTGCCAACTGTCAGACGTTCTGGGCAAAAGCGGATGCGACGATCACTGACATGACTGCGCCCCAGATCGGAAAGAGTCGCCTCCGGGCGATGTATCCCTTCGGGGACCTCGCACGCGCGGGCGCCACGCTAGCAATGGGTAGTGATTGGGCGGTCACAACCGCCAATCCCCTGGAGCAGATCGAGGTCGCGGTCACTCGTACCGACCCAGCCGATCGCGGTGCACGTCCATTTTGTCCCGACCAAGCCCTCACACTGCCTGCCGCGTTGAGGGCTTTCACTGCCGGTAGTGCCTACGTGAACCACGACCGTGGCGGCGGTTCCATCGAGGTGGGAAAGCGCGCTGACTTCGCCATCATTGACCGTAACGTCTTCGACCCGAAGACTGGTTCGGTAGGCGAGGCCGAAGTCATCTACACGGTCCTGTCCGGCGCCGTCGTCTACGAACAGTAGGCAGATGCGACTTAGCCGCCGCGGCCCATCAACCGCTGGCGCGACGCTCCGTGCGCCACGGTCGCGCGGTGAGGAATCAATCCTCCAATTCCGTTCACATAAAACCAATCTGATGGTTGGCTGCGGCTAACGAGGTGTGAGACCAACTCGAATCTGACAGCGGCGGTTTGGTTGCAGGGACGCGACCGAGCGGTGAGGCCCCGCGATCGCTGAATACGACCGAGACAAGCATTGGCCGCAATCGTGCCATCGGCTGAGCAACCGCTGACCTGCCCGGGACGCTGCCGGTGGCCAATGCGATGGCGGGCAAACTCAGGCCGCGCGGCGCCCGGTCGTGGAGACGATACAATTGCAACCTGATTCACCGGTCAACCAACCCGGAGGAAGGAGAGGTCAGCGATGACCGCAACCCGCCGGTCATGACGGCTAAGAATCAGAGTCGCAGAAATGCGATCATCCACGCTGCAGCCTTGACGCTCATCGAGCGAGGATATAGCGACACCCGCATTGCCGACGTTGCCCAGCGGGCAAACGTCAGCACCGCCCTGGTGTTCTACCACTTCGAAACGCGGGAGAATCTCCTGCTGGAGACACTCAAGCGCTCGGAGTCCGACTTCCGCGAGGCGGCCCTGGTGAGGCTTGGCCGCGCGAAATCTGTCAAAGACCGATTGACCATACTCATCGAGATGGCGTGCGCAGCGGACGACGACGATACTCGTATGCAGTGGGGGTTGTACTTCGAGTTGTTGGCCCAGGCTCAACGCCACGTCGAGATAGCAGAGGCGCGCGCGTTCCATGCACGTGCGTGGCGAGACCTCATCACCCATGTCGTTCGCGAGGGCCAGATCAACGGAGACATCGATGCCTCCGTCGACGAGCGTGAGTTCGCGGTGGTAATGGCCGCAATGCTCGACGGCATGACAGCCCAAGTAGCCCTTAACGACTCGGAAGTCACCGAGAGTCGCGCACGGGAGCTTGCGCAGAAAGCCGGCTTTGAGCTTCTCGGTCTCCGGTGACGGACCTCTACGGAGGCCTACCATTCGGCGAGCGACTTGCCCTAGGCCATTGCGCTGAGAGGTGACGAGTGAACCTCGCTCCAGACGCGGTTAGAGAGACCGAAGATGTCGATGAACCCTTCGGCGCTGCTCTGGTCGAACTGCGACCCTGAGCCATAGGTGACGAGGTTGGGTCGATACAGGCTCTTTGGTGCGGTCCGCCGCACGACGGAGGAGCTTCCCTTGAACAACTTGATTGTGACTTCACCAGTGACGTAACAGTCTGTCCTGTCTATGAAGCCGTCGAGTGCCGAACGCAGGAGCGAGAACCACATCCCGTCATAGATCATCCTGGCGTACGCCGGCTCAAGTGCAGCTTTCTGGGCGAGCACATCGGCCGGCAACGCTAGGTTTTCGATCTCACGATGCGCCAATAGCAGCAGGTGCAGTCCCGGCACCTCGTACAGTTCGCGCGATTTGATACCTACGACGCGGTTCTCAATCATGTCGACGCGCCCGACGCCGTTGCGGCCGCCGATGTCGTTCAGTGTTCGGATCAACTCGAAGCCGCTTTGCAGTACACCGTTGACCATCGTGGGCCGTCCTCTATCGAAGGCCACGCTGACATACTCGGCGACGTCGGGGCAGCTCTCAGGATTGGTGACTAGGTGCCACACTTCTTCGGTCGGCTCCCATTCGAGGTCTTCTATTGAGCCTGCCTCCACGTTTCGACCCAGAATGTTCATGTCTATCGCCCACGGACTCTCGGTCGTGACATGTGGCGCTATCCCGTGCTTCAACGAGTATTTGATGGTGTCGGCACGCGAGAACTCCCACACTCGGGCCGGGGCGATCACCGTTAGCCGAGGGTCGAGCAGCCGGATCGCAAGGTCAAACCGCACTTGGTCGTTCCCCTTGCCCGTTGAGCCATGCGCGACGGCACCGCAGCCGTGGTCGTGGGCGATCTTCACCAGCTCGGATGCAATCAAGGGTCGCCCCAGGGCGGAGCACAAAGGATAATGACGGTCGTAAACCGCGTTCGCCGCAATTGCACGCAGCGCAAAATCGGACACAAGGGAATCCTTGCAATCGACGATAAGCGCCTGGTCCGCACCCGCATCGAGTGCCTTCTGCCTTAGCCCGTCGAGATCTTCGGGCTGCCCCAGATCGACGAGCACTGCGACGATGTAGCTGCACCGCATTTCGTGTCTCAGATACGGGATGCAGGCAGTCGTGTCAACACCCCCGGAGTACGCTAGCGCCACTCTATCGGTGCGATCTGTCGCAGATTGGCCGTTCGTCATCGGGTTGGACCTCCTTCACACTCGTCGAATAACGCCGTTGGGCATTGTCGGTATCTCGCACTGGCCTCACGAAGGCGTTCGGCCGCGACCCGCACGTTCTCTGGCGACGTGCCTCCCGGTGAACTGCGGCGGCGGATGGCATTTTCAACAGAGAGGAGTTCGGCCGGGGCGCCACCGAACAGCGGCTCAATGGATGCCAGCTCGTCGGTGTCGACGTCGGACAGTTCCAGTCCGCGTTGCGCCAACGTCTTGACGACGAGGCCCACTGTGTGGTGCGCCGAGCGAAACGTCAGCGATCGTTCTGTCACCAGCCAGTCCGCAAGGTCGGTGGCGAGCGAGTTTCCCACGGCAGCTTCGGCTCTCATCCGAACGACGTCAAAGCGCATGCCCTCGGTCAGACGCATGGCGGCCTCCGTGCACAGTTCCAGCGTGTCGGCCGCGTCGAAGAGCGCTTCCTTGTCCTCCTGGAGATCGCGACTGTAGGCGAGAGGAAGCCCTTTGAGCACGGTGAGCAATCCGATCAAGCTTCCGATAACGCGGCCAGCCTTCCCGCGGATCAGCTCGGCGACATCAGGATTGCACTTTTGCGGCATGATCGACGAGCCGGCTGACAGCCCTTCGGAGACGGTTACGAAGCCAAACTGCCGCGATGCCCAGATCACGATTTCCTCACCCAGGCGCGACAGGTGAACTGCGAGCTGTGCACCGGCTGCTAAGTAGTCGATGATGAAGTCGCGGTCGGAGACGGCGTCGATGGAGTTCGCGAAGAGACCAGAGAACCCTAGGTCGGCTGCAACAGCAGACGGATCGATCGAGTGACTGGTCCCAGCCAGGGCTGCGGCCCCCAACGGCGAGACGTCGGTGCGATTGCGGACGCAGACAAATCGGTGACGGTCCCGTAGGAACATCTGGGCATAAGCCAGCAGATGATGGCCTATGGTAACGGGTTGCGCCACTTGAAGATGAGTGAATCCGGGCATCGCGTCGTCGGCATGCTCCAGAGCGCGTATGGCGAGCTGCTCGATGAGACTATCGAGGGCGACGTCGATACGGCCGATCGCCTCCAAGGTCCACATCCGTGTGTCCAGCACCACCTGGTCGTTTCGCGAACGGCCGATGTGAAGGTTGCCGGCCACGGGGCCGATCAGCTCACTCAATCTTGCTTCGACGTTCATGTGTACATCTTCGAGTTCAGGATCGAGTCGAAGTGTGCCTGCCTCGGCCTCGGCGCGGATCGCCTTCAGTCCGCCAATTATGATGTCGGCATCGACCGGTTCAATGATGTTCTGCTGGCCAAGCATTCGTGCATGGGCGATCGATCCTTGGATGTCTTGAAGCAGTAGTCGCCAGTCGAAATGAACTGTGGAGTTGATTCTCGTCAGCAGGTCGCTTCCGCCGCCATCAAATCGTCCACCCCACATCGGATTCGGGACACGCTGATCGTCAGTCATTGGCGTCGAATGCCGTTCGCTACTATGCGAGAGCGACTGTCCATCACTCAGCTTCTCGTGGTCGCTCACTGCGGTTCCCCTCGTTCGATGACGCCAATCCTGAAGTCGAAGCCGCTGCCCAGCTCTCGGCGTTTACGGGCCATCTCGCGGATTCTGTATGTGTTCAGCAGCCAGAGCGGTTTGTACATGGCCGTGTAATAAAGGCGCCGGGACCACTGATAGGCACAGTAATCAGCCAAGCTTGGGTAGGTCGTGAACCCAGCTGCGGTGACGATCAGGTGCATCTGATCATCGGAGTAGAAGATGATCTTCGTGCGACCATCGCCGCGCATTGTTCGGAGACCGAAGCGGATCAATTGCTTGGCGAGGCCGAAACCGCGGAACTCCTCGAGGACAAACACGACGGCAAGTTCGCTCACGCCGCCGGGCAGTCGGTGGATCAACATGGCGGCAACTGCGCGCTGGCTGGCTCGGTCCACCGTGACGAACACATCCCGACGGCCCGTCCATTCGCGATAGCTGTATCCCGTGATGCACGAGGAGCTACGAATCTCGGCCATGAAGACTCGGGCTTCGTGGGCAGAGAGCGGTCTTCGTTGCACTTCCGTATAGCGCTCGCGGGCTTCCGATTTTGTGTCGAGACGTCCGTGCAGGAGATCAGACATGTCCACCCCCAGAATCTGTTCTTCATTTGATGGTTGGAAGGTCGCACCTGTGGTTTAAGAACTGAGCGCCAGTAGCGTCACGGCGAGCCCCGCAGTCAACAGCCCACCGAACTGGACTCGCGAGACCGTCTCTCGCAGCACGAGGCGAGCGAGCACGATGGTGCCCGCCGGGTAGAGCGCCGTGATCACAGCCACGACAGCGAGGTCGCCTGCGCGGACAGCGAGTAAGAACGCGATCGTGGCGAGTGAGTCCAGGACTCCAGCCGCGATGGCTGCGCTCCAGTCGCGCAGTCGTCCGTCGCTGCCGATGCGGGCGCGGACCAAGGGAACGGCAGTCCACACCAGCAGGGTCGCGACGGCACTGCCAGCGACTATCGGCGCCATGCCGCTCTCATGCGGTGCCCGATCGAGACATATGAGCTGCAATGCAACTGCCGCTCCGGCTCCGATCGCCGCTCCAAGGGTCAGCATTGTGGGGCGAGTGGATACCTCTCGCGATTCGTCGCCAGATAACCCCAATAGGAATACCGCCACGATCGCGATCACGGTGCCAGCGAGTCCCACGCTGGTCAGTGTCTCGCCGAAGGACAATCCCGCCGCCACTGGAATGAGTGCAGAAACAGTCGCACTGACGGGAGACAGCACGATGATCGGCCCGTTTGCCAGGCACCAGTAGAGCAGACCGAAACCCACGGCATAGGCCGCACCTGAGATCCCTCCCCATGCGGCGGCACTGACCGACCATGTGCCACCGAAGGCATGCCATGCCGCGAGATCGATGATCAAGGTGGCGGGCGCCGCCACCACCAGCACCTTGAGTGTTGCGAATCGTCGGCTGGCAAGCCCCCCGCAGAAGTCCGAACCGCCAAAGGCGATTGAACTTAGAGCGGCGAACAAGACTACGGTCATATGGACCCTGCGCAATGAGTGAGTGACGCTGGCAGCGTGGTCCTCATCATTTGACGAGTTCGGCCGCCATCGAGTCCAGGTTCGATATGTAGCGTTCTATGGCCTCTGGTGGATGAACGACCGACAGAGTCCATTCCTGATCCCTGTCCGGTGTCGTGAAGATGCCTCGGTTGAAGTTGAATAGCCAGGCGAGGTCGCTGAGTTCGTGATCTTCATTGGCGTGAAAGCTGGCGTAGTCCGTGATCTTCGAGTCAGAGAAGACGACGCACCCTTTCGCGCCCAGGCCCGTGGCGTATCCCCCGATCGAATAGCGTTGCAGCACCTTGTTGCAGCCGTCGACGAGCGACTGATTCAGTAGGGACATGCGTTCGTAGGCCTCGGGCGTAAGTACTTGTGTCAGGCTCGCTCGCGCAGCGGCGGCGACCAACGGATTCCCGTTGAAGGTGCCGACTTGGTAGACGCGGCCGTCCTCGACAACGGACATGATGTCCGCGGTTCCACCGATGGCGCCACTGGGTAGTCCGCCGCCTAGGGCCTTGGCCAGGGTCACCATATCGGGCATCACACCAAATACCTCGGTGGCTCCGCCGGCTGCCAGACACAGCCCTGTCTTCACTTCGTCGAATATCAAGACGATGTCATGGCGGCGGGTGATATCACGTACCTGCTGGAGGTAGCCGTCCTCAGGCAGGATGATCCGCATATTCATCAGCGCTGCCTCCATGATCAGGCACGCCGGCTTTCGCCCTTCCCCTTCGAGTTTCACGATCCGCGCTTCGAGTGCCGCAGCGTCGTTGAAGGGCACCGCGACCGTCAGTTCCACCGTCGAAGCCGGAATACCCGCCCCGTAGGGCAGGGACGCCAGGTTGTCGGGCGCACCGATCGGCTGGTCATAGCCAACCGCGATCGACACCATCACTGCGTCGTGGTGGCCATGGTACGAGCCAAATATCTTCAATATCGTGTCTCGGCCGGTGTAGGCGCGGGCGATCCGGATGGCGTCCATGGTCGATTCGGTCCCCGAGTTGGTGAATCGCCACTGAGGTAGGCCCCATCGCCGCTGCAGCTCCTCAGCGACGATCACGGCGTCCTCGGTGGTCGCGCAAAAATGGGTTCCGATCCTCGATCGCTCCGTGATGGCCGCGGCGATCACGGGATGGCCATGTCCTTGAACCATGGACCCGTATCCATTGTGGAAGTCCCACATTGCGTTGCCGTCAACGTCCCAGACGCGGGCGCCATACCCTGTGCTGAGGTACACCGGCCAAGGGTCGTGAAACTGGTAGGAGGAAGTCACCCCACCAGATAGCGAGCGCTTCGCACGGTCGAGCATCGCCGCAGACTTCGGCGTGGCTTCCCGAAACGCGCGTTCTTCGCGGGCGGTGAGATCCGCAATTCGCTCTCGATCAATTCGAACGGCGGCTGACTGGCTCATCTGCTGCATGAAAGTTCTCCTGGCTCTAGATGTTGGAAACGCGCGGATCCGGCGAGGGGGAGGTAGCCAGCGAGTCAGCCGAAGTGATGACTCGTCGCCGGTGCAGTTCTTCCTTGAGATGCTGATACCAATTCGGAGCTAGCAGTTGATATCGCGCAACTGCGGCTGCAATGCCTTCTGCCGCTCGCGGTTTAGACGTGAGAGTCTGCCTAATCAGTGCGGGTTCGAGGTTCGCCAAGCCAACGATTGCCCCATCTGCTGGGTCAGTGTGGAGCAGAGTTTCATTACCCTGCAGTCGCCGAATGGGCGGCAATCGTCTCCAGGGGTACGCACCGCCACTTCCGCTGGAGTCCTTGATAGCGGCTATATCGGCTCGCTGAATGACCTCCGCGAGTACATCACTGTCCAGCAAGGTCTTTGCGAGAGCATCTTCGTGGTAGAGAATGATCGGGAGCCCGCAGTCCTCGTAGATGCTGGCGAAGTGCCGGATGGCGTCGTGGGCGTCGACATGAATTCCGAATGGCTGGGTGACGACAACCCCTTTGACACCGAGACCCGGCGCTAGGCGCGCAAGGCGGCACACTTCATCTGTTGTCGGTCTCAAGATTCCGGCGTACACGGGAACTCTGCCCGCATGCGCGACAGCTGACTCGGTTAGCGCCACCCACTGCGATTCCGTGAGCTTCCAGCCTTCACCGGTGCTCAAGCCGGTGATGTAGCCGTCAACCCTGCCGGCCAGAGTGCCGATCAGCGCACTCAGACATGCCGTCGACACCTCACCCGCTGAATTGACGGGCGTGACGAGCGGCACGACGACACTGGCCGTGTCAGCGGTCACGGGCAATCTTGTTCAGCGCATCGGCGAGTGCGGCGACAGCCTCGCGAAACATCTCGGGTTCCCGCGCCAGCGCCACTCTCACATGCCGGTCGCCCAGTTCCGGTGAATTCCAGAAGAAATACGTTCCGGGGAGGACATAGACGTCGTGTTCGACCAGCATCTGTTGCAGCCGCGTCGCGTTCAAGTCAGGGTCCTGGATCGCGAACCAAGCCACGCTCGTCTCCACCACCGGTGGTACGTGCTCGAGGATTGTCCCCGAGAGTGCCTCAATCGCAGCCTGCCGGTTCGTTGTGATCGTTTCCCGAACGGACGCAAAGCCATCGGAGATGGAATCGCGCACATACCTCTCAAGGACGTTCAGCGTGAAGGGCGAAACATTGAGTATCACTGTCGTCTGCGTGTTGTAGACGTCGTCGAAGAGGTCCCTGCTCGTCGTCACCAAAGCGCACTTGGCATCTTGAACTGGCCATGTCTTGCCACTATCTTCGATGGCGATGTACGACACACCGGATGACTCGAGCAGTCCATAGATGGGGATCCTGCCGATCTTTGGATCACAGAGCGCGAAGGACGCGAAGCAGAAGTCCATGATCAGCGTCTTCTGGTAATCGACGCAGTACCGAATGAGCTCGGCGAAGGACTCCTCGCCGTTGGCCAGCATTGTGAACCCCGAGGGATTATTGGGGTCGACGATGCACACGGCGTCCGTTTGCACTGTGGCGACAAGCTTCTCGTAGATAGTTGAGGGATTCGCGAGGACATCTTCGGGAAGTGGGGACAGGCCCACCTGGAGTTCCTTCAAGAGATCCGCCAGGTTGTCGAAGCAAGGCTCGATCAACGACACAGTCAGGTTCCGCCGCTTGAGGTACATGCCGACGATCACCATGCTGACCGACGCCGCATATGCCAGCAGCGTCCGGTTCATGGCCGGCACATCCTTCTGGCCGTGAAGCTCAAAGAATGCTTCGATGAACTTCTGCTCGAAGTGGTGTTGGGATTTCTGCTCGGCTTCGAACCACAACGTGGGTAACGACTCAACGATGTCGCGTTGCGAACGCGACTGTTTCTGATGCGTGTGGGCGTCGGCCAGGTTGTGCTGGGTCCTAAGTGCCACGATTTCATGCTGCGTGAGGTCCTCGAAGGTCTTCTCTTCGTCCTGGCCGCTGGCGATGCGTTCAAGTCCGCTAACGCTCACTGTCATCTTCCCTTCCAACTTCTATCGCTGCAACGGATATCACTCAACGTCAGGGGACGTCAGGGGAATCTATGTGCCCGGGCCGGTAATTGATTCGCGCCGTACGAAGTTCGATTACGCAAGGACCGACTCATACTGGCTAGGTACGTGCGGCGTGGATGAGCACGATCTTGGCTCGACCCCGGATGGGGATCCGACGCCTGCGCCGTTCCAGGTCGTAAAGCGACGATTGCGGAGACTGGCGCTCCGCCGTCATCAGTCCGTCTCACCTTGGGTCCGGAGCTGATCTGATTCTGAGTTGTGCAGTGCCACCTTCCTCTCGATCGAGGACGTCGCTTCACCGTCCTGATCACACAATCAGTTTTTGAAAGAAGACACAATGTGAGCCAAATCACATTAGTGGCTGGGTTGCGGAGTATGCGCTGTCAAAATCGGTCACCCCAGCGGCGCGTGCCTGAAGGATCGGGGCGCGTCAAATCCATACCCAAACTTCTACGAACAAACTGTCGACGACAGGCCAGCTGCCACACCGCGAAGTTCCGAACATCCTGCGTTACAGGCGTTACGCTCTTTCATGTTTGCGGACGATGGAAAGTCGCGCGTACAGCGTGCAGGTACATTTGAAGCATCGATCCACGCACCCTCTACCGCATGTCGCATTTGACCGTTCCATTGCGGTGATTCTGCGGAGGCCTCGACACTCGGCAGACCTCGCGATTCACCCTTCCTCCGCCTCGCTGATCTGTGAATCAGTTTCTAGCCTCCGAGTTGACGGTGAGATCCCACTCATCCACTAGCTCGTCGCGATGCAAGCAGATGCCCTCGACGATGAGGACGGTGTCCAGTGGAGTTACCTGATACGGCGGGTTAACGATGGCGTCTGCGGCCGTATCCATAGGACTTGGTGCGGTAACGGCGTGATCCATCGGGCTCGAACAGTTCGAGTACATCAGCGCGGAAACGTTCGTAGTCGTAGGAGTCAGCCGAAAATCCCTCCGGGGAGTGACGGCCCTGTCGATGGTGCACCGATGCGGGGTGGTGCAAGCCATCGACGGAATCACTCACCCGGGTGGGACTGATCAACTGGTGTCACCCATCAACCGCTGCTTCTGCTTGGACGGCTTAAGGATTCGGCAACCAACCGTGCGGCTGGCCTGGATGGCCGACAACTCGCCCTCGTCGTCAAACCCGAGCCGGCCGGTCAGACGAAGGCTGGGCGTCCTTGAGCGTTGCCCTGAACTCCGCCAATGGCGAGGTTCTCACTCGATGTCCACCCCCTTTCGTGTCCACTCGCCGAATGGCGACCATGACACCCACACGCAACCGGATCGGCCCCTGAGTCGCATGGCACGCCGTCCTGTCACGTGATGCCAAACTCAGCTGCGACCTCGAGTTCATCTCAAAGGCCACACATTTCGTGGAGACGGACCACCATCTAGGAGGAATCGCTGCATTCGCGGAAAGTCCCTCGGCGAGAGCAAGACTCGATCACCGTGAGCGGCATCCAGAGCTGCCAATGTCCACCAGCGTTGGTTCAGAATGGCTTCACCGTCGGGGTGGCCGGCTGCTCCAACGGCAACCACTCACCGGATCGAACAGCGCAACTGGGTCGAGTTCGAGCTTGGGTAGTCTCATCGCCCCGACACTGCGGAGGTGAGACACGTTGTGTGTGACAAGTAGTGAGACACCACGACCTCGCACTACGCGGCGAGCACGCTGCCTTCGGTGAGTTGGCTCGCTTCTCTAGGAACGAGACACCGCCTAATCCTTCTTCCCCAGAGCGGCTTGGCCCAGAAGCCACCCATTCCTTCTGGGATGGCGTGCGGTGTCGGTTGCTGTCCGGAGCAGAGTTGCTGGAGGTTCATGTCGAAGCCCCAGGCATGCTCGGGCCCGTTAAACCAGGGCACGGCAACGCTCATCATCACAGTCCAGAAGGCACTTTCTCGTTGCGGCACCAATTCACCAGGCCGATTCAGCGGTGGATCGAGGCTAAACCTGGACGGTGTGGGGAGGCTCCAGCCTCCCCACACCGTCTAACCGATCAGCTGGCTGTCCGACCTACAGAGCTAGGTGACAGTCGTGGTGGTGAGCGTCGGAGACGGATTCGGGTAGCAGGCGGTTGCGAGGTCGACTTCAGGAACAATCGGCGGTTTCACCCTAGTGGTGAAGGTCATGCCGGGGTTGCTGTAGCTGGTGCCGGCGTATTTGCTGGTAATTGAGCCGGGAGCGTTGGCCGTCACGTTGATGGTGACCGCAGGCGGAATGTACGACGAGCCACCGGGAATTGGGCCGGGAACGGTAAGCACGACATTACCGCTCACGAGGGCCGTCGTGCCGGGGAAAGTTCCACCGGATGCGCTGGAGGAGACATATGTCGAGTTGGCCGGCACCGGGATGAGCATCTTCATGTTGCTGATCTTGACGACCGTAACACCGGCCGCCGACGTCGGAACCGTCGATGAACCCGGTGCAATGGTAATCGCCACCGGAGAACCCGCGGTCACCGAACCCGGCGCGGTGCCGGTAACCGAGGTTGTCATGCTCGACGTCCCAACCGTGGCCTGGCAACTCCAATTTACAGAGACGGCCGCATGTGCCGTCCCGGCGAAACAAAGTGCTGCGGCAAGGGCCATCGGCGTGACGGCACCGGCGCGAAGCAGCGTGGACGTATTCGATCGCATAGTTATCTCCAAGGGGTGAAGGTAACGACGTGGCGGGGAGTGCCGCGCCGCGGTAGTGCGAGGAAAAGATAACGCGCCTTCACTGAAATTCCGTGCACATTTTGGGCACGTTTCGGCAGCAATATCGGCTAATTGTAATTCGTTATTCGGTATTGATAATTAATGAAATAAAGTTATTACCGCAAAGACATAATGCAGAATCATCGTGGACGTGCACGCTGGGGTACTGCGCGAACTGTCGAGGACCTGTCGAGGCGGCAGCAATCGGCCCCTCCTCGTCGTTGAAGGAGGGGCCGATTGGTCAATCGATGCGGTTACTCGCTGCTGCTGCTTGCGCCTGCACCGCTGCTTGCGCTGTCGCTGTCACTCTTGCTGGACTCGGCTGGCTTGCCGAAACCGTTCTTGAGGCCGTCGCCGATCTTGTTCAACGAGGACCTCAGGTTCTCCCCCGCGGAGTCGATCGCCTTCCGCAGACCTTCCCCGGGATTGCCGCTCTTGGTGCCGGTCTCGCCGGGGATGGCCTTCACGCTGTCACGGACGATCTCGCCGGAATCGGACCCAGTCGATGCCTCCGAGCCCGTCTCGTCCGTGGCGTCGTCCGTGGTCGTCCCCGTGGACGGCGTGGCCGGCGTCTCGGGCTCCGCCTCGGCAGGCTCCGTCGCCACGGGCTCCGTCTCGGCAGGCTCCGTCGTGGCGGCTTCAGCCGGGGTGGTCTCCGTCGCTGCGGTCTTCGTCGCATCGGGCATCGCTACCTGCTCGGCGCCCAGCGTGGCAGTCGCAACCGACAGGGCGGCCGACGGCAGGGCGGACGGTCCGGTATCGGCCACCTTCGCCGCGAGGGGGGACGCGGCTGCCGTCGCGGCTGGCACCGGTGCGCCCAGCGCCTGTGCGATGGCGTCGCGCAAGGTGACCAACGTGGGGAAGAAGCCCAATCCCATAGTGATCGGGGTCAGAATCCCCCAAGATCCCATCGTCGGGTCATACCCGTTGAGGAAGGCGTTGGTGAGCACGGCGGGGGCGTTGACGATCGCGTTCACCACCGCCCCGAGGTCGCCGGCGCGCACGCCGTCGTACACCGCTTGCGCGGTATCGCCAAAGGCACGCTGGACGCCGCCAACCGTGCCGAGCACAGAAAAGCCCATCCCGGTAATAACCTCGGGGAGCATTTTGACGACGTTGGTGAGGTTCTGCATAACCTGGCCGGGGATGCTGAATATCGGACTCTGCATCAGTGCCATGCCGGGGTTTACCACCAAGTTGAGCATGGCTTGAAATGCCGTGGTCAGGGCTCCGCTGATCTGGCCGGCGGCCAGTTCTTGAGCTGCGTGGCGGAGAGCCTGCGGAAGTTCCGTCAGGGTCGTGACGAAGCTGTTGCCGGCGGCGCCCAGCGCTGTGGAGATGATGTTCGCGTAGCCGATCTGGTTGATGATGATCTGGTTCAGGATGGGAGCCGGGTTGGCCCACACCTGCTGGCCGAGGGCCGAGATGTTGTTGAACGTTGTCGTGAGGACCTGCACCCACTCGCTGATGGGATCGACCGACGCGGTCAACGTCGTCGCGATACTCGACACCGGGATCGTCGGCAGGTGCACCTGCTGCGGTGTCACCACTATCGGTGACAGCGCGATGACACTCGCTCCGATCAGTGCCACACCGCTGGTCATACTGGTCCGTGTAAACGTTTGCATAACTCTCCCTCAGTAATCGGTAACCCGAACCCGCAAATTACTTCATACTGATCGCCGCGTGGGACTAATTCCGCCAGAAACTTTGAGAATTTCAGCTGGGTTGAGGGTTCTCCCTGGGAACCTGGCGTCCTTTTCGTTATTCGATGTTGAAATTTAACGGCAGAAAGCTACTTACCCGAGATAGTTAACTGCATAAAGCTATTAATGCAAAGATGTTGAAATACCGAATATTCCCTGCCATAACCGTAAACCCCAACATTGCTTGGCCTCTTCACCCTTAACCCTCGAAAGGCTCCCCGATGCAAAAGTCCGCCCGCTCCTATCTGACCGCCGCCCTAGTCCTGATCACGGCCACCGGCAACGCTATGGCGCCCCTGACGGTGCCCACCGCACCGCCGCACGTCGCGGGCGACGCCGGAGCGGCCGCGCCGACCGGCACCGAGGCCCCCCGCCCGGACGCCTGATAGGAGCCACTCCGTGAAGACCCCGCCGCGCTCGGCGATCGGCACGCTGGTCGAACGCACGACCCGTTTCACGATGCTGGTTCACCTGCCTCGCGAGCAGGGCTACCGGCACGGGCACAGCGTCAAGAACGGCCCTGCGCTGGCCGGCTACGGGGCGATCATGCTCTCGCGGCCACGATGAGCACTCTGCCGCAGCAGTTGAGGCGCTCTGGGACCTGGGACCGTGACAAGGAACCGTGTGCCCACGCCGCGTTCACGGTCGAGACCGGAATCCCGGCCTTCTTCGCCGACCCGCATTCGCCGTGGCAGCGCGGTACCAACGAGAACGCGAATAGGCTTCTCCAGCAGTGCTTTCTGAAAAGCACAGGCCTGTCACGATGGAACGTCAATGACCTCGAAGCAGTCGCTCAAACACTCACCACCCGGCCCCGTGAAACCCTCGGATGGAAGACCCCCGCCGAAGCCCTCAACGACCACCTACTATTACTCGAACAAGCCGGTGTTGCGACGACCGATTGAATCCGCCCCTGCGATCCGCGGGCGGACTGATGAACCAACTCGGATAGATCCGAATCTGACTGCCACGCAGCATGATTAAATGCCTGCAGTGGAAGATCCTCGGTACGCATCGTGGTTTCCATCGCCCAGCCGACGATCTTTTTGGTGCAGACGTCGGTGACGAACGCGGTTTAGCAGACGCCCTGTCAGGTCCGTACATAGGTGATGTCGGCAACCCACAGCCGGTTGGGTGCGCAGGCGTTGAGCTGGCGGTTGGCCCGCCAGCTGATCAGTTTTCGGTTGCCGTTGACAGCCGGTCGAATCCATCACGCGCCGTGCCCAGTTCAGTTCTTACGCTGAAATCCAAGACAAGGCTCCATCGGATCACGCGTGCTGCGCTCCACCGTGTATCGCCGGCGCTCGTCACGGTGCTGTCGTTCACAGGGCGGCTCCCTCATTCGGCAATCTGACCAATGGACAGTTCTTCGAACTGCCCGTCAGCATGAGCGCATGCGCGGTGAAGCTGACCTTGGTCAATGAGCAGCGCGGCATCATAGCCAGGGTGGTCATGGCCGGTGGCCCGTAGGTGCGCGGCAAGTAGAGCAGCGATGGAGTCGCTGCGCAGGAACTCGTCGATGACGGTGAGCACTGCTGCGATGCTGCTTAGCCTCTACGGCCTGCGGGAACGCTCAGGTGCTAGGCACCAGCCGGCTGCCGCGACACCGCCCCGCCAGGACCACCACCGAAAGCCAAATGGCGAACAGTGCGAGCCCGGCCGCGACCGGCGAGCCCCACTCGGCCACCAGGCCCGCCAGTCCGACTCCGGCCGGTACGGCCACCTGAAGACAGGCGTTCTGCAGGCTCAATACGCGGCCCCGGATTCCGTCCGGGATGCGTTGAGCCTGCAGCACACCCAGCACCGCCCCCAGCACCGAGTTGCCGATACCGAACAGCGCGGCGCCCGCGAACACCCAGCCCGGACCGACCAGTGTCGCGAGCAGCAGGAATCCCGCAGTCGTCCCAGTCAGCGCGCACATCAGCCACCGCCGCCGCGACATCCGCGCGCTCACGGCGGCGAACACCGTGGTGCCGACCAGCATGCCGACTGCCAGTGCGGTCAGCACGAAACCCAGTAGATCGGGTCGGGACAACTCGCTGAAGTACAGCGGTAGCACCAGGCCCTGCAGTCCGCCGAGCGCGACCGCCAGCCCCACGGTGAGGGCGACGGTGCTGATCAGGAATCGGCTGCCCCGCAGGGCAGTCGCGCCGGCGGCCAGTCGACCCAGCAGCGAATCGTGATCGGCGGCCTCACTTTCCACGGCTCCGAGACGGCCTGGCAGGGTCGCGGTGATCAGAGCTGCTGCCGCGGATGTCGCCGCTGTCACGAAAAGCACCGTGCTGCCCTCGAACAACGTCAGCAGCGTGCCCGCCGCGGCCGGCCCGATCATCAGCGCTGCCGAGGTCATCGACTGACGCAGGCCGAGCAGTCGCTCCAACGGCACCCCGGCGTGCCGGGCCACCGCCGGCACCATCACCTGCCGGGCGGTCATACCGGGGACGTCGCCAAACGACCCGAGGATCGCCAATGCCACCAACCACCCGATGGTCAATCCGGTCGCCAGGTCCACCAGTGGGATGGCTGCGACCGCCCCAGCCGACACCAGATCCGAGATGATCGAACAGGTACGCCGGTTCACCCGGTCGATCAGTATCCCGGCGCACAGTCCGACCAACAGCGCAGGCACTGCGGTCGCAGTCGAAACCGCGCCGACACTGAGCGGGCTCCCGGTGGCCTGCAGCACGATCAACGGCAACGCCACCGCCAGGATCCCGTTGCCGAGGAAGCTCAGAAAATGCGAACTCAGGTAGGCGACGGCAATCAACGGCATTCGTCCACCAGACGCTGTGCCGCTGCGGCACGGTCAAGTCGCTGTTGACTGTGCCGCTACGTCCGGGTGTTGCATGGCCAGTGTGACGACATTGCTGACCGATTCCGATTACGCGCGCGCCGAGCAGATGCTTTTCCCGCACCGCGCCCGGCGAGTGCCGGGCATGGTGCTTACACCGCAGTGGTTCGCCGACGGTGCCCGATTCTGGTACCGGATCGGGACCCGCTACGTCGCGGTCGATCCCGATGCGAAGACGCGTCGCGCCGCCTTCGACCACGACGCGCTGGCCGCCGCACTGTCGGTGGCGGCCGGGCAGGCGGTGACCGGTGCCGATCTACCGATTCTGGCCGTGGATATCCGCGCCGACGACACGGTGCTGTTCAGCGCGTTCGGCCGGAATTGGAAGTGGGCGGACGGTGCCTGCACTGAATCCCAGACGGCTACAACCATTCCGGGTGGGATTCCGTCACCCGATGAGCGGTGGGTTGCGTTCTGCCGCGACGGCAACATCTGGGTCCACAACCGGGCCGATGACACCGAGCATGCCCTTACCGAGGACGCCGAAGCGTGTTTCGACTACGGCGGCCTGCCCGGCACCACCGGCGCACGGGCGCTGACCCGTGCGCTCGGCCTACCGCCGCCGATGATCCTGCACTGGTCACTCGATTCCACCCGCATCCTGGTTGCGCGCATCGATCAACGCGAGGTGCCCGAACTGGTGCTTGTGGAATCAAGTCCGGCCGACGGCGGTCGGCCGGTAGAACACCGCACCCGCTACACGATGCCCGGCGAGAATGCCGTCGCGACGATGACCTGGAACGTGCTCGACGTCGAGCAACGCACGATCGTCCGGCAGCAGACCGAGCCGACACCGATCATGCACAATGTCGCACTCGTCTACGCCTGGTGGAGCGGCAAAGACGTGTACTTCCTATACCAAGCACGTGATGCCCGCACCCTGGAACTGCGTCGTCTCGATCCGTCGACAGGTGCGGTCAGCACGCTGATCACCGACACGAGCGAGACGCGGGTCGACCCCACCGTCCTGCTCGGCGACCCGCACATGGTGCGGGTGCTGGACACCGGCGAGATCGTGTGGTGGTCGCAGCGCGACGGTTGGGGCCACCTGTACCTCTATTCGGCCGACGGTGCCCAGGTCAGCCGAATCACCGTCGGGCCCTGGCTGGTGAGCAGTCTGTTATGGGTCGACGAGAAGGCTCGACAGGTGTACTTCGCGGCCAACGGGCTAATCGAGGCCGATCCGTATCTGCGGCAGCTTTGTCGAATCGGATTGGACGGCAACGGGTTCACCCGCCTCACCGATGATCAACTGGACCATGACGCGGTCAGCCCACCGCAGGGTGGCTACCTGGTGGACCGAGCCTCGTACCCGAGTCAGCCGCCACGCTCGGTGGTACTCGACGGGGACGGTCAGGTGGTGGTGGAGGTGGAGGCACCTGACACCGAAGACCTCAAGATTCTGGGCTGGCAACCCCCGGAGCGGTTCCGGGCGACCGCAGCGGACGGTAAGACCCCCATCTACGGTCTGCTCTGGCGACCGCACGATCTGGACCCGGACCGCACGTACCCGATCATCGAACACATCTATCCGGGGCCGCAGCTTTACCGCGCCGGACCGATGTTCAACCCGCCGCACTATGGCGAGCCGGAGGCCTTCGCAGCGCTCGGATTCGCGGTGGTGGCCATCGACGGTCGTGGAAGCGCGGGGCGCAGCAAGGCATTTCATGACCACTCGTATGGGGATCTCGGCAACGCCGGCGCCCTGGACGACCATATCGCCGCAATCCGCGAACTCGGACAGCAGTATCCCTGGCTGGACACCGCCCGAGTCGGGATCACCGGACAGTCCGCAGGAGCGTTCGCCGCGGCGCGTGCCGTGCTGCGCTATCCGGATTTCTACTCGGTGGCCGTCGCGGTCTCGGGTAATCATGACAACGCGCTCAACCTAGCGATGTGGGCCGAGCACTACCACGGCGATGTCAGCGCCGAGGGCAAAGCGGCGATCTCCAACGCCACGCTGGCCGCCAACCTCGCCGGCAAGTTGCTGCTCATCCACGGCGAACTCGACGACAACGCGCACCCGTACATGACGATGCGGCTGGCCGATGCACTCATCAAGGCGGACAAGGACTTCGACCTGATCATGATTCCGGGTGCCGAGCACTCGCTGATTGGTTGGCTGCACTATTCGCTACGTCGCACCTGGGATTACTTTGTGCGGCATCTGCACGGCAGCGAGCCGCCCGGTTACCGACTACAGCCGTTGCTGCTACCCTCCCTCGGCTGACCGGCGCACGATCTCACCGGACCGCTTCAGCACATCCAGCTGCGCCGGGTTGTAGAGATCGGACATGGCCAGGTCGATCGCCCTGTCCGCAAACCTTTTTCCCCGTGGTGCGTCGGCGCGTGAGGAGGTCAGGTCGGGATGGGCGTCCAGGACTGACTTGATATAGGGCGCCAACCGTTCGGCGAGGTCACGGCGGGTGGGCTCGTCGGCATCGGCGGGCAGGTTGTCCAGTTCGGCGGCTGCGGGATCCTCGGTCCTTTCCCGAATGATGTCGGCGTAAACCTGCTTGCCGCGCGGCCCGAGCACCCGGCTCATCACGACCACCAGGGACCGGTCGGCGTCGGTCAGGTTCGCCGCGGCGTCGGCCGACACGAAATCTGGCGGCAGGTCGGTGAGCGACGCTGTGTCCAGCAGCTCGCGTAGTTCATCGCGGGCGCGCTGCAGCCGGACGATGGTCTCGGCGAGTTCGGCGTCCAGTTCGCGTAGCGCCTGTTCCGGATGTTCGTCGGTATCGCCCATCGCCGCGATCTGGGGCAGCGAGAATCCCAGATCGACCAGGCGTTTGATGCGCACCAACCGGACCAAATGCGCGACGCCGTACTGCTTGTAGCCGTTGGACCGGCGATCGGGCTCGTCGAGCAGGCCCACCTGGTGGTAGTGCCGGACGGCCCGCAAGCTCGTGCCGGCGAGTTCGGCGATCTCCCTGGTGCTCCACGCCATGGTCCCATCTTGCCCAGTACGCGCACTTGACTGTGCCGTTGCGTCCGAGTGTGCGATGGAGGCATTGCCAACACCCGAGTTGCTCTCCGTCGACGATCTGTTCGCGCCGCCCGCCCGGGCGCAGGCATCGATCTCACCCGACGGCACCCGTATCGCCTACCTCGCGCCGTGGCGGGACCGCCTCAACATCGCGAGCCCACCCCAAAACCCTCAACGCCACACCGGACACAGCCCGGCCTGGTCAACTTCAGGCCCGAAACCCCACCACCCCAGGGGACTTACCCAAGCGGAGAACTGGAGAATGAGATGTTGCTGAGGTAGCGCCGCCGCGCAACGAAGCTTGAGTGTGCCCTTGGGGCACAGCTGATACTACTGCGCATGGGTGTTGTACAGGACACTGGCGTGGCGAGCGGATCCGCTCGGCCCGGCTGGCTGGAACTTGGTGTAGCTGCGGTCACCGCTGGCTTTCTGTATCTAGTGGGCGGCGTAACCGCATACTTCTTGCCGGAAGATCTCCCCATTGCCCTCGGACATGTGAACTTCCTGATCTCAGGGCTTGCGCCGTTGGGAGGGTTTGCTGCTGCAGTCCTCGTTCGGATCCGTGATGTCCGTCCGTTCGGGTTGCGGCATACGAGTCTCGTGTGGCTACTGACCGGCGTCGCAATCGGCCTGGCGTGCTTCGGGCTGAGTTGGCCCGTTTCGGCGATTTTTGATCCGCTGTTTCCGGGGTCGGAGGGTGTTCAGCAGCCCTACCGTGATGCTGCTCGGTCGGGAGTAGTGCCTCTTATCGTGACAGTGGGGCTGGGCGGAATCTTGACGCCGCTCGGTGAAGAAGCATTGTTTCGTGGCGTGCTTGCCACGTTCCTGTTCCGCTGGGGGAACTGCATCAGCGTGGTCTTCAGCGCGGCAGTTTTCGCTGCGGCACATGGGATCAACAGCGTGATGCCTTTGGCCCTCATGATCGGCTTGGCCACTGGTGTCCTGCTGTGGCGCTCGGGTTCGATCTGGCCTGCTGTGCTGGTGCACGTCGCCTATAACAGTGCGGGCATGCTATATCACGGGCTCGGATACTGACCGCGGAGATTAGGGGAATGACGGCCAGGTACGACGCGGTGAATATCTTCGGCAAACCCTGCCGGAATACCGGCGTGATCGCCATCCCGATCGATGTGAGCGCCGCGGCGACGTCGGGACTCGTGGGGTCGACCACGGTGACCGCTTCTTGGCGAAGACTGACCGATGCGCTCCTGCGAACACAGCCGCGCGACGCAATTCTCGCCTGGCAGTGATCCCGCACCCAGGCAACTCCTCGGCAATGAACCGGTATCCGAAAGCGGGGGCCATCGCCGTGGATGTCACGCGCGGCGTTGATCAGGTGAGCATCGTCCCAATCTCGCTGCGACACAGGCGCTTTACGCCATCTGTAGAACACCTGAGCGGAGAAGCCAAGAACCCGGCAGGTCACCGTGACGGGCACACCGTCATCGGCAAGGTCAAGGACCAGCGGGTACATCATTTTGGGTTGGCATCCCGGGACAGGTAGCCGACCGCACGACGCATCACCTCAGCCTCCTGCTCGAGGAGCTTGATCCCCTTGTGCGCCTCGCGCAGCTGCGCCGATACGTCATCGGACACCGCTGGCGACCGGGGCCGGTCGACGCCGTCTTGGCGGTCAGCGATCTTGAGCAGCGATGCAGGCAGGCCTCCGAGATCCCAAAGTCCTTCGCGATCTGGCGCAACGGCGCCTCACCCTTAAGGGCCACGGCGATGACATCAGCACGGAACTCAGCAGGAACGAATTCGGCACGGAGCGATCCTTCCAGCAAGGACGAATCCTCACAGGTCAGGAGTCAACCAAACCGGAGGCAGTCCCGGTAGTTGGCCGAGTGCTGCACGGGTGTGTCGCGGAAGCCGTGATGGCTTACCACAGTATTCGACGAGATCCTCTACAAGCAGCGCAATCTCGTCGAACGATCGTTCACGCTACTCAAAGAATGGCTCGCCCTGGCCACCGGCTACGGCAAACGCGCTGTCGTCCTCAGCGCGTGCATCACCTGGACACGCCATATAGGAGACACGCTCTAGTGGATGAGCATGACTCGACGGCCGCGCGTGTGACCGGCGCGGCTGTCGCGGTGCGCAGAAGCGGCCTCGGCCAGGGTGTACGACTTTTCGACCGGTATGTGCAGCTTCCCGGCTGAGATGAGCCGGGCGGCCTCGGCAAGCGCCTCTGGCACGCTTCCGGCCACCCCGGAGAACTGAGCACCGAACTCGGGAGCATCCAGATCGGCAATGGAGATCACCTTCTGCGGATTTCCGGTCAGCTCGACGAGTTCATGGATCACACCTGAGCCGGCGACGTCGAGAGCCGCATCGACAGGGCCGAGTTCCTTGGCTCTTTCAAACCACCCCTCGCCGTACGTGATGGCGGCGGCACCAAGTGACCGCAGATACGCCTGATTGCCAGCCCCGGCCGTCCCGATCACAGCGACGCCCCTGTCACGGGCGATCTGCAGCACCGCAGAACCGACACCTCCAGACGCACCGCTGACGAGCAGTGTCTGCCCCGCCTGTACGCCCACCTGACCAAGAATGCGCAGCGCGGTCTCGACCACGGAGGGGTACCCAGCTGCTTCCTCAAACGACAGCCCGTCAGGCATCCGTGCCCACGCCGTCAGAACCGCGAACTCGGCATAGGTGCACGCACCCTCGCCGAAGACTCGGTCACCGATCGCGACGTCCTCAACCCCGTCGCCGATCTCGTCCACGATTCCGGCAGCGTCCAGGCCGACTCCTGCGGGCAACTCTATCGGCCGTGTCTTCTGGAATTGCCCTTCACGGAGCCTCCAGTCGACGGGATTGACACCCGCCGCGTGTACGGCGATGCGCACTTCGCCTGATCCCGCATGCGGCTCTTCGGAATCGATCAGTTGCAACACATCCGGACTGCCGTACTCGGCGAAGCTCACCATCCTCATATCAATAACTTAACACTAACAGATAGTGTTTCGTAACGGATATGGTTAAAGAGTTGATAGTGTCGACCAATGACCGTGCCGCCGGGACGCCGCGAGCGGAAGAAGGCGGCCACCCGCGCGAAGATCGCCGACGCCGCGCTTCGCCTTTTCGCCGAACGCGGTTACGACGCCGTCGGCATCCGAGAAGTGGCTACCGAGGCCGACGTGGCCGTGACGACGCTCTTCTCCCACTTCTCCTCGAAAGAAGCGCTGGTGTTCGAACAGGATCAGGATTTCGAACAACGCCTCGCGCAGACTGTCACTGATCGGGCGCCGAACGAATCACTCATCGACGCGTTGCGCCGCGAGATCCTGGCCCTCGTGCGACATTGCACCACGGAGAGCGCCGCACCAATCTGGCGCATGATCGATGAGTCACCCGCCCTGCGCGCGTATGAGGTGGCCATGAGATTGCGCCATGCTGAGGTGCTCGCATCCGCCATCGCCGCGGATCTCGACACGTCGCCGTCGGACACAACCTGCCGCACGATCGCGCGTTTTGTTGTCGACGCTCATTCACTTGCCCGCGACGCGGCCGACCCGGAGGCGGCGGTCGACGAGATCTTCCCGATGATCGAGGCGGCGTGGGCGGCAACGGGCAAGGACGCCACCAGTCGTCGTCCCTACAGCTGAACGTCCGGCCGTCCTACAGACGCTGCGAGACCAAATCCTCAGCGCCGCAGCCGATTACTGTGAACCAGCGCCGGACACGGCGTTGATGTGCTCCCGGTACAGCCTTCCTGCGCGGTATGACGAGCGAACCAACGGCCCCGACATGACACCCGAGAAGCCAATCCTCTCGGCCTGCGCCTTCAGCTCGATGAACTCCTCCGGCTTGACCCAACGTTGCACCGGATAATGGCGCACTGACGGGCGCAGATACTGCGTGATCGTGACAAGATCACAGCCCTTCTCACGCAGGTCTGCCAGCGTCTGCAAGACCTCGTCGCGCGACTCACCCAGGCCGAGAATCAGATTGGACTTGGTAACCAGGCCGTAGTCGTGAGCCTGCGCGATCACATCGAGCGAGCGCTCGTAGCGAAACGCGGGTCGGATGCGCCTAAAGAGGCGCGACACTGTTTCGACATTATGAGCCAGGACTTCCGGTCGCGAATCGAACACCTCACGCAGCAGTCCTGCATAGCCGCTGAAGTCGGGGATGAGGTTCTCGACGCCCGTGCCCGGGTTTAGCTCGTGGATCTTGCGCACAGTCTCGGCGTACAGCCACGCGCCGCCATCGGCCTGGTCATCACGCGCCACGCCCGTGACAGTGGCGTAGCGGAGACCCATCTTCCGGACGCTCTCGGCAACACGGCGGGGTTCGTCGCGATCGATCGGATCGGGTCTCCCGGTGTCGATCTGGCAGAAGTCGCATCTCCTCGTGCACTGCCCACCGCCGATGAGAAACGTGGCTTCACGCTCCTCCCAGCATTCAAAGACATTGGGACAACCAGCTTCCTGGCAAACAGTATGCAGACCTTCGGTGCGCACCAGGTCCCTGAGTGCGTTGAATTCGGGCCCGACTGTCGCCCGTATCTTGATCCACTCCGGCTTCTTCTCGATCGGACTCGCGGCGTTACGGACCTCAAGCCGCAATCGCCTGGCACCTTCAGGAGGAACGATCATCATTCATCCCTTCCACCTTGCGCATCATCTCCTCTTCGGCTTGCCGCAGAATCGATCTCGCGCGCGCGAGCACCGGGGCATCCACCATAGCCCCCGCCACGACGGAGACGCCTTCATCAGGAGCACTGCCCATGATCGTTCGTGCCCAGTCGATCTCGGCTCCCGACACAGAGAACGCACGGTTGACGTGTCGAACTTGGAAGGGGTGCACACAGACCTTGCCGGCGAAGCCCAGTCCTTTCGCCGAGCGGGAGTCATCGATCAACCCTGTCGCGTGCGAAAGATCCAGCGTCGGACCGTCTATCGGTGGCGGTAGACCCGCGGCACGGCTACCGGTGACGAGCCGCCCCCTGGCATAAGCCAGAGCTTCACGATTAGCGGGATCCGTACCGATATCGGTTGCGTAGTCGACAGATCCGAACATCACCCGCTCGACGCCGTCGATCGCAGTGAGGTCTTCCAGCTTCGACAACCCTGTCGCAGACTCCACCAAGACAACCGCCCGTGAGGCGCGGGACTGTCGAACTACCTCTGCAACCCACCCCGGGTCCTCGGCCTTCGGGATCACCGGGACAGCATCGATATCTCGCATGAGTTCGAGATCTTGCTCCCACCAGATCGATTCGAAGGAGTTCATCCTGACAAACGACCGATGGTCGTACCCGTCCCACATGCGCAGAATCTCCCGAGATGCGTCCTTCTCGGATGGAGCCACCGCGTCCTCCAGGTCGAACACCACCGCATCCGCCCCACTGCCCAAGGCTTTGGAGAACCGATCAGAGCGAGATGCAGGGACAAACAGCCACGATGCGCACAACAACGTTGCACGACGCTCGGTATCCGCGTTCGCAGCGCCGATCTCGTTCATCCCGCAGTCCAGAATTCTCGTCTTGCGGAACTGACCACCCCGGTGTCGAGCAGTGTGCGAATCTCGCCGTCACTAACGCCCAACTTCGTCAGAAGTGATTCAGTGTGCTCTCCCAATGCCGGGACAGCGCCCATTGCCGATTCCAACGCCCCGATCTGGATCGGCGGTAGAGTCGCGCGCACCTCCCCAGACTCTGTGCGCACCGATCTCCACCGGTCCCGTGCCGCCAGCACCGGATGATCGAGCACATCGGTCAATGAATTCACCTGGGCGTTCGCGATTCTGCAGTGATCCAGCAGGGCGATGGCTTCTTCACTGCCGAGCTCGCTAAAACGTCGGGACACGATAGCGTCCACCTGATCACGATGAGCGACCCGCAGTGTGTTCGTCGCGAACCGCTCATCGGTTTCTAGATCAGGCTGCTCTAGAAAGCCGACACAGAACGAGCGCCACTCGCCTGCATTCTGCACCGCCATTACCACCGGTTGCCCATCGGCGCAGATGTATTCGCGATAGGGCGAGATCGTGGCGTGTGCTGTGCCGGTGCGACGAGGAGGCTCACCATAGCCCTCCGCGTACTGCATCGGCTGACCCAGCCATTCCACCAGCGCTTCGAACAGCGACAGTTCTATGCAGTCGCCGACACCGGAGGTCCGTCGCTGGTAGAGAGCGGCCAGCACTGCGCTGAATGCGTACATCCCTGCGGCGATGTCGGCCACCGGGATTCCGGCCTTCGCGACATCGCGGTCACTACCGGTCAGTGCGACGACGCCGGCCTCGGCCTGCACGAGCAGGTCATAGGCTTTGCGTCCCGCCCACGGGCCGTCACTCCCCCACCCAGAGATCCTGCACGCCACCATCGTCGGATAGCGCGCAAGGAGCTGAGAGGGACTCACATCGAGCCGTTCCGCCGCACCGGGCCCAAGATTCTGGACCACGACGTCGGCAGCAGCGAGCAGTCGTTCGAGAATCTCTCGGCCCTGCGGCGACTTGAGGTCGAGGGCAATGGACTCCTTACCGCGATTGACCCATACGTGATAGCTCGAGAGACCGGCCACCGCCTCGTCATAGTTGCGCGCGAAGTCGCCTCCGACAGGCTTCTCCACCTTGATTACGCGGGCTCCCAGATCGGCCAGTTGCCTGGTCGCGAATGGCGCAGCGACGGCGTGCTCGAGCGCAACGACTGTCAATCCGTCCAGCGGGCGCTTCAGTTTCGTGTCAATCAATTCCACGGAAGGGGCCATGTCTGCGTCAGATCTTGATACTGAACGGGTCGGCGGTCACCTGGGCCGTCTCGACCCAGACTGATTTCGTCTCGAGGAAGTCCGTAACGGCATCGAGCCCGTTCTCCCTGCCCAGGCCACTAGTTCGACGGCCACCGAACGGCATGTTGTGCGCGATCGCGCGGTACGTGTTCACCCACACCGTCCCAGCATGAAGATGCTTCGCTACTGCATGCGCCCTTGACACATCCGAAGTCCAGATCCCCGCTGCGAGACCGTATTCGGTCGAGTTCGCCAGAGAGATCGCTTCTTCGTCGGTTGTGAAGGGAGTTGCGCAGAGCAGCGGCCCAAAGACTTCCTCCCGGAAGATCCGCATATCGGATGTCACACCACCAAAAACCGTAGGCGCGAAGTAGTTCCCGGACTCGCCACCTTGAACCGTCAACGTCGTTCCCCCCACGAGGAGTTCGGCGCCCTCGCCGTGGGCGATCTTCACGTACTCCGAAACCTTGTCCAGCTGCGGCACGTTGGCTATGGGCCCCATCTCCGTCGTTTGGATCCGCGGGTCACCGACTCGAATGCTCTTCGCACGCTCGACGACACGGGAAACGACCTCATCGTAGACATCGGCATGAATCAGCGCGCGCGATCCCGCCACGCAGGTCTGCCCCGCTGCGGCGAAGATCCCCGCCAGAATCCCGTTCACCGCCGCGTCGATCGACGCATCGGCAAAGACGATGTTGGCTGACTTGCCCCCGAGTTCCAATGCGACGTGCGCCAACCGGGCCGACGCACGCTCGGCTACCAACCGACCACCATCGACGCTCCCGGTGAAGGTGATCTTGCGGACGTCGTGGTGATCGACGAGCGCACGTCCGGTTGAGGACCCGCTCCCCGTGACGACGTTGAACACACCTGGCGGAAAACCCGCGTCCTCGAAACACTGCGCAAACAGGAGAGTGGACATCGACGCATGCTCGCTTGGCTTCACGACCACTGTGTTCCCGGCCGCCAGCGCCGGCGCGAACTTCCACGCCCCGAGTAGCAGCGGCGAATTCCACGGTGTGATGCAGCCGATGACACCGAGCGGTTCTCTAGTCGTGTAGTTGAACAGCGACGGCGACTCCATGGGAACTGTAGTGCCTTCTAACTTGTCCGCGAGCCCCCCGAAGTACCGATACCAGCGGGGAACGGCGTGGATCTGACCCCGCATCTCACGCACGACTTTGCCGTTGTCCTCGACCTCGGCGTCGATCAACTCGCCGGCCCGCGACTCGATCGCAGAAGCCAGCGCATCAAGCAGACGCGCTCTTCCAGCGGGTGTCACATCCGCCCACTCCCCCTCGAACGCCTGCTGGGCCGACGCGACGGCAGCGGCGACATCCACGGCGTCGGAGTCAGCGATCGTCCCGAGGGTTTCGCCGCTGATCGGACTGACGACTGACAGGCGGGCCGAAGAGTGCGCCTCTGTGTACTCCCCACCGATGTAATTGCCGCGATCACCCACGTGATAGCGCTTGGTTGCGGTCATTTTTGTCCTCTTTTGATGTCGCGAATGATTCCCGAAGTGTCATGGCGAAGGCCGCGTGAGGCCCCGGGGAGAATGTCAGGTAATGTCAATCTGCTTGAACAGCAACGTCACCCCGCTTCGAGAAGGCGTCGGAAGTCCGCCGCGAACTGACAGGCCGCGGCACCATCGACGCCCCGATGGTCAGCGCTGATTGTGATGGACATGGTCGGGCGCACTGCGACCGTGCCGTGTATGGCCACCGGGCGATCGATCACAGCGCCGGCACACAGGATTGCCAGCTGCGGCGGCACGATGATCGATGTCCCGCTGGTCACCCCATACTTTCCGATATTGCTCAAAGTGAATGTCGCCGGCTCAAGATCCGAAGCCTTCAAACCGGCCGACCGCGCACGTGAGACCGCTCCGCGCAACCGGTCTGCGATCTCGGACGCCGAACTCATACCGATGTCAGTCAGCGTCGGCGCAACCAGTCCGCCTTCTGTCGACACCGCAATACCGATGCTCACGACCTCCGAATAGTCCGGACCATCCGTGGTCCAGATGCCATTTAGTGTCGGGTTGGCACGCAGAGCTGACGCGATCGCATGGACCATCACCGCGGTAGGACCAATGCCGTCCCTGGCTCGGGTTAGCGCAGCGCTCATGTCAACATCCGCACTGATATACAGGTGAGGGATCGTGCTCTTGCTCAACGCCATGCTCCTCGCCACAGCGCGTCGCACTCGACCTAAGGGGGCGACAGCCACTTCAGTCGCCCTCGATGTATGCGATCACCTGTCCGACGGTCACCTCACCGCCGGCCGGGACCGCGATTGCCGTCAGCACACCCGAATGCAGCGACTCCATCTCCACATTTGTTTTATCAGTGGTGATCTCAGCCAAGACCTCGCCGCGCTCCACTGTGTCTCCGACCTGTTTGAACCATGCCTCCACGACACCGGACTCCATTTCGTGGCCCAGCTTCGGCATCAATACCTCATACTGCATGTTCATCTCCTCTGTCATCACCGCGAACGATCCTTGCGATCTTGGCCGCGACACTCCCGGCATCCGGCAGCATTGCCATCTCGACTACCGGGCTGAAGGGCACAGGTAGGTCGTCGGGCAGATGCACCACCTCCGGTGCGGCCTTCAATCGCGTTCCTCGCATGGTGATCTCAGCAAGCAATGTGCTCGCCCAGCTGCCGGGGAAGTAATCCTCCATCAGCACGAGAAGGCGGCCAGTCCGACTCACGCTGCCGATTACGGTCGCGACGTCCAGAGGCCTTATCCACGCGATGTCGATCACCTCGACCGAGACACCTGACTCGGCTAGTGAAGCAGCTGCGGCCAAAGCGGTCCAGACACATTCGAGCGAGGCCACCACGGTGATGTCACGACCTGCTCGGAGGACCTCTGCCCGCCCAATCGAGCTCGCGTCAGGCGGACCGACCTCGACAAGCTCCTTGCGCGCAATGGGCAGCTTGTGCTCAATGATCAGGACAGGATTGTCCGAATGCACTGCTGCACGTATGTTCCGGTATGCGCTGGCAGGCCGCGCCGAGACCGCGATTCGCAGACCAGGCATACCCTGGAACCAGGATTCGTACGTCATGGAGTGCTGCGCACCGAAATGCCAGCCCAGACCCCCCACTGTCCGAATCGTGATGGGCGCCTTCATCTGTCCGCCAGAGGTGAGTCGGTACCTCGGGAAGTCAACCGCAATGGCGCTCGCGGCCACTCCGAGGAAGTCAGCGAACATGATCTCAACGATCGGCCTCATACCCGAGATGCCCATTCCGAGAGCTACTTCGGCGAATCCGTACTCGGCGATCGGCATGTCCATGACCCTGTCCGGGCCGAAGGTCTCGAGCAGACCTTCGGAGCACTTGAACACGCCGCCAGCCGCTGCGACATCCTCACCGATGAAGATCACATCGGTGTCGGCTCTGAGAGAATGCTCCAGGGCCAGCTGGATAGCCGCCTTGTATGTCAGTTCCACTGATCGTCGTGTCGAACCATCGTCTGACACCTCGGTGCCAGGTTCGGCATCACTAAGCAAAGACATGGGCACGGGCCTCCTCCATCGTCGGGAACGGGTCTTGTGCTGCTTGTGACGCGGCAGCATCGACTTCCGCGACGGTACGTACCCGCCACGCGTTGAGTTCGTCGTCCGTCAGCGCCGCCTGCGCACTGAGTCGCGCTGCCATCACGTCGATGGGGTCGGCCATCTTCCACCGCTCCAGCTCTCCCACAGGCCGGTACTTCGCGGGATCAGTTCGCGAGTGGCCGCTGTACCGGTAGGTCTTGGCCTCGATCAACGACGGTCCACCGCCGGAACGTGCTTTGTGGATCGCCTCGGCAACCACGTTATGAACCGCTACGGCATCCTGGCCGTCGACACTACGACCACTCATGCCGTACGAGACGGCGCGAATTGCGAGGTCGGCGACCGAGGTGCCGATGTGGGCCGGCGTGTACTCGGCGTACTGATTGTTCTCGATGATGAAGACAACGGGGGCATTCCACACAGCTGCCATGTTCAGACCCTCGTGAAAGGCCCCCGTGTTCGTCGCACCGTCCCCGAAGAAGGACAGCGTGACCCGACCGTCTCCCTTGAGTTTTGACGTCATCGCGGCGCCTACCGACATCGGAATGCCCGCTCCGACAATCAAGGACGTACCCATCAGGTTGTGGTCGACCGATGTCGCCGCGTGAGTGGACCCGCCCATACCGCCACAGTTGCCCGTCGACCTGCCCAGCATCTCAGCGAACAACACGTACGGGTCGAGGCCCACGGACAGCGCGTGGTGATGTCCACGGTAGGTGCCGAACACTCTGTCCCGGGTCTGCGCAGCTGCGAGCGCTCCCACTGACACCCCTTCGTGTCCCTGGGCCAGGTGAGTCGTGCCCGGAAGCAACCCCTCCATGAACAGCTCTTTGACTTTGTCCTGGACCGCCCGGATCTGGATGGCCTTTTGGAGCAACAACCTCAACTTCGGTACATCTAGAGGACTTGATTCGACACCGGGACTTCGTACGTCCCAGGTGGTCGGCATTTCATTCATACGAACTCCTTCATCACACTTCGTGTCCGCACGGACAACGATCCGGATACGAGCCAACGCATCGACGATCCACCACTTACTGCACCTCAGTCGAACGGAAGCCGGCGGCCGTCGCGGACGTAGTCCGCCTGGGACGCGATGTGCTCCTTGGAATGCACGGCCGCACCCTTGGTCATATGACCGAACAATTGGATGCCGAAGCCGACTTCGAGGTCGTCGACAATTCGCTTCTTCCACGGGCGACGGATAATTTGCGTCGTCAGACGCCGGATGGTGCGAGGCTGCGTCATGATGTAGTCGGCGATCGTGTAGGCGCGCGAGATCAGATCCGCTTGGGGCAGGATTTCGTTAACCATTCCGTACTCCAGTGCGGTTGGGGCACTGATGGATTCGCCCGTGAGCAAAGCGAATGCTGCACGCTTGACACCGAGAAGCTCGGTGAAGCAGCTGTGAATACCGTCTCCGGGAACGGAACTGATGCCGTAGTGGAGATCGTAGATCCGCGCGTCCTCGCTCATCAGCGTGAGGTCACACATCAAGAGGATCTCGGAATGGAACCCCGACCCGTTGAAGACACCGATGGTGGGAATCTCAAGATCGTTGATCAACGAGCTGACGTTGATCCGACCGTCCTTGAATCCGTACTCGTACGCCCAGTGTGGAAGATCGGCCTCTTCCAGTTCAAATCCGGCAGGATCGGAGTCCATCATGAACTCGTCTCCGGATCCCGTGAGGATCAGGAGTTCGTTCTCAGGATCTGCGCCAACTGTCTTGAGGAACTGCCCGAGGGCGCGGTGGTTCTGCACGCTGAGTTGCACTGGGCCGCCCAATGTGTGGGCCCGTGCCAGCAGGACGCCGTCCTGCCGCCGCTCGAGTGCGAAGTAGTCTTTGAAGAACTCTCGATACTCCTCGAATCGAGGCGTAGGCAGAAATTCCTGCAGAGACATCAATTGCTCCTTTGATCTTGGCCGGTTACGGCCGTGGGTGTTGACTGCGATCTGGTCCGTGCCTTGCGAATGAGGCCCGCGACACCTCGGGGGGCAGCGAGAACGCCGACGACAAGCAGGGCTCCGAAAATGATTTGGTTCCAGATACCATCGAGGTTGACCAGCAGCAGTTGAAGTGTCAGCTGCGTGACGACGGCGCCTATCACCGGGCCGTACCACGTGCCTGAGCCGCCGAGGACTACGGCCACGACGACCGCCAGCGAGACCTGGAAGTCGAACGTGCCGATCGGTTCGATGAACTGCAACTGCGATGCGTACATCGAGCCGGCGACACCTGCGATCGCCGCTCCCGCGACGAAGGCGAACAGCTTGATTCTCAGCGTCGGGATGCCGAGCACTTCGGCGGCGTCCTCGTCCTCTCGGATTGCTGTCAAGGCGCTGAACCAACGGGTCTTCTCGACACCCCAGTTGAGTGCAGTCACGCACACGCCCAGAATCAGGAAGAGCACGCAGAACAACCTGACCGAGGACTCCAGCGACACCATCGGGCTAGTCACGGAGAGCCCCGTTGAGCCGCCTGTGATGTCGATGTTCGCCGCGAGTTGCTGCAGAGCGAGGGTGAGAACGAATGTCGCGACTGCGAAATAGTCGCCTCGCAACCGGAAGCCGGGAACCCCGACGAGCAATGCGCCAAGTCCCGCCACAATCGCCGCAAACGGCAATGTCAGAAGCGGATTCACCGCGAAGGTGGTCGACAGGATACCCGTCGTGTACGCGCCCATGCCCATGAACATGACGGTGCCGAAGTTGAGGTATCCGGCATAGCCACCCAGAAGATTCCACGCACCGGCCAACGCGACGAACATGAACACCGTGCTGGCAATCTTGATGCTCGTCAGGTCGTCTGACAGCAGACTCCACAGCACAGCGGCCGATGTCCCGGAAACGATCGCAGCAGGCGCCAACAGTGGGTGCGCCGTCCCGGCCGGCATCCATGTCGGTCGCTTCTGTGCTGACTCTGTCGTAGAGGTTGCGCTCTTGCCGTACAGAGTCATATCGCCCGCTCCCGTGCGGCGGCGAGTCCGCCTCCTCGAGCCACCATGGCAACCAGCAACAGAGCGTAGACCACAACCGACACCCACTTAAGCGAGAGAAGTTCGTTGAAAAGAGCTTGACCGAGCCCGAGTGCCAGACCGCCGACGAGCGCCCCGAGCACCCCGCTTGTGCCACCTACGAGCACGACGATGAACGCATACGTCAGCCAAATCATCTGGGTGGCAACGGAGAACGGGATGATCGTGGATAGGAGTGCACCAGAGGTGCCGGCAATGCCCACGCTGGCGGCGAACACCAGGCTGGAGTAGAGATCGACGTCGATGCCAAGTGTCGCTGCGGCGTCTGGACGTTGAGCCAGCGCCCTGATGGCGCGACCTGTCAGAGAGAATCGAAGATACGTGTAGATGATGCCCAGCAGGACCAGTGACACTGATGCCGCCACCAGATAGTCCAGAGGCACGACCACTGATCCCAGCTCCAGCCCCTTGTTGGAGTAGGCGGCGGTCACTGATTTGATATCGCCAGACCAGAATTCAGCCGTGACCGCCTGAAGGAAGATCATTGCGCCGAAGAGCACAAGGAGCGCAGATTCCGGAGAGACCGCCTGCGCTCGACGAACGAGCGTGACGTACAGGATCCAGCCGAGTAACGAGAACAGTGGCAAAGCGACGAGCCCTGCGGAAATTGGGCTTACACCCCACGTCTGTTGGAACTGGTAGGCCAGCACGCTCCCACCCAGGACGGCCATGCCGTGGGTGAGGTTGAGTACTTTGAGAACGCCCATCGACAGCGTCATCCCCAAGCCCGCGAGGGTGTAAATGAGTCCCAACAGGCCACCGAGTACCAACACTTGCGCCACGGTGGTCATCGGACCTCCCTGTCTGCTACAAGCGGGGATCGGGCAGTAGCGGGGTCCGGCGGCGGGTCGACTGCCAGCCATTCGCGGACCAGACCGTCCAGATCGGTCCCGAATCCGGCTGCGGCGCCGATCCGGTCGATCCTGCCCGACCGCAGAACACAGACGGTGTCTGCGATGGCCAGTGCGGCCCTCACATCCTGGTCCACCAGGATGATCGTCCGGCCCTCCTCGCGGAGTGCGCTCAGCTCGCGGTACATCACTTCGGCGACGGCAGGTGCAACTCCTGCCGACGGTTCGTCGACCAGGAGAACCCTAGGATCGGAGACAAGCGCCCGGCCCAGCTCGAGGATCCGCTGCTGCCCGCCCGACAGGGTCCCTGCCGGCACATCGCGCTTCGGCACAAGTGCGGGATACCGCTCATACATGGCTGCGACGGCCGCCACTACTGTCCTGCGTGCTCGGCGCGCCGACCATCCACCGAGAAGCAGGTTCTCGTGCACTGTCATCGAGGGAAACACCGAATGTCCCTGGGGTAGATAGGCCACGCCCGCGCCACTGCGCACCCGGGTTGGCTGCTTGGTCAGATCAGTGTTCTGCGCATCGACACGCAGGAGGACCTCACCGGCCGACGGCTTGAGGAAGCCGGCCATGACCTTCAACGATGTTGACTTACCGGAGCCGTTCGGCCCGATAATCACGAAGACTTCACCGGGTGCCGGTGAGATCGTCAGACCGTTGAGCACGGGCTGACCGGGTACGTACTCCGCGAAGACGTCGCGGAGTTCCAGCGTTGCACCGCCTGTCATGACGCAGCCTTCACGGGCGTCCCCAGATAGGCGTCGATCACCCGGGCATCTCCACAAACATCCGCCGGCGTTCCCTCTGTGAGGATCTCGCCGCCAGCCATGCATACGAAGCGGTCGGAGAGTTTTATCAGGTCTGGTATCTCATGACTGACAATGACGAAGGTGGTGCGATCGTTGACCGCGTGCTGCGAGATCTGCTCATGAAGTACCGCTTTGACGTGGGGATGGACTCCGGCGAACGGCTCGTCCATCAGAACCACGGACGGCTGGTGGACCATGGCGCGGGCAAACTCAACCAGCTTCTGCTGGCCGCCCGAGAGTTCCTGCGCGACCCTTCCCGAGAAGGCCGTCAGCCCCGTGCAGCCGAGCCACTTCTCGATCTGTTGGTTGAGCGAACCACCGCTGAGCCCAGAGCGACGGTGCGCAACAGAGATCACCAAGTTCTCCTTGACAGTAAGGGTTTTGAACACTCGGGGGTTCTGGAAGGTTCGGGCCACACCCCACGTGACGAACTCATGCGCGGGCCGACCGGTTGCTACGTGGCCTCCGATGCTGATGCTTCCGCTGTCGAGCTTGTACGCACCGCTCAGCAGGTTGATGGTTGCGGTCTTTCCCGAGCCGTTCGGTCCGATGACACCTAGCACCGAACCACGGGCTGCTTCGAAACTCACGCCCTTGACAGCGTGAATCCCCCCGAAGCGCTTATGAATCGACTCTGCTTTAAGAGCCGGAGTATCGGCGATCATCCTCTCCTCACTCACTGCCAGCGATGGTCAACTTGGCCTCGGCGACATCTGCGGGCCATACGGGCCGGACGTCGCCGCTGACTGTCTGAAGCACCACCTGACGAAAAGGGTCGACCGTTCCGTTCTCGCGGAACTTGACGGGTCCGACCACCGTGTCGAAGGTGTGGCTGTAGATGTATTCCTTGAGGGTCGTCTGGTCGAGGGACTGCGTACCCTCCACCGCCTGCCGAAGTACCTGCAGATTCGCGAAACCCACGGCTGCGTAGCTGGGAATGACCTTCCAGCCCTGATCGTCGGCGAACTTCACGACGAAATCCATTCCCTCGAAGGGCTGGTTCGGCCACGCCGCGGTGTGTCCGACTACTCCGTCGGTGGCATTTCCGAGTTCGCTCCAGCTCGGCAGGGTCAAGACTTGAGAGCCACATGCACACACGATCTTCGGCTCATACCCGACCGTCTTGACGCTCCTGATGATGTTGTTGGAGTCCTCGGGTAGGCCTAGCACGACAAATAGATCAGCGCCCGCATTCTTGGCCGCACTCACAGCAGAAGTGAAATCTGCTGTCCCAGGGCTGTATTCCTCGTCGAGTACGATCGTCATCCCTGCCCGCTTCGCATAATCGCGCACTCCCCCCTTGCCCTCGAAACCGTTCCTGTCAACCAATGTGAAGGGATCGTTGTTCGTCAGGATCGCTACTTTGGTCGGCCGTTGTGGGCCCGGTAGTTCGGCGATGGCCTCGAACGCACCTCTCGAATACTCCTCAGGTTGATACGGGAACGCCGAGACCACCTGCCCGTCCGCCAGATCGTTCAATCCGGTGTCCGAAAATGAACCGTTGAACATCAACTTGCCCGAGGACTTGACCAACGGGACCACCGCAGCGGCAACGTAAGTGGCGAACGGTGCCAGGACAAGGTCGACCTGGTCCTTGGTCAGCAGCGACTGGTACAGCGTTGTCGCTGTGGCTGCGGTGCTGTTGTCGTTCTTGATCAGCACTTCCACATCGCGGCCGAGTAAACCGCCGTTGCCGTTGACTTCGGCCGCCCACGCCTCATAGACCTGATTGAGGACATTCGAGGGGCCGGCCAAGGCACCCGTGAGGCCGAGAGTGCCACCGATCCTGATCGGGGCATCTGCCCCCGAACCGCCTGCCCCACCACAGGCGGTGATCAGCACGGCGAGAGCGACGGCCATCACCGTCGCCTTGAAGCATCTCAACCGCGATCCTTTGGAAATTGGCCTCATCAGAGGGCGCCCCTTCGTCGATCTGGCATGGTGTGTGTGAGCGGTGCCACACAGCTGTGCAGTAATCTGAACACATGTCGTGGAATGCTGTCAACGCTGTTCTTTAAACTGAACATGATTGGTCGTCGATCCAGCTCCGGATACCCTCTACTGCCCTCTCTTTCCATGCTTTCCGCACAGGGCGCAGATTCTTTCGCGCCACGCGGCTGTACAACGTAGGATGTGCAGTATCATCAACAAAACTGCACACTAGGGGGACGTATGACCGCTGAAGAGGCCGCCAGTGAGGCGGTCGGCCCTGGGCAGCGGATACGTGAGTTGCGGATGGTGCGACAGATCTCGCTGCGAGAACTGGCCCGACGGGCAGGGTGCTCGGCGAGCCTTCTGTCGCAGATCGAGCGCGGCATCGTCGCGCCCTCGGCGCGAATCGTGTACGCGCTCGCCAACGAACTCAGCGTGTCGTTGGATTCTTTGTTCGGTGCAACTGATTCGGATACGTCGGCCACACTCGTACCGCCGGAGCTGGGTGCGGCGCCGGCCGACGATGTCTCAGAGCTGACTACCGAGTCGGCGCCATCGGGAGCTTGGGGGCGAGCGACCGGTGCCGACGGTCAAGGAATCGTTCAACGCGCCGACACTCGCCAGGTCATCGAGCTGTCATCTGGCGTTCGGTGGGAACGACTGACCCCGAACCACGACCCCTACGTCGACTTCATCGAAGCGGTCTACCGGCCAGAAGGACGATCGTCCGAGACTGGTCAGTCGATACGCCATCAGGGCCGCGAGTATCTCCAGGTCCTTGAGGGAGAGATCGAGGCCGTCATCGGTTTCGAGACGATTCGACTCTGCGCCGGAGATTCAATCTCATTCGACCCGAGCACGCCCCATCAGTACCGGAATCCTTCACGATCGGCGATCGCCCGATGCCTGTCGGTCGTCGTCAACTACGCGACCTGAGCTTGGTCGCGCCACCTTTCCAGAGCTTCAACACACCTCAACGATCGAAGGGTACCGACCATGCGCGCCGCCGTCCTGGAACAGTTCACCGACCCTCTGAACGTCACCTCACTGCCCGACCCGTCGCCCAGGCAAGGGCAGGTGGTGATCCGAGTGCGTGCGGCAGGCGTGTGCCGGACCGACATCAAGATCATCGACGGAGGTGTGCCGAGCGTTTCGACGCCCCGCATCATCGGGCATGAGCCAGCCGGTGAGGTCGTCGCCCTTGGCGCCGACGTGACCGAAGCTTCCATCGGGGATCGCGTGTTCGTCAGTCCCGACGTCACATGCGGTCAATGCGCCTACTGTCGCGACGGCATGTACAACTACTGCGCGCAGCTGCGCCGGCTGGGTTTCGAACTCGACGGGGCTCTCGCCGAGTACATGGTCGCACCGGTCACCAGCTTGATTCCACTGAGCGAGGAGATCTCCTACGAAGTCGGAGCGACTCTCCCCGATGCTGTCGGCGCCTCCTATCACGCCGTCGTATCGCGTGCTCAAGTCCGCCCCGCGGAGACAGTCGTCATCAACGGACTCGGCGGACTCGGTCTGTGCGCCGTCCAGATCGCCGCATTGTGCGGGGCACGTGTCATCGCCGTCGCACGCAACGCCGAGCGGCGGCTGCTAGCGGAGAAGCTCGGCGCTGCACGCACCCTGGACCCCCGCGAGGATCTCATCGGTCAGCTGACTTCGCTGACATCGGGCCTTGGAGTTCACTCCTTCCTCGATTTCGTGGGTACCTCGGATTCACTGGACCAGGCGGTGCGCGCGTGCCGCAAAGGTGGCCGAGTTGTGATCGTCGGCTACATCGCACCTGAACTTCGAACTGCGCCGGTTGATCTCGTGTATCGCGAGGTTTCCATCGTCGGATCCCGTAGCTCGACTCACGCGGAACTCGCCGCAGCGGCGCGCCTTGTGGCAGAAGGACGAATAACCCCGCTCATCGGGCAGACCCGCGAACTCGTGGACGTCAATGATGCGATCGCTCTCTTGCGGGCCGGCTCAGTGATCGGACGTATCGTGGTGAGCCCGTGACGTCCACTGCCAATCCAGTGCCGACGCGGGACGAACGCCTAATCATGGAGGCGGCAGTACTCCATGGTCGCCGAGACCTACGGATCGAAACGCGGCCCATCCCCGAACCCCAGCACGGTGAGGTCCTACTGGCGGTCAAGACGGCAGGGGTATGCGGCTCGGATCTGGGTGAATTCGCCCATGGTCCGGTGCTCACGCCAATCGAACAGCGACACCCAATCACCGGACACCTGGGTCCCTTGGTGCTCGGTCATGAATTCTCGGGCGAAGTCGTGGCGTTGGGCTCTGCCGTCGACGGTTTCGGACTCGGACAACTTGTCGCGTCGGGAGCATCGTCGTGGTGCGATCGGTGCTCCCATTGCCGGAGGGGCCACACCAACCGATGCCCGCACTATTGGGCTGTCGGACTCCAGCGCAACGGTGGCCTCGCCGAGTTCGTTTCGGTTCCCGCGCATAACTGCTTTCCGCTCGACGAGTCCGGCATCACCGCGGATGCAGGCGCGCTGGTGCAGCCGATGGCGATTGCCGTCCACACCGTCCGGCGCGCGAGCGTCCGCTCGGGTAGCCGTGTCTTGGTGTTGGGTGCAGGTGGGATCGGGGCGTTCGTCGTTGCAGCCTTGCGATCGCTGGCCGACGTCGGTGAACTTGCTGTGTGTGAGCCGAGTTCAGCGCGCAGGGACACAGCACGAGCCCTGGGCGCCTCCGAGACCGCTTCCGAGCACAGCGCGCTCGACGGTGGGTATGACACGGTGTTCGAGACCTCGGGGACTGCCGCCGGCCTCGGCGCCGCTGTATCACTCGTCGACACCGGAGGCTCGGTTGTGCTTACGGGCATCCAGCCCCCGGGGACCATGTCGACGGAACTACTGCGCCAGGTCACTCTGCGCGAACTGACGTTGATTGGGCCGATGGCGTGCATCGTCCGCACTGATGTTCCCGACGCCATCGGTGTTCTCGCGGGCAGAGACAGCTGGCATGACGTGGCCCCGGTCGTTTATCCCTTGACGGATATAGGTGCGCTGTTCGTCCGAGAGACCGACACTGCGCGAACGGCACTCAAACCCTTATTCGCACCCGGCCTCCACAAGCCGCGAAAGTCCCAATACTGAACGACTTCGGCTGAACGTGGCCTGGCCGCGCGGCGCGTCGCCCCTCCGCGGGCAGTTGTAGGACATCGCGCCGTCGCTGACCGCCTCGGTGTTCACCGACGAGGGCGGGAAGTAGCAGTTGCCCTCGACGGTGATTAGGTCCGAGCCGGGTGACTCAACGACCACGATCCCTTCGATAGCTACTCCGCCAGCAGGGCATCAACAAAACCGGATGGACCTGCTCTGCACGGCGCCGCACGTGTCCAATCGCACCGCCTACCAACATTTCACGAACTGATTGCCGAGTATCTGCGTCGGCATGACGTCGACACGATGCCCGAGGTGTTCGAAAGCACAGAGCTGACGCCACGCCAACGGCTGCTCGCGGTGTTCGACAAGCCTGCGGAGTTCACCCATGACGGAATGCCTCTCCACTCGTTCGTCGCCGCTGCGGTGCAGATCGCCGACCCCGAGCATCCCGCCCGCGTGCGAGCCCGCGAGTACAAGGAATCCGTCACCGCCCGAATGACCGAGACCGCCCGGGAGGCTGGTGCCGCCGATCCGGAACCGCTCGGGGAGCAGCTGGCGTTGCTGCTCGACGGCGCCTCGGCCCGGCCCGGGCCCTCGGCACTGACGCCATCCCAGCCGACGACGCAGCGCCCCTTTGCCTTCACACCTTCCTCATGCTTCTACAGTCGAGCGGTCGCCTTTGATTGACCTGGCGGTGCTCATCGGCCGTTCGGCATGGTGTGGTCCGGGTGCATTCATATTGCACTGTGGGCTGTTTCTGAGTTGTGGTCTTTTGTGGTGAGAGTTGTTGGGGTTTATACGGTCTTGGTGGTGCCGTAGTAGGCGACGACGTCGTCGGTGATGTCGTTGTTGCTGGTGAGGATCGCGTAGGAGCGTAGAAAGGATTGGCCGACGCAACCGTCGAGTTTGATGTGGAGGTCGTGGAGGCTGACGCGGACGTCGGTTCCCTTGAACTCCTTCTTGGTGGCTTGGACGTTGGTGACGTCTCCGGGTTTCAGTGTCACTTCCACGGTGCCCGAGATCGGGAATGACAGGCCGGTGGGCGCGCCCAGGAGGCTGCCGGCCGGGGCGATACCGGCTGAGGCAGTGAGTTTGACCTTGTCGGCCACGATGCCGCAGCCGATCTGGTAGCCCACTTCCAGAGTGCCTCCTGCGAGTTCGGTCGTGCCGTCGCCGGTCACCGAGCCCGCGAAAGTGGCCTTCACCAGGTACTCGCGAGAGGAGATCGCGGTGGTCAGCGGATTGACCGCTATCTGGGACTCGTCGCGTGCGCCGACGGTCAGGTGCCAGCCCTCAGGTGTGATCAGCACGCCGGACGCCGCGGAGGCGACAGCGCCTTCTAGTTGCGGGGCAGGGCTGTCGGCAGCGGAGGAGGGATCGGGTTCTGCGCGTGCAGGGCCAATCGGCCCGAGTGCGAGGAGGAATCCGGTGGCGATGGCGGCGGTGGTTCTCATCATTGGGCGAGTGCCCCCTTCTTGTGAGTCTGTCGAATGGGTTTCCGGCGGGCAGCAGAGGCGCGATGTCCGCCGCCAGTTGGCAGTGCTCTGCGGGCATCCTGGCTTGGGAATCAGTTTGGGCCAGAGGCTTTCGGCTAGCCGTGGGCAGCCAACGGTCAGACGACCTTGACCGTGCCGAGGTAGGTGGTGAGGTCCTCGGTGTCGGTGGTCGAGCTGCTCAGCGTGGCGTAGGACTGGATAAACGATTGGCCCGCGCAACTGTCGATCTTGACCCGGAAGTCTGCGATGTTGACTCTGACCTCGGTCGCCTTGAACGACTTCTTGGCCACCGGCACGATGTTGACGACACCGGGCCGCAGGTGCACGCGCACCAGACCCCCCACCGATGGGAAGTTGCTGTCGCCGGTCAGAGGGAACTTCAGCGTGGGGCTGATACCGATGGAGCCGGCGAGGTCGACCACATCGGCGGTGATTCCGCATCCGATCCGGAAGCCGACCTCAAATGTACCGCCGCTCAGCGTGGTCGATCCGCCACCGGCCACGTTGCCCACGAAGGTGCCACCGACGGCGTACTCGCGCGATGAGGCCGCGGTCGTCAACGGTGCCACCGGCAGGAGAGTCTCATTCTTGGCCGACACCGTCAGCTGCCAGCCGTCAGGGGTCTGGAAGAAGCTCGCCTCGGCCGGCGCCATCAGCCCGGCCGGCGCAGGTGGCTCATCGCTGACCGCAGGTGCCGGCGGCGGGGGGTCGGCCGAGGCGACCGGGCAGGCAACCGCAGCCAGGACGGACACGACTAGAGCGCCCAGACGAACTCTGTTGAGCATCACAGTGACAAGCCTTTCGTTGAGATCAGGTGACTTTCGTTGAGATCAGGCGATAGGAAGGGCGCCTGTGCAGCGGGTGGCTAGCCCGTAGCGGCCGATTGGTTTTGCGCACAAGCAAGTTGCACCGAATAGGTGTCATCATTGAGTGCGACAGCCGCGGTGTTGATCCGGTCGTCGCCGCTGCGCAGACCCATCAGGACCAGCAGTTTGGACGCCTGAAGTGACCACTTGCGCATCGGGCCGGCGATCTCTGGCTGCACACCCGGGGTCGCCGATGCGTCCAGCGCCCGGGCAGCCGCCATACGTAGAGCCGTCCTCCCGGTGACGTTCGCGTCACGAACAACGGGGTCGTCGTATCGCCACTGATCACCTGAGGTCACATCAGCGAAGTCCGAGTACGTGCCCGCCGCGAGATCCAGTGCCTCAGCGAATTGCTGGCACGCACGACCAGCGCCGTCCTGACCAACAGGATCCACAGCCGCGGCAACCACGTCGGGAGCTACTGGGATCGGTTGCGTCTCATCAGGGTCAGCGCCGGCAAGGGGCGAGGAGACCAAAGCCAGCGCGATCGCGACCGCTGTTGTCGCAGTGACGCCACGTCGTGTGGTGACTAACGAGCTCACCGTCGCCCAACCTCGCGACCTGCCAATGGACACCACGCCCGGCATGACCGGTACAGGTGTCCTCGGCAGCATCCGCCGACGATGCAAACGCACCGCCCCTCTGGACCGGTGGCCAACCGTGGCGTACCTCGTAGCATAGTTGCATTGCTGCTCAAGCGTTTTCACGCGAGTCCTCATGTTGAATGTGAATGTGGTTGTGCAGAGTTCTTATTCAAAGGCGGCATGCCAGCATCGACGCTGCCACCGATGGAGGCGTTCCTGCGTTGCCGCACTGACGCGGTGTGCGATCTTCTGAGCCTGTTGGAAGTTCGCCTCCCCTACGCCTTCGTCGATCTGACATGTTGAGTGTGAGCGGTGCCACATAGGACTGTGCAGTAATCTGAACATAGGCCGGGAAAGCTGTCAACACCGTTCCCTAAACTGAACACAATTGATCGTTGGCTTGAACTACCTGATGCTGCGGGGAAGTCGCGACCGCACCGTGTTCCGCGAAATCTTCAACGTTCGGCGATCAACTTGATCGGCCGTCCCTCCGCTCGATGCAGCCTGCAGATCTCAGCCCAATCCACCAGTGTCTCTCCGTCAACATTCCCACCGCCACACCGAGGATTGCACGTCCTACGGCGGGCACTTCGACCTCTGCGGAGGTAGAGCGCCCGTCGATATCCCTCTATGGCTGTTTCGTCGCCATGGGTGCGTGCTAGGGCTGCTGCGACGGTTTGGTGGAGCAGGACGGTGATGGTGGTGGGGCGACTCCCCCCGGGACGGGTGTGATCAGGTGGACGCGCTGGGCGGCGGTGTCGTATTCGACGTCGCCGATGTTGCCGGGGTTGTAGCCTGCGCCGATGACCACCGCTCCGGATTTGATCCAGGCACCCTTGATGAGTTCGGGTCGGCAGACTGCGGCGACCACGATGTCGGCGCCGCCGACGATGCGGAAGCAGGTCGATGGTTCGTGAATGGCATGTTGCAATCGGCGATGCGATTTCGTCACGTCACACGCAGCGCGCAGGGGTAGTGCTGATTTCGAGATATGTTGTTTACCAACTTATTTAAGATCGGCGTGCCTCTTGCGGCTTAGCGTGCTTGGCAGCCTCTGGCGGAGCTTCAGGAGAAGGGCGGCAAACTCCGCCGCGGCGAACTGGGCCTGAAAGCGGCTGTCGTGCTGCTGGAAATAGAAGTCAGTGAACAAGAGCTGCGATCTGCTGTTGGCGGCCAGGGACGACGGCGGTTTGAAGCGTCGACCGGCATCCGCGGCGGGCCTTGTTCTCAGCGTCTGTCGCACCCGGCGGCGCGCCGGCTACCACGGAGACGAAGGGGGTGAATCGAGAGTCCCGGCCGATCAAGCAACTGCGGAACGATACGTTTGATTGCGCGGTGCAGACCACCTAGGGGCCAGCCGCTTGGGAATCTTTATGGCACATCGCCTTTCGGTCGTTCGTCGGATCGACCAGCTTGCCATACTCGACGAGCGGCGGATCATGGACGTGGGCACGCTCACCGCATTTGTGTCCCGGCTGTACCCCTGCGGGCGAACGCCCGCCAGCAGCGGCTCTGCGGCGCGCTCGCTCATGACGCCAATCGGAATGCTCCCGCTCGGCCGTCCCCAAGGCTCGACTCCTGATCCCATGGCCCGTATCCAGATAGGGCTCAATCGATCTCAGACGCCTTCGGCGAGAGGTTGCATGATTCGCGTCGACAGTTCGAGGAGCGCTCGGTGCAGATCGGCATCATCGATGTCGCCGAGCGACGGATCGGAGGCGGTCTTGCCCATTACAGCGAAAAGCACCGAGCACGCGATCCGCGCGGTGGGGTGACGATCGGGACCCTCCAGCAGCTCGCGAAGACGGTCGGTCACAGCTCTCATTTCAGGCTGCGCGAGGACCATGTTTTCGATAGCGGGATCGCCGTGGAACATGACGGACAAGCACCGATGGCGCACGGCCATTTCTACGAGACCGCTGATGACGACGGCCCGGCGAGCCTCCCAATCCGGGAGAGCTTCAGCGATCCTGATGACTCGCGCGAGGTCCCCGACGGGGGTCGGATCACGTCGAGGGCGATCTCCTCCTTTGACTGAAACTGGTAGTAGATCGCCGCTTTGCCGACCCGACCCGACGCGGTCAGCGATCATTTGCAACGACGTCCCGTGCACTCCGTGCTCGGCGAACAGGGCCGATGCGGCATTGAGGATGCGTTGGCGGGCGAGGCCCCGCGGTGCCACTGGTTTGGCCACGTACGCGGTACTACAGATCAACTTCCGTGGTTCGTCCGGGACAGCAAAGCGTTTCAGAAGGCGGCAGTCGGCGAATTCGCCTGCAAGATGCACGACGACCTCCTCGACGGCGTCGAATGGGCGATCGCGCAGGGCTACGCCGACCGCGATCGCGTCGCCATCTTCGGCGGATCGTACGGCGGCTACGCCACGCTGGTCGGCGTCACCTTCACCCCCGATGTGTTCGCCGCGGCGATCGACTACGTCGGCATCTCGGACCTGAGCAACTTCGTGCGCACCCTGCCCGAGGTCGCCCGCCCGCTTCTGGCCAACAACTGGCATCTATTCGTCGGCAACCCCGACGATCCGGAGCAGTTGAAGGACATGCTGGCGCGCTCGCCGATCACGAAGGTCGACCAGATCAAGACGCCGCTGCTGGTCGTCCAGGGCGTCAACGATGTTCGCGTCGTACAGGCCGAGTCCGACAACCTCGTCGCGGGACTGCGGGACCGCGGTGTCGAGGTGGAGTACATGGTCAAGGAGGACGAGGGCCACGGATTCGTCAACCCGGAGAACGTGATCGACATGTTCAACACCGTCGACCGTTTTCTCGGCGAGCAGCTCCGTGAGGGCAAGAGGGCGTGACCGAGGCGCGCACGCCCGGCTCTGCTCGAACAGATGCGCGGGGTGTCCGGGCTGGTGTATTCCAGTGCTCCCCACCTCGCCTACGTCATCGTGAACGTGATCGCCGACCTGAATGCGGCGGCGCTGGTGTCGATCTGCGTGGGGATTGTGCTGACCGCCGTCAGAATTGTGCGCATGGAATCGGTGCGACCAGCCTCCTGCGCGGCTTCGAGCCCCACCGCCGGCCACACTCGATGAACGGGCAGAATCGCTCGCGCGAGTGCGTCTCCGCGCCGCCGGCACAGACAATGCTGCCGAGCCTCCCGCATAGCGACTGGACACCATCAACGGGGCCCCCTCACTGCCGCCATTCGCATCGGCAAGTGATTACCGGGGAAGAGCGCAAACAGGTGACGACGGTCGAGGCTCACGTGCGGCGCGCGGCCCATACGGCGCGTTCAGTGCGCACAGCGAGATCATCGCGGCCCAGGATGCTGTGCGGGCCTTCAATGTCGATCAGCTGATCCAGCGCGACGAGATCGTCGACCGAGAGCGCGTCGGCGACGGCACCGCGCATACTGCGGAAACTGTGGAGTGCGTAGCGGCCGACCGCCTCGAAGTGGGAGTGCTCGATGTTGACGGCGATCGTGCGTTCGCCTTCGAGGGTGAATCCCGCAGCGGTGAGCCTGGGTCCCCAGTCGGCGCCGCGGTGGGGCACTTGGCCGGCGTGGTGGCGCTTGTTCGCGGCGTGGCAGCGTTCCTCCAGGCCGGGTCGGGCCTTGGGGGCGTCGTCGGGCAGGAACCGGGGGAAGCCGGCGAGTTCGACGACGGCGAACAGCCCGCTGGGGGCGAGAGTGTCATGGACTCGGCGCAACGTGTCGTCGGGATCGGCCATGTGGTGCAGGGCGGCCGATGCCCACACCAAGTCAGGTTTGCCGAGGTCCGGCCATGTCGCGTTGAGATCGGCCTGGACAGTGCGCACGCGGTCGGCCACTCCTCCCTCGCAGGCTTTTTCTCGCACGCGGTGCAGGTGACTGACTGAGGAGTCGACGGCAGTCAGATGCGCCTCGGGAAAGCGTGTGAGCAGGGCGAAGGTACCGGCACCGGTCCCGCAACCCAAGTCCAGAATCTGGCGAGGGTTAGCTTTGACGGGCAGCCACGCGGTGATGGATGCAATGTGCTCGGCGAGTAGTTCCGCGTCGAGGTCGAGGATTTCCGCCTGGCCCTGGACGCCACACCGATCTGCGTGGTGTGCGCCGTGGTCGTGCACGGAGAACGTCATGGCCCGACGGTAAGTCGATCATGCGGTCAATGCGCCACGTCTTGCGCAAGCGGCAAGACGTGGGGTGTTCGGGCCGCTGGACACGCAAGTAATCCGGGGAGGCGAGAGGGCGAACTGGTCACTGTGGCCGGTGTTCCTGTGCGGTCGCCTCCTTATCGGATTGGTGTGCCCGGCGGGCGTCGCGGTCGAAGATGCCCAAGATCTCACACGGTCCACCCTCGGCACCGATCGCGTGCGGCAGCATGGTGGGAAACTCAGCGGCCTCGTTGGTCTCCACGCGCAGGCGACGGTGGCCCAGCATCAGCACCGCGGTGCCGGACAGGACGACGAGCCACTCTTGCCCCGGGTGAGCACGCATGCGTGCGGGATTCTCCGGGGGCGGCTTCGTCATGCGCGTACGCACAACGGTCATGCCGGAATTCGCCTTGATCGGCCACCGCAATATCCCGTGGGCTGCATCGATCGCCGGGTGGGAGATCACGTCGTCGGCCTCGGTCTCGACCAACTGGTCCAGAGAAGTATCCAGGGCTCGAGCGAGCGTGACGAGTTGGTCCAAGGCCAGGCGCCGTGGGCCGGTCTCGATGCGGCTCAGCGACGACGGACTAATTCGTGCCCGGGTGGCCAACTCATCCAAGGACCAACCCTGCGCAACGCGTAGGGCGCGGATGCGTTTGCGTACCAGGCTGTCCAGATCACCACTTTCTTGCGCCATAAGCATCATCGTATGCCCATGCCGCAAGGCGTGCCTAGGCTCGTCACATACCGACCCGCGATCGGGCCGGGTCCAACTGACACGAGGGAAAGGGTGGGACGACGCCTGTGACAATTGCCGACAAGGTAACCGACACACTGCCGGGTGACGTGGTTGACGCCGTGGTGATCGGCGGCGGGGCCGCGGGCCTTGGTGGCGCGTTGATGCTCGCCCGCTTACGACGCTCGGTCGTCGTGATCGACAGCGGCACTCCCCGCAACGCGCCCGCGGAGGGCGTGCACGCCGTGCTCGGCCTGGACGGCACACCGCCGGCTGAACTGCTGCGCCGCGGCCGCGAGGAGGTGCGGCACTACGGCGGGCGTGTCGTGGCCGGCGAGGTGACCTCCGCTGCCCCGGGTGTGCCCTCTGCGGAGGGAGATCCCCGCTTCACCATCACGCTCACTGACGGTCGAGCCGTGAAGACGCGCCGCGTGCTGGTCGCCACCGGACTGCGAGACATCCTCCCGGACATCCCCGGACTGGCCCCGCACTGGGGCAAGGGCGTCGTGCACTGCCCGTTCTGCCACGGATGGGAGGTGCGCGATGAACCCATCGGCGTCGTGGCGGGGGGCCCGGGCTCGATCCTTCACGCTCAGCTGTTCCGTCAGTTGACCGAAGACCTCGTGTACTTCACCCGCGGCACCGACCTGGACGAGGACACCCGCGCCCGATTTGCTGCCCGCGGCATCCGTGTCGTTGACACCCCGGTCGCGGAGATCCAGTCCGACGAGACGGGCATTACAGGCGTGCGGCTCGCCGACGGACAGGTCGTGCCCCGGCGCGTCCTGTCGGTGCTCACTGGGATGCTGGCGCGCACCGACGGCCTCGATGGCCTGCAGCTGCCGATGGCGGACCTGCCGGGCGGCCTCGGCCGCGGCTTCGTCACCGGTATGGCAGGCACCACCGAAGTGCCGGGTGTGTGGGTCGCCGGCAACGCCACTGACCTGGCTGCGCAGGTCGGCGCCGCTGCCGCCGCCGGAGCCCTCGCCGCCTCTCACATGAACGCCGACCTCGCCATTGCCGACACCAACGCAGCCCTCATCGCCCGCCAGTCCCACACCACGCCCCCCAGGTTTGGGCTGGAGGAGAACAGCAGATGACGCTCACCTGGGCGGCCCCCTCTGGTGACGTCGACGAACTAGCAAGTCGCAGTGTGGAACTCATCGCGATGGACATGTTCTGCTACACAGGCGACAGCGAAGGCATGCGGTGACTGGCCTCCTCAAGCGGGCGTGGATTCCGCTGCTCATCGTGGTGGTCGTCGCGATAGCGGGATTGGTGGTCTATCGCATGCACGGGTTGTTCGGCTCGAACAACGAGATCACCCGCCCCGGAGCCGGTCTCGCGCAAGACCCCGAGCCGTTCAACCCCAAAGTGGTGACATACGAGATCTTCGGAATGAAAGGCGCCGTGGCGACCATCAACTATCTCGACCTAGACGCCCAGCCGCAGAGGGTTAGGGACGCCCGCCTGCCCTGGTCGATCACCCTCAGCACGACTGCACCCTCGGCGAGTGCCATCGTCGTCGCTCAGGGTGACAGGGACAGCATCGGCTGTCGCATCACCGTCGACGACGAAGTGAAGGATGAGAACACATCCGTCGGCGTAAGCGCTCAGACCTTCTGCCTGGTGAAGTCCGCATGAGCGACGACCGCGTCGGCAAGCACCCGGCGATTCCCCGGTTCATTCGCCTGTTCTGCGTGCCGGTTCTGTTGGGCTGGCTGGCGCTGACAGCCGTCGTGAACGTCGCCGTACCCCAGCTGGAGGTCGTCGGCCAGGAGCACGCGGTGTCCCTGACTCCCGACGACGCGCCGTCGCTACAGGCCACGATGCTGGCGGGCAAGGTCTTTGAGGAGTTCGACTCCAATAGCTCTGCCATGATCGTCCTGGAGAGCGACAAACCACTCGGCGAGGAAGCTCACCGCTACTACGACGGCCTGATCAAGAACCTTGAAGCAGACGCCAAGCACATCCAGCACGTGCAGGACTTCTGGGGAGATCCACTGACCGCAGGGGGCGCGCAGAGCGCCGACGGCAAGGCGGCCTACGTGCAGCTCTACCTGGCCGGCAACCAGGGCGAGGCGTTGGCCAATGAATCCGTCCAGGCGGTGAACGACGTGGTGGCCGCCACTCCGCCACCGGCGGGCTTGAAGGTCTTCGTCACCGGATCAGGTCCAATGGCCGCGGCTCAGCAGCACGCGGGAGACAAGAGCCTGCAACTGGTCACAGCAGTCACCATCGGGGTCATCCTGCTCACGTTGCTTCTCGTCTACCGCTCCGTCGTGACCGTGGCCCTCGTCCTGTTCATGGTGATGTTTGAGCTAATGGTCACCCGTGGGATCGTGGCATTTCTCGGCTACCACGAGGTGATCGGGCTCTCGACGTTCGCGGTCAATCTGCTCACCATGCTGGCGATCGCGGCGGGAACCGACTACGCGATCTTTCTCATCGGCAGATACCACGAGGCGCGGCAACTGGGAGAGGACCGCGAGGCTGCGTTCTACACGATGTATCAGGGCACCGCCCACGTGATCTTGGGGTCAGGCCTGACGATCTCCGGAGCGACCCTCTGCCTCAGTTTCACCCGATTGCCGTATTTCCAGACCCTCGGTGTCCCCTTGGCGATCGGCATGCTCGTCGTCACGTTAGCGGCACTCACCATGGCGCCTGCCCTGCTGACCGTGGTCAGCCGATTCGGCCTACTGGACCCCAAACGCACCACGAAAACCCGCGGCTGGCGCCGGGTGGGCACCGCCGTGGTGCGCTGGCCCGGCCCGATTCTCGTGGCGTCCATTGCGGTCGCCCTGGTCGGCCTCCTTGCTCTCCCGTCCTACACGACCAGCTACAACGACCGGAAATACGTGCCGGCCGACATCGAGGCAAACGAGGGCTACGCAGCAGCGGACCGGCACTTCTCCCAAGCCCGCCTCAATCCCGAAATGCTCCTGGTCCAGGCCGACCACGACCTCCGCAACTCCGCAGACATGCTCATCGTCGACCGGATCGCCAAGGCCGTCTTTCACCTTCCCGGCATCGCCCGAGTTCAGACCATCACCCGACCACTGGGCACCCCAATCGAACACACCTCGATCCCGTACCAGATCGGCATGCAGGGCGTCACTACCCAGTTGAACCAGTCCTATTCGGAGGACCGAACAGCGGACCTGCTGGGCCAGGCCGACGACATCTCCAAGACGATCGACATCCTGCGACAACAGATGGCGCTGCAGAAGGAAACCGCTGCGGCCCAGAATGAGCAAACCACCGCCTTTCGCGACATCATCCCGGTCATGAACGACCTACGCGACAAGATCGCCAACTTCGACGACTACTTCCGGCCGCTGCGCAATTACTTCTACTGGGAACCGCACTGCTTCGACATCCCCTCCTGCGCGGCATTGCGATCGGTGTTCGATGCCATCGACGGCATCAGCCAGCTCTCCGACCAGTTCGGAACTATCACCGCCAGTTTGGACAAGCTTGCCGCCGCCCAATCGGAGCTGAACGCCCTGCTTCCGCCCCAAATCGCCAGCCAGGAGGCAAACCGCCACCGGATCCTGACCAACTACGCGACGCAGAAGGGTCTGCAGGACCAGCAGGACCAGCAGAATCAGAACTCGAACGCGATGGGTCAGGCGTTCGACGAGTCCAAGATCGACGACTCCTTCTACCTACCCCCCGAGGTCTTCGACAATCCCGACTTCAAACGTGGCATGAAACAGTTCGTGTCGCCGGACGGCAAGGCAGTGCGCCTCATCATCTCCCATCAGGGAGACCCGGCGACCCCCGAGGGCATCACGCACATCGGGCAGATCAAGAACGCCGCGTTCGAAGCCATCAAGGGCACACCACTGGAAACCTCGAAGATCTACCTCGGAGGCACCGCAGCGACCTACAAGGACATGCAGGAGGGCACGACATACGACCTGATGATCGCCGCCGTATCCGCGCTCGTCCTGATCTTCGTCATCATGCTCATCATCACCCGAGCAGTCATCGCCGCACTGGTGATCGTCGGCACGGTGTTGCTCTCGCTGGCGGCCTCATTCGGGTTGTCCGTCCTCATCTGGCAACACATCATTGGACTCGAGTTGCACTGGATGATCCTGGGCATGTCGGTGATCATCCTGCTGGCCGTCGGATCAGACTACAACCTACTTCTAGTGGCACGCTTCAAGGAGGAACGCGGGGCGGGCTTGAAGACCGGCATCATCCGGTCGATGGCCGGCACCGGCAGCGTGGTGACATCAGCCGGCCTGGTTTTCGCCTTCACGATGATGACATTCGCAGTGAGCGATCTGCGCGTAATGGCTCAGGTGGGCACCACCATTGGCCTCGGCCTGCTTTTCGACACCCTGGTGGTGCGGTCATTCATGATGCCAACCATCGCAGCACTGATGGGTCGCTGGTTCTGGTGGCCGCAAAACGTTCGAACCCGACCCGCGTCGGGCCAACGCGAACCCACCATGGCCGTATCGGTCGGACGGCACACCGCCGACGCAGCACCCAGCGATGAATGGAAGGCGGAATGAATGACGCAGTCGATGGAGCCAGCCTGCCCCTCCTGGGAGTCTTGGCGAGTCATGCGCGTTGACAAGCACCCTGGTGAACGGGGAATCGCCCGTGTCGTCGCAGCGCTGTTTGGGATTGGCGCGGCGGTGATGGGCGTCCTCTGGCTGGCGCCGCGAACGCTCCGCCGAAACTGGATCACGTCAGTCGCAGCGACACGCTGATGCGCGCTGAAATGGAACAATCGCAGCAGGCTCAAGAGGGCGGGCAGCAAACGTTCAACTACCGCAATCCTCAGCCACGTCGGGCGTCGCAGTGGGCGGAGGTATCAGACACCTGTAGGTGCTTATGTCTACGGTGATGGCTTCGCGCTAACGCTGATCTACGGCAGCACCCAGAGCGACTGGTGCCGCAACGTGATGGCCGCCGGGACCTGCACACTAATCTTCTGCGGCTGGCCGCGTTATCTGCCATTTCTGTGATTGGCCCCTGCGAACCCGAGGAGTTCACATAGAACCGCGCCAGCGGTGTGGTCGAGAATCACGACGTGGCCGGATCAATCTCGACGATAGCGACCTCGGCACTTGCAGCACTTCTCGATGCGGATTACGCATTCTCGATAGTTGATGTGCCTCAGCGCAATCGGTCAGCCATGTTGCTGGGACCCGCACCGTTGCCGCGACCACAGGGCTTACGCCTTGACCGGAACCGACGGCCGCGCCAAGCATGAGAATGTTCCTGCCTAGCTGGCCCCGCATGCATCACCTGCAACTCAGCTAATACAGTTGATCTATCTGCGGCGAAATGCCTTGCTGGACAACGGCGCGATCTGTCCGGCGGGCGATACGTAGGTACTCCTCAAGTCGGTACTGCATTCGCTCTGTAGGCATGCTGATCGACAACGCGGCGATCGGGCGCCGCTCAGCCTGGTAGACGCCCACAGCGATGCACGACTGCCCAACGACAGTCTCGCCGCGCGAACTCGGCGGGGCGCCGAGCTGAGCATATTGCCCTTCGCCCTTCCCGAGTCCTGTCCGAACGATGGGCTCTTTTAGGGTAAGGGGGAAGGGCTCTAGCACCTGCTTCAATGAGCGGTCTCAACGAAGTGTGCGCACATGTGATACCCCGAATTCCGCAACAGCCGTATGCCTTTCGCCAGAATCCGTGAGGTGAGCCCGTCGTAGTGGTCCAGTCGTTGTGGGACTCTGATGCCCGGTCTGCGGGCAAGGAAGAATCGACAACGACATGGCATCGAACAAGCGCCGGCAGCACACGCCGGAGCAGAGTATCCGCAAGCTCGCCGAGGGCAACAAACTCCTGGCCTCAGGGCAGGAGCTGGCCAAGGTGTGCCGGCACCTGGAGATCGCCG
>NZ_JBEPRZ010000011.1:0-142897 GCF_040548615.1 Mycolicibacterium sp. 624
GCCGACGACGTCGAGTTTGAACTCGAACGAGTACGACGTCTTGGTCGGTTTAGCCACCAGCGCTCTCCTGCCGTGCAGGCTCCACCGGCGATACACATCGCGCACCGCCCACGGACTCAACCCGAGACGCGTCGCCGTGGCGTGATGCCGCCAACCCTGCTCGAACAACGCTACAACCGCACCGCGCTGCCCCTCAGTCAACGAACTACGTGGATGCAAAAAAGTACTCCCCAGAAGAAGGAACTGAATTTCTCAGTCCAACTTCCGGGGAGCACTTCAGGACCGGGGGTGCTTTCGAGAATCAGTGCCTAGTGAGCGTGGCCGTGGTGGCCGTGCCCGTGATCATCGTCCGCCTCGACGGGCTTCTCGACGATCGCGGTCTCGGTGGAGAGCACCATGCGCGCGACCGATGCCGCGTTGACCACCGCGGAGCGGGTGACCTTCACCGGGTCGACGATGCCGTCGGCAACCAGATCGCCGTACGACAGGGTCGCGGCGTTGAAGCCGTGCCCGGCGGGCAGTTCGCGGACCTTGTTCACCACGACGGCCCCATCGAGGCCTGCGTTGGTGGCGATCCAGTACAGCGGGGATGACAGCGCTGCGGCGAAGACGTCAACGCCGATCGCCTCGTCACCACTGAGCGACTCGCGCAGTTTGTCCAGCACCGCGCCGGCCTGAACCAGCGCCGCGCCACCTCCGGTGACGATGCCCTCCTCGACGGCTGCCTTGGCCGCGGCGACCGCGTCCTCGACGGCCTCCTTGCGCTTCTTCAGGTCGGTCTCGGTGGCCGCGCCGACCTTGATGACCGCGATGCCGCCGGCCAGCTTGGCCAGCCGCTCCTCGAGCTTCTCGCGATCCCAGTCGGAATCGGTCGACTCGATCTCGGCCCGCAGCTGTGAAGCGCGCGCCTGCACGGCATCGGCAGAGCCGCCACCGTCGACGATCACGGTGCTGTCCTTGTTGACCACGACGCGGCGCGCAGTGCCCAGCACGTCCAGCCCGGCCTCGCGAAGCAGCAGCCCCACATCGGGGTTGACGACCTGGCCGCCGGTGACGACCGCAAGGTCGTCGAGGAACGCCTTGCGGCGGTCACCGAAGAACGGTGCCTTGACCGCCACGGCCTTCAGCGTCTTGCGGATCGCGTTGACCACCAGGGTGGACAGCGCCTCACCGTCGACGTCCTCGGCAATGATCAGCAGCGGCTTACCGGATTCGGCGACCTTCTCCAGCAGCGGGAGCAGATCGGGCAGCGAGCTGATCTTGTCGCGGTGCAGCAGCACCAGCGCATCCTCGAGGACGGCTTCCTGCGAGTCGAAGTCGGTGACGAAGTACGCCGACAGGAAACCCTTGTCGAAGCCGACGCCCTCGGTGACCTCGAGTTCGGTCGACATCGTCGACGATTCCTCGATGGTGACGACGCCGTCGTGGCCGACGACGGTCATTGCCTCACCGACCAGTTCGCCGATCTCCGCGTCGCGCGAGGAGACGGTGGCGACCTGCGCGATGGCCTTCTTGTCGTTGACCGGGGTGGCCGCGGCGAGTAGCGCCTCGGACACGGCGTCGGCGGCCTTGCTGATACCCGAGCCGACGGCGATGGGGTTGGCGCCCGCCGCGACGTTGCGCAGCCCGGCCTTGATGATGGCCTGGGCCAGGACAGTGGCGGTCGTGGTGCCGTCACCGGCGACGTCGTTGGTCTTGGTGGCGACCGACTTGACCAGCTGGGCACCCATGTTCTCGAACGGGTCTTCCAGGTCGATCTCACGCGCGATGGTGACACCGTCATTGGTCACCACGGGGCCACCGAAGGCCTTGGCGAGCACGACGTGCCTGCCGCGGGGACCGAGCGTCACGCGTACTGCGCCGGCGAGCTTGTCGACGCCCGCCTCCAACGCCCGTCGCGCAGTCTCGTTGAACTCAATCTGCTTGCTCATGAATGTACTTTCTGACTACGTAGGAGAGATACAACGCATGCCGCCCCGGAAATCACACGTTTCGACGGTGATCTCCGGGGCGGACACGAACGCTTACTTGTTGACGACTGCCAGCACGTCGCGCGCGGAGAGGATCAAGTACTCCTCGCCGTTGTACTTGATCTCGGTGCCGCCGTACTTGCTGTAGATGACGGTGTCGCCCTCGGCGACGTCCAGGGGGATGCGCTTTTCGCCATCCTCGTCCCAGCGGCCGGGGCCAACTGCGACGACGGTGCCTTCCTGCGGCTTCTCCTTGGCCGTGTCGGGGATGACCAGACCGGATGCGGTGGTCGTCTCGGCCTCGTTGGCCTGTACGAGGATCTTGTCCTCGAGTGGCTTGATGTTGACGCTCGCCACGATGGAGCCCTCCACTAGTTCAGGTGTTAGGTCCGGACACCCCGGACCTGTCGATTACCAGGTGTTCGGCACGCGTCCGTGCCCGTTGCGCCGTCGTCGCGGGAGCCGGCACAGGGGGTTGGTCGCCTGCCACCTAGCACTCTATACACGCGAGTGCTAGCACTCAAGGTTGGGGTTCTGCCTAGTTTCGACGCACGGCCGAATCGGCTGCCATCGATGTCAGTGGACGGAACTATAATCGAACATGTGTTCGATCCGCCGCCACCGGAGCCCGCTGAGATGGGCAGACTCGACGATGCCGCGTTAATCGCGGCCGTCGAGGGCTGGGCACGCAGCGCAGCAGCGGCCGAGGCCTGCAAGTACGCCGCCATCGCCGAACTCGAGCGCCGTCGCGATACTGCCGAACACCCCAACTGGGCGTGCGACGACTGGGACGCCGCCGCAGCGGAAATCGCCGCTGCCCTGAATATCGGCCACCGCCGCGCGAGCGGCGAGATGGACATCGCGGTCATGCTGCGTGACAGGTTCCCGAAGGTCGGAGCGATGTTCCTGTCAGGTGCGGTGGACGCCCGTCGGGTGGCAGTGATCGCGGATCGCACCTATCTCGTTCAGGATTCGACCGCGTTGACGGAACTGGACGCCGCGATCGCCGAACGCATCACCGACTGGGGACCGCTGTCCGAGTACAAACTCACGCAGGCCATCGACGTGTGGGTCGACTCGGTCGATCCTGGCGCGCTGCGACGCACGCGCAGTAACGCTCGATCGCGCGACTTCAAGGTGTCCGACCCCGACGAGAAGGCCGGCACCTCTGCCGTGTGGGGTCGGTTGTTAGCCACCGATGCCGCACTGCTGAATCAGCGGCTGGCGGCGATGGCCCGCGATGTGTGCGAGGACGACCCACGCACAACGGCGCAGCGCCGCGCCGACGCCGTTGGCGCGCTCGCGGCGGGTTCTCAACACCTTCGCTGCATGTGTGACAACCCGCAGTGCCCCGCAGCCTCCGATGACGGACGTGCCAGCAGTGTCATCGTTCACGTGATTGCCGAGGAGGCGGCCACGACCGGCTCTCCCGACCCGTACCTGCACGGTGAGGATCCGGTCGGCGACGACAGTGCGGAGGACACCGGCCGTACGAAGGCGGCCTTGATCACGGGCGGCGGCGCGGTGCCCGCGCCCCTGCTGGCCGACCTGATCGCCCATGGTGCGCGGGTGCGACCCGTCGTGGCACCCGACACCGCGCCCGAGCCTCGATATCGGCCCAGCGCCGCACTCGACGAATTCGTCCGGGTGCGGGACATGACGTGCCGCTTTCCTGGCTGTGACCGTCCCGCGATGACCGGCGACATCGACCACACCGTGCCCTATCCGGCGGGGCCCACTCACGCCGGTGGCTTGAAGTGCTACTGCCGAAAGCATCACTTGCTCAAGACTTTCTGGCCGGGATGGTCCGATCACCAACTGGCCGACGGCACCGTGGTCGTGACCACTCCCACCGGGCGCGCCTACGCCACGAAACCCGGTGCCAGCCTGTTCTTCCCGGGGTGGGCCATCGCCACCCCGGCACCACCGCCTGCCACACCGGCAACGCCAAGTGCCTACCGCACGGTGATGATGCCGACCCGAAAACGCGCCCGCATGGAGGCACGCGCCGACCGCATCAAGGCGGAGCGCGCACTCAACGATGCCCATGTGGCGGAACGCAATAGGCCGCCGCCGTTCTGACGGTTCTAGCCGTACTGGCGCGGATCGATCATCAGGTGCGCCGAGACGTCCCCCACCAACTCGACGTCCACCTTGCGTTCGGTGAAGTACCAGCCGCTCTCGTCGCGGGCGAACGTGTCGGCATATCGTCCGACGACGATTGGCTGCAGCGGCACCGTCTCGGTGCCCTGAACGACACAGAACGTCGACCGAGACGTGGCGACGTCACCATCCACGTCGACGATCGGGTTCTGCACCAGGTGCCGCGTGCGCGGCGTATTGCCGTGGTCCGGGAAGCGGCGGGTGGTCGTCGCGAAAAGCTTGGCGATCGAGGATGCGCCGCTCACACCCATGAAGTTGCCCCGGCCGAGTAGTTCACCAACGCCGTCGAAGTCACCCGCGTCGATCAGCTCGGCGTAGCGGTACAGCAGGTCGGTGACGGCAAATCGGGCCGCGAGTGCATCGAGGCTCACGCGACCTGACCCTTCAGCACCGGCAGCCCGGGGTCGCTGGCAACATCGAGTGGCGACGGCGACGCGCCCGCCGCGATGAGCTGGGCGGCAAAGGATGCGATCATCGCGCCATTGTCGGTGCACAGCCGCGGTCGCGGGATGCGTAACGTCAAACCCGCTGCGGCGCAGCGTTCCTCGGCAAGCTCACGCAGCCTTGAGTTGGCCGCCACCCCACCGGCGATCAGCAGCGTCGACACCCCGAGCGTGGTGGCGGCCCGCACGGCCTTCATGGTGAGCACGTCGGCGACGGCCTCCTGGAAGCCGGCGGCCACGTCGGCCTGCGAGGCCTCCGGATGGCTTTCGACGTAGCGCGCCACCGCCGTCTTGAGACCGGAGAAGCTGAACACGTTCGGGGCGTCGCGCGGGCCGGTCATCCCGCGCGGGAACACCACCGCATCGCGATCGCCGGTGCGCGCGAGTTCGTCGAGAACCCTGCCGCCGGGATAGCCGAGCCCCAGCAGGCGGGCCACCTTGTCGTAGGCCTCCCCCGCCGCGTCGTCGACGGTGCTGCCGAGTTCCTCGATCGGCTCCCCCAGCGACCGCACGTGCAGCAGGTGGGTGTGACCGCCCGAGACGAGCAGCCCAACGCTCTCGGGCAACGGTCCGTGCTCGTAGACGTCAGCGGCGAGGTGACCGCCGAGGTGGTTCACGGCGTAGAACGGCACCTCCCAGGCCGCGGCGTACGCCTTGGCCGCGGCGACGCCGACCAGTAGCGCACCCGCGAGGCCGGGCCCTATGGTCGCGGCGACCACGTCGGGCCGAGAGACGCCTGCGACGTCAAGCGCCCGACGCATGGTCGGGCCGAGTGCCTCCAGGTGCGCGCGGGACGCGATCTCGGGGACGACGCCGCCGAACCGCGCGTGCTCGTCGACGCTGGAGGCCACCTCGTCGGCCAGCAGTGTGACGGTGCCGTCGTCAGCGAGATCGCAGATACCGACACCGGTCTCATCGCACGAACTCTCGATCGCCAGGATGATCATCGCGCCACTTCCTCCTTGGCAGGCCTGCGCATCGTGTAGGCGTCAGCCCCGCTGACACGGTAGTACCGCTTGCGGATGCCGACCCGGACGAAACCCGTGCTCTCATACAGCGCGATCGCCGCGTCGTTGTCGGTACGGACCTCCAGGAACACGGCGTCATCCGCCGCGATGGCGAGCAGCTGGTCGAGCATGTGACGCCCGATTCCGCGGCCCTGGAACGCACTGTCGACGCCGATGGTGTGAATCTCGAACTCGTACGGCGGTTTCCGGCCCAACCGGGTGATTCCGGCATAGCCGACCAGAACACCGTCGACCCGTGCCGCGACATAGTGGTTGTGCTGGGAGTCCAGTTCGCGCAGGAACGCCACGGCGGGCCACGGGTCGTCGCCGGGGAACAGTTGGGCCTCGAGTTCGGCGCACCGGTCGGCATCGCGGACCGCCAGCGCGTCGTAGACGACGGTCATCGTCGCCGCTCGCCGGGTGGCGTGGCATCCGGGCGGCGCAGATACAGCGGCACCAGCGGTGCGGGCGCGACCGACCAGTCCACGGCGCGAACCAGACCCGAGGCCGTCGGATACACCGGGGCGAGCCTGGGCAGGTCGAAAAGCGCGGCGTGCTCGGGTGAGCCCGCCACCGCATCCGCATCGACGGGGACGTCGGCGGGCGCGGCCACCGCCGGACCGTCGATCCTGACGCTGTCGCGGTAACGCGCCCAGTAGACCTCGCGACGTCGAGCGTCGGTGACCACGAGGGCCTCACCGGTGGTGTCCACTCCGATGGCATCGAGGCTGCACACGCCGTACACGGGGATGTCGAGGGCATGACCGTAGGCGGCCGCGGTCGCCATGCCGACCCGCAGCCCGGTGAAGGGGCCGGGGCCGCATCCGACCACGACCGCGGTCAGGTCCGCCATCGCGACTCCCGCATCGGCCAAGGAGGCCAACACATTCGGCGTTATCCGCTCGGCGTGTGCGCGGGGGTCGAGCGTGACGTGCTCGGCGAGCACCTCCACGGAGTCCGCACGCCGGATCACCCCAGCGGTGACGGCGGGTGTCGCGGTGTCGATCGCCAGTACAAGACCCGTCACGGCCGGCTCCACTGCCACATGACCGTGCGCACCTCGGTGTCACTGGCTCGCTCGAGCCGGATGTCCAGGTGACGTTCCGAGAGTCGTTCGGCCAGACCCTCACCCCACTCCACAACCACGACGGCATCCTCGAGATCGGTGTCCAGGTCCAGCGAGTCCAGTTCGGCCAGCAGGTCCGCGCCGGCGGCCGAGTGGCCGGGGTCGAGCAGTCGATACACGTCCACGTGCACCATGGCTGGCCGCCCCTCCTGGCGCGCCGGGTGCACGCGCGCCAACACATAGGTCGGCGACGTGACCGGACCGTCGACATCCATCGCCTGCGCAATCCCCTTGGCCAGTACCGTCTTTCCCGCACCGAGCGGTCCGGAGAGCACCACGACGTCACCGGCCCGCAGGTCCGCGCCCAGTCGCGCGCCCAGTGCGATGGTGTCCTCCGCGGTGGCCAGTTCCGCTGTTCCCGACGACCCGTCAGCCATGGCTGCGCACTCGATCCCGCAGGCGCCGGGTGATGGCCACCAACTTGGACGGTGTGGCGCGCTCGACCAGCCGGACCAACGCGTCGTCCACAATCTCGGGCTGTTCGAGTTGAACGAGATGCCCTGCGCCCCCGATGATCACGAGTTCGGACTTGGGCAGGGCGATCGCCATGGCCTCGGAGTACTCCATCGGCGTCAGCAGGTCGCGCTCACCGCACACGATCAATGTGGGGATCTTGGCAAGCACCTTCAGCCCGTCGGTCTCGTCGTGCACCTCGAGTGCATGCAGGAAACCGACCAGGGTGGCAATCGGCGTGTCGTGCATCATCCGTTCGGAGAACGCGACGACGCTCGGGCTGATCTTCTCGTCGCCGTACGACGCGGCACGCAACACCGGTCCGATGAGCTTGCGCGCCGCCCCGCGACCACGGTGCACGAACTTCGGCGCGTACCGCACGGCGAACCTCGCGGTCTCCAGCGCGGGATTGCGCAGGATCTCGCCCAGCGGTGACCGCGCGACACCTTCTGCGGCGGTGGAGATCAGCGCGGCACCGACGATCCGAGTCTTGTAGCGCTGCGGGAACTGCCTGGCGTGCGACAGCACCGTCATGCCGCCCATCGAGTGCCCGACCAGGACCACGGGCCCGCGCGGCGCCATCACCGCCAGGACCGCCTCCAGGTCCTGGCCCAGCTGCGGAACCGTGAACGTGTCGGGAGACGCGTTCCCGGACTGGCCGTGCCCGCGTTGGTCGTAGAACACCATCCGAACCTGGTCACCCCATTGCTCGGTGAGCCGTGCTCGCTGAAAGTAGAAGGCCCCCATACGGAGACAGAAACCGTGCGCGAACACGACCGTCAGCGGTGCGCTCTCGGGTCCGACCTCGCGCACCGCAAGAGGAACGCCGTCGGCGGTCGTGACGACATAGCTGCGGTCGGCGTCGAGGAGTTCGAAGTCCTCAGCGTCATGCGGGTCGAATTCGCTGAACCGTCGGGTCAGTGAGCGCGCGACGCTGAGTCCCGCCGCGCCGCCCACGGCGGAGAGTCCCGCCGCGCCGGCCAGCCAGTGTCCCTTGCGCGCCCTCTCATTCGGCGCCTCGGGTTCTTCGTCGCTCAACGGTTTCGACCGGCCCCGGTATAGACCCGTTGAACCCGCCACCGCGGGCTGGTGACGACCTCGTAGTTGATGGTGCCGAGCAGATCGGCCCAATCCTGTGCGGTCGGCTCGCCTTCGCGACCGGGACCGAACAACACTGCGCGGTCACCCTCCACGACGTCGACGGGTCCTGGCCCCAGGTCAACGACGAACTGGTCCATGCAGATCCGCCCGACATTGCGGCGGCGCCGACCATTGATCAGTACGTCTATACGTCCGCCCAGGGTCCGGAACACACCGTCGGCGTAACCGATCGGCAGCAGCGCCACCGTGGTGTCGCGGTCGGCGATCCAGGTGTGCCCGTAGGACACCCCGTCACCCGCCTTGATCTGGCGGACCATGGCCACCGTGCACGTCAGCGTCATCGCGGGGATCAACCCCATGTCCCCGCGCTCCGGGATGGGCGACTGCCCGTAGACCGCGATGCCGGGACGAACCAGGTCGAACGCCAGGTCGGGCCGCGTCATGATGGCCGGCGAGTTCGCCAGGTGCGCGACCTCGAACGACACGCCGGCCGCACCCGCCTGCTCGCGCATCTCTGACAGCCGCTGAGCCTGGGTGCCGTTCATCGGGTTGTCCGGGTCGTCACCACAGGCCAGGTGCGACATGAGCCCCCGCACCCTGATGGCGTCTGCGGCGCGGGCCCGGGCCAGGTCGGGCAGCATCGTGGCGAACTCCGCCCGAGCCGCGCCGTTGCGGCTCAGGCCGGTGTCCACCTTGACCGTCACCGTCGCGGTACGGCCGGTGCGTTCGACGGCGTCGAGCACGTCGGCGAGTTGGCGCCGCGACGACACCGCCACCTGCACATCGGCCTGCAGCGCGGGGCCGAAGTCGACGCCCGGCGCGTGCAACCACGCCAGCAGCGGGGCGCTCACGCCATCGCGTCGCAGCGCCAGGGCCTCGTCGGTGGTGGCCACGCCGAGTTCGGCGGCGCCGGCCGCGAGCGCGGCACGGGCCACCTCGGTGGCACCGTGCCCATATCCATCCGCTTTCACCACCGCCATCACCTGGGCGGATCCGGCGCGTTCGCGCAGCACCGTGATGTTGTGCGCGATCGCGTCGAGGTCCACCACCGCAGTCGCGGCGGCATTGGCGGTTGTCGATGTCGTGAGCTCAGTCGTCTGCATGGTCATATCACCACTGGCGATTGTCCCAGACCCGCTTCCCGGCCTAGTGGGCGAAGGGCTGCACCTCGTCGTAGAGCCCCTTCGGCTTGAGTTCGTCGAGGCCCTTGAGCACGGTGATGATGTCGTCGCGCAGGGACCTCGCGAGGTCGGCGGAGAAGCCCTCCCGGACCACCACGCGCAACACGGTGACGTTGGTCGCATTGTCGGGCATCGTGTAGGCGGGCACCTGCCAACCGAACGCGCGCAGCGCATGCGACACGTCGAACTCGGTGTATTCGCGTTTGCCGGTGAGTCGGAAGCTGATGACCGGGATCGCCGACCCATCCGTGATGACCTCGAAGTGCTCACTGTCGCGCAGCTGGTCACCGAGCCACCGTGCGGTGTCGGACAGGCAGTGCATGATCTGCGAGTATCCGGCGCGGCCCAGGCGCAGGAAGTTGTAGTACTGGCCGACGACCTGATTTCCCGGCCGGGAGAAGTTCAGCGTGAACGTCGGCATATCCCCACCCAGGTAGTTCACCCGGAACACCAGCTCCTCCGGCAGATGTTCGCGGCTGCGCCACACCACAAAGCCGATACCCGGGTAGGTCAGGCCGTACTTGTGGCCGCTGACGTTGATCGACACCACCCGCGGCAACCGAAAGTCCCACATGAGGTCGGGGTGCAGGAATGGCACCACGAAGCCACCACTGGCCGCGTCGACGTGCACGGGTACGTCCACGCCGCCGTCGGCCGCGAGCTTGTCCAGGGCCGCGCAGATCTCGGCGATCGGCTCGAGTTCGCCGGTGTAGGTGGTGCCCAGGATCGCCACCACGCCGATGGTGTCCTCGTCGACCGCGGCCAGCACCTGCTCGGGGGTTATGACATAGCGCCCCTCCTCCACGGGCAGGTAGCGCGGCTCGACGTCGAAGTATCGGCAGAACTTCTCCCACACCACCTGAACGTTGGACCCGAGGACCAGGTTGGGCGTGCGCTTGCGCCAATCCTTGCCAACCTTCTGGCGCCACCGCCAGCTCATCGCGAGGCCACCGAGCATCACGGCCTCGCTGGAGCCGATGGTCGACACGCCGGTGGCGCTGCTGGGGTCGTCGTTGAGCAGGTCCTCGGCATGGAACAGGTCGGCCACGATGGACACGCAGCGAGCCTCGATCGCCGCGGTCGCCGGGTACTCGTCCTTGTCGATCATGTTCTTGTCGAACGTCTCGGCCATGAGCTTCTCGGCCTCGGGGTCCATCCACGTCGTGACGAAGGTGGCCAGATTGAGCCGCGAGCTGCCGTCGAGCATCAGCTCGTCGTGGATGAACCGATACGCCGCCTGCGGGTCCATCGCATCGTCGGGCAGCCGCAGCGATGGAATCGGCGCGACGGAGAGGCGTCCGGTGTAGGCCGGTGAAACCGAGGGGGACCGGTGGTGCCTGTGTGTCATGCGGTCTGTCTCCTAGAGGTTGGCGATAGATGAGCGAATGTGGTCGAGGATTCTGGAAGCCGACGTGGGCGCAGGCGAGGGTCCCGGGTCGGCGGCGGCGAGCCCCGCCGCCCGCGCGTGCACGAACGCACCCATCGCGGCCGCCTCACCGGCGGGCAGGCCCGCAGCGAGCAGCGCTCCGATGACGCCCGACAGCACGTCGCCGGATCCCGCAGTGGCGGCCCAGGACTGGCCTGCCGGGTTGAGGTAGGTGGTGCCCGTCGAACGGGACTGCGCACCCGCCTCCGCGATGATCGTGACGTTGCCCTTGAGCAGCACCGTGACGCCGAGGGAGTCGGCCAGTCGGCGGGTTGCCGCCACGCGGTCATCGCCGGGCGGATGACCAGCGAGCCTGGCGAACTCGCCGGCGTGCGGGGTCAGCACCGTCGGCGCAGTGCGGCCCGCGACGAGGTCGGGGTGCGCGGCGAGGATCGTCAGCGCATCCGCGTCGACGAGGACTGGAAGGTCGGTGCCCAATGCGAACCACAGCGCCGTCGCGCCCGCCTCGTCGGTCCCCAGACCGGGTCCCACGACCCAGGACTGGACGCGTCCCGCGGCACTGGGGCTCGGCGCGGCGACGACCTCCGGCCAGTGCGACACGACCTCGGCGGCGGCACTGCCCGCGTAACGGACCATGCCGGACGTGGCGGCCACCGCGGCCCCGGCACACAGGATGGCCGCGCCGGGGTAGGTCGCTGATCCGGCGAGCACACCGGTGACACCCTGGGTGTACTTGTCGTCGGTGGCACGCGGTATCGGCCAGCGGGCGGCGACATCGGCGGCCTCCATGCTCGCCACGCTGGTGGCCGGCAGGTCGAGGCCGATGTCGATCAGTTTGACACGCCCGCACTCGCCAAGGGCGTGAACGGGTTTCAGTCCCCCGAACGTCACGGTGAGCGCCGCGTGGACGTGCGGTCCTGCGGCGGCACCGGTGTGCACGTCGAGACCACTGGGGATGTCCACGGCGACGACGGGAACACCCGCGGCGTCGACTCCGGCGAACACCTCGGCCGCGTTCGGGCGCAGCGGCCCGCTGCCGGATATGCCGACGACGCCATCAATCACCAGATCGGTTGACTCTGGCACGGTTTCAACCAGGCGACCACCCGCCCGGCGGAATGCGGCCAGCGCCTTGGCATGTGTGCGTTCGGGGTTGAGCAGCAGTGCCGTCGCGGCCGCGCCCCGCCTACGCAGGAACGTCGCCGCCCACAGCGCATCGCCACCGTTGTCGCCGGAGCCCACCACGGCGCACACCGTGGCACCCGTGACGGTGCCGAGTTCGCGGGCTATCGCGGTGGCCAGTCCGTATGCGGCGCGGCGCATCAACGCGCCGTCGGGAAGGCTGGACAACAACGGCGCCTCGGCGTCACGGATCGCGTCCGCGGTGTAGTAGTGCCGCATCGTCGGGTCTTCGTCGCCTCTCGAGCCTCGGTGCTGTCGCGGTCCAACGTTACGCGGTGCGGTCCGGATAAAACGGGACTCCGAGCGGGTACCCCTCCCCCATGACGAATACCCCCACCGATCCGGTTCTCCTCAAGGAACTGCTCGCGCTCGAAAACGACGGATGGAAGGCGCTGTGCGAAGGCACCGCTGCGCAGTACTACGGCGAGATGATGTCCGCCGATGCGCTGATGGTGCTGGCCAACGGCGCCACGATGAATCGCTCCGAGGTGAGCGCCGCACTCGCGCAGGCGCCGCCGTGGCTGCGGTACGAGATCGCCGATACCCGGGTGATCGACATCGACCCCGGCACCGCGGCTCTGGTCTACACGGGCCGAGCCTGGCGCGAGGGTTCCGACGAACCGTTCGTCGGGGCGATGTCGTCGGTCTATCACCGCAGTGAGACCGGCTGGCAGCTCGCGCTGTATCAGCAGACCGCCGTCACTCCGGGCGGTGGCACACCGCCTCGACATTGATCCCGTCGGGATCAAGCACGAAGGCTCCGTAATAGTCGGGCTGATACTCCGGGCGAAGCCCTGGCTCGAGCAGCGTGCGGCCGCCGGCCGCCAGCGCCGTCTCGTAGAAGCCCCGGACGGCGGCTCGGTTCTCGGCGATGAACGCAAGGTGCACGTGATCGCCCACCCTGCCATCGGCGACCAGCCAGAAGAACGGCTTGTGCTCCCACCCGAACCCGTGCATCTCGAGTTGGCCGGTCGCCTCGTCAGCGGGCACGGTCATGACCTTCACGATGCCCAGCGATGCCAGAGTGGGTTCATAGAATGCGAGCGACCGGGCCAGGTCGGGCACGGCGATGTTGAGGTGATCGATGGACGATCCAGTGAAGTCAGGCATACGGCATCCGTTCTGGCAATCGGTTTCGAGGCGGCGTGGATAGTTCAATCGGATATATCTGCATCATGCAATTACTTTATGATGCAGTCAAATGGAAGGGGTTCTCATGTCGCAGCAGTCGTCCGCACGACAGCGCGCATCCGGCGAACTGATCGAGGCGCTGGCCGGATGGCAGGTGCTGGTGGCCCAGTTCAATGACCTCGTCGCACGCAATATCGGGGTCAGCCCGGCCGAGACCCAGTGCATGTACATTCTCGAGCGGTTCGGCCCGTCGACTCCGGGGGAGCTCGCGCGCCGCGTGAACCTGAGCACCGGCGCCACCACCCGCATGCTCGACCGCCTGCAGAACGCCGGCTACATCACCCGGACGCCGGACCCGCACGATCGACGCAAGGTCGTCATCGAGCCGGCCGGTGATGGCGTCGCACGAATCGCCGCACTGTACGGCCCGCTCAACGAGGACCTCGTCAGGCTTCTCGACGACTTCGACCTGCCCCAGCTCGGACAGCTCACCCAGTTCGCGAGGTCGGCGGAAGACGTTACGTCAGAACATATTCGGAGAATCTAGACCGTCCAGATCGTCGACCTTGTCCCAGAACCTGCGCACGCGCTCATCGATCTCGTCGGCGCACTCGCCGGAGATCGCGTGTGACGCCTCGGCCCACAGCTCGATCTCACCGTGCGGCAGCAGATTCCGCGCGCGGGTGGTGGCGACCTCGGCGTCGTGGATCACGCTGCGGCCCGCGATCAACGCGAGGACGGGGACATCCAGCGTCCGCAGCTGATCGTCGGTGAAGAGTGTCGGCATGGACTGACTCAGGACGAAGTCGGCCGTGCCCGCGGCAATGAGCCGCGCCTCGGGAACCGAGTCGTCGACGTCGGCCCCACCCGATATCCAGCGAAGCACTCTGCGCCGCAACGACTCCGGCACACCGGGCAGGCCCATCGGCGCCACTGCGAGCATTGTGCGGATGGGGATGCGCGCGAACGTCATGACGGGGTCCAGCAGCGCAAGTGACGCCACCCGGCCCGGCTGCCGGATCGCGTAGTTGCACGCCGTCCAGCCGCCGAACGACACACCCATCAGATGAGCCGAATCCAGCCCGAGCCCGGCAACGACGTCACCCATCCAGCGCGCCTGGTCCTCGGCCCCGGTGAGCGGCCGCTGCTGCACCGACAGCCCGGGCTCACCCAGGAGGTCGACGGTGAACACCGTCCGGTGATGCAACAACGCGGGAAGATTCGCAGCCCACATGGGAGTTGACGCGTTACGTCCGGGCAGCAGAACCACCGGCCGACCGCCCGAGGGTCCGTCGAAGCGGTAGCCCCGAACCTCGCCGAAAGCGGTTGGTACGTCAAATGACTCGGCATACGACGGCAACGCCGCGAGGCACTCGCGGTAGACGCCGAGGTAGTGCGCGCGGGCGACCTCGCTACGGAAGCGCCCGACATCGCCCACGCCGGTAGGCCTACTCGACGGTGACCGACTTGGCCAGGTTGCGCGGCTTGTCAACGTCGTAGCCGCGCGCGCGAGCCACCTCGGCGGCGAACACCTGCAGCGGGATCGTTGAGAGCAGCGGCTGGAACAGCGTTGACACCGCCGGGATCTCGATCAGGTGATCGGCATAGGGCGCCACCGTGTCGTCGCCCTCCTCCGCGATCACAATGGTGACAGCACCGCGTGCCTGGATCTCGCGAATGTTGCTCAGCAGCTTGGAGTGCAGCATCGCCGCGTTCTTCGGCGACGGCATCACCACGATCACCGGCAGACCGTCCTCGATCAGCGCGATGGGGCCGTGCTTGAGCTCGCCTGCGGCGAAACCCTCGGCGTGCATGTACGCCAGCTCCTTGAGCTTGAGCGCACCCTCGAGCGCCACCGGGTAGCCGACGTGGCGCCCCAGGAACAGCACCGTCGGAGACGTCGCGAACCGGCGGGCCAGCTCCGCGACGGGCTCCATGCAGGTCAGCACGCGGCTGACCAGGTCGGGCATCGCCTCCAGGTCGCGGTACTCCCGCTCAACCTCGTCGGGGTACTTGGTGCCACGGGCCTGCGCCAGCGCCAGGCCAACGAGGTAGTTGGCCGCGATCTGGGCCAGGAACGTCTTGGTGGAGGCAACACCGATCTCCGGTCCGGCGCGCGTGTAGAGCACCGCGTCGCACTCGCGCGGAATCTGGCTGCCGTTGGTGTTGCAGATGGCCAGCACCTTGGCCTTCTGTTCCTTGGCGTGCCGGACGGCCTCGAGAGTGTCGGCGGTCTCGCCCGATTGCGATATGGCGATCACCAGCGTGCTGCGGTCCAGCACGGGGTCGCGGTAGCGGAACTCGCTGGCGAGCTCGACCTCGACCGGCAGCCGGGTCCAGTGCTCGATCGCGTACTTGGCCAGCATCCCCGAGTGGTACGCGGTACCGCAGGCGACGATGAAGACCTTGTCGACCTCGCGCAGTTCCTGATCGGACAGCCGTTGCTCGTCGAGCACGATGCGACCGTCGGCGAAGTGCCCGAGCAGGGTGTCTGCGACCGCGGCGGGCTGCTCGGCGATCTCCTTGAGCATGAAGTACTCGTAGCCGCCCTTCTCGGCGGCCGACAGATCCCAGTCGATGTGGAAGGGACGAGCAGCGGCGTCGTCCCGGTTGCCGTGGAAGTCGTAGATCTCGTAGCCGTCGGCGGTGATCACGACGGCCTGGTCCTGACCCAGCTCAACGGCCTCACGGGTGTGCTCGATGAAGGCGGCGACGTCGGAGCCGAGGAACATCTCGCCGTCACCGACGCCGATGACCAGCGGGGTCGAGCGGCGGGCCGCCACGATGGTGCCGGGGTCGTCAGCGCTGGCGAACACCAGCGTGAAGTGGCCCTCAAGGCGCGGCAGGACGGCCATCACGGAGCCGACGAAGTCACCCGCGGTGGGTCCGTGGTGGTACTGCCACGACACCAGGTGAACGGCGACCTCGGTGTCGGTGTCGCTCGCGAACTCGACCCCGGTGGCCTCGAGCTCGGCGCGCAGGGACGCGAAGTTCTCGATGATGCCGTTGTGGACCACGGCGATCTTGCCCGCGGCATCGCGGTGCGGGTGCGCGTTGCGGTCCGTCGGGCGACCGTGGGTGGCCCAGCGGGTGTGGCCCATGCCTGTGTTGCCGTCCAGCACCCCGTCGGGCGTCTCATCGAGAGCTGCCTCCAGATTGGACAGCCTGCCGGCGCGCCTGCGGACCGTCAGTCCACCCGAGCCGTCGAGCAGCGCCACACCAGATGAGTCGTAACCGCGGTACTCCATCCGGCGCAACGCGTCGACGACGATGCCCCGGGCAGGGCGCTGTCCGACATATCCGACGATTCCGCACACGGGCTAAAGGGTAGTGCAGGTGCCGGGCCCCGGCGCCCGTCAGCGTCCGTCGGCCCTGGTGAGTTACGGTCATCGGGTGGCCAAGACCAAGAAGCTGTTCGCTTCCTTGACGCGCCGGGGACCACATCGCGTTCTACGCGGTGACCTGGCCTTCGCCGGACTGCCCGGGGTGGTGTTCACCCCCGAGTCGGGCATGAACCTACCCGGCATCGCATTCGGTCACGACTGGCTGGCCAGCACCGACCGCTACCTCGGCACGCTGGAGCACCTGGCGTCGTGGGGCATCGTCGCAGCGGCCCCCAACACCGAGACGAGCATCGCGCCGTCGGTGATGAATCTCGCCTTCGACCTGGGCAGCACGCTCGACATCATCAGCGGGGTGCGGCTGGGGCCGGGGCAGATCAGCGTGCACCCCACCAAGCTCGGTGTCGTCGGGCACGGCTTCGGCGGTTCGGCGGCCGTGTTCGCCGCCGCAGGCATACCGGGCAAGCTCAAGACGGCCGTGTCGCTGTTCCCGACGGTGTCCAAACCGCCCGCTCAGGAGCCCGCCAGGGCACTGCAGATGCCCGGCCTCATCCTGGCCGACCCCGGCGATCCGATGTCGCTGCGATCCAACGCGGTCGAGCTGGCACGGGCGTGGAGACCGGCGACCCTGCGCACCGTCGACAAGGCAACGGCGGGCGGGCTCGTAGAGGGCCGGCGGCTGGCTCGGGTGTTCAAGCTGCCGGGCGCCGACCGCGGCACGCAGAAGACCGTGCGCGCGCTGACCACCGGTTACCTCCTGTTCCAGCTCACCGGCGACAAGACCTACCGCGACTTCGCCGACCCCGAGGCCGTTCTTCCCAGGACCCACGTGGTGGATCCGTTCGCCGACGACCCCGTCGCTCTGGAGAACAAGGTTGTCGCACTCCTGAAGCCCTGACGACGGGTCCAACCAACTGGTTGGTGTATAAACCAATCATGCGCACCGGAATCTTTCTGAGTTACGCCGGCGACTTCAAGGCGGCCGCAGACCAGGTCGTCGAACTCGAAAAGGTCGGTGTCGACATCGCGCTGGTCCCCGAGGCCTACTCGTATGACGCCATCAGCCAGCTCGGCTACCTCGCCGCCAAAACCTCGACCATCGAACTCGGCTCTGGCGTGGTCCCGATCTACACCCGCACCCCGTCGCTGCTCGCGATGACCGCGGCCGGCGTGGACTACGTCTCCGACGGCCGCTTCCTGCTGGGCCTCGGCACCTCGGGCCCGCAGGTGATGGAGGGCTTCCACGGCGTCCCATTCGACGCACCGCTGGGCCGTACCCGCGAGGTGGTCGACATCTGCCGGCAGGTGTGGCGCCGCGAGGACGTCAACTACGACGGCAAGTACTACCAGCTCCCTCTGCCCGCCGACCGCGGCACGGGCCTGGGAAAGCCACTGCACCTCATCAATCACCCGGTCCGCGAACGCATTCCGATCGCGATCGCCGCACTGGGCCCGAAGAACGTGGAACTGACCGCCGAGATCGCCGAGGGCTGGCAACCGCTGTTCTTCTATCCCGAGCGAGCCGACTCGGTCTGGGGCGATGCACTGCGCGCCGGCCTGGCCAAGCGCGACCCAGCGCTGGGTCCGCTTGACGTCATGGTGTCGGCATCGCTGGCCATCGGCGACGACGTGGAAGACCGCCTGGCATGGGCCAAACCCCAACTGGCGCTGTACATCGGCGGAATGGGCGCGCGCGGCAAGAACTTCTACCACAACCTAGCCACCCGATATGGCTACGGCGAGGTGGCGGATCGCATTCAGGACTTGTTCCTGGCGGGCAAGAAGAATGAGGCCATCGCCGCCGTTCCCGACGACCTGGTCCGCAACGTGTCACTGATCGGACCGCGTGGTTTCGTCAAGGAACGCCTGGCGGCCTACGCCGAGGCCGGGGTCACCACCATGCTCGTCCATCCCATGGGCGCGGACACCGCCGAGCAGCTCCGTTTCGTCGAGGAATTGGTGACGCTCACCTCATAATTGGGGCCGAACTCCATCGTCGGATAGAGTGATCACCAGCGGCATCGTCTGTTCTGCCTTTTGCCGCTTCGCCGGAGGCGAGCATTCGACCGGTTCGCCGGAGGCGATTGTTCAGCCCCCGTTCGATCGTCACCGAGCGCCGCGGATCACCCGCGCCGGGCAGGACGACCACTCGACTTTCGGAGTTTTCCAAACATGTCTTCATTCGCCGACCTCGGCTTGCCCGAGGCCGTCATCTCCACGCTCGCTGCCAACGGCATCGACTCCCCCTTCCCGATTCAGGCCGCGACGCTGCCGGATTCGCTCGCCGGGCGCGACGTGCTCGGCCGCGGCCGCACCGGCTCCGGCAAGACCTACGCATTCCTGCTCCCCGTCGTCTCGCGCCTCGCGAGCACGGCCGGCGATCGGCGTCCCGGCAAGCCCCGCGCGCTGATCCTGGCGCCGACCCGCGAACTGGTCGCCCAGATCGACGCGGCGCTGGCTCCGCTGGCCGCCGCCACGAACCTGAAGTCGGTCACCATCTTCGGTGGCGTCGGCGCGGGCCCGCAGATCGACAAGCTGCGTAAGGGCGTCGACATCGTCATCGCCTGCCCCGGCCGGCTCGAGGATCACGTTCAGCAGCGCCATGCCGACCTGTCCGCGGTGGAGATCACCGTTCTCGACGAGGCCGACCACATGGCTGACCTCGGCTTCCTGCCGCCGGTCAAGCGCCTGCTCGACAAGACCCCGAATCGCTGCCAGCGCCTGCTGTTCTCGGCGACGCTCGACGGCGGCGTCGACGTGCTGATCAAGCGCTACCTGCACGACCCGATCACGCACAGCGTCGACTCGGAGCAGTCGCCGGTCAACGAGATGGCTCATCACGTGCTGCACGTCGACAACGCGGCACGCTTCGAGGTCCTGAGCGACCTGGCCGCATCACCCGGCCGCACCATCGTCTTCGCGCGCACCAAGCACGGCGCGAAAGGCCTTGCCCGCAAGCTGAACGCGCGCGGCGTGCCCGCAGTCGAGTTGCACGGCAACCTGTCTCAGAACGCCCGCACCCGCAACCTCGCGGCGTTCTCCGACGGCACGGCCGCGGTGATGGTCGCAACCGACATCGCCGCCCGTGGCATCCACGTCGACGACATCACCCTCGTCGTGCACGCCGACCCGCCCGTCGAGCACAAGGCCTACCTGCACCGGTCCGGTCGCACCGCCCGCGCGGGCAACGAGGGCACTGTCGTGACCCTCATGATCGACGCGCAGGTGGCCGATGTGCGCACGCTGACCCGCAAGGCCGGTGTTAAGCCGACCATCACCAAGTTCAACGGCACGTCACACCCCGTCCTACTGGAGATCGCCCCCGGCGAGCGCTCCTTCACCGGGGGGATCGTCATGGACGTTCCCGAGCAGCCGCAGCGCAATAACGCGCCCCGCAGGCGTCCGGCAGGCGATGGCCGTTCCTCGGCGAATCCGCGCTCGGGCAACCGCGGCGGAAGCGGCGGTGGCGGTGGCCAGCGCGGAAACCGTTCACGTGGCGGTCAGACACGCTCCTACTCGACCTCGTCGAGTTCATCGTCGGGTCGCTCCGGCGGCTCACGCGCCAACTAGGCCGCACTCACTCACCAACGCGCGGTAGCTCCTCGGCGGCGATCTCGCACGGCGTCTTCTCCGCGGCGAGTGGCGCCGCGAGATCCTGCACGGCGGGTGCAGCCAACGGCGGCGCCACCGGCTCGGGTGCAGACAACGGCGGCGCCACCGGCTCGGGGACGGGTTTCACCGGCTCCTCCGGCGCGATGTCCGAATCATCGTCCTCGGAGTCGGTCTCGTCATCCTCAACCGGGTCTTCCTCGGGCAAGTCCTCCTCGACGACCGGGTTCTCATCGGGCCGTTCGTCGTCGGGCTCTTTCAGCAGGTCGTCGGGCTCGGCGAGGTCTGGCCCCGCGTCGGCGGAGCCGGTGAATCCACCGATCAGGTCGGCCAGCTGCTGCCCGAACCCGGACAGCCCACCACCCAGCGACGGTATGCCCCCACCAAGTGAGGGCATACCACCGCCGAAGTCCGCCGGCGGCGCGGTGATTGGCTGCGCGGCGGCGCCCGACTCCCCCGGGACGTCGAATCTCGCAGCGGGACTGGCCTCGAGCCTCGCGATCGCCGTGTCGAACGCGTCGACCACCCGATCGAATCCCGCGCGCATCTCGCTCAGCCACTCCGCGCCGATATCGTTGTCCACGAATGGTTTAACCTGCTGGTCGACCAGTTCGCTGGCGGTCGGGACGTCACCGGCACCGGTGGTCACCGTCTGCGCGGCCGCCAACCAGTCACCGCGCTGCCCAGAGGGTCGGCCGTCGATGTCCAGTGCCGCGTCCACCTTGGCATTGACGGCCTGCCACAGATCGTCGCGCAGTGTCGCCAGCGCCGAGGCAGCGGTCACCAGGCCGTCGCGCACGGCCGCCGCGGCATCGTTCTGGCGGGCCAGGAAGTCCTGCGCAGCCGACGCCGCCGGACCCGACCACGCACCCGCAAGCCGGGAGGCCAACTCGACCTGTTGTCGCGCGGCGTCCTCGACCGCGGCCGCGGCGGTGCCGAGCGCATCGGAGTCGCGCTGCAGGACAGCGAGATCCATCCCATCCTCAGTGCCGTACCACTCGCGTAGCGAGGCATCCGACACACCGTGATAGCCGAGCTGCCGGCATGCGGCCACATAGGTGCCCGCGTTCTCCACGGCGGGCAGCCCCTGCGCGAGGCGGGCGGCGACGTCAGGCACGGCTCAGCCCAGCCGGCTAGCTGATCGGGCGTCGACGTCGGCATAGCGATCGGCTGAAAGACGCAGCACAGCAGCGATTCCCGCGTTGGCCGCCGCCCACCGCTGCATCGCCTCGTCAATCTGCCTCAGGCTGGCCCGCAGCGCGTCGCCCCGTGCCGCGTGCGACCGTCCGGCCACCGCGCCGTCGAACGTCAGCCCAGCCAGATGCGAGCGCGCGGTTGCGACCGTGTCGGCGAGCGAGTCGTAGCCGCGGGCGGCGTCACGAAGCGCCGCGACCTGAACCCGTGCAGCATCGAGATGTCCCATGTAGGACTAGGACGCAGCGGCGGGCCATTCGGTTCCGCAAGATCGGCGCCAGTTGCGCTCGGTCAGCGTTGCGCGCTGACCGACTGAGCCACCCGATGGGCGAGCAGCCGGGCGGTGTCCTCGTCGGCGGCCTCGACCATGACGCGGACCACCTGCTCGGTTCCCGACGGCCGCAACAGGATTCGCCCGGTACCTCCGAGTTCGGCCTCGGCCTCGGCGACGGCCGACTGCACGGCAGGCGCCTGGGCAACCGTCGTCTTGTCGGCCACCGCCACATTGATGAGAACCTGTGGCAGGGTCTGCATCGGTGCGGCCAGACCGGCCAGCGTGAGCCCTGTCTGGTTCATGCGCGCCATGAGCCGCAGACCGGTGATGATGCCGTCCCCGGTGGTGCCCAGCGCGGGCATCACGATGTGGCCGGACTGCTCGCCGCCAAGGGCGAACCCACCGGCACGCAGCTCCTCGAGGACGTAGCGGTCGCCGACGCTGGTGGTCCGGACCTCGATACCCGCCGCACGCATTGCCAGGTGCAGACCGAGATTGCTCATCACCGTCGTGACAAGCGTGTTCGACACCAGTTCCCCGGCATCACGCATGGCCAGTGCCAGCACGACCATGATCGAGTCACCGTCAACGACGTTGCCCTCGGCATCCACCGCCAGGCAGCGGTCGGCGTCACCGTCATGCGCCAGGCCGAGGTCGGCGCCGTGCGCCAGTACCGCCTGCTGCAGGACGTCCATGTGGGTCGAGCCGCAGCCGTCGTTGATGTTGAGGCCGGTCGGTTCGGCGTTGATCGCGATGACGGTGGCACCGGCCGCGCGGTAGGCCTGCGGCGCGGCGACCGATGCGGCGCCATGGGCGCAGTCGACGACGACGGTCAGACCGTCGGCCCGCGTGGCGATTGCCGTTGCAGCGTGGTTCAGATAGCGGTCGAGGGCATCGGGGGCCTCCAGGACGCGGCCAATGCCGGCTCCCTCGGGGCGGCGGCCCGGGCCCATCCGGACGAGGTCCTCGATGCGATCCTCGGTGGCGTCGTCGAGCTTGTGCCCGCCGCGGCCGAAGATCTTGATGCCGTTGTCGGGCATCGGATTGTGCGACGCGGAGATCATCACGCCGAACTCCGCGTCATACGCGGCGGTCAGGTAGGCCACGGCCGGCGTCGGCAGCACGCCGACCCGCAACGCGTCCACGCCCTCACTCGTCAGGCCTGCGATGACGGCGGCTTCGAGCATCTCGCCGCTGGCGCGGGGATCACGGCCGACGACGGCGACACGTCGGGAGCGATCGTAGGTACCCAACCGTGCCGCGGCCGACCCCAGGGCCAGCGCCAGCTCGGCGGTCAAATCTCGGTTGGCGACGCCGCGCACCCCATCGGTGCCGAACAGTCGACCCATGCGCATCCCTCCTGGAAACGCCGAGAGCGTGCGCGCCGACAATTCGACGCGCACGCTCACGGTCACACAATGCTGTGAAAGATCAGCGCTTGCTGTACTGAGGTGCCTTACGGGCCTTCTTGAGGCCGTACTTCTTGCGCTCGATGGCACGCGGGTCACGCGTGAGGAAGCCGGCCTTCTTCAGCGGCGGGCGATCCTCGGGCTGCACGATGATGAGCGCCCGGGCGATGGCCAGACGCAGCGCGCCAGCCTGTCCGGACGGTCCGCCGCCGTCGAGGTGGGCGAAGATGTCGACGGTGTCGACCCGGTCCACGAGCACCAGCGGAGCCTTGATCAGCTGCTGGTGCACCTTGTTCGGGAAGTACTCCTCGAGGCTGCGGCCATCCAGGTGGAACTTGCCGGTGCCAGGCACCAGGCGCACGCGAACCACGGCCTCCTTGCGGCGGCCGACGGTCTGGATGGGGCGGTCGATGACGATGGGCTCGCGAGGAGTGGACTCCTCGACTGGCGTCGTCTCGACAACCTCGACGACCTCAACGGCCTCGGGGGTCTCAACAACCTCGACGACCTCGGTCGTCTCGGTCACGTCGTTGGTCTCGGTCACTGGGCCACCTGCTTGATCTCGTACGGAACCGGCTGCTGCGCGGCGTGCGGATGCTCGGGGCCCGCGTAGACCTTCAGCTTCTTCTGGACCTGGCGGCTGAGCTTGGTGTGCGGAAGCATGCCGATGATCGCGTTCTCGACGACGCGGGTCGGGTGCTTGATCAGCAGCTCGCCGATGGTGCGCTTGCGCAGGCCGCCGGGGTAACCCGAGTGGCGGTAAGCGAACTTCTTGGTGAGCTTGTCGCCGCTGAGGGCGATCTTCTCGGCGTTGATGACGATGACGAAATCGCCACCATCGACATTCGGCGTGAATGTCGGCTTGTGCTTGCCGCGGAGCAGCTTGGCTGCTTCGACGGCGAGCCGGCCGAGCACCACGTCCTGGGCGTCGATGACGTACCACGTACGCGTGGTGTCACCCGCCTTCGGCGTGTACGTAGGCACAGCGCTTACCTCTTCTTCTCGGGTTGGATCCCGGTGTGACCCGGGTGCCGGTCTCGGTATGTGCACTCCGGCGCCCCAGCGACCGACATCGACCCGGGACCCGCATGCCCATCAGGGCAGCACACACCAACGAGGCAGCTTACCTGGGGCCGTCATCGCAGGTCAAAACGCGAGTCATGAGGTCGCGTCGGGCGGCGTTCAGCGAAGTTCGGTGGTGCTGGCGGCCTCAAGCGTCGAGCCGCGCGATGCGTCCTTGAGGTCCACACCGGATCGCCCCAGCTCACGTGCGCCCGCAACCAGGCCCGCCGCGACCCGGGCCGCCTCGGCGTATCCGAGACCGTCGGGCGGGTGGATGTTGGAGATGCAGTTGCGGTTGGCGTCGGTGCAGCCGAGCCGCGGCAGGTGGGTCAGGTAAATGCCAAGGCTGTCGGCGACGCTCAGACCGGGCCGTTCACCGATGACGACGAGCAGCGTCCGCACCCCCAGCTGTGCGCCGATGTGGTCTCCGAGCCCGACCCTGGCCTGCGTCGCGATGACGGGCGGCGCCAGCGTGCAGCGGTCCCCCAGCTGCGCCGCGAGTGCCTTCAGCAGAGCCGCGCCATGGTGACTCAGCGCGGTCGGCGAGAGTCCGTCGGCCAGGACGAAGCCGATATCGGCTCCGCTCTCGGCCACCATCGTCACGTCGGCCGGTATCCGGCCCAGATCGGGCCGACGCAGGTACTCGTCGCGGGATGCGGCGCGGCTGGTCACCACCGTTGGCTCGCCGATACCCACCTGGCGCACCTCGCCGATCAGCCGATCGACGTCCAGCGGGACATGCACGGCATCGCGGGCGGCGGCATGGGCCGCGGCCAGCTCCAGCACCTGCCGGGTCGGCAGGGCATTCCCTGCGCGGCCCAGACCGATCCTGGCCTGCGTCGACTTGCGCAGCTCGTCCCAGAACTCGCGGACGGCGGGATTCTCGGCGGTCATGGTGTCTGCGCCGAGGTGAGCGAACGCAACGCCGAATGGGCGACGTCGAAGGGAGTGAGGCGGCCGGTGTCGTCGACCATCCCCACGGTGCGCAGCCACGCCTCGAACTCGGGGGCGGGCCGCAGTCCCAGCGTGCGGCGCGTCACCAGCACGTCATGAAACGACAGGCTCTGGTAGCCGAGCATCACGTCGTCGGCGCCGGGCACGGTGATCACGAATGCCACACCCGCTGCCGCAAGCAGCATGAGCAGGGTGTCCATATCGTTCTGGTCGGCTTCGGCGTGGTTGGTGTAGCAGACGTCGACACCCATCGGCAGGCCGAGCAGCTTGCCGCAGAAGTGGTCCTCAAGCCCTGCGCGGATGATCTGCCTGCCGTCGTAGAGATACTCCGGGCCGATGAAGCCGACGACCGTGTTGACCAGGAGCGGTTGCAGGTCGCGGGCCACCGCGTAGGCGCGCGTCTCGAGGGTCTGCTGATCGACGGGCTTACCTCCGGTACCCAGGTGCGCGCCCGAACTCAATGCCGAGCCCTGTCCGGTCTCCAGATACATCACGTTGTCCCCCACGGTGCCGCGCCGCAGGCTGCGTCCGGCATCGCGGCCCTCGCGCAGCAGGGCAAGGTCGACGCCGAACGCGGTGTTGGCTCCCTGGGTGCCGGCTATCGACTGGAACACCAGGTCGACGGGTGCGCCCGCCTCGATGAGACCGATCGTGGTGGTGATGTGCGACAGCACGCAGGACTGCGCCGGAATGTCGTAGCGGGTGCGGATGGAGTCGAGGAGGTGCAGCAGGTCGGCGGTTGCCTGCGGGGAGTCGGTGGCCGGGTTGATACCGATGACGGCGTCACCGCATCCCAGGAGCAACCCATCTAGCACGGCTGCGGCGACACCGCGGGGGTCATCGGTCGGATGGTTGGGTTGCAGCCGCGTCGCCAGTGTTCCGCGCCTGCCGACCGTGGTCCGAAACGATGCGGTCACCTCCATGGCGGCCGAGACCGCGATGAGGTCCTGGTTGCGCATGATCTTGCTGACGGCGGCGACCATCTCCGGGGTCAGGCCCGGCGCCACGGCGGCAAGATCCGCCGCACCGTCATCGCGCGATGCGGCGTCCAGCAGCCAGTCCCGGAAGCCACCGACGGTCAGATGCGATATCACCGAAAAGGCTTGGCGGTCATGGCTATCGAATATCAGCCGAGTGACCTCGTCGGTCTCGTAAGGCACGATCGCCTCGTTGAGAAAGGTGTCAAGCGGCAGGTCCGCCAGAACCCACGCCGCCGCGGCGCGTTCCGCGTCGTGTTCGGCCGCGCATCCGGCGAGCTGGTCGCCCGAGCGCAACGGTGTGGCCTTGGCCATCACCTCGATCAGTCCGTCGAAGGCGTATGACTCCCCCGCGACCTGTTGCCGGTAGATCACTTGAGTTCGCTCTCCGCCCTCGCGAGCATGGCGAACTCCTCATCGGGCGAGTTGGCCACCAGTTTGTGCCGGCTGTAGACCGCGAAGTACAGCATGAACGCGGCGAACACGGCGAGGCACCAGCCGGCCGCGACGGGATTGACCAGGAATGTCGCGATCACCGCGAGAACCGCGATGACGAGGGCGAATCCGGTCGTGATCGCACCGCCAGGGGTCCGGTAGGGCCGCGGCATATCCGGTTCGCGGCGGCGCAGCACGATATGGCTGACCATCATGAGCACGTAGCTGAGCGCGGCGCCGAAGACCGCCATGTTCAGCAGCAGGTCGCCCTGCCCCGTCAGCGACAGCACGAAGCCGATGACACCGGGGACGATCAGCGCCAGCGTGGGCGCCTTCCGCGAGTTCGTCACCGACAGCGCCGTGGGCAGATAACCCGCCCGCGACAGTGCGAACAGCTGTCGGGAGTAGGCGTAGATAATCGAGAAGAAGCTGGCGATCAGCCCGGCCAGACCGATGTAGTTCACGATCTTGGCCGCGGTGCCGTCGCCGAGCGCCTCGACCAAGGGGTTACCCGATGACGACATCTCCTGTGCTCCACCGGCTCCGGTGGTCAGGATCAGCACCGTCACGCAGGTGACCAGCAGGACGCTCATGCCGGCGATGATGCCGCGCGGGACGTTGCGCTCCGGGTTGGCGGTCTCCTCGGCAGCCAGCGGCACGCCCTCGATGGCCAGGAAGAACCAGATGGCGAACGGTATCGCGGCCCAGATACCCAGGTAGCCGTGTGGCAGGAAGCTGGACGCACCGGCCGCATCGGTGGGAGCGATATTGGTCAGGTTGGCCAGATCGAAGTGGCCGACGGCGGAGATCGCGAACACCAGCAGACCCACCAGGGCGATGGCGGTGATCACGAACATCACCTTGAGTGCCTCACCGACGCCAGCCAGGTGAATCCCGATGAACAGGGCGTACGCCGCCAGGTAGATCCACCACCCGCTGGTGATGCCGAACAGCCCCAGCGACTCCACATAGGCCCCGATGAAGGTCGCGATGGCCGCGGGTGCGATCGCGTACTCGATGAGAATGGCTGTGCCGGTGGCGAATCCACCCCATGGACCGAGCGCGCGACGCGCGAAGGTGTAACCGCCGCCCGCCGCCGGCAGCGCCGAGGACAGCTCGGCCATACCCAGCACGAGAGCCAGGTACATACCGGCGATGATGACGGCGGCGATCGCCAGCCCGCCGAAACCGCCCTGCTCGAGACCGAAGTTCCAGCCCGAGTAGTCACCGGAGATGACGTAGCTGACGCCGAGCCCGGCCAACAACAGCCAGCCCGCGCTGCCCGATTTGAGCTGCCGCTTCTGCAGATAGTCTGCGCTTTCCAGATGTTCTTCAACGCCTGCCACTTGGAACTCCATCTCGACTATCAGCCTTGGGCTGATTCGGAAAGTAGCGCGCCTCGCTTCGACGCGAGCCTCAAAGGTCTGATAACCAACCTTTGATAGAAGTATCGGCACAAATGGCTGTCGTGTCTAGCCGAAACTCAATATTGGTGTGCGCGGCATCGGCTTAAGCGGAAGACTCACCACGATGCGGGCCGCGTTGTGGCCCAGAGTCCTTGCGACATCACGGTCTGCGGCACCGTCAGAGCACAGCTCTGACAACGGCTCGGAGAGCTTGTCGTGGTGCACGCAGACATCCCCGGCGGCTCCCACTCCCACACCGACGTGCAACGGTGAGCGCAGCGCCGCCTGACGAGCAAGACCTGTCGCAGACGCGGCCTCGGTGTTGATTCGGGGGGGCCATTGAACCGAGTAGGGGACGCCCTCCTCCTCGATGCCGGCCAGCACCTCACGCAGCTGCGGCCCGTCAGCTGCGCGCAGTACGACGATCACGGGCGGTTCGGGCTGTCCGCGGGCGGGCCTGGGGCGGGGGATGTTCCCGTCACGCGTCAACGCGCTGCCCTGCCAACCGCGGTACGGCATACGATGCGACCAGACCAGAGGCCACCGCGTTGCGAGGCCCCTCTGTGCCCCGCACATTGCCTGTGCCACAGACGATCCCGTAGGACGCCAGCGCATCGGCGATGAGGTCTGGGATCTCGAAGTCGAGAGCACAGCCGCCCAACAGCACCACGAACCCGATCTGACGCAGATCACCGCCGGGCGCGACCGTCCTCAACGCCCGCAGGGCGTTCACCACGAAGACGCGCTCCTTGGCGCCACGGCGCACGGCCCGGATGCGGTCGAGAGAATGCCTAGTCGGAATCGGGTTCATCGCCTGTCCGGACAGAGTCACCACCCTGGCGAACGCCGTTGCGGGTAGGGGCGAGGTGAAGAACTGCACGGTGCCGTTCTCCAGCCGAACGTGGAAGAAACTCTCCGCCTTCCCCAGCGGGAACCGCTTGATCTCCTCGGCCAGTTCGAGATTGTCCAGCCCGAGTTCGGAATCGATCAGCCTGCTGACCAGATCGCCCGCACCGGCCAGGTGCACGGTGTCGATGGTGTCATCGACCTCGATAAGGGCCGCATCCGTCGAGCCGCCACCGAGATCGAGTACCACCAGCGGCTTGTCGGTGCCGGGCGTGGTGAGCGCACCGAGCACCGCCATCTCCGCCTCGACCCCTCCGACGACGACATCCACCCGCGTGGCACCGGTGGCGTGCAGGCGGTGCCGCACTGCATCGGCAACGGCCTGCATACCGCTCTCCAGAGTGCGCACCATGGCCGCAAGGGCGACCGCATTCTCCAGCGCCACCTCCCCCGCGAGGCCACCCCGAACCTCCTGCGGCACAAAGGTGTCCACTGCGAGTAGGTCCTGGATGTGCACGTCGGCGAGTGCATGCTCGGACAGATCGGCCATACCCTGACGAACATTCGCGATCATGCCGCCGGTGTTGGTGCCGGCCTCGCCCACAACATCAGCCATCGGGCTGACCCGCTCCACAGCCGCCATGATCTCGACGGCACCGCGGGACACGTCCACCGTTGCACGTTTGCTCTCGCCGATCAGCTCGAGGGATCCCGCCGGTATGGTGCGGTCGGCGACATCACCGGTGGGTGTGCGCACCACGACCGCCGAGCGGTTACCGGTCAACGCCCGCGCCACCGGCGAGACCACCTTGGTGGCGGCGGGATCAAGATCGAATATCGTCGCCAGGCCGTAGGCGTTGGACAGAGTCCGGATCGACTGACCGGGACCGGACACCTCGACGGCTGCGAGCATGCCCAGGGGCACCGCCTCGATGCGTGACACCTCGTCGATCACCGGGATGGCGGTGTTGAGCCGGTTCACCACCAGAACGGCATCGTCGTTGCCGAGGATCGCCCCGGCGACTCGCACGCCCCGTTCGGTGGCGACATTGATCGCACGGGCGGTCATCTCGAAGTCGACGCCCCTTGCGACGACCGCGATCACCGCCGTATCCGAGGGGATCTCGGTGAGCGTCTCGAGGCGGACCGTGATGCCGACACCGAGCCCTCGACCACCGGGGGTACGTGGGTCGTGACCGATCATCGTCGACTCGGTGATGATGGTCTCGGTGATGGTCTCCATGGCCAGACCACTGATCACCGGTGTGGCCTCGTTCAGCAGGACGACGTCAAGTTCGGTCAGGGCGATACCGGCGTCCCCGAGCGCGCAGCTGACGGCGGCCGCCACGCCGTCGACATTCTTCGGCGTGCCCTTTATGCCGGTGGTGGGCGTCAAGGCGGCGCCGACGAACCGCACGGATCCATCCGGGCCCACGGTCGCGGCACTGGCCTCCGTCGTCGAGTTGCCGATATCGACGCCGACAACGGTCCGCGTGGCCAACTAGTTCACCGGGTCCTCGGCGAACTGCGGCACCACCTCGACCGGACGGGCCTGCTTGCGAATCTGCTCGGTCTCCTTCAGATGCAGCAGCGCGGCCTTAGCCTGCCACCGCGGGCGGGCCATCTGGTCGTTGAGTGTCGGAACCGGTTCCGGTGACTCCCCTTTCGCATACTGCGCGGCGTTCGACCCGATGCTGCGGTAGGTGTCGAGGGTCATCAGCGGACTCTGCGGGAACAGTTCCAGACTGGAGAGCCGCGGCAGGTCGCGCTGATGGATCATCGAGGTCCCGCGCGACAGGATGCCAATTCCGATTCCCGAACCGGACAGCTTGGCCGCGGTGTGCGCCACGACCGCGAGGTCGCTGCTGTGCCGGACCCGGATGCACCGCGCGGTGACCTCCTGCTCCTCGATGCCAGCCAGGATCTGCCGGATCACCTCAGCGTGGGACACCCCGATGATGGTTTGACTGAAGAAGTCGGCGAACGCAGGCGATATCGCCAGCACCACCTCGTCGGAGCGCGTACCCGGCTGCGCGGGGGTGTCCCCGGTGAAGGCCAATGTCCATCTGGGTGCATCGAACGCAACCTCGGTCATATCACTGGACCTCCATTTCCGGGTTCGAGGCACTGGTGACGTGACGCAAGCGCTTCATTTCCTCCCAGCGCGCGCCGGACGGCCGGTAACCAGTGCCCGGTCCGGCGTAGTCATTGCGGTCGTTGACGGCGGACAACGGCGTCAAGTCGCGGGTCATGATCGCCGATGTCTGCAGCAGGTCACCCGAAACCCGTTGACGCAGCACGCTGAGCAGGTTCTCGGCGACATCGGAGAAACCCGTCGACTCGAGCGCCTTGACCAGATCGAGGCCCGTCACGTTGCGATCCATGACCTGCTGGGCCCCCTTGAGGTCTTCGAGGACGTCGCGGGGCACCAGTTCCCGACTGCCGTGCGCGTAGACGGCCGCGTCGATCTCCGCATCGGAGATCGACGGTAGGTCCAGGTGTCTGAAGACGGCCTGCAGCGCCTTACCGGCACGCAGCCGCGCCGCGAGGATCTCGGCTTCGCTCACGTGCCGCAGACCGCCGTCGATCTGCAGGTCGCGCTGAATGGTGTTGAAGTCGTCGAAGTCCTCGGCGTCCACGTTCGATCCGGCGAACATGTTGTCGTAGTTGGGAGTTGCCGAGTAACCCGAGGTGATGAAGTCGGTCCCCGGCATCATCTGGGGCAGCAGGCGCGCGGTCCGCCGCATCGGCGAGTGCGAGAACGACTGGTCGTTGCCCGACGCACACTCCAGGTCCACCGCGGATGCAACGAGATTCTCCGCCGCCACCGCCCTGATCCCCGCAGGCACCGCACCCGGCACACCGATGCACGAGATCGAACCGTTCTGCAGACCCTGCACTCCGGCGCCCTTGGCCACCAGGATGCAGCGGATCTCCAGGTACAGCATCGACCGGCCCTCGGCGTTACCCATCTGCACCTCGGAGCCGGTTCCCGAGGTGAAGCGCATCTTGATTCCGCGGGACGCGTACGCCGCCGCCAGGAACGCCTTCGACCACGGGGTGTCGTCACCGTCGACGAACACCGACTCGGTGCCGTACACCGAGATGGTCTCCGCATACGCGGTGATGCCGCGCATGCCCAACTCGAGTTCGGTGGCCTCCTCCAGTGCACACTGGGTCAGCCGGCCGCCGGTGCCGACCTGGGCGCCGATCTGCAGGGCCATCGCGACCAGCGGGGCGTACCGCACGACACCCAAAGTCGTCTCCACCTCAGAGAATCCGCGAAGCGATGCCTCTGCCGCCTCGCAGGCGACCTGCAACGGGTTGTCCCGGGCGCTGGTGCAGTGCGCCTGATTGGCCGGAGTCCGGCGGGCCCGCATCTTCTGCATACCCATCATGATCTCGACGATGTTCATCGCCTTCATGACCTCCAGCAGTTTCGCCGGAGTCAGGCCGCCGGTCACGGCGATCACCTCGTCGCGGGAAACCCTGGGATCAACGAGCATTCCCGCGATCTCTACCGCAGGGATCGCCATCGACTGCGCGGTGGTGTCCACATCGATCGCCTTATCGGCGATGAACTGGTCGATGAAGTCGAAATCGGCCCGTGCCCTGCCATCCATCTCGACGATGACGCCGTCAACAACCCGCACGCTCGGCTTTGGGTCGAACTCGCTGTCCATCGCGACCATGCCGACCTCGGGCCACTCCTCGACGAAACCGTCAAGGTTGACCGGCCGGTCCTCGAGAACCCTTGTCCGCTCGGAGTGGCGCTTCTCGGGGGCAGAATTCCTGGGTGCTACCGCGGTCACAACCGTCTCCTATTCGCTGGTGGCCAGGATGTCGCGACGCTGGTAGACGTCTGCGGCTTCACGGACGAGATCGGCCAGCAACGTTGCGCCGTACTGGTTCTGCAGCTCATCAGCGATCGACTCGAGTTCATCCTTGGTCGACGCATTCGGCCGCAACGCGTTGTAGATCTGCAGCACTCGCTCGTCGCTGATCGTGGTCATCTCGGCCGCCCGGCGCAGGTTCCCGCCGAGCTGTTTGCGACCGTCCTTCTCGGCGATCTGGGCCTGCAGGCGCAGTGTCTGCGGTGTGATGCGCAGGTCTGAGGCCTCGACCTCACCCGACATCACCGACTCCATGGTGATGGCGTCGATGGGCTTGCCGTTCGGGGTGAAGAGCAGGTCCTTGCGATTGCTGCTCAGCGGGTAATCCACTGCAGGGTCCAGGTTCGGCTCCGTCATGCTGAGATTGTGCGCTGCATCACGTTGCACGGAGGTTGGTGCGCAGGTCAGTGGTGATGCCGGGGTGCCGCTAGCCTGGCTGACGATGACCGTCCCGCATCCGGCAGCAATGAACCCGATCGCCGAACTCGGCGAGTTCTTCGCCCTTCCCACGGCTGAGGGTGATTCGTGGCTGCCGATCCTCACCCTGTGCAACGATGCCGCGGTTGCGCGCGAGTACGCCCGTCGCGCCCAGTCCGCGATCGCCGCCTCGATGCGCGTAGACGTGGCCGACGTACCCATCAAGGCCGCCGCATCCTCGGTCCATCTGTCGATCGCGGCCCGACTGCTGTCCCCGGTCATCGGGGCCGCGACCTGCCTCGCAACGTTTCCGCTGCTGTCTGCGAAAAACGTCTTCTGGCAACAATCTTCGACGCATCGCATGGAACTCGGGGTCGCAGATGCCGAGTTGGCCACGGTCACCGGTCCACGGCAGTCTGCCAACGCCATCGCCGACTCCCTCATCGGCGATGTGTTTCGCCCGTTGAACGAGACCATGCGTCTGGCAACCGCGCTTTCGCAGAAGGTGTTGTGGGGCAACATCGCATCAGCGGCCAACGGTGCGGTGACGGTCCTATCACAGTCCCGGCCGGCGGATGAACCGCGCGGGCGTGCGCTGGTAGCCGCGCTCATCGCGACGGGTCCGTTGCGCGATGCAGCCGAGATTCTCGACGGCCAGTTCCGGCGGCGCAACTGCTGCCTGTTCTATCAGGTGCCCGGGGCGGGATACTGCGGCGATTGCGTTCTGACGGAATGACTTACAACTGCATCACAGGGCTGCGACGCCGGCCTCTGCCACCGACACGTCCTGTTCCACACTGCCCGCGCTGACTCCGATCGCGCCGATCACCACACCCTCGGACTCCAGCAGCAGACCGCCGCCGAAGATCACCAGGCCGCCCGACGTCTGCTCGAGACCGTAGAGCTCGGCGCCGGGTTGCGACACCGCAGTTAAGGCACTGGTGGGCAGGTTCATCATGATCGAGGTCCGTGCCTTGCGAATCGATATGTCGATACTGGCCTTGATCGCGCCGTCCATTCGCACGAACGCGACCAGATGCCCGCCGTCGTCGACCACAGCGATGTTCATCGGCTTGCCGATCTCGATCGCCTTGGCGACCGCGGCATCAATCACGTTCTGGGCAGTCTTCAGCAGCAGGGAACCCATCGAATCTCCTCAGTGACAGGGGCGCGAACGTGAGCTTGTGCGCGAGACGAGGGGGGTCGATCGCGCACAAGCTCACGTTCAGCGGGGGAAGGCGCGGTTTAGAAGAAGCCCTGCGCCTTGTTCGAGTAGCTGACCAACAGGTTCTTCGTCTGCTGGTAGTGGTCCAGCATCATCTTGTGGTTCTCGCGGCCGATACCCGACTGCTTGTACCCACCGAATGCGGCATGCGCGGGGTACTGGTGGTAACAGTTGGTCCAGACGCGGCCAGCCTTGATATCGCGACCAGCCCGGTAGGCGGTGTTGCCGTCGCGGCTCCACACTCCCGCACCGAGTCCGTAGAGGGTGTCGTTGGCGATGCTGATGGCCTCGTCGTAGTCCTTGAACGACGTGACCGCGACGACGGGCCCGAAGATCTCCTCCTGGAACACCCGCATCTTGTTGTGGCCGGTGAAGATCGTCGGCGCGACGTAGTAGCCACCGTTGAGATCGCCGCCGAGTTCGGCGCGCTCGCCGCCGGTGAGCACCTTGGCGCCCTCGGACTTGCCGATCTCGATGTAGGACAGGATCTTCTCCAACTGGTCGTTGGAGGCCTGCGCCCCGATCATCGTCTCGGTGTCCAGCGGATCGCCCTGGCGCACGGCCTTGGTACGGATGGCGGCCAGTGCGAGGAACTCGTCGTAGACGTCGGCCTGGATCAGGCTGCGCGACGGGCAGGTGCACACCTCGCCCTGGTTGAGGGCGAACATGGTGAAGCCCTCGAGCGCCTTGTCCTGGTAGTCGTCGGCGGCCGCCATCACGTCGTTGAAGAAGATGTTCGGGCTCTTGCCGCCGAGTTCCAGGGTGACGGGGATCAGGTTCTGCGACGCGTACTGCATGATCAGCCGGCCGGTCGTGGTCTCGCCGGTGAACGCGATCTTGGCGATCCGGTTGCTCGACGCCAGCGGCTTGCCCGCCTCAACGCCGAACCCGTTGACGATGTTCACCACACCCGCGGGGAGCAGGTCGCCGATGATCGAGAACAGGTGCAGGATCGAGGCCGGGGTCTGCTCGGCGGGCTTGAGCACGATGGCGTTACCCGCGGCAAGCGCCGGTGCCAGCTTCCACACGGCCATCAAGATCGGGAAGTTCCACGGAATGATCTGCCCGACGACGCCCAACGGCTCGTGGAAGTGGTAGGCGACGGTGTCCTCGTCGACCTGCGACAGTGAACCCTCTTGCGCACGAATGCATCCCGCGAAGTAGCGGAAGTGGTCGATCGCCAGCGGGATGTCGGCGTTGAGCGTCTCGCGGACCGGCTTGCCGTTATCCCATGACTCGGCGACCGCGATCGACTCGAGGTTCTCCTCGATGCGGTCGGCGATCTTGTTCAGGATCAGCGCGCGCTCCGCCGGCGAGGTCTTACCCCACGCGGGGGCGGCGGCGTGCGCGGCATCCAGCGCCTTCTCGATGTCAGCCTCGGTCGAACGGGCGACCTCGCAGAACACCTCACCGGTGACCGGAGTGGGGTTGGCAAAGTACTCGCCGCCGACGGGTGCCACCCACTCGCCGCCGATGAAGTTGTCGTAACGGGACTGGAAGGACATCACGGCGCCCTCGGTACCCGGACGTGCGTAAACAGTCATGCGCGATCTCTCCTGCTATTCAGACGCCACAAGTGTGTCGGTCGTCACTAACACTACGAGTGCGACCGTTGCAGCACGGTTGCATCGGCGGGCTGACTGCAAGGTGTTCTCCCGGGCGAACGGCACGACCTACTCAGGTTCTGGGGTCAGCCGATGTCGAGATCGAGGCCGGCGAGGTGCCCGCTCGCGGTGGCGCGCTGCACCGACCCCGCGGGCACGCCGTCGTGCAGGATACGCCAGCCGTCGCGGTCGTCGCGTCCCTCGGGGAGTTCGAGCCAACGGTTCAGCAGCGCGATATCCCCGGTGCCAAGCACCGCTGCGCGCACGCTCGTGGACAGTTCGGCACGCAGGCGGCCGATCGCCGGCGACACCGACTGCGGTAGCAGCTCCCCGCGGTACTGCGATACCGCGGCCGCGACATCGCCGCGCCGCAGGGCCTCGAACACGTCGCCCAGATCGCTGTCGACGGGCTCGAGCAGCCGGTAGGGCCGGGAGCCGACGTACTGGGTTCCGATGACGCGACGCAGCCGCGACATCTCGGCGCGAATCGTCACAGCGTCGAGGTCGTTGTCGTCCAACAACATTGCGAGATGATCAGCGCTCAGACCCTCCTGGTGGCGGGTGAGCAGAACCAGGATGTCGGCGTGCCTGCCGGTGAGCGTGCAGGCGTCCAGACCACCTTCGGACGTCCACCGGGGGCGTCCTGCGCCAAGGACCGACAGGCGGGCGCGGTGCACCGCGGCATCGGCGGATCGGGTGAGCGCCAGCAGCGCGAGGTGGTTTTCGATGGCAACGGCGGTGGCCCGGACCAGGGCGAGGGTCTGCGGTGAGGCGACCTGCGGGCCGCCGGTGAGATCGATGGCCCCGAGCACCAGGCCAGTGGCGGGATCGTGGACGGGCACCGCGGTGCAGTTCCACGGCTGCACGATGCGGGAGAAGTGCTCGCTGCCCCGGATCTGCAGTTCGCGGTCCAGCGCCACCGCCGTGCCGGGTGCGTTGGTACCGGCACGTCGCTCGCTCCAGTCCGCACCGGGGACGAAGTTCATGGTCTCGGCCCTGCGCCGGGCGACCGGGTCGCCCTCGACCCACAGCAGGGTGCCGTCGGCGGCCATCACCGCGACCACCACACCCGCATCGGATGCGTCCTCGACCAGAAGCCGGCGGATGACAGGTAGCGCGGCGGTCAGCGGATGGCTGGCGCGCAGTTCGTCGAGGGTACGGGCAGCCCAGGAAAGCTCGGCACCGCTGTGGTCGGGGTCAACACCGATGGCGAGGCTGCGCTGCCAGCTTTCGGCGACCACCTTGCGTAGTGGCGAGGAGTCCAGATAGCTCGCGTCGACCTCACCGGCGACAAAGAGTTCGTGCATCGCGCGCACGGCCGATCCGGGCGGCTGGTCCATGGCCCCGCCGCCCGTGGTCCTCGAGGCACTCACCGGCGATCACACTCCTCGTGCGGGGCCTGTTTCCGCTGGCCACGTCACCGAAACCACCCTATCCCAACCGGCAGGGCGAGCGGTGAGACTGGGCGGCCCCGCAGGCTCTCCTCCTGCGGGACCACCCAGGGGTCTCGGCGGCTGCGGGGTCACATCCCCCAGGCCGTGGCCGCTCGCCGGTCGGTGCTGGCGACATCGTCGGCGCCGTCCCGGACGGCGTTGCCCAGCCGGAACAGGATGTCGTTGAGCGCGGCGGCCGACTGGTCCCACCTGGCCTGCTCGACGCGGTACGCCTCGGCGGCCTCCCGGGTCCAGACCGCCGTCAACGGCGCGATCTGCGCACGCAGGTCGTCCAGCGCAGCGTTGAACCGGGCCGACGTGGCGTGGATCTGCTGTCGCACGGCGAACTCGATCTCGTTGAAGTCGTATGACAGAACCGGATCCATGAGTGCTCCATTTCGGTGGGGAATGTCGGGCTACAGCGCCGCGGTGGTGGCGCCGATGCGCGCCGCGTGCGCGTCGGCGGCGTCTCGCAACGCGTGTTCGTTGAGGCGCATGGTCTCGGCGATGCGTGCCAACGCGGTGTGCAACGTGATCGACTCCGCGTCCCACCGCGCAACGACGTCGCGGAACCGCACGGCGGCGACACCACCCCACACCGAGGGCGGCACGCCGCTCATCTTGCCCATGAATGCGCCCAACATGGCACGCACCTCCTCGTTACGCGCGTCGATCTTGCCCGCGACTGCCGTCATCAGCTCGAGGTCGGTGTTGAGTGCACCACCTGCCGGAGTTGTCATCGTGTCCCCTTCTTCGTAGTGAGGTCCTTTGTAGTGAGGTCTAGGTATAAGACGCGGCCGGGGTCCGATCGGTTCCATTGGCCACGAACGATTTTCATTCCCACTCGTGCGCCGATCGGATCGCGCGCCCGCATACGGCGTCAGGGGTGGGGCCACCAGGGGCACCCTGGCAGCCGATGGCGATGCGGACACCCCCCTCGAGCACCAGCGTCCAGTCGACAACGCGGTCAGATCGCGTCTCGCGATAGGTGATCGCGGGTTCGTCCTCGACGCGGGCCGCCGGGTCGAAGTCGCCGAAGACGCCGTCTGGTTGCTGCCCCAGCGCGGTTCGCACTACCGCGGCGGCCGCCTCCAACGATTGGCCCCTGGGTATCGGGGACTGCGTGACGTGTATCGCCTGGATCGGATCAGTGGGTGAGACCACTTGCACGCGAGCCGATCCCGGACCGACCACAATGCGCTCGGTGCTCCACTCGGCGGGCACCTCGAGGGCCACGCGCCCCTCGACGAGCCAGGTCAAGCCCTCATCACCAGGGGTTTCGGCGTCGTACCGCGCGCCGAGGGCCGACAGCACCGACACCGACAGGGCGACGCCCGCTGCGATGACGACCCGCGGTTGGAGGCATCGCTGCAACCAGCGCCGTTCACCCGGCGACCGACGTTGGTGCTCGAGCACCGCCGCGGCGATGACGGCGGCGTCATCAGTGACCGTGACGAGAGCACCGCGACCCCGTAGTTCTCGGGCCATGTCGTCGACGAGCTCCGCGACGTCCACCTCCGTCGAAGGATCAATGACCACGCGATCGACGTGACGAAGCCGGCTGATCGCGGCGTTCACGACGTCACCACGGTCGCCGACCCTCGGCACCAACCTCATCGATGACCCTGGTGGCGAAATCGCTATCAGCTCCGGCGCAATCTCAACGACCGCGTGAACCGCGCTGGCGTGCAACGCATCCCCACGACGCACGACACAGACGTCTCGGCACGTCCCCTCGGCGGCCGTGGCGACCCGGCGGATGCGCGTCGCCGTCCACCATGACGGGCAGATGAGAAGCACCGCGTCGGTGTGCTCGCCCACCGCATGTCGCAGCACCTCCGACCACAGCGCGTTGACGGAGACCACCCGGTCATCGATCAACGCGAGATCGTCGTCGACGCAGGCCAACGCCTCGGCGTCGAGGTCGGCCGGTACATCACTCGGACCACGTGTCGTCGCAGGCCCCACCAGCACGACGGCGGGGGCGCTGCTCACAGCGGCGCAGCCGTCCACGCGATCTGGACGAGCTGATCACCGAGCCCGCGGCGGATCAGCGTGCCCCGGCCCGGCGGCTGCACCGTCGGGCGCAGCGATCCGAACAGCGGGCCCTCATCGGCTCGCGCACTCATCATCAACCCCATGCAGCCCAGGTCGCGCAGGCGAGCGAGAACGGGATCGTACATCGCCCGCGCGGCACCGCCGGAGCGTCGCGCAACCACCATGTGCAAACCGAGATCACCTGCATGCGGGAGTAAGTCAAGAATGCCGAGCAGAGGGTTGCCATCAGCGGATTCGGCGATCAGGTCGTAGTCGTCGACGATCACCCAGGCCTCGGGCCCCGTCCACCACGAGCGCTCGCGTAGCTGTCGTTGTGTGACACCTGCACCAGGCAGACGGGCGCGCAGCCGGGCGGACAGTTCGGCGACGTGAGGTTGTGCGCCGGCGGCCGACACCGCATAACCCAGCAGGTGGTCGGTCTCGACGACACCGAGCAGGGTCCGGCGTGGATCGATGATCATCAGCTGTGCTGCCGCCGCGTCGAGGCCTCCGGTGATCGCGCGGCACAGCGTGCGCAACGTCGCGGTCTTCCCGCACTCGGACTCACCGAGCACGATCAGATGCGGCTGCCGGTCGAATTCGACAGCGAGCGGCTGCAAGTCGTCGTCCCCGACGCCGATCGGGATCCGGGTCGACGTCGCCGCTCCGCTACGGGCAGTGACCGTGTCGAGGTCGACGGTGGCCGGCAGAAGGTGCACGGGCGGCGCCATCAGGTCGCCGTGGCGCGTGCGCAGTTGATGAGCGGCACTGTGCAGCGCGTCATCGAGGTCCATCACCGTCGGCACACCATCGAGCCGCGGTAACGCGATCACCAGCTCGAGGCCCTCACGTGTGACGCCCCTGCCGGGTGGACGATCGAGGAGCCCCCTGGCCCGTCCGCGGTCCATCTCCGACTCGGCCGGATCGCCGAGTCGCAGCTCGATTCGGGTGGCGATCCGGTCCTTGAGCGCGGGTCGCAGATCGGCCCACCGCGAGGACGCCACGACGATGTGCACACCGACCGCCAGACCCTGACCGGCAAGCGCGGTGACGGACTCCTCGAGCCCGTCGAGTTCCGCACGCGCGGTGGCCCACCCATCGATCACGAGGAACACGTGACTGTAGGCGTCCGCGAAACCACGGCGCAGGCGCGACTCGCGCTGCCACACCATGGATTCGAGTTGGGCGACGATACGTCGGGCCAGGTCCGACTCGAAACGTCCGGCGACGGCCCCGACGTGCGGCAGCGCCCGTGTCGCCGCCAGCGTGCCACCGCCGAAGTCCAGGCCGTAGATCTGGACGGCCTCCGGCGAGTGTGTCGCGGCCAGGGCCAGAACGAGACTGCGCAGCGCCGTCGACTTGCCCGCCCGAGGGCCTCCGACCACGGCGACATTGCCGCCCGCTCCAGCGAGGTCCACGATCAGCTGGTCGCTGCGCTGGTCGAACGGTCGGTCCACCAGGCCGATCGGGACGTTCAGGGGCGCGAGCCGGCCGCCGCGGGCGAGCACCTGGTCCAGGCTTGGCGAGGCGGTCAGAGGTGGTGACCACACCTGATGTGCCGGCGTTCCGGCATCCGACAGCCCGTTCAGAACGACGGCCAAGACGCTGGCACCCGACGCCTCGGCGTGCGGTTTGTGCGCACCGTCGCGTCGCACCCCGACCTGCGCCGCCGTGAACAACGTTGGGATGAACGTCGATTCACCGGTGTCGCGGACCTGAGCGCCGACGACGGGCGCGGAGACGTACGAGGAACGGAACCGGATCAGATCACCGTCGGCGGTCTTGAGCAACGCCATACCCGGCGTGTTCGGCAGGTCGTATCCGTCAGCGGTGCCGAGGACCGCACGGGACTCCGCGGCGGAGAACGTCTTCAGGCAGATCCGGTAGGACAGGTGGGTCTCGAGCCCGCGGAGCCTTCCCTCGTCGAGACGCTGACTCGCCAGGAGCAGGTGCATGCCCAGCGAGCGCCCGACGCGTCCGATCGCGACGAACATCTCGGCGAGGTCGGGTTGTCGGGCCAGCAGTTCGGAGAACTCGTCGACGATGATGAGCAACACCGGCAACGGCGCCAGCGGAGCCCCTGCGGCCCGGGCCTCCTCGTACACGGTGACGTTGGCGAGGTTGCCCGCCGTGCGCAGGATCTCCTGCCGCCGGTTCATCTCACCGGACAGCGCGTCTCGCATCCGGGAGACCAGATGGGCCTCATCGGCGAGGTTGGTGATCACGGCCGCGACGTGGCGAAGCCTCTCGAAGCCGAGGAACGTTGCGCCACCCTTGAAGTCGATGAGGGCGAGGTTCAGCACGTCGGGCGAGTGGGTCGCCACCAGGCCCAACGCCAGGGTGCGGAGTAGCTCCGACTTTCCGGAACCGGTGGCACCGACGCAGAGTCCGTGCGGTCCCATGCCGCCGTGCGCAGCCTCCTTCAGGTCCAGCTCGACCGGTTCGCCGTCATCGCCGCGCCCGATCGGCACCCGCAGATGCCGGCCGGCCGTGCGGCCCTGCCAGGTTCGCGCGGGGTCTATTCGGCAGGGATCGCCGATGCCCACCAGGTCCGGCCAGCCAGGCGCATCGTCGGACCGACGGTGTCCACTGCCCGTGCGGGATGCCAGGCGCCGGGCGCAGGTCAGCGCCGCGGCCATCGGCATGGCATCGGGCACCGCGAGTGTGTCGACGCCCGTTCCGTCGAGGAGAACCGCCACCGGGCCACCCGGCCGGGTGCCGACAACGAGCACGCTCACCCCGGTCGCAGGGAGATCAGCGGGCACCTCGCCGCCATCCACAACGATCACGACGTTCTCGGCAGCCACCGACGGCAGCGCGTCGAGTCGACCGTCATACGTCAACCGGGCCGAACCCGCATCGTCGGCCTCGCGTCGATGCTGATGATGGGGAAGCCATTTCATCCATTCCCAGTGCCGCGCAGCCGCTGCGTCGACCACCGACACCACGCTCACCTCATCGGGATCGTGGAGCACCGTCAGTTGACACACCATCGCGCGCATCAGCGCCCGCGTCGCGGCGGGCTCGCCCTCGACGGTGACGAAGCGGTGACCACGCAGATCGACGGTGACGGGTACCGGGGCGACGCCGGAGCGCGCGTCGACAAGCCGTTGCACTGCGTCAACGGTCACCGGGTCGGCGGACCCAGCCGGCGCCACATCGGGTGCGATCAGCGCCGCCGCCGGTCGACACACCCCGAGCCCCACCCGGACGTGACAGAAGTCGCCGTCCCCCGGGCGCCGCTCCCCCATGCGTTCACCCCCCACCAGCGTCCACAGCGCCGACGGATCGGGATGACTCCACCACAACGAGTGATGTTGGGCGTCGGCGGTTCTGGTCACGGCATCGTCGACGGCAGCCAGGTAGCAGAGGTAGTCCCTGCGGTCGGAGTTCAGCTCGCCGGTGCGCCGGGTACCGCGCATGCCGTAGGCCACGGATCCGAGGACCGACACTGCCATCATGACCGGGAACAGCAGCATCATCGGCCCGCGCGATCCGACGCCCGAGGTGAAGTAGAGCGCCGCCATACCGCCCGCGGCGATGAGCATAACCACGGGAAGCAGCCGCGATATCGGGTCGGCGGGCACCAGCCGCGGCACGTCGGGTGGCCGGTCCACGACGACGTCACCGATGTCGACAGGTGGGGCCGGCAGGCGCGCAGCATGCGAAAGTTCCATCGGTGCTTGGACGCGCCAGAGGCCGGCTTGGTTCCATCGAATATTGGCGCACGGGCGCCGGTCCGGACTCGGCTACGGTGACTGCAGAGGCATCAACGTACCGGGGGGTGAGCCGATGCCGCTGTGCCGGTTGTCCATTCACGCGGAGTACGACGACGGGGCGCGAACCGTCGATATCGCGCTGCCGAGCACCATCAGCGTCCACGCACTGCTCCCCACGGTCGTCGACCTCGCAGGCCCGACCAACCCCGCTGCCGGTGCGCCAACGCGGTGGCACCTGGGCTGGGTGACAGGGCAGCCCATCGACCTCGCGCTGACGCTCGCCGAGAACGATGTGCGAGACGGCGATGTGCTGGTGCTGTCGCCACAGACCCCACCACCACTCCGACACAGCGACTGGGATCCGTGCGCAACGGTGGCATCCGCGTCCGACACACGATCGACGTCACCCGTCGCCGAGATCCTCTGCGGGTGGGCGCTGCTCACCGGAGCAGTCGCACTGGCCTGGACGGGACTCTCCACCGAGCGGATCGTGCACCTTGTCATCGCCGCCGTGGCGGCGTGCATGGTGATGGCGCTGGCAGTATCGACACCGCACCGGTCGACGCTGCGCATTGTGGCGGTGACGATGTGCGCCGTCACCGGTTTCCTGGCTGTTCCGTCGGGCCCTGCCGCGGCCAATGTCTTCCTCGCGGCTGTGGCGGCATGCTCATCGGCGGCGCTGTTGGCAAGGTGGACCGACCTGTGGTCTCCGAGTCTGATTGCCACAGGCACATTCTCGACCATCGTCGCGCTGTCGAGTGGGGTACCGATGGTCGTTGCCACGCCCCCGGCTGCGATCGGTGTGATCGTGACCCTCGTGTCGCTCGTGTCGCTCGCGGTATCGGCCCGGCTTGCCGCCGCACTGGCCGGGCTCACACCGGGAGGGCATATCGTCGATGTGACCGATCGCGGCGCCCACGGTCACGCCGTGCTGAGCGGACTCGTCGCGGGCGGTGCCTGCGGCGCAGCCGCGGGTTCGACACTGGTGTTCCTCGCTCATCTCCATGACGGTGCAGACCCGCTGCGCCGGGCGGCGTTCACCGCCGTCGTGGGTTTGGCGCTCGCACTGAGGGCGCGCGTCCATGCAGTTCCGACCCGTTGCACGGCCCTGATCGCAGCCGGATTGACCTGCGCCACTGCCGCGTTGGCGATTACCACCCACGCGTCGGTGGTGATCGCGCCGTGGTGTGCGGCGTTCGTCATCGCAGTGGGCCTCGTCGCCGCCGCACGACCCGACCTCGGCGCGTCGATCGGGCGCGGTCTGGACATCATCGACTACGTCGCGCTCACCGCGATCATCCCGCTGGCGTGCTGGGTCGGCGGTCTGTACGCGGTGGCCCGCGGATGGCACTCACCGTGACCGCGCGAATCGCTGCTGTGCTGACCGTGATCCTGCTGGCGGCGGCCCTCGCCACACCGTCCGCCGCGGCCGTGGCACCACCGGCCGTCGAGCACGGCGCACTACCCAGACCTGCGCCACCCGCACCGCCCGGGCCCACCGAGCTCATCGGCGAGTGCCAGGTGATGCACACCCCGGCCGAACAAGCCGGCCGGCAACCACTGCGGTCGACCGAGTTGCAGGCGTTGTGGCAGCTGACCCGCGGCGCGGGCCAGACGGTCGCCGTGATCGACACCGGCGTGGCCCGTCATCACCTGCTCCCCCGCCTGATACCCGGCGGCGACTACGTCGGTACCGGTGACGGCACCGAGGACTGCGACGGGCACGGCACCATCGTGGCCGGGCTGATCGGTGCGGAACCCTCCGGTGGCGACGGCTTCGCGGGCATCGCACCGGATGCCGGGATTCTCGCGATCCGGCAGTCGAGCAACGTCTTTCGCCGCTCCGGCGACCAGTCGGGGCCCGGTGTCGGTGACGTCGAGACCCTGGCCAGGGCGATCCGCACGGCAGCCGACGCGGGCGCGACGGTCATCAACGTCTCCTCCGTTGCCTGCGCACCGGCGGCGGAGTCCATCGACGACAGGGCGCTGGGTGCGGCACTCGCCTACGCCGTCGACGTCAAGAACGCCGTGGTCGTCGCGGCGGCGGGCAACGTCGGCGGGCACGGCCGATGCGATCAGCAGAACCCTGTCAGCGGCGACCGCCCAGACTGGGACGGTGTCAAGGTGGTGGTCAGTCCGAGCTGGTACGACGACTACGTGCTGACCGTGGGTTCACTCGACGATGCGGGCCGACCGTCGGCGTTCAGCCTGGCCGGGCCGTGGGTGGACGTCGCAGCACCCGGGGAGCGGCTGGTGTCACTGGATCCCGACGGGGAGGGCCTCATCGACACCGCACCGGAATCGGGCACACCGAATTCAACAGCAGCCAAGCCGCTTTCGGGAACCAGCTACTCCGCCCCCGTGGTGTCGGGCATCGCCGCGCTGATCCGGTCGCGCTCCCCTGGGCTCACGGCCAGGCAGGTGATGCACCGCATCATCGACACCTCGATCGAGCCGTCGGCCGGTTGGGATCCGATGGTCGGTTATGGCGCCGTCGATGCACTCGCCGCCGTGAGCAGCGACGGGCCCGGCGATCAGGCGGGCCGTCGTCCTCCGGGCCCGACGGTGGCCGCACCAGCCGCTCTGGCGGCCGTCGAGGCCGGCCCGCCCCGAGGAGTCGCGTTCGGCGGAGCGGCGGCATGTATCGCCGTGGCGGCCGCGGCGATTGCGTTGTCGACCAAACGGTTACGGCGTCGCAACGAGCACGTCGTGGACCCGGGAGGCGCCGTCGACGCTGAGTTCCGGTCCACGCGGTAGCCGGGACAAGACCGGCCACGGTGCGCTACCGAGGGGTTCGGACAATCCCAGTGCGCTGGCCGCGGCATCGTCGGCAATGCCGTGAACCACTCCCTCGGCGGTGACGACGAACCTCGGCCCAGAGCGCCCGTCGTCCCCAACGATCCGCGCGGAACCGACGTAGGCACTGTTACCGGCCGGCATGGCGATGCGGTCGATGGCGGGTCCGTCGCCATCCGCCTGGGCCAGAACCATCCCGTCCTCGACCGCCGGTGACGTCCCCACCAGGACAGCGGTGTTCGTCGTGGCCTCGAGGGGACCCGCCTGCCACCGCGCACACACCACAACGGACGGCGCCGCGCCGACTGGTGCGCCAGCGCGATCCGGCAGCGTCGCGATGGCGAGTCTGTCCACCAGGGGGATCGCGGCGATGGCCGCCGGCGCCACGGTGAGCACGGCCGCTGGGCCTGCGGGGTAGCCGAAGCGGATCAGGTCGGCCGCCATCTCGCCGATGCGCTGCACGCCATCGGCGAGGACCACGTAGTGGTCTGCGGCCTCCGCACGTGACACCCGGACGACAGCGCCCACCCGGGCGCCACCCAACGTGGGCGGCCCCGCCGCCCCCACGCCCTCGATATGCGGGACGGCGATCGGCGCGACCTCCGGCACCGAGTCAAGCAACGCCCGCGAAACAGGCAGCGGTGCAACTCCATCGAGGCGCATCGCGCGCACAACCGCCGGATTGCGTAGGTCAACCTTGGCGCGCTGCCCGTCGTACAGCAGGTAGGTGAGGGCCGCACTCTCGCCACGCGGGGTGACCAGCACGGTGCGGGTGGGGTCGAACCGCTGCACCGACGGCACCTCGTCACCGGTGATGACGACGGTGTCCGCACCGTCGCAGACCACCCACACCCGTAGCGGCGCTGGCACACCGATCGTCGGCGCACCCGCAATACCCACCGCCGGGCCCCGTTTCACGGCGCTGAGCGCCTGCCGTGTGACCACCACCGGGTCGACGGCGGCGCCAACGGCGAGCCTGGCCGAGGCGAGGTTCGGCGTGGCATGCCAGGTGTCGCCGAGCCGCACGTACAGCGCGCCCGTCTCGCGGGCCAGCACGATCTGCGCCGACCCGAGCGTGCCGTGCGGCTTGATGATCGCCAGAATGGCGCACACCGCGACGATGATCACGGCGACGACGCACCCCGCCGCCAGCGCCACCGACTGCGCGCGCAATGGGTCGTCGTGCATGCCAATATCGTTGCGCACCAACGCATGCTCCATGCGTCGCGCCAGAAAGCGTTGCGCGCTGACCTGCAGCCACGTCGACGGTTGCCGAGCCATAGATCCCCCGGCTTCGACCCTAACCGGCTCGCCACCCCCGCGACGGCAGCAGTTTCTTCTAGGACTTGGCGTGCCGCTCGCGGTAGGCCGCGACGTGCTGGCGGTTGCCGCAGTTGCCGGTGTCGCAGAACATCCGTGAGCGATTGCGCGACAGGTCAACCAGCACGGCCTCACAGTCCGGTGCCGCGCACACCTTGAGGCGGCGCAGTTCGCCGACGCGGATCAGATCGGCCAACGCCATCGCCATCTCGGCCCCCATGCGCTGCCAGAGCGGATCGTGGATGGACGCCAGGTGTAGATGCCACTCCGGCATCTCGACGTGACGAGTCAGCCACGGCGAGGCGCGGGTGTCGCTCAGCAGCGCATTGACCTGCCCAACCGTGCGCTCCTCGTCACCGGCGACGGCCCAGATCGTGCCGAGCCGCTCACGGAGCCGGTGCACGGACTCTAGTTCTGCGGCGTTCTTGTCTCGGCGCCCCGTCCAGCCGAAGCCGTCCAGGTACGCATCGAGCGCGGACATATCGCCGAGCCGTTCCCCATCGACGCGATCGGAGTTGATCAGCACGCAGGCAGCGCGCAGCGTCAGCTCGGTGTCATGACTGAAAATCATTTGACTCATGACCCCTTCTGGGAATAGCGTCAGGACCAACATCGACTTTACTCATTACAGCGCGGGAGGTGCCCTGTGTCCGCGACACGACTCGACTCGACACCCAACGTCGATCACTTCCGGGTCGGCCTCCTGTTTGCGATCGGCTCTGCGCTCGCATTCGGCATGGCGGGCCCGCTCGGCAAGGCCCTGATGGAGGCCGGCTGGTCACCGACCGCCGCCGTGACGGCCCGCCTCGCCGGTGGCGCCCTCGCCATTGTCGTGTTCGCGAGCGTCACGAGGCCGGGTTGGGCCCGCGAGGCATTGCGGCACTACAAGACCGTGATCGCCTACGGCATCATCCCCATCGCCGGCGCACAGCTCTGCTACTACAACGCCGTCTCACATCTGTCGGTCGGCGTGGCCCTGCTGCTGGAGTACACCGCGCCGCTGCTGGTCGTCGGCTGGCTGTGGGCGACCACCCGGCGCAGGCCCAGCAATCTCGTCCTGGGCGGTGTCGTACTCGCGATCGCCGGAATCATGCTGGTCCTGGATGTGTTCGCCGGTGCCCACGTCAACGTCGTCGGCGTCACCTGGGGGCTGGCCGCCGCCATCTGCGCGGCGTGCTACTTCCTGCTGTCGGACAGGGTCGCCGCCGACGGCACTGGGTTGCACCCCATCACGCTGGCCGCCGGTGGTCTGATCGTCGGCGCGGTGGCGGTCGCCCTGTTGGGCGCCTCCCGCATCATGCCGATGACCTTCACCGCCAACGACACCGTCATCGCGGGCCACACCACGTCATGGCTGGTGCCGGTGATCCTGCTGGCGCTGATTCCGACCGCGATCGCCTACACGCTGGGCATCATGGGCATCGCTCGGCTACGGCCGCGCTTCGCCTCGCTCGTCGGCTTGGCCGAGGTGCTGTTCGCCGTCATCGCCGCATGGGCACTTCTCGGCGAGTCCATCTCGGTGACGCAGGCGGTCGGCGGCGCAGTGGTCCTGGTCGGGCTTGCGCTGGCCCGCCAGGGTGATCGCTCGGAGAAGATCGCGCAGGCCACCTGGCCGGAGACCCCGGCGCAGCCCGTCGACATCGAGCGAACGGTTCCTCGTAGCTGAAGGCGGTATGTGAAGATGGCGGGCGTGACCATGCTCAAAACGTCCGCCAAGCTGGCCGCGGTCGTCTCGGCCGTCGCGGCGACCGCAGCGATCCTCACCGCCGCGCCCGCGACCGCCGAACCCGGCTGCTCCGATGTCGAGGTGATCTTCGCGCGCGGCACCAGTGAGCCCCCCGGCATCGGTCGCGTGGGCCAGGCAATGGTCGATGCCCTGCGTCCGCAACTCGGCGACCGCACGGTGAGCACCTACGGCGTCAATTACCCGGCCACCTACGACTTCCTGGCCGCCGCCGACGGCGCGAACGACGCGACGGCCCGTATCTCGCAGCTCGCAACGACCTGCCCGAACACCCGCATCGTGCTCGGCGGGTACTCGCAGGGCGCGGCCGTGGTCGACATGCTGGCTGGCATTCCGCCCCTGGGCAACAAGATCGGCGACGTCGGTTCGGCTCCCCCGCTGCCTGCGAGCCTCGACGGCAACATCGCCGCGGTCGCGGTGTTCGGCAACCCGTCGGCAAAGTTCAGCATTCCGATCACCAGCTCGATCTTCGGTGGTCGAGCCATCGATCTGTGCAAGGACGGCGACCCGATCTGCTCACGCGGACGCAACCCGTTCGCGCACAGCGACTACGTCGACGGCGGCCAGGCAGCGCAGGCGGCTAACTTCGTAGCCAGACTTATTTAGTCTGTTTACGCGTTATCATGTGGCGTGCCCCTTGATCTTGTTCGACGTTCGCTTCTCGCTGCCGCCGCCGCCTCTCTGACCGCGGCCGCTGCCGTCATCGGACCCGTGGTCGCGCCGTCACCCCTCGGTGGCGTGGGCACCGCCTCGGCCGACGACTGCCCCGACATCGAGGTGGTGTTCGCCCGCGGGACGAGTGAGGCTCCGGGCCTGGGTCTGGTCGGCGGCTCGTTCGTTGATGACCTGCGCGGCAAGGTCGGTGGCCGTTCGGTCGGCGCCTACGCGGTGAACTATCCGGCCAGCTACGACTTCCTGGCCGCCGCCAATGGCGCCAACGACGCCAGCGCTCACATCCAGTACATGATGGGCGCCTGCCCCAACACCCGGCTGGTGCTGGGCGGCTACTCACAGGGCGCCGCGGTGATCGACGTCATCGGCGCCGTGCCCATCCCGGCGATCGGGTTCACCAATCCGCTGCCGCCCAACACGCCTGACTTCGTCGCCGCGATCGCCGTGTTCGGCAACCCCTCGGCCAAACTGGGCCTGCCCATGACCACCAGCCCTGTGTGGGGCGGGCGCTCAATCGACCTCTGCAACGCCGGTGACCCGATCTGCCAGACCGACGGCGAGAGCGTCCCGGCGCACAAGGCATATGCCGGCGGACCCACCGACCAGGCAGCAAACTTCGTCGCCGGCCTGCTGTAGCTGTGAGCAAAGAAACAGTAACCACATCGTCAAAACCCTCGGTTAGAGTCGGTTTCGTGATCCGTCGCTACGTCATCGCTCCCATGATCGTCGCCCTCGCCGCGGGCACCCTGCTCATCGCTCCCGCCCTCACCCGCCACGGTGCCCCCACGGCATCGGCCGCGTGCCCGGCGATCGAGGTGATCTTCGCCCGCGGCCGCACCGAGCCCGCCGGTGCCGGCGTGATCGGCAACAACTTCGTCAGCGCCCTGCGGTCCAAGACGGGCAAGAACGTCAACCTCTACTCGGTGCAGTACCCCGCCGACAACGAGATCGACGTGGGCGCCAACGATATGAGCCGGCGTATCCAAGCCACGGCGGCGAACTGCCCCGACACGCGGATCGTGCTCGGCGGGTACTCGCTTGGCGCTGCGGTGACCGATGTCGTGCTGGCCGTGCCGTTCCAGTTCTTCGGCTTCAACCAGCCGCTGCCCCCCGGTATGGATCCCCACATCGCGGCCGTCGCACTGTTCGGCAACGGCAGCGCGTGGGCGGGGCCCATCGGCGCGTTCAACCCGGCCTACCGCGAACGGACCATCGAGATGTGCCACGGCGCGGACCCCATCTGCAGCCCCGCCGACCCGAACACGTGGAGGGACAACTGGTCCGATCACGCTGCGCGGGCCTACATCGACGCCGGAATGGTCAACCAGGCCGCCGATTTCGTGGCGGGCCGGGTCTAATCTCCCTGCCGCGCACGGTGTAACGCTTTGCCAGTAGCGACAGATACCATCGGTGTGGTGAATTCGAGATTAGCTGCGGCCGCCATACTGGCGGTCGGTCTGGCGGTCGGTCTGGCTGTCGGTCTGGCCGTCGGCCCGGTGCCCACAGCGGCGGCGGCGCCGTGCCCCGACGTCAACGTCGTGTTCGCACGCGGAACCGATGAGCCCGCAGGCCTCGGCGGGGTGGGTGAGGCCTTCGTCCAGCAGCTGCGGGACAAGTCGGGCCGCGATATCGCGGCGTCCCCGGTCAACTATCCGGCCCACCAGGACGTCGCGCCCGGGGTGACCGATATGACGGCTCAGATCAACTCGATCATCGCGAACTGCCCGGACACCAAGATCGTCGTCGGCGGGTACTCGCTGGGCGCCGCGGTCACCAACGATGCGCTCAACAACACCGTGCCGCCCGGCGCCGATCAGCACATCGCCGCCGTCGTCCTGTTCGGCAACGCCAGCCGGCTGCTCAACATCCCGTTGGGACCTGGCCCCGCGTACGCCGCCAAGTCGATCGACGTCTGCAATCCGGGCGATCCCATCTGCTCCGGCGGCCCAACGGCGTTGACCCACCTGCAGATCGCCTACCTCATCGGCGGCGGTATCGGCAGTGCCGTCGACTTCACCGCCGGCCGGATCTAGCGCTTCCGCACGTCGCGCGTGACATCGATGCGCGCCGCGAGTTCGTCGTCGCGCGGGTAGTCGACCGCCACCAACGTCAGACCCCGTGCCGGGGCCACTGCGAACGCACTCGAGCGGCTCGTCTCCGCCAGCAGCGCAGCGCACCAGGCCGGCTCGAGTCGGCCCTCCCCGACGGCCAACAACGCACCGACGAGTGAGCGGACCATCGACCAGCAGAACGCATCGGCGGTGACGCGGGCCAGGATCTGATCGCCCTCGCGCGACCACTCCAGGCGTTGCAGTTCGCGGATGGTCGTCGCCCCCTCCCGGGGACGACAGAATGCCGCGAAGTCATTGAGGCCCAACAGTTCTGCCGAGGCGGTGCGCATCGCGTCGAGGTCGAGTGGACGCGGCCACGGCACGACGAAGCGAGCGTCCGCCGGCTCCACCCCGTAGGGCGCGGTGGACAGCCGATACTCGTAGTGCCGCCGCAGCGCGGAGAACCGCGCATCGAAACCGGCAGGCGCCCGCACGATGTCACGCACCCGCACATCCTCGGTCAGCAGCTTTGCCAGCCGACGCACCAACGGCAGGAACTCGGCGTCACCCTCGCGGCGGGTGCGTGGGTAGGCGTGCGGCACGGCGTCGACCGGAACGTCGATGTGGGCCACCTGACCCGTGGCGTGCACCCCGGTGTCGGTGCGTCCCGCCGCATACGTGCGCACCGGTGTGCGGAACACCGTGGACAGGGCCTCCTCGAGCACGCCAGCGACGGTGCGCTGACCCACTTGCGTCGCCCAGCCTGCGAAATCCGTTCCGTCGTAGGCGATGTCGAGGCGCAAACGAACGAGCCCGCCACCGGAGTCGATGGCGGGCTCGTTCATTGCGTGACTACTTGGCGTCGTCGGCCTTGTCCTCGTCGGCGGGGGTCTCGGCGGCTGCCTCAGCGGCAGCCTCCTCGACCTCAGCCTCGGCGGCTTCTGCAGCCTGGCCTTCCTCGATCGCGGCGTCCTCGGCCTTAACCTCGGCGACAGTCTCGGTCTCGGCGACCGGGGCGGCCGGCGAACCGACGCGGCGCGCGCGGTCGGCCTCAGAGGTCACGGTCTTCTCCCGAACCAGCTCGATGACGGCCATGGGGGCGTTATCGCCCTTACGTGCCTCCACCTTGATGATGCGGGTGTAGCCGCCCTCGCGATCGGCGAAGAACGGGCCGATCTCGGCGAACAGCACGTGCACGACGTCCTTGTCGCGGATCTTCTTCATCACCTCACGCCGGTTGTGCAGCGTGCCCTTCTTGGCATGGGTGATGAGCTTCTCCGCGTAGGGCCGCAGCGCCCGCGCCTTGGGCTCGGTCGTCTTGATGCGGCCGTGCTCGAAGAGCGACGTGGCCAGGTTGGCCAGGAGCGCCTTCTGGTGCGAGGACGACCCGCCGAGGCGAGGACCCTTAGTGGGCTTGGGCATTGCGACTATCTCCTAATTGGGGCCGGTCCCCGTATCAGGTAGGACCGGGACGGGATTACTTAGAGCTGTTCGGTTTCGGCGTAGTCCTGGGTGTCGTCCAGGTCGTAGCTGGCGTCGCTGTTCCAGGTGCCAGTGGCGACGTCGTAGCCGGCGACCTCGGACGGGTCGAACGTGGCCGGGCTGTCCTTGAGCGAGAGACCCAGCTGATGCAGCTTGATCTTGACCTCGTCGATGGACTTCTGGCCGAAGTTACGGATGTCCAGCAGATCGGACTCCGTCCGCGAGACCAGCTCGCCGACCGTGTGCACACCCTCACGCTTGAGGCAGTTGTACGACCGGACTGTCAGCTCGAGGTCGTCGATCGGCAGCGCAAAGCTGGCGATGTGGTCGGCCTCGGCCGGTGACGGCCCGATCTCGATGCCCTCGGCCTCGACGTTGAGCTCGCGTGCCAGACCGAATAGCTCAACCAGCGTCTTACCGGCCGAGGCCAGTGCGTCACGCGGGGTGATCGAGTTCTTGGTCTCGACGTCGAGGATCAACTTGTCGAAGTCGGTGCGCTGCTCGACGCGGGTGGCCTCCACCTTGTAGGTCACCTTGAGCACGGGCGAGTAGATCGAGTCGACCGGGATGCGGCCGATCTCGGCACCCGACACCTTGTTCTGCACGGCAGGCACGTAACCACGGCCACGCTCGACCTGGAGCTCGACCTCGAGCTTGCCCTTGTCGTTCAGGGTCGCGATGTGCATATCGGGGTTGTGCACCGACACACCGGCCGGCGGCACGATGTCACCCGCGGTGACCGCACCCGGGCCCTGCTTGCGCAGGTACATGGTGACCGGCTCGTCCTCCTCCGAGGACACGACCAGGCCCTTGAGGTTCAGGATGATGTCGGTGACATCTTCCTTGACCCCATTGACCGTGGTGAACTCGTGCAGCACACCGTCGATGCGGATGCTGGTGACCGCCGCGCCCGGGATGGACGACAGCAGCGTCCGCCGAAGCGAGTTGCCAAGGGTGTAGCCGAATCCGGGCTCCAGAGGCTCGATGACGAACTTGGAGCGATTCTCGGCGAGGCTCTCCTCGGAGAGCGTGGGGCGCTGTGAGATCAGCATGGTGTTTCTTCTCCTTCTCGGCACCCGCTATTTGATGCCGTCTGGTTACTCTCCGGCCTGATGGCCGAAGAGCATTTACTTCGAGTAGAGCTCGACGATCAGCTGCTCGGTGAGCGGGATGTCGATCTGCGCGCGCTCGGGCAGCTGGTGCACGAGGATGCGCTGACGCTCGCCGACAACCTGCAGCCAGCCCGGGATCGGTCGATCACCAGCGTTGGCCCGAGCGATCTCGAACGGCAACGTGTTGATCGACTTTTCCTTGATGTCGATGATGTCGTACTGCGACACGCGGTAGCTGGGGATGTCGACCTTCACGCCGTTGACGGTGAAGTGGCCGTGGCTGACCAGCTGGCGGGCCATGCGACGCGTACGGGCGAGCCCGGCGCGGTACACGACGTTGTCCAGCCGGCTCTCCAGGATGCGGAGCAGGTTGTCACCCGTCTTGCCCGGCAGGCGGTTGGCCTCTTCGTAGTAGCGACGGAACTGCTTCTCCATCACGCCGTACGAGAAGCGAGCCTTCTGCTTCTCCTGCAGCTGCAGCCGGTATTCGCTCTCCTTGATCCGCGCGCGGCCGTGCTGGCCGGGCGGGTAGGGGCGCTTTTCGAACGACTGATCGCCACCGATGAGGTCGACGCCGAGGCGGCGCGACTTGCGGGTTGCGGGTCCGGTATAACGAGCCATTTGTTAGTTCCTCTTCCCTAGACCCGGCGCCGCTTGGGCGGGCGGCAGCCGTTGTGGGGCTGCGGGGTGACATCGGAGATCGCGCCGACTTCGAGGCCTGCGGCCTGCAGCGAGCGGATGGCGGTCTCGCGGCCCGAACCCGGGCCCTTCACGAACACGTCGACCTTCTTGACACCGTGCTCCTGCGCCTTTCGGGCAGCGTTCTCGGCGGCAAGCTGAGCGGCGAACGGTGTCGACTTACGCGAGCCCTTGAAGCCCACGTGGCCCGATGACGCCCAGGCAATGACGTTGCCCTGCGGATCGGTGATCGACACGATCGTGTTGTTGAACGTGCTCTTGATGTGAGCGGCGCCGTGCGGGACGTTCTTCTTTTCCCGCTTGCGGGTCTTCTGCCCCTTCTTGGGGGCAGACCCTGACTTCTTCGCTGTTGCCATCGGGGGTTACCTGGCCTTCTTCTTGCCGGCGATAGTCCGCTTCGGACCCTTGCGGGTGCGCGCGTTGGTCTTGGTCCGCTGGCCACGCACCGGCAGGCCACGGCGGTGCCGCAGGCCCTGGTAGCAGCCGATCTCGATCTTGCGGCGGATGTCGGCCTGCACCTCGCGGCGCAGATCACCCTCCACCTTGAGGTTGCCCTCGATGTAGTCACGCAGCTGCGTGACCTGATCGTCGGTCAGGTCCTTGGTGCGCAGGTCCCGGTCGATGCCGGTGCCGGCCAGGATTTCCTGGGAGCGGGTACGGCCAATGCCGTAGATATAGGTCAGCGCGATCTCCATGCGCTTGTCGCGCGGGAGGTCAACGCCCATGAGACGTGCCATCAGGCAGTGTTTCCTTCTCTTTGCGGAGGTCTTGTCCCAGTCCGTTCCCCTCGCGGGGTCCGGCCTCCGTGCCGGACGTGATGAGCGGCGAATCCGCTCAGTGGTACTGGGAGTTCTGCATTCAGTTGTGGGTACCTCGGGCTACGTGGTGCTTTAGCCCTGCCGCTGCTTGTGGCGGGGATCGGAGCAGATCACCATGACCCGCCCGTGCCGGCGGATCACCCTGCACTTGTCGCAGATCGGCTTGACGCTCGGGTTCACCTTCACGGCTGTTCGATCCTGCTCTCGGTCTCTCGGTGACGAGCGCGCACGCTCGTCACAGTGTTCTCGTCGGAGTTGTTGCTTCGGACGCGGGTTACTTGTATCGGTACACGATGCGGCCCCGGGACAGGTCGTATGGAGATAGCTCCACCACGACTCGGTCCTCGGGCAGGATGCGGATGTAGTGCTGCCGCATCTTGCCGCTGATGTGGGCAAGCACCTTGTGTCCGTTCTCCAGCTCAATGCGGAACATCGCATTGGGCAGAGGCTCGACCACGCGGCCCTCGACCTCGATGGCACCGTCTTTCTTGGCCATACTTTTCTAGCGATCCTTGCGTTTGGTTTCGTATTCGCTTGCGCCCATTCCAGCGCAGCCCTCGATCCGACTAAAAGACGTGAGCCGGATCGGGAGAAAACTCAAGGTCCGAGACCATGCACGCAGAAAGTCGGCGCGGAAGCCGCACCGTTGGTCCATGCTACCCGCTTGAAGGTCCCGCCCAAAATCGCCGCTACCGGCGTTACCGGCAGCGGTGGGGCTCAGGCTTCGGCTGAGGCCTTGATCGCCGCGAGCGTCTGGGGAATCCCGCTCGTTGCCTCGTCGATGCGTATCGCGATCTCCGCTTCCGCTCTCTCGCCGAACCGCTCGTGGAACCCAGCGATACCCCGCGGCAGGAAATTCCACACCTGCGTCAGCAGGGTGCTCTGGCCAGCTTCCCCGGCCGGTTCGAGCACGAAACCCCAGCGGACCCAGCCGCCGTTCACCTCCCAGGCGAACTCGCGGCCGGGATCGGCGGCCACCACCTGGCTGCGAGTCTCCCAGGTCCGCTCGGCAGTCTCGTTGCGACCGATGAACCAGGCACCGACAGTCGCCGCGTCCGCCGATTCCCTGCTCGTCGCGTCGGCCGAGCCCTCCATGCTCCTCGCGTCCGCATCCTCCCACCAGCACGCCTTACAGACGGGGCTCCAGCCCCCCATCAGCGTCACATCGGACACCAGCGCGTAGACCTCGTCCGGGGTTCGGGACACCAGGACAGAGTCTGAGAAGTCGAAATCCGCCACAACGCGAGTTTAGGACCGAGCCAACTGGGTGGCTTGGCCGCATATCCGGTGGACGAGCAGCGCATACTTGACGGTGATGACTGGACCCGCACACCAGCCCCGAAAACCCGCGATCCTCACCGTCGACGACGATCCCTCAGTGTCGCGCGCCGTTGCGAGGGATCTACGCCGCCACTACGGCGAGCGCTACCGCATCCTGCGCGCCGAATCTGGCGCGGATGCCCTCGCCACGCTGCGCGAACTCAAGCTGCGTGGCGACACCGTCGCGGTCTTCGTGGCCGACTACCGGATGCCGCAGATGAGCGGTATCGAATTCCTCGAAGAGGCGATGGACCTGTTCCCGCTCGCCAAGCGGGTCCTGCTGACCGCCTACGCCGACACTCATGCCGCGATCGACGCCATCAACGTCATCGACCTCGACCACTATCTGCTCAAGCCGTGGGATCCGCCGGAGGAGAAGCTCTACCCCGTCATCGACGGCCTGCTCGAACAGTGGCACGCCGTCGGCGACCGGGCGATGCCCTACACGAAGGTGATCGGCCACCGCTGGAACCCGCGGTCGTGGGAGGTCCGCCAGTTCCTCGCCAGAAACGCATATCCGTTCAAAGCTCTCACGGCCGACGAGCCCAAGGGCAGCCAACTGCTCGAGGCCGCGGGCCTCGACGGGCGGCAGCTCCCCGTGGTGATCACCGAGGACGGCACGCCACTCGTCGAGCCGACTGACGCCGAGTTGGCCGCCCTGCTCGGCCTGTCCACCAATCCGTCACTCGAGATGTATGACCTCGCGGTCATCGGCGGCGGTCCCGCGGGCCTCGCCGCGGCGGTGTACGGCGCGTCCGAGGGCCTCAACACCGTGCTCATCGAGCGTGCGACGACAGGCGGTCAGGCCGGACGCAGTTCCAAGATCGAGAACTATCTCGGGTTCGCGAACGGCATCTCGGGCACCGATCTGACCACCACGGCCCGCCGGCAGGCCGAGCGCTTCGGCGCCGAGGTGATCACCACACGTGAGGCCATCAAACTCGTGGCGGGCGACGTCGGGACCGCGCGCACCATCAAGTTCGAGGACCGCAGCACCATCGGCGCGCGCGCCGTGATCCTCGCGACGGGCGTCGAGTACCGCCAGTTGTCGATCACCGGGTGCCGGCGTGATCCCGAGGATCCCGACGAGATCACGTTCGTCGACAAGGGCGTGTACTACGGCGCATCGGTGTCCGATGCCGAGGAGTGCCGCGGTGAGGACGTCTACATCGTCGGCGGCGCCAACTCGGCGGGCCAAGCCGCGATGTTCATGTCCCGGACCGCGAAGAAGGTCACGCTGCTGGTCCGCGGGCCGTCACTCGAGGCGTCGATGTCGCACTACCTCATCCAGCAGATCGAGCAGAACCCCAACATCGAGGTGCGGACCTGTACCGAGGTCGTCGACACCTGCGGTGAGGACGGGCACCTGACCGGACTCTGGCTGCAGGACAGCAAGACCGGCGCGAGGGAGAGGGTCGACTGCGCGCGGATGTGCTGCTTCATCGGCGCAACCCCGCGCACCGACTGGCTGGAGGAGGCCGGCATCGCGCGCGATGACCACGGCTTCATCCTGTCCGGACCCGACCTCAAGGACGTGTGTGGCTGGACACTCGACCGGCCACCGCACCACTTGGAAACAAGTGTGCCGGGTGTGTTTGTTGCAGGTGATGTGCGCTCGGAATCCGCCAAGCGCGTGGCGGCCGCTGTCGGAGAGGGCTCGATGGCAGTGATGTTGGTACACCGATACCTGGCCGAGGCATGAGTAGGACCTGAGAGGACCACCACTATGGGCGAACAGTGCCTCGCTACTGAGCTTCGCACCCTGTTCCTGTTCGAGGATCTGTCGGACGCACAGCTCGAGATGCTCTGCTGCGACGGTCATATCGAGACGTTCCCGGCTGGCCCGCTGGTTCAGGAGGGCGAGCCGGCCACCTGCTTCTACGTGATGATCGACGGCGAACTGATCATGTCGAAGCACTCCGGCGGCGTCGACATCCAAACCGGTCGCACATCGCAGCGGGGCGTGTACTTCGGCGCCTGGTCGGCGTACATCCCGGGTGAGGAGCACAGCTACCAGGCATCGGTGCGGCTGACCAAGCCATCACGCTGCTTCGTACTCGACGCGAACCACTTCGCGGGCTTCATGCGTTCGCAGTTCCCGATGGCCGTGCATCTGCTCGAGGGGCACCTCGTCGGAGGTCGACGCCAGAGCCAGATCATCGGTCAGCGCGAGAAGCTACTCGCACTGGGCACCATCACGGCGGGGCTGACCCATCAGCTGAACAATCCGGCGGCCGCCACTGCGCGTGCGGTGGCCGACCTTCGCGAGGGCATCGGCAAGATGCGGCACAAGCTGGCGATGGTGGCCAATGCCAAGTTCACGCCCGAGGCGCTGCAGGTCCTCGTCACCATCCAGGACGAGGTCGCCGAACAGGTGGCCAAGAGCAAGGGCCAGGAACTCACCGCGCTGGAGGCGTCCGACCGTGAGGACGCCATCGGCGACTGGCTCGATGATCACGGGATCGCCAGCGCGTGGGACTACGCGCCGACATTCGTGGAGGCCGGGCTCGACATCGACTGGTTGGAGCGGGTGTCGGCGTCGGTCGACGACGTCGACGCCACCGCGTCGCTGCAGAGCGCCGTCGGATGGCTGAAGTACACCATCGACACCGAACTGCGGATGAACGAGATAGCCGAGGCCAGCAAGCGCATCTCCGCCCTTCTCGCCGGCGCCAAGCAGTACTCCCAGATGGACCGCGGGGTCTACCAGAGCGCTGACGTCCACGAGCTGCTGCGCAGCACGATGATGATGTTCGGCGACAAGATCGCCATGGCGGGCAAGGGCAAGCCGGTCACGCTGGTCAAGGAGTTGGACAAGTCGCTGCCCGAACTGCAGTGCTATCCAGGCGACCTCAACCAGGTGTGGACCAACATCATCGACAACGCGATTCAGGCGATGGGCGGACACGGCACCCTGACTCTGCGGACCTCACGCGAGAACGACCAGATGATCCGGGTGGAGATCTGCGATGACGGCCCCGGCATCCCGGAGGACATCATCGACCGCATCTTCACGCCGTTCTTCACCACCAAGCCGTTCGGCGAGGGCACCGGCCTCGGACTGGACCTGGCCTGGCGCATCGTCGTGGAGAAGCACGGCGGCACCATGTCCGTGCAGTCCCAGCCCGGCGACACCCGCTTCATCGTGTGCCTGCCGCTGGTTGCTCCGCCGCCCTCGGAGACGGCGACCAGCGCGGAATAGGCGTGGGCGCGCTTGGGGTTGACGCGATATGACCCAGACCACCCCCTCTGCGCGCGAGCGCTCATCGAAACCCGAGCTCGGCGCCTTCGGCGTGTTCGGCCACTACACGCAGTTTCAGAATCTGACACCCGAACAACTGCGAGACATCGAGGCGCTCGGCTACGGCGCCATCTGGGCGGGCGGCTCGCCGCCCGCCGACCTGGACTGGGTCGAACCGCTCCTCGCGCCGACCGAGAAGTTGCAGGTGGCCACGGGCATCGTCAACATCTGGTCCGCCGCCGCCGGGCCGATCGCCGAGTCGTTTCACCGCATCGATAAGGCCTACCCCGGGCGGTTCCTGCTCGGTATCGGCGTGGGCCACCCCGAGGCGGTCACCGAGTACAAGAAGCCGTACGACGCCCTCACCGAGTACCTCGACAAGCTCGATGAGTACGGCGTGCCCAAGGACCGTCGCGTCGTCGCCGCGCTGGGCCCGCAGGTGCTCAAACTGTCCGCACGCCGCAGCGCGGGAGCCCATCCCTACCTGACCACGCCGGAGCACACCGCCCAGGCGCGCGAGCTGGTCGGACCCGATGCGTTCATCGCCCCGGAACACAAGGTCGTCCTGACGACCGACTCCGCACAGGCACGTGCCGTCGGGCGCAAGGCACTCGAGATCTACCTGAACCTGGCGAACTACCTGAACAACTGGAAGCGGTTGGGGTTCACCGACGCCGACGTCGCCAAGCCCGGCAGCGACGCCCTGGTCGACGCGGTCGTCGCCTACGGCAGCACCGACGCCATCGCGGCCAGGCTCAAGCAACACCTGGCCGCCGGTGCCGACCACGTGCCCGTGCAGGTCTTGACCGGAACTGACAAGCTGGTTCCTGCGCTCGCCGAACTGGCCGGACCGCTCGGCCTCAACTGATCAAGCTAAGGACCAACATGACCGACGCAGTCGCACTCAAGCCCGACCTCGGACGTTTCGGGGTGTGGACGTTCGGTGCACCCAAGCCCGAGCAGGCCGCCGAGATCGAGAGACTGGGCTACGGCGCAGTCTGGGTCGGCGGCTCCCCCGCAGGCGATTTGGCGTTCGTTGAGCCGATCCTGGCGGCCACCGAGACGCTTCAGGTGGCGACGGGGATCGTCAACGTGTGGACCGCGCCGGCCGATGAGGTCGCCGAGGCGTATCACCGCATCGAGAAGGCGTATCCGGGCCGGTTCCTGCTGGGCATCGGTATCGGACATCCCGAGCACACCGAGGAGTACCGCAAGCCCTACGACGTGCTGGTCGAGTACCTCGACGCGTTGGATGCCGCCAAGGTCCCGACGAGCCGGCGCGTCGTCGCAGCACTCGGCCCCAAGGTGCTCAAGCTGTCCGCTCAGCGCAGCGCAGGCGCGCATCCGTATCTGACGACCCCTGAGCACACCGGCCAGGCGCGCAATATCATCGGAAACACCGTCTACCTGGCGCCGGAGCACAAGGTGGTGCTGACGACCGACGCCGACGAGGCCCGTGCCATCGGCCGGGAAACGGTCGACTTCTATCTGAACCTGAGCAACTATCTCAACAACTGGAAGCGGCTGGGGTTCACCGACGACGACATCGCCAAGCCCGGCAGCGACAAGCTCATCGACGCCGTCGTCGCGCACGGCACAGCGGAGGCCATCGCGGCACGGCTGCACGAGCACCTCGACTCCGGCGCCGACCACGTCACCATCCAAGTGCTCGGCGGTTGGGACAAGCTGATTCCGACGCTCACCGAACTCGCCGGTCCGCTTGGTTTGAAGGGCTGAACGCTAGGGTTCTGGCCATGCGATTACTGGTCACCGGTGGCGCGGGATTCATCGGCGCGAACTTCGTGCACGACGCGCTGCGTTCGCACCCCGACGTGGACGTGACGGTTCTCGACGCGTTCACCTACGCGGGCAGCCGGGAGTCGTTGACCCCCGTCGCCGACGACATCCGCCTGGTACACGGGGACATCGCCGACGCCGGGCTGGTCGACGAGCTGGTCGCCGGGTCCGACGCCGTCGTGCACTTCGCGGCCGAGACGCACGTCGACAATGCGCTCGCCGATCCCGAGCCGTTCCTGCGCGCCAACGTCATCGGCACGTTCACCATCCTGGAGGCGGTGCGCCGCCATGGCGTCCGGCTGCATCACGTGTCCACCGACGAGGTGTACGGCGATCTGGAACTCGATGATCCGGCGCGGTTCACCGATGCCACCCCGTACAACCCGTCGAGCCCCTACTCCGCGACCAAGGCTGCCGCGGACCTGCTGGTGCGGTCCTGGGTGCGGTCCTACGGCGTGCGGGCGACGATCTCGAACTGCTCGAACAACTACGGGCCCTACCAGCACGTGGAGAAGTTCATCCCGCGCCAGATCACCAACGTGCTGACGGGCAGGCGCCCCAAGCTGTACGGCGCGGGCGCCAACGTCCGCGACTGGATTCATGTCACCGACCACAATCGCGCGGTGTGGCGCATCCTCGCCGACGGCGACATCGGCCGGACGTATCTGATCGGCGCCGACGGGGAACGCGACAACCTGACGGTGATGCGCACGGTGCTGCGCCTGATGGATCGCGATCCCGACGACTTCGACCACGTGACCGACCGCGCCGGCCACGACATGCGCTACGCCATCGACCCATCGCCGCTGCGCGACGAATTGGGTTGGACGCCACAGCAAGTCGACTTCGAGGCGGGCCTGGCGGACACCATCGAGTGGTACCGCGACAACGAGACGTGGTGGCGCCCACTCAAGGAGTCGGTCGAGGCCGTCTACGCGGGACGCGGCCAGTGACCTTCCGCGAGCTCTCGGTGCCGGGAGCATGGGAGATCACCCCCACCGTGCACGCGGACTCCCGGGGCGCGTTCTACGAGTGGTTCACCGACGATGAGTTCACCGCGATGACGGGACACCGACTCGACCTTCGACAGGCCAACGTGTCGGTGTCATCGGCCGGTGTGCTGCGCGGTCTGCACTTCGCCCAACTGCCGCCGAGCCAGGCCAAGTACGTGACGTGTCTTCGCGGCGCGGTCTTCGACGTCGTGGTCGACATCCGGGTCGGCTCTCCGACGTTCGGCCGGTGGGACTCGGTACTGCTCGACGATCAAACCCATCGAACGATCTACCTGTCGGAGGGATTGGCGCACGGTTTCCTTGCGCTGCATGATGATTCGACGGTGTCCTACCTATGCTCGGCGGGCTACTCCCCCGGCCGGGAACACACCATCTGCGCCACCGATCCGGCCATTGGCATCGAGTGGCCACAGGTCGTCGGCGCCGCGCCGACGCTGTCCGACCGCGACGCCGCTGCACCCTCGCTCGCCGACGTCGAGGCCGCCGGCCTGTTGCCGACGTGGGACGACGTCCAGGCGTTCACCTCGACACTGCGCTGAGATCGGCACGCCACCGGGTTCAGCACCAGTCCGGGACAAGAGCCCGACGATCACATGGTTATGCGCTGTCACTGTCGAGCAAGTCGGCGGCGAGCAGAGCGACGTGCAGAGAGACGAGAATGTCGGGATCGCCGAGGTTGACGTCAAGTACCCGCGAGATGCGTCCGAGGCGGTCGTAGAACGCCGAACGTGACATGTGCAGCTCAGCGGCTGCGTCAGATTTGCTCCAGGGATGACGGACTAGTGCCCGCAGACTGTCCATCAGATCTGTGTTGCACGTGGTGTCATGTTCTTTGAGCGATCCCAGTTCTCTTGCCACGAACAGCCGTAAACGATCGTCGTCGGCAAGCATGCTCAGCAGGCCCCGTAGGTGTACATCCTCAAGGCGATACACGGTCCGTTCGGGCGTTCCCGGTCGCAGAGACTCGACGACGTGCTGGGCCTCACGCAACGTTCGATCGATCTCGCCCACTCGTTCGACCGCTCGGCCCGCACCAACCACAACGGGAGTCCTTCTGTGTAGTCGCTTCGCCAGGTCCGCGGTCAAAGCCTCGCAATCGGTGGTGGTCTCGACAGACAACAAGGCACGAACCATATCGTCGATCTCGCAGACGAGCGCTGGCACACGTAGTTCATGTACGGAGTGCACTAGCGCCGCGACAACAGCCTCCGTCCGCTCCGCGCTACGAGCGGGCTCATGGGCGGTGCGCGGCAGGCGGAGAGCGAGCCCGACGAGCTGTCGGTGATTGAGCGGAACACCGGCCAGTTCGCAGCGGCGCTGCAGGTCGGGTGCACTTGGGTCGCTGAGGAGGCCGACGATCAACTCATGGTGGTTGCGTCGGATTAGGCCATCGCGCTGGCGGTCATGCAGCCGATGCAGAGCCAGTGCGGCGGCTGCACGTTCGGCTGTGGCCACCACGCGCCGGCTGGGTGCGTGCGGAGACTCGATAATGAGCCGGCCCCAGCCGCGGTCGGGCTTGCCGACACGGGTGACAAGCCATCCGTTGGCCTCGTCCCACGTCGTGCGCCCGTCAAGAACGGTGGCGCGTGAGCGGGATCGCCAATCTGCGATGAAGCTGGCGGTGTCGCCTGGGCCCTGTCGATAGTCCATGACACCGTGCTGTCCGTCTTCGAGCACGACAGCGGCGCCAGTCAGACGCTGCACGGACTCAAGAATCTCAACAGGGCCAGCTTCGGCAATGCTGAGCTCGGTGAAGACCTCGTGGACACGCTGCGCCTCGCGCAGCTCCTGGAGTTGACGATCGATGAGCTTCTCTCCCACCGCCTGTGCTACCGCGGCGAACCGAACCTCACGGCACAATGCAATCAGGGGTAGAGACAGCTGTTCGCAGGACCTCACTAGAGCCTGGGGCACCTCCCGCCACCGTCGCCCAAGTTCGACGACAAGGCCCGCCACTCCATTGCGATCGAGACTCTCGGCGAAAACCGCCAAGTCGCCCGGACGGTTAGGCAGCGCAATGCCAGTAGTCAGGACGAGGTCACCGCCGCGTAGCAGCGGTCCGATGTCCGCAAGTTCGGTGGTGTGTACCCAGCGGACAGTGCGTTGAAGGCCTGGCGCTCCGGCCAGTACCACGGGGCCAGCACCACGCAGGACAGGCACCGCCAAGGCCTCCTTGACGGTCATCTCCACGACGCCAAGGGCGGCGGGCGGTTCAGGTGGTGGTGGCGTCGTGGACATCGCGAGAAGACCTCGTGTTATCGGAAACGGATGAGGGCTCTACCACAGATCCGGCCATCTGGTCTCAGCTCAAGTGCATTGGAAATACGGCTCAAGGGGCGCAGAGCGTGGGCGACATTCGCTTGGCCGGCACTGCGAACTGGCGGCCCTAGCATCGCCGTTGGCCAGGTACCCCTGTGCGATTAGGCCGATGACATGATGAGGATGTCGACGTCCCGAGGCTGGCCGTCCCCGCCATTGGTTGGATACACATCGTCAGGGCACGCCGACACGAAGATCGACAAGTCCATCTCGGCTTGCACGTCGACAAAAGACCCTGGTACACAATCACACCGGCGATAGCCAATCTCTCCGGAATCGTCGATGCCTGCGACCATGAACAGGTTCCACGGGTTCGGCGGTCGCGTGATCTCATAGCCAAGGGCGTCATTGAGGTTGGACTGACAGCTGCGGTGATCGGCCGCGGCGCCGTGCTGCCGGTACATGGCGGCGCTGCACGCCGCGATCAGCGTGTCGTGAAGCCCCGGCGAGGTGTCAGCCAAAAAGCTCAGAATGGGTCGGTAACGATTCGTGACCAACACGTCACCGGGTCGAAAGAAGAGACGCTGCAACACCTCCCGATTGTGTTCCATCGACAGATACTCATGTTCACCGTCGACGAACGCCCAGAAGTCCACCACCTGGGTGCCTGACGTGTTGACTATCCGCACGATATCGCCGAGCTGCACATCGATGCTGGCACCGCATCCTGCGAGCACCGTGAGACGCCGATCCCAGTCGCGCTGTCGTTGGTTCATCGAGAATCCGACATCTCGTCGGCGTGCACAAGGCCCTCTTCGGCCACGATTCGCCGTTCTGCTTCAAGATCGAGGGTGCGCGAAAGGATCAGATACACCGCCGCCGAAACCGGCAGACCCACGAAGATCGAAACGTCCACCGAGCCAAGGGCGCGGGCTAGGAACCCTACGTAGGGGGTCGTCACCATAAACGGCACCATCGCCACCAGGCCCACCGCATACGCGATGGTGCCTCGCCAGCCCCACCGCCCGTATATGCCGTCCGGACGGAAGATCTCGCGGATGGAGTACCGGCCTCGGCGCACCCAGAAGTAGTCGACCAGGTTCACCGCCGTCCATGGGATGAACAGGTAGGTCAAGAACACGATTGCATTCGAGTAGAACGAGTTGAACCGTTCGATCCCTATGAAATGTGATGCTAGCCAGACGATCAGGAACATAGCAGCGAGCGTGATCACACGGATGCGCCGCGATGGGGTGATGGGTCGGAACGAGTCGAGGATCGAGATCATGCTCATACTGCCGCCATATTGGTTCAGGACCATTACGGACAGCAGTCCGACAAGTAGCCCAGCCACACAGATCCACGACACTACCGGCCCTAGGCTGCCAGTGGCGATGGACAGTGCCTCGATCGGATCCGCCGCTGGGGCGATCGATCCGATTACTACACCGACGCCCAGTACCCACACGCCGGACGCCACGCAGGGCCAGAACGTCCAGTTGAACGTAGAGCGCACCCCTGTGCTGGCGGGCAGGTACCGCGAGTAGTCCGAAACATAAGGAGCCCAAGCGATCTGGAATCCCGCCATGATAACGAAAACCGTCATGAACGGTGCCATCATGAACGGGGTCGGTTGCCACGCGGCCGCGGAGATGCTGGGGCCAGTCAGGCAGGCCACCGTGATCAGCACCAGAACGACGATCAGCGGCCCGGTCAACCAGGCGTTGATCTTGTGGATCCACGCGTAGCCGTACAGCGCCACCACCGACGCGATCGCCGCGGCCACAAGATAGCCGACGCTGCTGGGGATACCGACCAGCTTGGTGATCGCCGCGCCGGATAACAGGGCGTCGCTGGTGTTATAGGCGATGTAGTTCACCAGTGCGGCGATCCACACGGTGATCGCGGCACCCCGAAAACCGAACTGCGCGCGAGATTGCACCAGCTGAGGCAGGCCCAACTGCGGCCCCTGCGCGCTGTGAAACGCCATGAAGAACGTGCCGAACACGATGCCAAGCACTGCCGCGATCAACGTCCAGAACAGCCCCGCTCCCAGCGTGAACGCGGTAACCCCGGTGGCCATCGCGGTCAGGTTTACGTTGCCGACGAACCAGATGCCGCCGAGACTGGCTGGTCTACCGTGGCGTTCAGCGTCGGGAATCCAGTCGATGGATCGGCGTTCGATGGTGCTGCCGATTGTCTCAGCATCGCTCGGTGGTGTGCCGTCGGTTGACATCGTTACTCCTGGTAGGCCAATTCGAGTGGTTGAAGAGTCCCGCTACTGTTGGGGGCAGCGGTAATTCGTGGATGTGATGGTCGTATCGGTCGATGACGCCGACCGTTGGGGATAGGCGAACTGAGAGCGGCCCCGTCGAAAACGTGCCGCTCGAGTCGCTGAAAGGACCTGGGGGTTCGCGTTAGTAACCGGCGTCCGCCAGATGCCACCCAGCACCGAACCGCACAGTTCGCAGCACTTCTCGACTCCGGATCGGTCTGATAGCGACACGCCGAGCCCGCCGGTGCGGTTGCGTGTGATGACCATCAAGACCTCGCCGCAGCGTTATCGTGCACCACGTCGCCACCTACGATGGTCAGTTCCACTGGCAGGTCGACCAGGTCGTCGGCGTCCACTACAACCGGGTCCTCGGCGAATACTGTGAGATCGGCGAGGTATCCGGGCGCAACTCGGCCCAGCCGGGCGTTGCCCGCGGCGCGAGCCGCGTTCACCGTGTAGCCCTCCAATGCCTGGAGCGCCGTCAGTGTTTGTGCAGGAAAACGAACTTTGAGGTCTCGGCTCTTTGGCGGTCTGCCCAGCCGAGCCCATGCCATGCCGACACGGGGGTCAGCACCTGAGACCGGCCAATCAGATCCCAGCGCGACGGTGCCGCCCGCCTCGATGATGTCGCGAGCGCGGAAGGCGAGCGCATCTGCACGGTCGCCGACGCGTTCTCGCCACGGATTCTCACCCGAGGATGTCAGCCATTCCAGGTAGGCCGGTTGCATGGACGCCACAAACCCGCCACGAGCGATCCGCTTGACGGCATCGTCAGTGGCCAGCTCCAGGTGCTCCAATCGGTGGGGCGCACCGGAGAGCGCTCCGCAGTGTTCTAGATCTTCGTAGATGTCGAGAACCTCACTGACCGCCCTGTCTCCGATTGCGTGAGAAGCGCACTGAAAGCCCTGTCCAGCAAGGACTGTCACGACCTGACGGAGCCTGTCCAGGTCGCGCCAGAACGGAGCACTGCCTCCGCCGCAGCAGTCGGCGTCGTGGAGCCATGCGGTCCCGGTCTCGATAACACCGTCGACGAAAAGCTTCACCATGCCGCCCGCCCAGTTCCTGCCCCGGGCGCCGCGCAGCCCTACGAACCGGTCGATGTCGGCATCAGTGATGCCCGGCTCGATCCACAGCGCGACCTTGAGGCGGTGAGGCAGAACGGCCTCGGCTTCAATACCAGCCAGAAGCGTGAAGGTATCGGGCGAGCCATCCATCACATGGCCACCAGTGAGTCCCATCGCGGCCAGCCTGTGGGCCACCGCCACCACCCGCTGCGCGGTACTGGAGGCGTCTTGGTCAGCGACTTTGAGCACCCGTTTGTACGCACTGGGTTCGCGCAGCTCACCGGTGGGCACACCGTCGCGGGTAACCACTTGGGAGGAGTCGGGAAATGTGGCGCCGGCGTCGAGTCCGGCGAGCGCGAGAGCTCGTGGGGTGGCCACCGCGGTGTGCAAGTCGTAGAACATCAACACGGCAGGCCGACCCGCCACCGCACCGGCCAATGCGGCTCCGTCGATTGGTCCACCCGCGAAGGCCTCGTAGTGCAGATTCCAACCACGTACCCATTGGTCGGTGCCTAGCGTCGCACTGTGCGCGGCCAAGGTGGTAGCGAGCTGGTCCACCGATGTGACCTCGGTCAGGTCGACCCCGACGGATAGGTCGGCGGCCCACAGCTGGTGGGTGTGCGAATCCACCAGGCCCGGCACTACAGCCAACCCCGCGCGGTCGAATACGGCGGTGTCGGGGCCGATCATAGGCCGCACATCAGCGTCATCGCCGACTGCGACGACTACCCCATCGCGGAGCGCGATCGCGGTGGCGTGTGGCCGCGCCGGATCGAGAGTGCGGACGGTGGCTCCCAGAATTACCAGCCCAGCTGGTGTCGTCGACGTCACACCCCGAAAGTAGCCTAAAACGTTTAAGTGAACAAGGGGCGTTCTCGTCGAGCGCGGGAACATCCACGTGAACAGGGCGAATGCTGGCGGGCTACAGTCGGTTGCTATGACACAGCGACGGGTAACGATTCGTGATGTCGCTGCGGAGGCCAAGGTATCCATCGCGACGGTGTCACTCACACTCAACGGCAAGGGCGAGCTTGACCGCAATACCCGCGCTAGAGTCCTCAAAATCGCTGAGCGACTTGGCTATAGGGCCAATCCTGCAGCGCGCGCGCTTCGCGAGGGCAAGTTCGGCACGTTAGGGTTGACTATCCCAACCTTTGGTGCACATCCCGGCGCCGAGATCATCTCCCTCGACTACTACATGCAACTTGCAGCGGGCGCGGCAGGCGCGGCATTGGACGCCGACCGGCCACTAACCCTAGTGCCGGCCAGGGACGACGGGTCGACCGTGACGAGGCTGAGGGTCGACGGACTCATCGTCTGCGACCCCACCACCGACGACCCCTACGTGGCCGCCTGCCGTAACAACGGAATCGCAGTCGTGACAGTAGAATCCGACCTCGCCCACCCCGAGGACCCCTGGCACGTCAACGCCGACAACAACGCCGACACCCGCCTATTGCTCGATCATCTGTGGGATGCGGGGGCCAGGAACATCGCCATGATCGCGCCGGAGCCGATCTGGGCCTGGGTACAGGAATCCCGCGACGCCTACATCGCGTGGTCCGCCGAACGCGGCAACCCACCCCGCATCGAACACGCGGCGCTAGAGCACCTCGAGGCCAGCGCCCGAGAGACAGCCACCCGATTACTGTCGAGGCCAGACCGGCCCGACGCCGTGCTGACCGTCGCCGACCGGCATGCCGACGGAGTCGCCAGGGCAGCACGCGACCTTGGATACCAAATCCCACAAGATCTATTGCTGGCCAGTGGAATCGACAACCGCAACCTGGAAGTCAACGACCCGAGCATCACGGCCCTGGACCTGCGGCCTGCGCTGCGCGGTGCGACCGCGGCCAAACTCCTACTCGGAATGATCGACGGGGCCGATGTCAGCGGACCCGTCATCATTCCCGGAATTCTACGGGCCCGATCGAGCACCACCCCGGTGCGCCGAAAGGCAGTCCGCAAGCGTTCCACCTCGCGAAAATGACGCCCGAACAGTCGCACTCAAGGTGAAGACCCGCCCCCACACCCGCTGTTCACGCAACGTCCGGCCATCTCGCACCGCACAACGACGGACAGTGCCATGGCGCCAGCGCCGAACGTGGTGGGTACCGTCACAGTCCCGGCCATCGCCCGCAGTCAACGCTGTCGACAGGGACCAGTAGTTGCCGCGACCGACGCCAAGAAGATCGATGCGACCACCGCAGACCTTCGCCGCGACCATGGCACTCAGTCGTGCGCTTCGAGTTGCCGCACAAGTGGATCGTTGAGCTCTGGACGCAGATCCAACAGATACGGGTTTCGATCTCGTGCGTCCCGAACCACCGCACTGTCAAGATCACCATAGATGAGCCCGTTGCCTGCGACGACCCGGGCGATCACCGTCCCATCCGGTGCGACGATGCTGCTGCGCCCCACATACACGGTGTCGCCCTCTCGACCTGAGCGATTGATGTACGCCACATACATCTGGTTCTCCCAGGCTCGTGTACGTATCACCGAATCCGCAACGAACTCGAACGGTTCCATCTGAGCTGTTGGGACAGCTAGGAACTCAACGCCTTCCAACGCCACCATCCGGGTGTTCTCGGGGAACTCGACGTCGTAGCAGATCATTATCCCGATGTGGACACCCTTGTACTCGACGACCGTCGCGGCCTTGTCTCCGGCCGTGAAGTACCTGCGATCGAGTTCACCGAACAGATGCGTCTTCCGGTGAGTCGCTCGCACGTTCCCCGATGGATCGACGAATACAGCGCTGTTGTAGAGCTTTCCGTCAGCAAGTTCGGGCAAGCCAACGATCAGGGCGATACCGTGATGTTCGGCCGTACGGCGTACCGGAGACAACAGGTCTTCGCCCGCGAGCGAACGTATGGGCTCCCCGATGTCATAACCCGTGACGAAGAGCTCCGGTGTGATCAGTATGTGCGCACCCTCGTTCGCAGCGGCATGGGCCGCCTGGGAAAGTTCGTCGAGGTTGGCCTCCACATCACCCGGGCTGCCCTCACTCTGGAGGCCTGCCACTCGGAGACGTCCGATGTAAGTACTCATGCTTCGCAGGAGATTTCGATCGTGACCGGATGAGGCGTCCCGTCGCCACCATTGGTGGGATAGTGATCGTCGGGACACGCCGAGAGCACCACTGTGAGATCCGTCAGCGCCTCGAGAGTGACGGCCATACCCGGCCTGAGCGGGGGCCGGGCGTACTCGACCACGCCGTCGGCACGGACGGTGGCCGTCATGAACAGGTTCCACGGCTGTGGCGGTTCGGCCAGGGCTCGCTCCGGCAATGCCTCGAGATAGTTCGAGGTACAACTGCGATGTCCGGGCGCACTCCCGAGGAACTGGTACATCGCACTGCTGCACGGCGCGATCAGGGTGTCGTGACGGATGCCCGTGTCGTCCGCAACGATCGTGAGCATCGGGTTGTACCTGTTGCTGATCAGGGTGTCGCCGGCGCTGAAGTAGATGCGTTCCATCACCTCACGACACTGCCCCAGCCCCAGGTATTCGGAGAGGTCACCTGAGTTGTGCGCCCAGAAGTCGACCACCTGTGTCCCATGAGGATTCGCGATCCTGAACACACCCCCGGTGCCGACGCTGACGGCCGCACCATGACCACCCGTGATCTCGATGACGGTTGTACTTGCTTGTCCCACGGCCACATCAGCCCCTTCTCGGAAGTACGAAGCCGTAGATCAGTGCTGCGACTGGCAATGCCGCCAACACCGAACTCACTACAGCTGATTGATCGGTGACCAGAGTGAAGTTGGACAGCACCAGGTACATGCTGGCGCACAGGCCACCTGCGGTGAGCAACGGAACGATGTAAGTGCTCACCACCCTGCCCCGACGTGCCACCCCGTCGCGGAGAAAGAACACCGGAACCGCAATGGAAGTCAGGATCAGGAGTACCAGCATGCCCACTGCTGAGATGCCTGCCATCGACGCGAACACCTGGACTAACGGATCCAGCCCGAGGGCTGCAACCACCACCACCAGTAGGAACGCAGTCGCAGATTGGAGAACCGACGACATGTGCGGGGAGCCCTCCGTGGGATGGACCTGACCGTACCTTGCCGGCAGGACCCCTTTGTTCGCGAGCGAGAACTGGTACCTCGTGATGACGTTGTGGAACGACAGGACACACGCGAACAAGCTCGTTACCAGGAGCACATGCATGAAGTCGCGGAACACCGAACCGACGTACACGTCGGCGGTGTCGAGCAGCGCGTTTCCTCCCTCATCCAGCGACTTCTGCACCACCTCCTTCACGTTCGCCGGACCCCATGCTTCAACGACCGCCCAACATGAGATCGCATAGAACACACCAATGATCGCGACTGACAGATATGTCGCACGTGGGATTGTCCGCTCGGGCTGACGGGCCTCGTCCCGGAACACCGCGGTCGCCTCGAATCCCATGAATCCGGCGAATGCGAACAGGACAGCAATGCCGAGCGGCCCGGATGTCGCCGCCTCAGAAGTGAAGGAGTATCCCGAGATCCCGTCGTGCCCACCCGCCACCAAGATGGCGGCATCGGTGACGAGAACAACCGCGATCTCGAGCACCAGGGCAACACCGAGGACCTTCGAGCTGAGTTCGATATTGCGGTAACCCAGATACGCCACCAGCACCAAGGTGGTGATCGCCCATACCCACCACGGCAACTCCGGCCCACCATAGGAGGTGACCAAATCGCCCAGTGCCCAACCCATGTAGCCGTACATTCCCACCTGAATGGCGGTGTAGGTGACAAGGGCGACGAATGCGGCACCCAATCCCCAACGGTCACCCAGACCTCTGGTGATGTAGGAGAAGAAGGCTCCGGCCTCGGACACGAACGGTGTCATTGTCACGAAGCCCACCGAGAACAGCATCAACAGCAAGCCCACGATCAGAAAGCCGAGCGGCGCTCCCGGACCAGGGCCTTCAGCGATAGCGAGGAGCCCGTCTCCCCCTATCACCGTCAGCGGGGCAGCCGCGGCCATGACCATGAGGACGATCCCCGCCACACCGAGTTGTCCGGTGAGCTTGCGTGGGGCTGCTGGCTCGGTAGCGCTCGAGCTGGCCTGGCGATGAGATTCTCGTTCCGAAGCAGTCACCTAGTAATTCCCCATCCGTAAATGTCCCGCGGGAGCCAATCGAGCTTTGCTGTGTTCTCGGTCATGTTTCCTCGATGTGAGTGAGACACGGCCCGACACCATGTACGACAGCGCTGAGAACTCGCTACAGATTGCGCTAGAGCAATGAACCAACCCATGCGCATTTGACGGCCCGTCGACACGGCGATCCGCCGACATCTGGGTGATTTCTGATCTTGCTGAAGCGGCACACAACTAACGGTGGCGGTTGACCCCTTGCGCATGCCGTCGACTATTTACTAGGATATCCAAGTAATTAGCGATCGTCGGCCTAGGGGCATGTCATGACCACAAAGATTCCGCACTTCATTGACGGCAAGCGCAGCGAGCTGGCCTCAACCCGCACGGCCGACGTCCTCAACCCGAGTACCGGCGAGGTCCAGGCGCAGGTCCTGCTTGCCTCGACCGCCGATGTCGACACGGCGGTGACCAGCGCCGTCGCCGCGCAGCGCGAATGGGCAGCCTGGAACCCACAGCGCCGTGCCCGCGTGCTGATGAAGTTCGTCGAACTCGTCAACGCCAACACCGATGAGCTGGCCGAACTGCTATCCAAGGAGCACGGCAAGACCGTCGCCGACTCGCGTGGTGACATTCAGCGCGGTATCGAGGTTATCGAGTTCGCGATCGGCATCCCGCATCTGCTCAAGGGCGAGTTCACCGAGGGCGCCGGAACGGGCATCGACGTCTACTCGCTGCGCCAGCCGCTCGGCGTCGTCGCAGGCATCACGCCGTTCAACTTCCCGGCGATGATCCCGCTGTGGAAGGCCGGGCCGGCACTCGCGTGCGGCAACGCCTTCATCCTCAAGCCCTCCGAACGCGACCCGTCGGTGCCGTTGCGCCTGGCCGAGCTGTTCATCGAGGCCGGGCTGCCAGCGGGCGTGTTCCAGGTCGTGCAGGGCGACAAGGAGGCCGTCGACGCGATCCTGCACCACCCCGATATCCAGGCCGTCGGCTTCGTCGGCAGCTCCGACATCGCGCAGTACATCTACTCCACCGCGGCAGCCAACGGGAAGCGCTCACAGTGCTTCGGTGGCGCCAAGAACCACATGATCGTCATGCCCGACGCCGACCTCGACAACGCGGTCGACGCCCTCATCGGCGCCGGCTACGGCAGCGCGGGCGAGCGCTGCATGGCGATCAGCGTCGCAGTGCCCGTCGGCGAGGAGACCGCGAATCGGTTGCGCGCCAGGCTCATTGAGCGAGTCAACAATCTGCGCGTCGGCCACAGCCTGGACCCCAAGGCCGACTACGGCCCACTGGTGACCGGCGCCGCCCTGGAGCGCGTCAAGGACTACATCGGCCAGGGTGTTGATGCCGGCGCCGAACTCGTGGTCGACGGCCGCGAACGCGCCAGCAATGAGCTCACGTTCGGCGACGCCAGCCTCGAGGGCGGCTACTTCATCGGGCCCACGCTGTTCGACCACGTCACCAGCGACATGTCGATCTACACCGACGAGATCTTCGGACCCGTGCTGTGCATCGTGCGGGCCCACGACTACGAGGAGGCGCTGGCGTTGCCGTCCAAGCACGAGTACGGCAACGGTGTCGCGATCTTCACCCGTGACGGTGACACCGCCCGCGACTTCGTGTCCCGGGTGCAGGTCGGCATGGTCGGCGTCAACGTGCCGATCCCGGTTCCGGTGGCCTACCACACCTTCGGCGGCTGGAAGCGCTCCGGATTCGGCGACCTCAACCAGCACGGCCCAGCGTCGATCATGTTCTACACCAAGACCAAGACCGTGACGCAACGCTGGCCCGCGGGATCCCACGGCGCCGAGTTCGTCATCCCCACCATGAAGTAGACCGGCACTCTGAAATGGACTATCACGGCTTGGACGACGACGAACGCGTGATCGCCGAGACGGCGGCGGCGTTCGCCGAGAAGCGGCTGGCCCCATACGCTTTGGAGTGGGATGCCGCCAAGCACTTCCCGGTCGACGTGTTGCGGTCATCCGCCGAGCTGGGCATGGCCGCGATCTACTGCCGCGACGACGTCGGTGGCAGCGGATTGCGCCGGCTCGACGGGGTGCGGATCTTCGAGCAGCTCGCGTACGCGGATCCCACCGTCGCGGCGTTTCTGTCGATCCACAACATGTGCACCTGGATGGTCGACACCTACGGCACGGACGAACAGCGCAAGAGCCTGGTACCCCGGCTCGCGTCGATGGACCTGATCGCCAGCTACTGCCTCACCGAGCCGGGCGCGGGGTCCGACGCGGGTGCGCTGCGCACCAGGGCGGTCAGGGACGGCGAGCACTACGTTCTCGACGGCGTCAAGCAGTTCATCTCCGGCGCGGGCGTCTCCGACGTGTACATCGTGATGGCCCGCACCGGCGGTGACGGACCCCGTGGCATCTCGGCCTTCGTTGTCGAGAAGGACACGCCCGGTGTGAGTTTCGGGGCCGACGAGGACAAGATGGGCTGGCACGCCCAGCCCACCGCTCAGGTGGTCTTCGAGGGGGCCCGGGTGCCCGCCGATGCGATGCTGGGCGGCACCGGCGGCGAGGGCACCGGGTTCGGCATCGCGATGTCGGGTCTCAACGGCGGCCGCATCAACATCGCCGCCTGCTCGCTGGGCGGAGCGCAGGCCGCCTACGACAAGACGCTGGCCTACCTGGCCGACCGCGAGGCGTTCGGCATGACCCTGCTCGACGAACCCACCATCCGGTTCACGCTGGCCGATATGGCGACATCACTTGAGGCATCGCGAAACCTGTTGTGGCGCGCCGCCTCCGCGCTCGATGACGACCATCCGGACAAGGTCACGCTGTGCGCCATGGCCAAGCGCTACGTGACCGACTCGTGCTTCACCGTCGCCGATCAGGCGCTGCAACTGCACGGTGGCTACGGCTATCTCACCGAGTACGGCCTGGAGAAGATCGTCCGCGATCTGCGGGTGCACCGCATCCTCGAGGGAACCAACGAGATCATGCGCGTGGTCATCGGGCGGGCAGCGTCCGTCCGGGCCCGCGCGTCTTAGGAGAGAAGTACATGACCACGATCGCATTCCTTGGACTCGGCCACATGGGTGGCCCGATGGCCGCCAACCTAGTGTCCGCCGGCCACACCGTCCGTGGCTTCGACCCGGTCGCCGAACTCAAGGACGCCGCGGCGGCCAAGGGCGCGCAGGTCTTCGACAGCGGCGCTGAGGCCGTCGCGGATGCGGATGTCGTCATCACCTCGCTTCCCAACGGCGACATCGTCAAGCGGTGCTACGCCGAGGTCCTTCCCGCCACCAAGGCCGGCGCGCTGTTCATCGACACCTCCACCATCTCCGTGGACGACGCGCGCGAGATCCACGCCAAGGCCAATGCCGCGGGCTTCGACCAGCTCGATGCGCCGGTGTCCGGTGGCATCAAGGGCGCCACCGCGGGCACGCTCGCCTTCATGGTCGGCGGTGAGGACGCCGCCGTCGAGCGGGCCAAGCCGATCCTGGATCCGATGGCGGGCAAGGTCATTCACTGTGGCGCCTCTGGTGCCGGGCAGGCCGCCAAGCTGTGCAACAACATGGTGCTTGCGGTGCAGCAGATCGCCATCGGCGAGGCCTTCGTGCTCGCCGAGAAGCTGGGCCTGCCCGCGCAGTCACTGTTCGACGTCATCACCGGCGCGACCGGCAACTGCTGGGCGGTGCACACCAACTGTCCGGTGCCGGGACCCGTGCCGGCCTCACCGGCCAACAACGACTTCACGCCGGGTTTCGCGACGGCGCTGATGAACAAGGACCTCGGCCTGGCGATGGCCGCCGTCGAGTCGACCGGTTCGGCCGCACCGTTGGGCACTCACGCCGCCGAGATCTATGCGAAGTTCGCCCAAGACCATGCAGGCAAGGACTTCAGCGCCATCATCGAGGCGCTCCGCGCCGGCGGGCAGGAGCGCAGTGACCCGGGGGAATAGTCCGAGTGACTATCGGCCGGACCAGTACCGGCGGTGCATGCCCTCGCAGCCCGACGCCAGCAGGCCGTCGTACTCCGAGCGCACCTCGGCGGCGCCGGTGAAGTCCGCACCTGCGGTGTAGTCCGTGGTCACCACGAGCGTCGCGAGTTTCGCCGCGCGCGCGGCCCGCAGGCCGTGCACCGTGCTGGCCACCGCCAGCGCAGCCTCTGGTCCGAGCCCGAGTTCCCACAGCGCGTGGCCGTGCAGATCCGGCTCGGGGCCGGGACGGGTGAGATCGTCGGGTGTCACCACGGTCTCCGCGATGCCGTCCCCGAGCAGCTGCCGGACCAGCGGCACCACCCAGGACCGTGCGCCCGCGCTGAGGACCGCGACGGGCGTTCCCGCGAAGTACAGGCTGTTCACCAGGTCCTCAAGCCCCTCGCGTGGGGTGACGTCACCGCTGAGCACCGACCGCTCGAACAGCTCGTTCTTGGTGCGGTAGACGTGCGCGGCGACCTCGGTGCTGACCCGGCCGAAGCCGCGCCGACGAAGGGCTGAGGCGATGCGTCGTTGTTCGTCACCGATGCGGGCCAGGCGGCCGTACTCCTGTACCGACCACCTGATATCCAGACCGTGCTCGGCGAACGCGGCGTTGAACGCCGCGCGCTGACCGTCACGCTCGACGTCGGCCAACGCCCCGTCGAGATCGAATATCACCGCACTCAGCGGCTCGACCGCGGCATCGGCGGGCCTACCCGAGTCCCACCAGAACGTCCGCTGCGCACACTCAACCTCCATGCTCCGTAGAGTGGCCCACATCACGCCCGTCCGACCTCCCCCATTCGGGGGATTCGGGTGGCCATTCGGGGTTGCCGTCTTGGGCTAGACAGTTCCCCACCGGAATAAGGTGAACCAATGGCGGCCACACCTGTCCGGCTCATGCTGGTCGACGATCACGAGATGGTCATCGAGGGTCTCAAGGCCATGCTGGCTGCCTTCAGCGACCGGGTCGAGGTCATCGGCCAGGCTGTCGGTGCCGAACGAGCGCTGCAGGTCGTCGACGACCTCGACCCCGACATCGTGCTGTGCGACGTGCGGATGGCCGGCGCCAGCGGTCTGGACCTGTGCGCCGAGCTGCGCGCCCGCACACCCGGCCGCAAGGTCGTCATGCTCTCGGTCTACGACGACGAGCAGTATCTGTTCCAGGCGCTACGGGTGGGGGCGTCGGGATACCTGCTCAAAAGCATCAGTAGCGACGAGTTGGTGCGCCAGCTCGAGTTCGCGCACCGCGGCGAGAGGGCGATCGACCCCGGCATGGCCGCCCGCGCCGTCGACACCGCGGCGCGCATGCAGCGTGACGAGTTCTGGCCGGGCGCACGGCAGGGCCTCACGCAGCGGGAGAGTGAGATCCTGTCCTGCGTCGTCAATGGCCTGTCCAACAAGGGCATCGCCACCAAACTGGTGATCGGCGACGAGACCGTCAAGACCCATCTGCGCTCGGTCTACCGCAAGCTCGGCGTCAGCGACCGCACGGGCGCCGTGGCGACCGCGCTTCGCGAGGGGATCTACCAGTGAGCTGGCCCGTGACACCCGGCAGGGCCAATGCCGTCCGCGATCTGGTCGACGCCGACCGCGAGTTGGCACTGCTACGTGAGCTGATCCAGGCGGCCTCCAGTGGTCCCGGGGTCGAGCCGCTGGCCGAGGCCGCGGCGCGCATGATCACCGCCGCCACCGCGACCGACGTGTGCTTCGTGCACGTGCTCGACGACACCGAGCGCTCACTCACCCTCACCGGCGCCACCCCGCCGTTTGACAGCGAGGTCGGAAAGATCCGGCTTCCGTTGGGGCAGGGTGTGTCCGGTTGGGTGGCCAGCCATCGCGAGCCGGTGGTGATCATCCACGACAAGGAGTCCGACCCGCGGTACATGCCGTTCGAGTCGCTGCGTGGTTCGGACTTCACATCCATGGTGTCGGTGCCGATGGAGACCGACCCCGGCGGGTTGGTCGGCGTGCTCAACGTGCACACCGTGGCGCGCCGCGAGTTCACCTCGCGCGACGTGGAACTGCTGCTGGTGATCGGTCAGCTGATCGCGGGTGCGATGCACCAGGCTCGTCTGCACCGCCAGCTCGTCGCCCGCGAGCGCGCCCACGAGAACTTCGTGGAGCAGGTGATCGAGGCCCAGGAGATCGAGCGCCGCAGGCTCGCCGGTGACATCCACGACGGGATCTCCCAGCGGCTGGTGACGCTGTCCTACCGGCTCGACGCCGCGAGCAGAGCCGTCAGTGACGACCGCGACGACATCGCGACGGCGGCCGAGCAGCTGGCGATGGCCCGCGAGCTGGTGGCGCTCACCCTGGGTGAGGCGCGCGCCGCGATCGGCGGCCTGCGCCCGCCGGTACTCGACGACCTCGGTCTCGCAGGTGGGCTGGCCAGCCTGGCACGCTCCATTCCCCAGGTCGACGTCGACGTCGACCTCGCCGACACCCGACTCCCCGATCACATCGAGATCGCGCTGTACCGGATCGCGCAGGAATGCCTGCAGAACGTCGTCAAACATGCCGAGGCGTCCAACGCCCGGTTGACGTTCGTCGTGAACTCCGACGAGTCCGGCGATACCGCACGGCTCGAGATCGTGGACAACGGCGTCGGTTTCGACACCTTCGAGAATCCGCTCGGCGGCGACGAGATGGGCGGTTACGGCCTGTTGTCGATGGCCGAGCGCGCCGAGATCGTCGGCGGCAGGCTCAACATCCGGTCGCGGCCGGGGTCCGGCACCATCGTGACGGCGACGATTCCCATACCGTCGCCGGTCATCGACTGAGCGCCGGCGCGTTAGAAGTCGCCGGCGTGGCGGCGCAGCGACTCGACGGCGGTGGCCAGTGTGCGGGAGTCCGCGTCCGACATCCCGATGTCGGCGAACACGTCGGTGTTGAGCGTCTCCGTGGCGTCCTCGACGGTCGATCGACCCAGATCGGTCAACCGCACCAGCGTGGTGCGACCGTCGGTGGGATGTGGGATGCGCTCGACCAGGCCATCGGTCTCGAGCCGCCTGATGGCGTGCGTGACGCTGGTGACGTGCACCTGAAGACGGTCGGAGGCCTTCGTGATCGGCAGCTCGCCACTGCTGGTGAACGCCAGCAGGCGCAGTAGCTCGAAACGCGAGAAGCTCAGGTCGTATGGCCGCAGCGCGTTCTCGACACGGGCCAGCAGGATCTGGTGCGCCCGCATGACCGACGTCACCGCGACCATGCCGTCTGCCACGTCACCCCAGCCGGCGCGCTCCCAGTTGTCGCGCGCGAGAGCGATCGGGTCATGCTTGGCGGGATGGGAGGGCACGCCCCTTCATACCGCACTCGACCGGCTGGATGCGCGAATCAGGTGCTCACCCACGCCTGAGCCAGCACAGCGAGGACCTCACGCGAGGACCGCCGACTGCCGATGCTGATCCGTACACCGCCGTCGGCGAAGTTGCGCACCCGTAGCCGCGAGTCGGCGAAGACCTCGCGCCACGGCCTCCCCTGCTCGGGCAGGTAGACGAAGTTCGCGTGACCCGCCGTGCTGTATACGCCCATCGAGCGCAGCTGGGCCCGGAGGTAACCACCCTCCGCACAGATCGCGCTGATCCGATGGCCCAGTTCGGCTTCCGCGTCATACGAGGCGGCGACACCCACCAACGCCGTGGATCCGATACCGAACGGCAGCTGCATGGTCCACAACCGCTGCGCCAGGTCCGGCGCGCAGAAGCCGTATCCGACACGTAACGCAGCAAGCCCGTACGCCTTCGAAAACGTCCGCAGAACGACGACATTGGGATACCGGGCCACAAGCGCAGGCCCGTCGAGCCGGTGCTCGGGGCTCAGAAACTCGACATAGGCCTCGTCGAGCAGCACGACGACGTCCGACGGCAACTGGCGCAGGAACCGTTCAACACCGTCGACGGACTCGATGGTGCCGGTCGGATTGTGCGGTCGGCACACCACGACGACGCGGGCCCCGGTCGCCGCCTCGGCCATGGCGTCCAAGTCGTGGTAGCCGTGGCGGTCGAGCGCGACGGTCACCGACTTCAGCCGGGCCATCTGCGCGAAGATCGGGTAACCGTCGAAGGTTGGCGAAGACATCACCATGACGTCGCCGGGCTCCGTGACGGCGTGCAGCACCTGCATGGCGACGCCGGTGGCGCCCGCGCCGACCACCACCTGGTCATCGCGCACGCCGACCCGGCTCGCGATCAGCGACCGCAACCGTTCCGGCAGGAAGTCGGGATAGCGGTTGGCCGTGTCCAGGGAGGCGACCAGCGCGGACCGCACCGACGGCAGCGGCGGGAAGGGATTCTCGTTGAGCGACAGCGCAAACGGGCTCTGCTCACCGACGAGCGACTCGAGGTCGCTGGCCACGGCCAACGGTGTACTCATGCGGCGCGCCCACCCCACCTGACGGCGGCGGCCCCGGCGAAGTCACCGGCGTGCGCGAACGCCGCCATCAGCACGACGTCACCCTTCGTGCACTTGCCGTCGGCGATCGCGCGATCGAGATTCACCGGGATACCCGCGGCGAAGAGGTTGCCGCACTCATCAAAGGTGTCGACGTGTCGCGCCTCGGGCAGCTCGAGCGCGTCACGCCAGTTGCGCAGGAACACCCGGTTCGGCTGGTTGGTGACCAGCAGGTCGAGGTCCTTTGGCGCCACACCGATTCGGTCGCAGACCGCATACGACACCTCCGGCACCTGCCGGTTGCCGCGCGCCAACACCTTGGTGATCTTGGTTTCGGTGAACCCGATGCAGCCCTCGCCCGGGCCGGCCTGCCACCACTTCCGGGGCGGGTCCACGGCGATGGTCATCTCGCCCGCGTACTCCCCGTACGTCCGGCATTCGACGCCAAGGATCGGCGACTCATCCGACGTGGTCAGCAGGCCGACGGCCGCGCCGTCGCCGGGTACCGCGGCCTGCGCCTTGCGCCGCACCGTCTTCTGGTCGAACACCTGCCCAGCGCAGTTCTGCGCGACGGCGATCAGCGCGGTCCGTCCCTCGCCGGAGGCCAGCAGGTTGCGGGCCAGCTTCATGCCCAACACGAAGGCCGCACACCCGCCGTTGTGCAGGTCGATGACCCAGTTCGGCTTCATACCAAGGCGATGCGCGATACCGCCACCGGCACCGTAGAACGGCATGTCGGGCAACTGCGTGTGGGTTATCAACACGTCGACGTTGCTCATCGTGTCGGTGCCGTGCCGGTCGATCAGACCGGCAGCGGCTCGCTCCACCATGTCGATGGCCGACTCGTCCGGCGCGACGTGGTGGCGGAATCGCGGCGCACGGAACATCAGGTTCTCGCGCAGGTCGTCGGAGTCGGCGAACTGCTGGTAGTAGTCGGCAGGAACCGGCGGACCGGGCAGGTAGGTCGCGACGTCGACAAGGCTGACGGCGGGCACTCGGGGATCAATTTCGGTCATGGGGCTACTCATCTCATCCACACCGGTGAGACCGGCAGGCCGTTGCGATACCGGTACTCGGCGATCGCCTTGAGGTTCCTCAGCTCCAGCAGGTGACCGGCGCCGAACATGTCCCAGAAGTCACCGACCCACACGGGCCGTTGCGGCGGCGCGGTCTCGGGGTAGGGATTGTGGTCGTAGAACGGGTGGTGGCAATTCGTCCAGAGCACCACCGAGCCGGGCTTGTCGAGCACCACCTGCGCGTCGACGACCCGCATCAGGTACACCATCCAGAGGTGGCGGCCCTGATCCCACGCGCAGTGGTAGTCGACGGTGCGTGCCTGCGGGTTGGCGACTGTGCGCGTGTAGATCTCGGTCTCCGACCCCAACCGGTCGTAGGCCACCCACAGCCCCGGTTCCTCGGTTGGCGTGAAACCGCGCAGGCTGTAGGTCCACTCCTCCAGGCTGCGGGTGTCCGACAGGTACTCGTACAGTTCGTCTGGCGGGCAGTCGATGTAGTCGTTGACGGTGCAGTACTCGCCAAACACCTGGTCGTGCGGGTACACCGATCGCATCATCTCCAGGATGATCGGCGTCGCCTTCTCACGCGGTGCATTCTCGATGCGAATCACGCCGTCAATGGGGGTAGTTATGTCGTCAAGCGCGGGCAGCGACATGGTCGGTCATCTCCTCGTCAATCGGTTGGTGTTGGATAGCAGCGAGAAACGGTGCGAAGGACGGGATCTCGTCTGCCGAGCACTCGATGCTCACGACCGACGGCCCGGTGTGTGCGAATGCGTCGCGCAGGGTCGCGGACAGGACCGCGGTGTCGACGACGTCGATGGACGGCAGACCCGGGAACATCGCGGCCAGGCCGGCACCGAGCCGGCTCGGTGTGAAGCGGTTGTAGCTGTACTGATCTCCGTAGAACAGTTGTTCGCGGCTGACGCACATGGCATGGGCGTTGTTGTTGAACAGCACCACGGTGATCGGCAGCTCATACTGAATCGCGGTGTGAATCTCCATGCCGTGCATGAAGAACGAGCCGTCGCCCGCGATGACGACGGTCCTGCGCCGCCTGGCGAAGCACATGCCGATCGCGGCGCCGAAGCTGTAGCCCATGCCACCCATACCGAGCGCGACGACGAACCGCCCGTCCCGCCGCACGGGGAGGTGGTGGATCGCCGCTGCGCCGCTGTTGCCCGCATCCACGACGATGTCGGCGTCATGGGGTAGCGCCTCGTCGAGCGCCGTCATGGCGGCGCGGTAGCGCACGCCGCGGCCGTCGTGCTCGGGTGGCTGTAACTCGCGTCGTGGCATGGCGTTACACACCCGCAGCCCTCGAGGCCGGCCCACCCCGGTCAACGCGCGGACGAGCTCGCTCAACGACGTGCGCAGATCACCGGAGTGCACGTGCAGGCCCGGCACATAGGGCCGCACCGACCCGATCGACACCACCGACACTCGGTCGAGTGCGTCGTCGAGCCCGGCTCGGGCGGTGACCGGCAGTCGCGCGCCGACCAGGAGACACACCGAGCTGTCCGCCACCGCGTCCGCGACAGCCGGGTGCCCCATCACGCCGGTGACGCCAAGCGCCGACGAGGCGCCTAGACCCGGTGACCCACTGGTGTCCTTCGCGTCGGGCACCGTCGCGACGGAGGCGCGCAGCACGGCGCGCAGTTCCTCCAGTTCGGCGCGAGCGTCGTCGCGGGCAACCTGTTCACCGGCGATGATGGTGACCGGGCCGAGCGCGCACCGCAGTGCGTCGACGACCGGCGCGAGGTCCTCGACCCATGCCCCCGCCACCATGTCATCGACATCTGCCACCTCGATGATGCTCTGCTGTACGTCCTTTGGCAGCAGCAGTACAGCCGGGCCGCCGGAGTGTGCGGCAGCGATGGCCTCGGGAAGTGCGGTGACGATATCGGCGGGGTCGACGATTCGGCGGCAGTACACCGACACCGCGGAGAACACCGCGACGGCGTCGATCGATCCGCCCAGTCCACTGGTGTCCTGGAAGCTGCCCTGCCCGTCCATCACTGTCGGAGCCTGGCCAACGAGCGCCAGCACCGGGACTCTACTGGTGTAGGACTCCCCCAGTGCTGCAACGAGGTTCAGAGATCCGCCACCCGATGTGGCAGCCACCACGCCGAGACTCGCCGACGCCCTGGCCAGACCGTCGGCCATGGCTGCCGCCGAGAACTCGTGTTTGGCCAGCACGCCGGTGATGTCCTCCCGACCGAACATCGCGTCGTAAAGGTCCTCGATGTTGGCACCGTCCACCCCGAAGACGAAACCGACCCCATGAGTCGCAAGTCCGTCGACGATGTGGTCGACCACCCGGCCTCTGCTGACCATCGCTCACCTGCTTCCTGATCTGCAGGTGACACGACGTCGGTGGCGTCGGGGTTCACCGCATCAGGGAACTCACAGGGTGCGCTCAAGCAGTACCTTTCCCGTGTCGGTGGAAACCAGTTGCACCGAGGCGATTTCCTCCTTCGGCAACGGCGTGTTGCCACTGGGCAGGGCGGTGGCCCCGGACAGGCCGAGCCAGGTGGCGATCTGGGTCGCCTTGCCATCCCTGCCGACGACCACCATGCCGAGGTTGCTCGGCGGGGCGCTGCCACCACCGGACCACTGGCCGTACGAGCACGCCATGTCGATGCGCGTACCCCACCCGTAACTGCTCAACGCAACGGTCGCGCTGAACGGCGTCGGCTCGAGCTTGGTCATCTCGAGTTCCTGCGCAACGACCTGCGACGACCCGCTCTGCAGCCCGAACACGCCCGGCCGGATGGCGACCACGAGACCGATGGCCACCAGCGCGGCCGCCACACCGACGGCGGTCGCCATCAACCACCGCGACCGGCGGCGGCGCCACCGCACCTTGTCCAAGACCTGCTGACGCACCTCCGGCCGCAGTGGCGGCGGCTCGGCCTGCGCGGTGCCCAGCGACTTCACATCCTCGGCGTCGAGCATGGCCAGCAGCGCCGGCATGCCGGAGATGTCGGCAACGGCGGCCCGGCATCGGTCGCACGTCCGCATGTGCGCCTCGTACTCGCGTCGCTCCACACTCGACAGCGAACCGAGCACGTACGCGGCATCCCACGTCGCGTATCGGTCGCCCTCGAGCGATTCCACGCTTCGGGGTCCACCCAGTTGGGTCATCGTGTCACCCCCATCTCCTGCAGGTTGAGTCGCAACGCGCGTACCGCGTAGTGCAGCCGGGACTTGACGGTGCCCTCGGCGATCTGCAGTGCGGTCGCGATCTGGGCGACGCTCTGCCCCTGGTAGTAGGCCCTCATGATCACCGCGCGGTGATCCTCCGACAGTTCACTCATGGCCGTGCCCAGCAACAGCTTGTCCAATGCGTGATCCACCTGGTCGGGCCCCGCCTGATCGGCGACCGCCTCGATGTCGGCGGTCCCGGACTCGTTGCGGAATCGAGCACTGCGCCGCTCGTCGATGATCAGGTTGCGCGCGACGGTGAACAACCACGCCCTCGCTGAACGGTCGGCGTCATACGTGACCTCTGGATGACGCCAGGCGCGCAACAGCGTCTCCTGCACCACGTCCTCCGCGCGAGCCGCGTCTCCGGTCAACCGCATGACGTAGCGCCAGAGCGCGCCTGCGTGCTCGTCGTAGAGAACCCTCATCATGGCGGCCTCAGGATCATCCATTCCCAACCTCCGCCAGTTAACACGCAGCGGACCGCTGCGCGGTTCAACCGAGACGACAGGTCTTGTGCGCAACTACAAGGGACTATGCCCTAACTTCGCCGGTCACGAAAGGTGCGGGCGCCGATTCACCGCGCAAACGCGGGCAACGCCCCGCGAGCCCTACAGCGTGAGGATTCGCGGTCCGTCGTCGGTGACCGCCACGGTGTGCTCCCAGTGCGCGGCACGGGAACCGTCGGTGGTGACGACTGTCCAGTCGTCCGACAGCACCTTGGTGTTCGTGGTGCCCAGCGTGAGCATGGGTTCGATGGCCAAAACCGATCCGGGTTCCAGATAGGGGCCGCGGCCGGGTGAACCCTCGTTGGGCAGGAAGGGGTCCATGTGCATCTGCCTGCCGATGCCATGACCGCCGTAGCCCTCGACGATGCCGTACTTGCGGCCGTGGCTCTCCTCGGCAGCGCGAGTGCCGTTCTCGATCGCGTGCGAGACGTCGGTGAGTCGGTTACCCGGCACCATTGCCGCGATACCGGCCTCCATCGACAGCCGGGTTGCCTCCGACAACAGCTCGTCGGCGGGGATCAGCGGGCCGACTCCGAAGGTTAACGCCGAGTCACCATGCCAGTCGTCGAGGATGGCACCGCAGTCGATCGACACCAGATCGCCGGCCACCAGCACCTCGTCGCGCGCGGGGATCCCGTGCACGACGCGGTCGTTGACCGAGGAGCAGATGCTGGCGGGAAACCCGTGATAACCGAGGAACGACGGGATACCGCCACCGTCGCGGATGACGGCCTCGGCCACGGCGTCGAGGTCAAGCGTCGACACTCCGGGGACGGCGGCGGCGCGCACCGCCTTGAGCGCCTTGGCCACCAACGCACCCGCCGCGGCCATGGCGTCGAGTTCTGCGGCGCTGCGTGTGGCGACGACCTTGCGGCGCCTACCGGGCAGGCCGATCATCGACTACCTACCGAGCGCCTGCAGTGCTCGGGCGAACACCTCGTCGAGCGTGCCGATGGCATCCACCGTCTTGAGTTCGTCGCTGTAGTAGTCCAGCAGCGGCGCAGTCTCGTCGCGGTACACGTTCATGCGGTTGAGGATGATGTCATCGGTGTCATCGGCGCGGCCGCGGCCCTTGAGGCGTGCGAGCAGCTCGGCCTCGGAGACGCGGAACTCGACGACAGCATCAAGTTTCAGATTGCGCTTCGCCAACATGTCGCGCAGCGCCTCGGCCTGTTCCACCGATCGCGGGTAACCGTCGAGGATGAAGCCGTCGGCGGCGTCGGCGTTGCTGATCCGATCGTCAACCAGCGCATTGGTCAGCGTGGAGGGCACCAGGTCGCCGGCGTCGAGGTACTTCTTGGCCTCGAGCCCCAGCTCGGTCTCGTTGCTGATGTTGTGGCGAAAGAGGTCGCCGGTGGAGATGTGCGGAATGCCGAGCTTCTCGGCCAGCTTCTCCGCCTGTGTGCCCTTGCCAGCGCCCGGCGGGCCAAGCAAAACGATTCTCACTTGAGGAACCCTTCATAGTTTCGCTGCATCAGCTGGCTCTCGATCTGCTTCACGGTGTCCAGGCCGACGCCGATCATGATCAGCACCGCGGTACCGCCGAACGGCAGGTTCTGGACGGAACCGGTGTTGCCCATCTCCAGGAAGAGGTTGGGCAGCACGGCGATCACACCGAGGTAGATGGAGCCCGGCAGAGTGATGCGACTGAGTACGTACCGCAGATAGTCGGCGGTCGGCTTGCCGGGCCGGATGCCCGGAATGAATCCGCCGAACTTCTTCATCTCATCGGCACGCTCATCGGGATTGAACGTGATCGAGACGTAGAAGTAGGTGAAGAAGATGATCAGGCCGAAGTAGATCGCGATATAGGCCGGGCTGGCGGGGTTCGTCAGGTAGTTCGCGACGAACTTGGCCCACCACCCACTGCCCGGGTTGGCGCTACCACTCTGGATGAGCTGGGTGATCAGCTGGGGCACGTAGATCAGCGACGACGCGAAGATGACCGGGATGACGCCGGCCTGGTTGACCTTCAGCGGCAGGTAGGTCGAGGTGCCGCCGTACATCTTGCGGCCGACCATGCGCTTGGCGTACTGCACCGGGATACGGCGCTGGCCCTGCTCGACGAAGACCACACCGACGATGATGATCAGTGCCGCGACGCAGACCAGCGCGAAGACCATGCCGCCACGGCTCTCGAGGATGGTCTGGCCCTCCGCGGGAATGCGGGCTGCGATACCGGCGAAGATCAGCAGCGACATGCCGTTGCCGATGCCACGCTCGGTGACCAGCTCGCCCATCCACATCACCAGCGCTGCGCCTGCGGTCAGCACCAGCACGATGACGACGAGGGTGAAGATCGACGAGTCCTGGATGATCTCCAGCGAGCAGCCCTGCAACAGGCCACCGTTGGCGGCCAGCGCGACGATCGACGTCGCCTGGAGAACCGCCAGCGCGATGGACAGATAACGCGTGTACTGCGTCATCTTGGCCTGGCCGGACTGGCCTTCCTTGCGCAGCTGTTCGAAGCGCGGAATCACCACCGTCAGCAGCTGCACGATGATGCTGGCGGTGATGTAGGGCATCACGCCGACCGCGAATACCGACAGCTGCAACAGCGCGCCGCCGGAGAACAGGTTGATCAGCGAGTAGATCTGCGCCGAGTCACCGCCACTGACCTGCTCGATGCACTTCTGCACGTTGGGATAGTTCACACCGGGAGACGGCAGCGAAGCGCCGGCTCGATACAGGATGACTATGCCCAGAGTGAAGAGGATCTTGCGTCTGAGGTCGGCCGTCCGCAGCGATGAGATAAAAGCCGAAAGCACTCTTCCTCCTGCGCAGCCGAGTCCGAGTCGCGGCGTGCAAATGGGGCTGGCTTGACCAGCGCATTGGGGTTACGTCCCGCACGAACTGGCCGCAAGCTCACAGCCTGCGAAGTCGCGCGTCAAACAGTCTACGAGAGTAACAGCCGCGACCGCTCCGACTCGCATCCGATGGGGGTCCGGCCACTCGAACCGAACTCCCAAGTTCGAAGCGTACAGTCAGAACCGAGTTATTAACTGGGCTAACTAAAACCCGGCCAGTTAAACCAGCCCATTACTTTGGAGACTCGCCATGGCGCGTACAGATGACGACACCTGGGATCTAGCGTCCAGCGTGGGCGCGACAGCGACCATGGTCGCCGCCGCCAGGGCAATCGCCTCACGCGAACCCGATGCCCTGATCCAGGACCCCTACGCCGCATCGCTGGTACGGGAGGTCGGTATCGACTTCTTCACCAAGCTCGTGGACGGTGTCGTCCCGCCCGATGCCGTCGGCGACGGCAGTACGGCCAGGACGATGACCGACGTGATGGCGGTGCGCACACGCTTCTTCGACGACTTCTTCCTGGGATCAGAGGGTGTCTCACAGGCCGTGATCCTGGCGTCGGGCCTGGACTCGCGCGCCTACCGACTGCCGTGGCCGAGTGGCACCGTCGTCTACGAGATCGACCAGCCGCGGGTGATCGAGGCGAAGAGCGCCGCGATGACGCGAATCGGCGCGTCGGCCACATGCGACCGTCGAGCCGTCGGCATCGACCTGCGTGAGGACTGGCCCGATGCGCTTCGGCGCAGCGGCTTCGATCCCGCCCAGCCGACCGCCTGGAGTGCCGAGGGCCTGCTGGTCTACTTGCCGCCGGAGGCACAGGACCGCCTGTTCGACGACATCACCGCGATCTCGGCCCCTGGCAGCCGACTCGCCACGGAGTACCACCCCGACGGAGGTGCCGCCATCGCCGCGCGCGCCGCGGCGATGAACGACGTGTGGCGCGACCACGGCTTCGATCTGGACATGGGCGAGCTGTTCTACGGCGGCGAGCGCACGCCCGTCATCGACTACCTGACCGCACACGGCTGGCAGGTCAGTGCCCGCTCGCGTGCCGAGGTCTTCGCCCACTACGGCCGCAGATTCGAGATCACTGGCGATCTAGCACCCATGAGTGGCTCGCTGGCCGTCATCGCCACCAAGAGCTAGCCATCAAGAGTTAAGGAGTATCGATGACCCGTACCGACAACGACACCTGGGACCTGGCCTCCAGCGTCGGCGCCACGGCCACCGCGGTCGCCGCGTCCCGAGCGGCCGCCTCACAGGGGCCCGATGCACTTCTCGCCGACCCGTGGGCTGACCCGCTGGTCCGTGCCGTCGGCATCGAGCACTTCGTCAAGCTTCTCGACGGTGACGACGACGGGCGGCTCGCCGCCGAGGACGACCCGCTGCTCAACCGGCGCGCGATGAATGAGCAGATCACCGTCCGCACCCGCTACTTCGACGACTTCTTCATGCACGCCTCCCGCGACGGTGTCCGCCAGGTGGTGATTCTCGCGTCAGGACTCGACACGCGCGCCTACCGGCTGCCGTGGCTGCGTGACACCACCGTCTATGAGGTCGACCAGCCCGCGGTAATCGCGTTCAAGACCGACACCCTTGCCGGCCTCGGCGCCGAGCCCACCGCACAGCTCCGCACCGTGTCGGTCGATCTGCGGGACGACTGGCCAGCCGCACTGCGGGCGGCAGGCTTCGACAGCAGCGCGCCCACCGCGTGGAGCGCCGAGGGTCTGCTCGTCTACCTACCCCCGGAGGCCCAGGATCGGCTGTTCGACGACATCACCGCGCTGTCGGCACCCGGCAGCCGGCTGGCCACCGAACACATGGACATGGCGTCACTGCCCGCCGACTGGGCGGACAAGCTCACACAGCGATCGAAGCGGATCGGATCCGATATCAACCTCGCGGAGCTGTTCTACCTCGGTGAGCGCAACAGCGCCGCCGACTATCTGACCGCCCGCGGATGGCATGTCGACGTCCGCCGGACCGATCAGGCCTTCGCCGCCAACGGGTTCGAGCTGCCCGACGACGAGCTGGCGGCCTTCGGGGGCGATTCCGGCTACCTCACTGGCACGTTGAACTAGACCGAACAAGACAGACCGAGACGGAGGACACCCATGGCGAGATCAGATGGCGACACCTGGGACCTGGCGTCCAGCGTCGGGGCCACGGCGACGATGGTCGCCGCGCAGCGCGCGCTGGGCCACCGCGAGAAGCTGATCGAGGATCCCTATGCCGAGCCGCTGGTACGCGCGGTCGGCATGGAGTTCATCCTCCGCATGCTCGACGGTGACTTCAGCTTCGAGGACATTGACCCGGTGTTCACGGCGCGGCTGGCGGCCGAGGCCATGGCGGTCCGCACCCGGTGGTTCGACCAGATGTTCCTCGACGCAGCCGCCTCGGGCGTGCGCCAGGCGGTGATCCTGGCCTCCGGTCTGGATGCCCGCGCATATCGCCTGCCGTGGCCGGACGGCACCGTGGTCTTCGAGGTGGACCAACCCGAGGTGATCGCGTTCAAGACCACGACCCTTGCCGATCTCGGTGCCACGCCGACCGCAACCCACCGCACTGTCGCCGTCGACCTGCGCGAGGACTGGCCCAGCGCGCTGCGCGACAACGGCTTCGACCCGAAGCAGCCAACCGCGTGGAGTGCTGAAGGTTTGCTGATCTACCTACCGTCGGAGGCTCAGGACAGGCTGATGGAGGACATCACCGCGTTGTCCGCACCGGGTAGCTACCTGGCCACCGAGCGCGTTCCCGACGTCGCGGCCTTCACCGAGGAACGGTCCAAGGAACTCTCCGACCGCATGAAACAGCTCGGCTCGGATATCGAGATGGGCGACCTGGTCTACAAGGGTGAGCGCACCAACGTCATCGACCACCTGCGGGAGCTCGGCTGGGCAGTGACGGCGTCGGCGATGCGAGACGCTCACGCGGCCAATGGGTTCGATGTGCCCGATGACGCGTCGTGGTCGGCGTTCACCGATCTGATCTACGTCCGCGCGAAGCTGGGCTGAATACACCTCAGGCCCGGCGTTGGGGAAAGTGCGAACACTTCCCCCAACGCCAGCCCGGCCGTCGGCCCTAGAGCCGCGGCGGACGGGGGCCCCCACCCCCGCTGGTGCGCCGAGTGCCGCCTCCCCCGTCGGGCACCCGGCACGTTCCGTTCCTCCCCGGCCGCAACGCAGTATTGATGTTAGGCGCGTTGACGCAGCCGATGAATCGGGGAAACCCCTAATGTTTTGCCAGCGACACCTCAGGGTGAGGACGCGGGGACCGGTCGTTGCGGGACGGGCAAACCGCTAGAAGCGGACATCACCCAGCCACGTCGCGGTGACCCCGGACATGGAGCGTTGCGCCTGCATCCATGCCCCGGCCAGCGAGCGGCCCAGGATGGCACCGACGGCATCGGGCAGCGAGGCCGCCGCCGGCTGCGATGACGGCTTGGGTCGCAACTTCTCCAGAAGCGACGAACCCGGAAGGTTGACGAGCTTGACGTCGGCATCCTCGTCGAGACCCGCCAGAACCTTCGCCCGATCTATCGCTGTGCGAAGTCCGCCGAGCTCGTCGACAAGCCCGCGCTCCAAGGCGTCGGCTCCCGTCCAGACGCGTCCACGGGCGACCGCGTCGACGTCCTGCACCGACATTCCGCGGCCGGAGGCGACGCGCTCGACGAAGTCCGTGTAGAACAGGTCGGCTTCGGCCTCGACCTGCGCATGCTGTTCCTCGGTGAACGGTGCGTTGACCGACCACGCGTCGGCATTGGCGTTGGTGCGCACCGAATCCGAGCCGATGCCGAGGCGCTCCTTGAGGTCTCGCGCCACCAACTTGCCGGTCACCACGCCGATGGAGCCTGTGATCGTTCCGGCGTTGGCCACGATCGTGTCGGCGGCCATCGACACGTAGTAGCCGCCGGATGCCGCCACCGATCCCATCGAGGCGACGACGGGCTTGCCCGCCTTGCGCAGCCGATCCACCTCGCGCCAGATCGTCTCCGACCCGCTGACCGAGCCGCCTGGGCTGTCCACGCGCAGCACGACAGCCGACACCGAGTCGTCGGCGGCTGCCTCGCGCAGTGCCGCGGCGATGGTGTCGCCGCCGGCGCTCGACCTGCCAAGAGGCAGGGCCTGTGGTCCGCCGCGACCACTGACGATGGGTCCGGCAAGCGTCACGACGGCGATGGCCGGCTTGGACCCGATGCCGGGCAGCGACGGCGGCGTCGGTCCGTGCGCGCGGGCGTAGCGCGACAAGAACAGGCGCGGCGGTGCGTCGGGATGCGTGTCGGCATCCCCGCGCTCCGATGAGACACCCGGCGCTCCAACGAGTTCGGCGATCCTGCCGTACGCCTCGTCACGAAACCCGATGCGGTCGACGAGCCGGGCGTCCAGCGCGTCATCGCGCAGCAGCGGCGCGTTATCGGCCAGTGCGTCGATAGCGGCGGTCTCGATGTGGCGCGACTGCGCCACCGCGGCGAGCACCTGGGCGTGCAGGCTCCCGATCATTGCGCTGTCGGCCTCGCGGTGCGCCTCGGTGTAGGAGTCCTGGGTGAACAGGTTGGCCGCCGACTTGTACTCGCCACGGGCGACGAACTGAGCCTCCACACCGGCCTTCGCGAGTGCGTCGCGCAGGAACATCGCACTGGTGGCGAAACCCACCAGCCCGACCGATCCCGACGGCTGCATCCACACCTCGCGGAACGCCGACGCCAGGTAGTACGACATCGTGCCGGGATAGGTCTCGGCCCACGCCAGTGACGGCTTGACGTCACTGAAGGCGAGGATGGCATCCCGCAGTTCCTGGATCGGACCGGGGGCCGCGGCGGGAACCTGGACGCGGGCGATGAGGCCTGCAACCCGGTCGTCCTCGGCGGCGCGATGAATGGCCGCGACGGCTTCGCGCAGAACCAATGGGCGGCCACCGCTCAGCAGCGCCATCGGATCGAATCCGCTGGTCTCCTCGGGCACCGTCTGGAGGTCGAGTTCGAGGACGCAACCCTTCGGCACACCGTGATGCCGTGCGGTGTCCACTTTGCGGGCCAGTGTCCGCAACTCGTCGGTACCGGGGATGCCAGGGAGGAATGCGAACATTCCTCAAGGCTACCGATCCGTTCACAGACGATCCGGACACCGACGCTGTCACCTGCGACGATCGCCGTTCTCCAGTGCGAGCCCAGCCCCCACCGCGAGAATGACGCGACGGAAGGGGACTCAATGGTGCTCAAGGTGGCCGTGTCACCAGATCTCATCCACGGCGACGTCGAACCCGGCTACGGCAGGATCGCCGACGCGTTTCGGGCCAACTTCGCTTCGGGTCAGGAGGTGGGTGCCGCCGTCACCGTCTATCGCGACGGCGACAAAGTGGTGGACCTGTGGGGCGGTTACCGCAACGGACTCACCAGAGCACCATGGCAAGAGGACTCGATGGTCAACGTGTTCTCGACGACCAAGGGTGTTGCGGCCCTTGCCGTCGCGGTCGCCGTGTCGCGGGGTCTGTTCCGCTATGACGCGAGGGTCGCTGACTACTGGCCGGAGTTCGCGGCGGCAGGCAAGGGCGAGGTGACCGTGCGCCAACTGCTGGCCCACCAGGCCGGCCTGTCGGCGGTGACGCCGGCCCCCACGCTGGACGATGTCGCCGACCCGTCCCGACTGTCGCCCATGCTCGCGTCGCAGGCGCCCGCGTGGCCGCCGGGCACCCGGCACGGCTATCACGCGATAACTCTGGGCTGGTATGAGTCCGAACTCATCCGGCGGACCGACCCGGCCGGCAGAACCCTCGGCAGATTCCTCGCCGACGAGATCGCAGGTCCGCTCGGACTCGATCTGCACATCGGCCTGCCCGCCTCGGTGGACCGTGACCGGATCGCCCACGTGCACAACTGGAAACGTGCCGAGACGCTGCTTCACCTCAACGTGATGCCACCCGGCTTCGTCGCCGCATCACTAAACCCCGTCGGCCTCACAGCCCGCACAGTCTCGGTGCCACGCAACGTCAACGCATTCGACGGGGACTACAACCGTGATGATGTGCGGTCCGTGGAGATTCCCTCGGCGAACGGGACGGCAACGGCCCGCGCGGTCGCGAGGCTCTATGGTGCGGCTGCGACCGGCGGCGCGGCACTGGGCCTGAACGAGGCCACCTTCGAGGACCTCGCGGCAGCGACGACCACGCCCAGCGGCGGTATGCGCGACAAGGTGATGCACGTCGATGTGGCGTACTCGCTGGGCATGTGCAAACCATTGCCGCACTTCGGGTTCGGCTCTTCGGGACGGGCATTCGGCACCCCGGGGTTTGGCGGCTCCTTCGGGCTGGCCGACCCCGACACCGGGATCGGCTACGCCTACGTCATGAATCGACTCGGCTTCCACCTGTGGAGCGACCCACGGGAGCTGTCATTGCGCCAGGCGCTGTTTCGCGACGTGCTCGGCGCGCGCCCGCAGAGCTAGCGGGCCGGCCCCAACCGCCGGCCCATCCCCCAAAAGCAAAATGCCCCCGCCGAGGCGGGGGCATTTCACATGTCTTGCACTACAGCTCGGTGGCCGAACCGCCTGCTGCAATGATCTTCTCGCGCGCGCTGCCGCTGAACTTGTGCGCGGTGAGGTCGACCTTGACGGACACCTTGCCGTCGCCGAGCACCTTCACCAGCGTGTTCTTGCGGACCGCACCTGCAGCCACCAACTCGTCGACGCCGACAGTGCCACCCTTGGGGAACAGCTTGTCGAGGTCACCGACGTTGACGACCTGGTACTCAGTGCGGAACCGGTTCTTGAAGCCCTTGAGCTTCGGCAGCCGCATGTGGATCGGCATCTGGCCACCCTCGAACGTCGAGGGGACGTTCTTGCGTGCCTTGGTGCCCTTGGTGCCGCGACCGGCGGTCTTACCCTTGGAGCCCTCGCCGCGACCCACGCGAGTCTTGCGAGTCTTGGACCCGGGGGCGGGCTTCAGGTCATGAAGCTTGATGGTCATGGTTGCTACGCCTCCTCAACCGTTACGAGGTGGTTGACGACGGCCAGCAGGCCGCGCGTCTGCGCATTGTCCTCACGCACCACGGACTGGCGGATCTTCCGCAACCCGAGGGTGCGCAGGCTCTCACGCTGCTTCCAGCGAGCACCGACGGTGCCGCGCACCTGGGTGATCTTCAGTTCAGCCATGTACTTATGCCGATCCCTCACGCGCGGCCGTAGCAGCCAGCGCTTCGCTCTCACGTCGAGCCTTGAGCATCCGCGCAGGCGCGACGTCCTCGATGGGCAGCCCACGACGGGCCGCAACCTCTTCCGGACGCTGGATCATCTTCAGCGCGGCAACGGTGGCATGCACCACGTTGATCGCGTTGTCGCTGCCCAGTGACTTGGCCAGGATGTCGTGCACGCCGGCGCATTCCAGCACCGCACGCACCGCGCCACCGGCGATGACGCCGGTACCCGGGCTGGCCGGACGCAGCATCACGACACCGGCCGCAGCCTCACCCTGCACCGGGTGCACGATGGTGCCACCGATGAGCGGGACGCGGAAGAATCCCTTGCGGGCCTCTTCGACACCCTTGGCGATCGCCGCCGGAACTTCCTTGGCCTTGCCGTAGCCGACACCGACCATGCCGTTGCCGTCGCCGACGATCACCAGTGCGGTGAAGCTGAACCGGCGACCACCCTTGACGACCTTGGAGACGCGGTTGATGGCAACGACGCGCTCCAGGTAGTTGCTCTTCTCGCCGCCGTCGCGACCGCCACGGCCACCACGGTCGTCGCGCCTGCCGCGACCGCCATCACGACCGCCACCGCCGCCGCCACCGCGGCCGTCGGTGTTCGACGGCCCGGCTCCACTAGCCTGCTCGGCCATCATGCAGTCCTTCCGTAAGTCTTCATCATCAGAATTTCAGCCCGCTCTCACGCGCGGCATCGGCCAGCGCAGCGATCCGACCGCCGTAGGTGTACCCACCACGGTCGAACACCACCGTCTCGATGCCTGCGGCCTTGGCGCGCTCGGCGATCAGCTGACCGACCCGGACGCTGTGGGCCTTCTTGTCGCCCTCAACGGCACGCACGTCCGCCTCGATCGACGACGCGGCGGCCAGCGTGACGCCGACCTGATCGTCGACCAGCTGTACGTGGATGTGCCGCGAGCTGCGGTTCACGACCAGGCGCGGGGCCTCCGAGGTGCCGGCGACCTTCTTGCGAAGGCGTGCGTGGCGACGCAGGCGCGCCACCCGACGTGTCTCGGAGATGTTCTGCCCAAGGGGCTTCCGCTTGGCGGAAGCCACATCAGTCTTCGTGGTAGCCATGACTTACTTACCTGTCTTTCCGACCTTGCGGCGGATCTGCTCACCCTCGTACCGCACGCCCTTGCCCTTGTACGGGTCGGGGCGGCGCAGACGGCGGATGTTCGCCGAGATCTGACCGACCTTCTGCTTGTCGATACCGGTGATTGAGAACTTGGTGGGGGTCTCCACCGCGAACGTGATGCCCTCAGGCGCCTCGATCACGACGGGATGGCTGTAGCCGAGCGCGAACTCGAGCGTGTTGCCCTTGAGCTGCACGCGGTAGCCAACGCCGAAGATCTCCATCTTCGTGGTGTAACCCTCGGTGACACCGGTGATCAGGTTGGCCACCAGCGTGCGCGACAGCCCGTGCAACGAACGGCTGCGCCGCTCGTCATCGGGGCGGGTCACCACGATGGCGCCTTCGTCGTTGCGCGCCACCGAAATCGGCTCGGCGACGGCTAGACCCAATGAGCCCTTCGGGCCCTTGACCGAGACGTTCTGCCCCTCGATCGTGATATCGACCCCGGCAGGAACCGGGACCGGCTGCTTACCAATACGCGACATAGTTCTACTCTTCCTATCCCGCTACCACACGTACGCGAGGACTTCGCCGCCCACGCCGCTACGCGCTGCCTGGCGGTCGGTGAGGAGGCCGGAGGACGTGGAGATGATCGCCACGCCGAGGCCACCAAGCACCCGAGGCAGGTTGGTGGACTTCGCGTACACCCGCAGGCCGGGCTTGGACACCCGGCGCAGGCCCGCAATGCTGCGCTCACGGCTGGAGCCGTACTTCAGCTGCACCACCAGGGACTTACCGACGCGAGCATCCTCGGTGCGGAAATCGCTGATGTAGCCCTCAGCCTTCAAGATCTCGGCGATGTTCGCCTTGATCTTGCTGTGGGGCAAGGTCACCTCATCGTGATACGCCGAGTTGGCGTTGCGCAGACGTGTCAAGAAGTCTGCGATCGGGTCAGTCATCGTCATGACAACCGGCTCACCTTCCTCGCGGCGGTTCCCCTGGGTGGAATTCCCTTGGGGGCCTGCCGCGCACTTTTGTTAAGTGGTTTCAATGTTTGGATTTGGATTACCAGCTGGACTTCTGGACACCCGGCAGCTCGCCGGCATGCGCCATCTCCCGCAGGCAGATTCGGCACAGGCCGAACTTGCGGAAGACAGCGTGCGGACGCCCGCACCTGTTGCAACGCGTGTAGCCGCGAACCTTGAACTTCGGCTTCTTGTTGGCCTTGATGACCAGCGCTTTCTTTGCCATCTGCTCAGTTCTCCTTGAACGGGAAGCCCAGCGCGCGCAGCAGCGCACGGCCCTCGTCGTCATTCGTCGCCGACGTGACGACTGTGATGTCCATGCCCCGCGGGCGGTCGATGCTGTCCACGTCGATCTCGTGGAACACCGACTGCTCGGTGAGACCGAAGGTGTAGTTGCCGCTGCCGTCGAACTGCTTGGGCGACAGGCCGCGGAAGTCGCGGATACGCGGGAGGCTGATCGACACGAGCCGGTCGAGGAACTCCCACATGCGGTCGCCGCGCAGCGTGACGCGGGCGCCGATCGGCATGCCCTCGCGCAGCTTGAACTGTGCGATGGACTTGCGGGCCTTGCGGATCTCCGGCTTCTGGCCGGTGATGAGCGCGAGGTCGTTGACGGCGCCGTTGATCAGCTTGGCGTCGCGGGCGGCGTCACCGACGCCCATGTTCACGATGACCTTGACGACGCCCGGGATCTGCATGACGTTGTCGTAGCTGAACTCGGTGTTCAGCGCGGCCTTGATCTCATCGCGGTACCGCTGCTTGAGGCGCGGCGGCGTCTTTGCGGGAGCTTCTGCAGTAGTCATTCTCAGATGTCCTTGCCATTCTTCTTCGACACGCGGACCTTCTTGCCGCTCTCCTCGTCGACGCGGTAGCCGATCCGGGTCGGGTTGCCGTCGGAGTCGACCACCATCACGTTGCTCACGTGAATCGCGGCTTCCTGGGTGACGATGCCGCCCGAGGACGCGCCACGCTCATTGCTGGAGACGGCGGTGTGCTTCTTGATCCGGTTGACACCCTCGACCAGGACCTTCTCGCGGTCGGGGTAGGCGACCAGGACCTTGCCCTTGGCGCCCTTGTCCTTACCGGAGATGACCAAAACGGTGTCGCCCTTGTGCACCTTCATTTACAGCACCTCCGGGGCCAGCGAAACGATCTTCATGAACTTCTTCTCGCGCAGCTCACGACCGACCGGCCCAAAGATGCGGGTGCCGCGGGGGTCATTGTCGGGCTTGATGATGACGGCAGCGTTCTCGTCGAACTTGATGTAGCTGCCGTCGGCGCGGCGGCGCTCCTTGACGGTGCGAACGATGACGGCCTTCACGACATCGCCACGCTTCACGTTGCCGCCGGGGATCGCATCCTTGACGGTGGCCACGATGACATCACCGATGCCGGCATAGCGTCGCGCCGAGCCACCGAGCACCCGGATGCACAAGATCTCCTTGGCACCGGTGTTGTCGGCGACCTTCACTCGCGATTCCTGCTGAATCACTCGATCTCCTCGATTTCGATGCACGCCAAACAGCACTAGATTGTTCGACGTACGCTGTCTTCGTCACCTAAGGGCACGCAGGGCTTCCGCCTCCGCTGAGCACTTACAAGAAGAACTCAGATGAGAGCGGCTACCGAGGTCTGCCCAAGGCAACCCCTACATACTAGGTGACCGGCGCGAATGCACCAAATCGCGGCGACCAGCGCTTTCCGTGTGCGTGGTGTCGGCGGGTCAGGGGATCTCGACCTGTGGGTCACCGGTCAGCCGCGCCCCCGCGTCGTCGAGGGCATCCACACCGCTGGGCGCCTCCACGTGCACCGACACCAGGTAGTTGGCGGTGTTGGTCCAGATGTGCACGATCCTGTCGCGAAACTCCACCGATTTCTCCGATGTGTCCGACCAGGCGCCCATCAGCTTCTGCCCGCTGTAGTCGCACAACTCCGCGGGCAGGACGCTCACGGTGCTGACGGCCGCGGTGGCCATGATGCGATCGGTGTAGTCGCGGAACGCCGCCGCGGGATCGTGCGTCGTACGCGCGATGGTGATGGTCGCTGACATCGCCTCGGGTCCGGTCAGCGTGGCGGCGATGTCACCGGAACCAGGAGCCAGGCTCCACCCGTCGGGCAGGGCCACCGTGATCCTCGGCGCCTGCGGATCGGACACCGCCGTCTCGACCGCATCACCGGGCTCCGGAGGTAGTGGGCACGTCACAGTGCCCGCCGGGATCGGAACCTGGAGCGTGGGCATAATGCCCGGCTCAGGCTGGGCGGTGTCGGTCGTCGTGGGTGGGGACGACACCGGTGACGACGACGCGGACGCCACCGATGTGGTGACTGATGCCGCCGACGGCTCGGTAACCGCAACACCCTCGCTCGTGCGCGCGCATCCCGACGCGACGATCGCCGCGATGCAGCTGATCGCGAGGCCACTCACGCGCCAGGTGCTCATCAGTCCCTCGCAAAGGCCTGGGCGAAGTCTCTTTCAAGGTCCTCATATGGCGTGCCCGATATGTCGACGACCACCTTGGCGATGGTGCCGCCGGTGAATGCGAATGGGGCCTGGTAGCTGCTCGACACCGCCTGACCGGCATTGCGACCGACTGCCACGCCACCGCCGGCGAGCCCGAAAGTGCCCGGATGGGCACGCACGCCCGGCAACGTCGCAACCTTGGCGTCATCGACGTACAGCGAGACGTCGCCGAGCGGAGTGTGACTGTTCTCCACGGTCCCGGTCCGGTCGTATCGGACGCCGAACACGTGACTGCCCAGAGGAATCGGGGCCGGGGCACAGACACTCTGCTCGTCCTCGCCCATGAAGTTGTAGACGTAACACAGCTGGGCGTCCTTGACGAACAGCACGTGACCACCGTGGCCCGCGCCCTGCTTGAACAAGACGCCTTCCGCGGCGCCGTCATCAACGGTCACCTCGGCGAGGACGGAGAACGACTGCCCACGAAGCTCGGGGGCGGCACCGACGCCCACTTCGGCCGAGTCCGGGTAGTAGATGAAGGAGTTGCGGTCGACCGACAACGAGGGTCGCCAACGAGCGATCGTGTCGAAGATGTTGAGATCGCCCAACGGCAGCCCGTTGTACTTGGCGGCCTCGCTGAACCACAGCGCCTTGAGTTCCTCGAGCTTCTCTGGCTGCTGGGCGGCCAGGTCATGGCACTGACTGCGGTCGGACTCGATGTGGAACAGCTCCCAGCGGTCAGCGGGGAACTGCGACCAACCAGCCGGGCTCGCCGCGTGCACCGTATTGGCCAACCAGCCCTTGTGCCAGATCGCCCTAGTGCCGAGCATGGTGTAGAACTGCGTGTCCTTACCCGTGTCGGCACACGAATCGGCAAGCGCAGCAGCGAAACTCACCCCGTCGAGCGGCTTCTGAGCGATACCTGCCACCTCGTCGGGCGGGGTGATTCCGAGTAGGTCGTAGACGGTGGGCGTGACGTCGCAGACATTGATGTAGGTGTCTCGAACTTCGCCGTGCGCATCAATTCCGTTGGGCCAGCTGATGATCGCGCTGTCGGCGATGCCGCCCTCGTGTGAGGCGTAGCGCTTGAAGAGCTTGTAGGGCGTGTTGAACGCCATCGCCCACCCGATCGGGTAGTGGTTGTAGGTCTCCGGCCCGCCGAGCTGGTCGTAGAACCGCAGGCTCTCCGCGACGGTGTCGATGTAGCCGTTGAAGAACTTGTTCTCGTTGACCGAGCCGTTCGGTCCACCCTCTCCGCTGGCTCCGTTGTCGGAGATGACGACGATGATGGTGTTGTCGAGCTGGCCGGATTCCTCGAGGTAATCCAGGATGCGGCCGATCTGCGCGTCGGTGTAGGACAGGAAGCCGGCAAACACCTCGGCCATCCTGGAGAACAGCCGCTTCTCGTCGTCGTCCAGTGTGTCCCATTCCCGCACGGTGTCCTGGTACGGCCATGCCTCGCCGTTGGGCCCCTTGACGTCGAGATACGGGTTGACCGGCGATAATTCGGTGTCTTGGGGCACTATGCCCAGCTTCTTCTGATTCTCCAGCACGACCTCGCGATAGGCCTCGTAACCCATGTCGAAGCGGCCGGCGTACTTGTCGGCCCACTCCTTGGCAACGTGATGGGGCGCGTGGCCAGCGCCGGGGCACAGGTAGTTGAACCACGGTTTGTCGGGTGCGATCACCTTGGCATCCCGAATGAACTCGATCGCCTTGTCCGCCAGGTCCTTCGACAGGTGGTAGCCCTCCTCGGGAGTGGCGGGCGGCGCGACGGGGTGATTGTCGTACACCAGTTCCGGATACCACTGATCGGTCTCGCCGCCCAGGAATCCGTAGAACCGCTCGAAACCCCGGGCCAACGGCCAATGTCTCTTGGTGGCGGCGAGGTTCGACTCCTCCAGTGGGGTCAGGTGCCACTTGCCCACGCAGTAGGTGTTGTACCCGTTCTCGGCGAGCACCTCCGACAACAACGCCGTGTCGGCGGGTATGCGCCCGTTGCAGTTCGGAAATCCGTCGGTGAACTCCTCGATGGTCGCCATTCCCACGGTCGTGGCATTGCGACCGGTCAGCAGCGACGCGCGGGTCGGCGAGCACAGCGCGGTGGTGTGGAACTGCGACAGCCGCACACCGCGCTGCGCTATCCGACTCATCGCGGGCATATCGACCAGTCCACCGAAGCAGTCCCAGGTGGCAATGCCGATATCGTCCCAGACCAGGTACAAGACATTGGGTGACCCCGCCGGGGCGGTCGGCGCCGCGTACGGGCCCCAGTCGGGTTCCGAGTCGCGGATGTCGAGTTCGATCTTGCCGTTAAACGTCCGTGTCATCGCGCCTCGTCCTGATCCGTCGGCCGCCGTGTCGTCGCCGGTCGCCCGGAGGTTACACCGGCTAGATGTAGCGTCGCTGAGGAATTGACCCGCGGCGCCACTTTGCCTCGGCAATGCCCTCAAAGACACTGCCTTGCAACGGCAGAGCGTCAGGCGATATCCGTCTAGTCAGCACCACCGCGGCGTCGTCGCCACCACAGCGCTGCACCCAATCCGAGCACGGCGGCGGCGAGGACTCCTGCGCCGATGGCCAGCCAGATAGGCGGCGAGTTGGCTCCATCCTGGTCCGTTGTCGGTGCGATGCCCTCCGGCCCGATCGCCAACTCGGTGACCGTGCCCTCAGCGCCGGCCGCCAGAACGTCACCGCTCAGGCTCGACCAGCCGTTCGGTAGCTGATCGATATGGCCGAAGAGTGGCTCGATCAGCGACCATGCTCCGCTCGAGGTGACCAGGACGACCGTACGATCGCGGGGCTGGTCGGCAAAGACCTGAATCGACGCCAGCCCCCCATTGATGTCAGCGCGAAGTTCGTCGCGGAGAGCGACCTGCACATCGGAGCTCTCGCCACCGATCGGCGGGCGCAGCGACGTCGACCGCAGTGTCGCGGAGTTCGCCACGATCAGCGCACCCGTACTCGCTCCTGCCGCGTCCTTGACGTTGACGACACGCGGCCTCAGGGGCGCCTCGGTCTGCCGAGCGATGTTCGCGACCACGCGGGATGCAAAGTCGAGTTGACTCGGACCACTGCCGTCGAGCGCGACAAGGAATTCGGGGCTGAATTCCGATGGCACGGCCCCGAAACCCCCAAGTGGCTGCCCACCGCGTCGCATCGTCAGCGTCGACCGGGGATCCAACTCAAACGTCATCGGCGCAATGGTCGGGCTGCACAGTTGGCGTGGGCTGAACGTCAGGTCGAAATCGAAGTTGACTCGCTGCTTGAGAAACTCGCCGGGCACGTCGAAGACGGCATCAACGCGGCCGCTGTCCCGCAGCGGCGCGGTGTAGACCGCCTGACCGTTCACGCTGACCATCACACTCGCAGAGTCCGCGTCCGCAACCGGCGTATGGGTGGCCAGCAGATGCACCTGCACGCCGTCGACCCGGGCGCCCAGCGCAGAACGGTCAACGCCCACGGTGAACTTGGACGTCCGAAGCACCGAGCTTTCGCCCGTCAACTTCAGCTGACCGAAGGTGGCCTCGTCGGACTCGGGGCCCACGTCGGAACCCGCCTTGCTGACACGCGCATTCGGGACCTGCGCCAACGACTGCAACTGGTTGATCACGAGGGATGCCTGTTCGGCGAGTTGGTCGCCACGGCCGGTCAGCTTGAGGAAGGCGTCGGACGTTCCTGCGTTGATCACCTCGAGTCCGGCATCGCCGCGTTCGACCACGATGGCGCGGGTGAATTGTGGTGCGGGAGGGGGCGAAGCACCTCGCGGTTGATTGACCACGGTGATCGCTGTCGACTGCGGTCGGTACATGCGCGCGACCGCTGACGCCAATGTGAGCACGCCCTGCTTCTCCGCGTCCTCGGCGTCGGTCGGCGCATAGATCGTGAGTCGCTGCAGAACTGGGGGGAAGAACGTCGCGATCGTGGTCGGGGCGGTTTCGTTTCCGGCGAACACCGCAGTGAGATCGCTGATGACCACGCGCTCCCCGAGCCCGCACCGTTCTTGGCCTGGGCGCGGAACCTCTCGCACCGTGAAGGACAGCCCGACTCCCGAGGCATCGGCCTGGGCTGCCGCCACATCGACGTCGAATGGAACAACGGCTTGATTGGGGGCAACGGCGGGCAAGTCGATCGTTGCCATGAGTGCGCCCCTACGGTCGACGATCTCCACGAAACCCGCGGCGAAATCGACCGGTGCGTGAATGAGGCCGCGTAGCCGAATGATGGAGAAACCTGATGGCACGGGAACTGTGAAATCCTGATTGGTGTTGGCACCGACCAGCGTGATGTCTCCAGTAAGTCCGAGTGTCCGCCACGGCAGCGCCACCTCCCCGCCGGCAGCGGGGTCGAGGTTCAGCGGGTCGGCATGAGCCGCCTGTGGCATGCCAAGCGTCGCCGCGAGCACCACCGACAGAAGTAGGCCCGCCACCCTACGGATAGCGTTGTGCCCTATCGATGTTCGAGACAGTCCCCCGTTCATGGCCGCCTCGTTCCTCGTCACGTGCACGGCATCGCTGAACTCATGAGACACCCGCTCCAAGTCTTTAGTGTGGAGGCATCCGAATTGCATATCGGCGTCGGACGATACCGTTAAACCACCGAATGTGGTGCCAGACCCGCCGCCGCGCGATTCGCGGGGAAAACAGCTTCGCAATAACCTTCGCAAACCGCGTGCACGAAAAGTCGAATGCAATATCATCGGTGCGTTAGTGATCGGGTGCGGCAATTACCATGTCGTCGTGTCCACAAATGCAGAGATACCGGCGTGACCACCACGACGCATTTCCCAATCGGCGCGTTTCCATCCAATGCCGGGCAATTCGGACTAGCGCAACTACCATGTTGATCGCATCGTGAGTTCAGGACGGAGCGCCGCAGAGTTGGGTTTCAACGTGTCGAAGGTATCCCCGTCCACGATTTCCACTATTTCATCGCTCGAAACCCGCTTGCTGATCATGAAGGTGCTCGTCGGCGCAGTCATCGGCCTGTGCGCCGGGGGGCTCATCGGCGGAGTTGGCTTCGCAACGTTGGCAGCAGACAGCACCGCGACAGCCTTTGTGCGACTCCAGAATCCGGCTGACCTGACGGCCATCGCAGGCGGTGCGGATCAGACCACCCCCAACAACCAGGACAACTCGAGCGCATTCGTCGCCGGGGAGATCGCCTACCTATCGGGGAAGGGCTTCGCGCAGGCCGTGGCTCGCAAGATGGCGAACGACGAGCCCGCGGAACTCAACATCGCGCAGGCCAATGAGTCGCCGATGGTCACCATCAGCACCAGTAGTAGGTCCGGTGACGAAGCCGTCAGAACCGTGCAGACGGCCATCGACCTCTACGGACACGAACTCGAGCAGCGCGTTGACGCGCAGCTTCGGACGATCCTGCCGAGGCTGTCCGAATGGCAACAGCGAGCCGCCGCAGACCCCACCCGTACGCAGGAACTCCAGCGAGTGCGCGAGAGCGTCGAGCTGCAAGCGGAACAGGCCAGCACCCTGCTCGTCGTGCAGCCTCCGACACTGAACCATCCGAGCAGCAGGCAGTGGCTCATGGGAGCGGTTCTCGGCGCGCTGGTGGGCGGTTCCTGTGGCGCGGCAGTCGTGCTCGCTCGACGACGACGCTCCGGCCACGGATCCCTGGTGAAGACCGTGACCGACGAGGTTGAAGGTGTGCTGCTGCCCGCCGTCGACCTCGACATGCCGCCGCGCAATGCGTGGACTGACGAACAGGCCCGGCTCGGCCGAACGCTCTACGCGCAGTGTCCGTCTACGGGACCCAATCGCCTCATCCTGGTCATCGGCGCATCGCCGTCATCAGGAGGCGCAGCCGTGGCTTCTCTGCTGAAGATGGCGGCGGCCGAATCGCCCACGGCTCGAGTGGTCGACGGCGGATCCGTCGGCGACCCGACGCTGACCCCCGACGCCATCGGCGCCGCCACCGACATCGTGCTCGCGCTCCGAATCGAAGCCGACACCGTGACGCAAGCTTTGGCGTTGCGCGCTGCCACCGCATCCAGTGCCGCGCCCGTGGTGGCGGTCTTCACTCACCGTCGGTGGCGGGGTCTTTCGTTCGGGAGACGCCGACGGGGCCACGCGTGAGGGTGTCAATCGTTCACGAACGGCTGACCGAGATAGCCGGTTCCGAGCACGTCGTTGCCGAACTCTCCCGGGAGTGGCCAGATGCGCCGATCACGATTCCCATCGTCGATTCACGGGTCACCGCCGCGTTCACCTCCCGCGTGAAGACGGGTGCGCTGTCCTCGGCCTACCGCTTGGCGGGCTACCGCAGCTACGCGCCGTTGCTTCCGATGGTGCCGGGATGGTTGCGACACCACGACTACGGTTGCGCTGACGCGGTGATCATCAGCCATCACGCGTTCGCGTTGGCCGCGGCCAACGCCCCGTTGCGGGCACCGACGATCGCCTACGTCCATTCACCGGCGAGGTGGGCGTGGGACGAGGGCATGCGAGTCGAAGAGGCTTCGTCACGAGCCGGACGCCTGGCACTCGACATGTTGTCGCGGTTGGCGATCAAGACGGAGTTGGCCGCGGCTTCGAGGCTCACGACCATCGTGGCCAACAGTTCGGCGGTGGCGCAACGGGTCAAGCACCATTGGCAGCGGGAGGCGCAGGTCGTCCACCCTCCGGTGAACATCGACTTCTACACCCCGGACGCAGCTGAGGCGCGTGAGGACTACTTCCTGCTCGCAGGACGGTTGGTGTCCTACAAACGCCCGGATATCGCCATAAGGGCGGCCGCGCAGGCCGGTGTGAAACTGGTGGTCGCCGGTGGTGGCCGGGACTTCGCCAAGTGCAGGAAGCTCGCCCGTGGCGCCGACGTCACGTTCGCCGGTCGGGTTTCGAACGAGGAGTTCCGCAGCCTGTACCGCCGCGCGAAGGCGTTGGTGATGCCGGGTGAGGAGGACTTCGGCATCACGCCCGTCGAGGCCATGGCCTGCGGGACGCCGGTGATCGCGCTCGGGGTCGGTGGCGCACTCGACAGTGTCGTCGACGGCCATACGGGCACATTCGTTGACTGCGCCGACGACGCCAAGATGGTCGGTGCCTTCGCGGAGGAGTTCGCGTCCTTCGACGGCGGTCGCTTCGACCCGGTCGAGATCCGTGCGCACGCAGAACGGTTCTCGCCGGAGAACTTCCGCCGCAGGATGGCCGGCGTCGTTAGGCAGACGCTGGAGGGCCGACGAGAATGACGCACCGCCTAGCATCCACCTGGTTCGGCCGTGCCTAACGGCAAACACCTCCACACCGCCGTGCAGGTCGTCGCCGGCCTGGCGCTGAATGTCTTCCCGGCGATGTTCATCGCGATCTATGCCCGTATCGCGCCCATCGAGACCCAGGGATTCCTGGCGCTGTCGCTCGCTGTCGGCGTCTACGTCGCGCAGCTCTTCAACGCCTTCGTTGTGGAGGGCCGCCTGGCAACCCCGGACACCGAGGGCGAACTGGGCCTTCCCATCTGGGTGGTGCTGCTCACCGTCGCCGCCGGCGGGCTGCTGGTGATCGGGCCCGCGGTGGCGTCATCACCTGTCCTGATGGCGAGTTCCGTCGGGGTGATGACGGGCCTGCTGATGTCCCGCTCGATCGGAGTGGTCGGTGGGCACTGGCAGCGCGAGGGCCTGGGTGCGGCAGTGTTGATCGCCGCCAGCGTCATTGCTCTCTGGATGGCCGCTCAGCACAGCCCGCATTGTGTACGGGTGCTTGCAGTCGGTGCCGTTCTGGCGGTGCTGGTTCGATACCAGCCTCGAAAGAGCATGCCGCACATGGGCTTTCCTCCGGACGTCCGCCGGTCCAGCTGGGTCACGGCGGAGACTGCGGTCGTCGGCGCAGTTCAGCCGGCAATCACATCCATCCTCCTGGTCATGGTCGGACCGGTGGCTTCGGTGACGTTTCGCGTCATCTCAACGGTCGCGGGCGCGTTGGAGCCGATTCTGGCGTACGGCAGGTACCGATTACTCGCCCACGGGCACCGAGGCGAACTCAAGGCGTTTGTCGCGGTCTTCGCCATGGGGCTGGCCGTGGTCATGCTCGCTGCGTTCGGCGGGCTCGGAAGCCTGATATTCGGTCCGGCGTGGCGGAGTGTGGGTGCCGCCGCGATGCTGCTGGCCTGTCTTTGGAAGGCCTTCACGCTGGTGTCCACCGTGCCGTTCGCCGCGCTTCGCAAGGCAGGCAAGACCACGCTGGTGTTCTGGATCCGCGGGGGCAGCACGGTCATCTACCTGATCATCAGCGTGAGCTTCCTCGTCATGTGGCAGAACACCGCGGCGATATTTCTGGCGTTCGTCGTGTCCGAGATGGTCACCGCCCTGCTGTACCACTTCGCCGCGGTCAGGGGCGCTCCGGACTATGCGGCGACATTCGGGCTCCGACCGCTACGCGAACGGTTCAGTTAGGAATGGACACGAACAGTAGCGCCGAAGTCGGTGTGCGCCATTCTCGAACAACATCACCTCGAGCCCCCGCGTGGTTCTCGCCGGCCGTCTTGATCATGGCCCCGGTGATCATGTCGTTCGTCGGGTGGTCGGCGTTGGTCGCCAGGCAACGGCTTGGAGGACCGCAGGCCGCCTCCGAGGCGTTGACGGGGTTTTCGGTCCCCGCTCCGGCAAGCGGTCGAGGCATCGCACTACTTCTGCTGTGGTACTGCGCGATAGTGATGGTGTCGATGGTCGGTTTCTGGCTCGGCACACATCGCTCGCGGCCTACCTCCGGCGACCAGCACACGAACACCGCCTGGTTCGAGAGGCGTTATTTCTTTGTCCTTCTCGCGGCCGGTGCGATCGGAGTCGGCTACTCGTTCTTCAAGGTGGGTGGCATCGCCGCGATCGTCGATTCACTGAGCGAGCAGACCGCCAACGATTTCAGCAATGCACTCTCGGGATTCGCGGGCCCGCAGACGCTGCGATACGCCACGATCCTTGCTGCGCCGATCGGTGTGTACCTGTGGCGCAAGAAGGTCATCGGCTGGCCGTACATGGTGGCGGCCGTGCTGCTGTTGGTCGCCAACTCCATGATCGCCTCCCGTCTCGCGCTTCTCATGGCCTGTGCGGTCTATCTGGCCGCTTGGGTGAGAGGTCGCGAGCCACGACGAACAGGCGGCGCATCTGCGATGCGCAGGTGGGTCGCGGTCGCACTGATCGTGCTGAGTGGGTTCGCAGTTCTCACAGCACTCAACTACTTCCGCAACGCGAACTACTACCGAGAAGCCGGAGTCACGAATCCGGTCGCGATGAACCTGTACCAGACAGGGGCATACCTGGCCGTCCCAGCGCAGATCTCCCTCGGGGTGGCGGACGCCGTGATGGGCGGCTCCTGGGAGAACGAGGGCGGTGCAGTGACCTCGCTGGCCGCCGTTCAGCCCACTTTCCTGCAGTTCAACAAGGTCGCCAAGGACGACAGCTGGAAGCAGGCATCGGTCTACGGGTACTCGGTGACCTTCGCCGGAAACTTCTTCACCAATTCGGTTTTCGCCGACACCTACGCCGAGCACGGGATCTGGGGCTGGCTCTACACCATCGTGGCGTATGGCTTCGCCGGCTACGCCTTCGCGCGCATCTTCAGTTTCAGCCCAGTACTCGCCGCATCGGCCGGCGTGGTGGCTTACTGCTTCCTCGAGGTATGGCGCGTGCAGATTCTGATCTACGGCATCGTCATCTTCCTCTTGCTGCTGACGGCCGGGAGCGCGTTCCTCGCCACTAGGCTGCGACCGCCTACCGACAGGTGATCGCCGATGTGCCCAGCGGTGGTGTGAGCTTGAGGCTTCCGATGGCGACCGGCATTTCGCGGAAGTCGTCACCGCACTGTTCGGTGGCGGACATCGAGACGGCATGCCACGAGGTGGGGGCCGCCGACCAATCGATTTCCAGCTCGGCGATGACACCGTCGGAGGCATCCAGCGATACACACGGTGCCGCGGTGCCCTCAGGCTGTTCGGATGCACTGATCGTCACCGCGAGGCGGTCGACCGCGAGCTGCCTGGCCTCCACGGTCTTGAAGGCCACGACCGGCTCCGCATGCCGAATCGACACGTGGCCAAGCGAGACCCCATTTGCCTGGACGATTCCCACGCCGCCGTTGCCGCCCGTCGTCGAGGTCGACGAAATGCTGCAGTCGTCGATTCGCAGACCGCTCACCCTGTGTTCGGCCAGCGATTCAGCCCGAACCGACCAGTTGTCGCAACCGTCGACCTTGGCGTCGCCGATGTGTATGTCGAACTCTCGGAAGCTCTTATCACCGGAGGCTCCCGGCCTTGCCAGCAGATGAATACCGGTGTCACAGTCGGTGGCAGTGACATCGTCGACGCGAACCGCACGGCTGGCTACGTAATTCCAACCGACGTCCGTACCCGGGGCCGCGGAGTCGACCATCACCGCGGCGCCGGATCGCACGCCGCCGACTCGAAGGTCACCGATTGTCACGCGGTTCGCTCCCGCGATACGAACCCCATTCGCCCGGCCGCGAACGATGTCGACGTCCTTGACGACGACGTCCGTGTTCGACCAGTCGGTCAGAGCGGGGAACGAGAAGGTTTGTGCGGTTTGGTCGAAGGAGAATTGGCGGGCGAAGTACGTCACCAACGCCAATCCATCGTCGCCGGCGTCGACCGCGGTGTAGTCCTCGATCCTGGCTTGTCGACACGCGTTGAAGTGGAGGCCGTCCGCCCGACTGTCAATTACCCGGAGCCCAGCGATGCTGATGTCGGACACCCCCATCATGATCACCCCGGCCTGCGGACTCCGCCGAATTACGCAGTCCGACAGTGTAAGGCTGGACACTTCTCTTCGAGGCCCTGACCATCCGGCCGGCAGCGCTCCCCCGTGGGCGGGACAGCCAACCACCCTGATGCCGTCGCCGATCGATCGTTTCGCATCGGACACCCACCGAATGTTCACATTGCGCAGAGAGATTCGCGACGCGGGCCCACGGACCAGGAGACCGTGGCTGGTGCCCGTCCGTGCGGTCTCGTCGACGTTGTCCATGAGGAGTTCGGCCCCGGCGTCGAACTGGACATCAACGTCGGACACACCAGTGATGACGATGGCCGCTGATCCATCAGGACGACGCTGCGCGAAACGGTATGTCCCTGGCGGGAAGTACAGTGTGCCGCCAGAACGTAGTGCCGCCGCAGCAGCCTGGATTGCCCGCGAATCATCGGCGGCCCCGTCTCCCCTTGCGCCGAACTTCCTGACATCGACGACGGTGCTCCCGCCGAGCTGGCAGCCCGCCAGAACGGCCAACGCGGCCGCGGCAGGCGCGCCCATGATGAGCCGGCGCCTCGAGGTCATGACGGTCAGCTCGCGACCAGGTCGGCACAGATTGCGTCGGCGGCCAGTGTCGGGCAGATCTGCTGCTGACGCTTCAAGACATGAGCGTGGCCTCGCGCCGCGAGGTCCGCTCTTGCCACGTCGTCATCGCAGTACTTGCGCATCTGTTGCGCCAACGCGCCGCGGTCGTGGGGGTCGAAGTATTCGGCACCGTCGCCACACGTTTCGCGAAGGACCGGGATATTCGCCGACAGAACAGCCGTATGGGAGGCCATGGCCTCCAACGGAGGCAATCCCGCGCCCTCATATAGCGACGGCATGACCAACAGGTCCGCCGACGCGACCAGCGCACGTAGTACCGAGAAGTCGAGTTGCCCCATGAGCACCACCCGGTCCCCGTGGTCCTCCGCGAGTCGGCGAACTCGCTCGTCTAGCGTCCGCACGGATGCCCCTCCCCCAGCGATCACCAACTTGTGGGGAATGGTCCCGGCCAGGTCGGAGAATGCATCGAGCAGAAGTGGAAGGTTCTTGTATCGCTTCGTGTTTCCCACATAGAGCAGATAACGACCGTCCACCGGCGACAGACTCGGATCGGCGGGCTCCAACCAGACCTCGTCCACCGGGATCGGTGTCACCTGAACCCGGGCGGAGGCCACGATGCTCGTCAACGTCGCGGCGGTGGCCTCTGACGGTGTGAAGATCCGGCGACACGACCGCGCGTCAGCCCTGAGCATCATGCGTGCGTACAAGCGGTACGCCAGGCTCTGTCCGCTAATCGCCTGCGGCAGGACGTGAATGGTGTCGTGCACCGTGACATAGGTCAACATTCGGCGATTACCAGGCAGCAACCGGGCCACCGGGTAGGGGTAGTGCGGCAGCCAAACCGCCCGGGGTCGCACCGTGTCGAATGCCTGACGCCACGCCAGCTGTTCGGCAGCGGAGTACATCGTGGCTGACGCTGGCGACGCGACGACGACATCGGTGCTGGGCCGAAGTGCGGGCAGGGTGTCCTGGCCTGCCAGGACCGCTAGGGACAGTCCGTGCCGAGACGCGGCCTCCTCCAGGTGAGGAAGTTGAGTGCGAATGTAGGTACCAATGCCGCTCTGGCACACATGCCGGGCATCGAACATGAGGTCGACGGGACGGCCACTCGTTCTGGCTTCTGGCACATGCCCTCCTGGTCATAGGCCGCGATCCTCAGCCGTGGCTCCAAGGCTACGTCGCTGATAGCCCATCCGAACCTCTTTGCATCCGGTGACTATTCGTAGGGCCGGGCACTACCACCAGACCTGCCAAGTTCAGATAACGTGTCCGAGTGACCAGCGGCCCTGCATCGTTCGACGAGTGGCTCAACCGCGTGCTCGCGGAGCTCGCGCGCGAAGCCAGCGAGGAAGTCGAGACCTACATCGCTCGCGCCGTGGCATCACGGATGGTGGCCGACCGGAGACGCACCGACAGCGGCGCGGTCGACGAGCTCCTGGCCCACCTCGCCGAGGCCGGAGTGTTTGCCGATACTGCGATGCCGAACATTTCGGCCGCGATAACCGACCCGGACCGACTGCGCTCGCTGTATGCCACCGAGCTGTTGGACTCCTCTCCGGAGGCGATCTACGACCGGATCACCCGCGCGGCCGCCGACGCGCTCGACGCTCCATTCGCCCTGGTGACGTTGGTCGACGCCGACCGGCAATTCTTCAAGAGTTCGGCCGGAATGGAGATCAGCTCTCCCGAGGAAAGGCAGACACCACTCAACAGATCGGTTTGTCAGTACGCCGTGGCAAATGGAGCGCCGTTGATCCTCGAGGACGCACGAGTTGATCCGGTGTTCAAGAACCATCCGGCGGTGCGCGACGGTACCGTCGTCGCCTACCTCGGCATACCCCTTGTCGATCAGGCCGGAATGGCCATCGGGACGCTATGCGTATTCGATACCAAGCCGCGACTTTGGGGCACCGGTCACGTTCAGGTGCTCAGCGATCTCGCAGCACTGGCCGCTGAACGGATTTTCGGCACCGGTGCCAGTCCAAACCGCTAAATAGCGGATACTCAGCAAATTCGAATTATTAAGCCGTTCAGTATTTTTAACAAATTCTGCGACCCGCCGTTTGATTTGACTGCGTGGTCCGCGCAGCCCACCTAGAGTCGAATCTCTCAGATCCGTCCAGGGGATTGGCTGCATGCAACTAGACGTGAAGGCCACGGCTCACGGAGAGCCGCGGCAACGGCTCGCGGCGCCGCGGTCGCAGGGCGCCACATCGCCGATCCGCCACGAGGTAGCGGCCTCGCCTCGCTTCATCGAGCGCTTGCGCGAGGAGTCGGGATACGTGGCACTCACTGTGGGACTGGACATCTGGGCGGCATTCTGGGCAGTGCTGATAGCTCAGTGGTGGGTTCCGGGCCCTGTCGACGAGCGCAACATGGCCCTGATTTCGTGGATCTTCGTGCCGGTTGTCGTGATCATCCTGGCCACCCGGTCGTTGTACCGGCGGAGGCTCAACCACAGCGTCCTCGACGACTTCGAACCAGTGGAGACATCGGTCGCCGTCGGGACACTGGCGACGTTGACGATAATGCTGCTGCTGGTGCCTCCCCTCCAGATTGGTGACGTTGTCGTACCCTACGTTCGCCCCAGCGAATTGATGCTGCGGATATGGGTGTGCGCCGCAATTCTGATCCCCGCGGTTCGTCTGGTCAGATCACTCGCGGAGCGGTATCTGCGGCGCAAGCACCGCTTCGGGTCACTGGCTCTGATCATCGGCTCCGGTCCGATCGCCCATCAGCTCATCACACGGATGCGCCAGGTGCCCGATTACGGCTTGCATCCCGTCGGATTGCTCGACGACGTACGACTCAGCGACGGCGACCCGCTCGACGTGAAGTACTTCGGGACCACCGACAACCTCGAGACCGCCGCCCGTGCCACCGGCGCAACCGAACTCATCATCGCGCCGTCCTCGGTGTCCGACGAGCATTTGGCGCGTACCGCCCAGCTAGCTCAGAACCTCGGAATACGGGTCCGCGTGGTTCCGCGACTCATGGACGCCGTGGGCGGCGGTGCCAGGGTTGAGCATCTGGGCGGCGTGCCCTTGATGGTGCTGTCCCGCGTCGATCCCAAGGGTTGGCAGTTCGCCATCAAGCATGCCTCTGACCGGATGGCCGCGGCTCTGGGACTCCTACTCATATCGCCCGTGTTCATCGCGCTGGCGGTCATGGTCAAGATCAGCTCGCCGGGTCCGATCTTCTTCAGTCAGGAACGCATCGGTCGCGACGGAAAGGTCTTCGGCTGCCTCAAGTTCCGCAGCATGCGCCCTCCGGATCCGGCGAAGTCCAGCTTCGAATTGAAGGCGGGAGCGGCGCCTGGTGGCGTGGAGGGCGACGATCGGCGCACGCGGATCGGCAAGATCATGCGCAAGACGTCTTTGGATGAGTTGCCCCAGCTGCTCAACGTGTTGCGGGGCGAGATGAGCCTGGTCGGCCCACGTCCCGAGCGACCGGAGTACGTCGAACTGTTCGAAATGCAGATCCGGCGCTATGGCGACCGACACAGGGTGCGGGCCGGCATCACGGGCTGGGCCCAGGTACACGGGCTTCGGGGACAGACCTCGATCGCAGACCGGGCCGAATTCGACAACTACTACATCGAGAACTGGTCACTGAAACTGGATTTCAAGATCCTGGTGCTGACCGTGCTGGCGGTGCTGAAGAGCGCGGAATGACGTCGCCAGGTAAGGGCGGGCTACCGATGCGTCAAGAGCCGGCTCACGTGGGGTTGATTCCCGACGGGTTGCGGCGGTGGGCGGATGGAAACGGCGTCACCTTGACCGACGCGTACCTGCGCGGTGCGGAGAAGGTCGTAGAAATACTCCTGGCCTTGAGACGAAACGGCGTCCAGACGGTTTCGGTGTACAACTTGAGCCGTGCGAACCTGGCGCGCCACGACGCCGAGCTGGATGCGGTGTACACCGCATCGATCCACTTCTTCACCACGTTGATTCCTGCTCACTTCGACTCCGCCACCTGCAGTGTGCGGTTGCACGGTGATCGAAAGCTGCTGCCGCAGCACTACCTTGCAGCCGCGCAAGGGCTGGAACGATCGATGACCGGTGACGATTTCCAGATCAATGTGCTCTCTGCCTATGACGCGGGTGACGAACTGCGGGCCGCCCATCATCGAGCCCAGCGAGAAGGATGTGATATCAACGCTGCGTTCGAGATCGGCGAGGTTGACCTGGTGATCCGAACCACGCCGGAGCCACTGCTCAGTGGGTTTCTGCCGTTGCAGAGCCAGTACGCGCAGCTGATCTTCCTGACCACGCCGCTCAACGACTTGGAGTCACGGGACATCGATGATCTCATCGCCGACTATCGGCGCTTCCCGCAGCGTCGGGGGCGGTAGCACCAGTGGAGCCGCAGAGGAATCCATTGATCATCGGTGCCGGCCCTGCCGGACTCACCGCCGCTCTCACACTGGCGAGAAACGGAGTCACGCCGCGCATCTACGAGGCCTCGGAGCACGTCGGTGGCCTGGCGCGAACGCCGCGCGATGGCGAGTGGCGCATTGATCCCGGGGGTCATCGGTTCTTCACAAGGCACAAAGAGGTCTTAGACCTCTGGAACTCCCTGCTTGCCCCCGACGACTGGATCTCCGTGCGTCGGCGCTCCGCCATGCTCGTCAACGGTCACTATGTGCGGTATCCGCTCAGTGGCCGCGATCTGTTGACGCAGATGGGATATTGGCGTGGACTGCACGGCCTGAGCAGCCTTCTGCGGTCCCGCATTGGGCGCGGGATGCGGCGAATCGGCGATTCGGCAAATTTCCGCGAGTGGGGCACAGACGAATTCGGGCACTACTGGTACCGCCTGTTCTTCGACGGCTATGTCCGCAAGACGTGGTTGGCCGACCCCAACGAGATCACGAGTGACTGGGCGAACCAGCGGATAAAGCCGATCAACTGGCATTCGAGAAGGGAGCGGGATGCCGTCGACCATGACGTGTACAGATACCCCCGGCTCGGGCCCGGCCAAGTCTGGGAAGCCGCCTCCGCGGCTTTGATCGATCTGGGCATCGTGCCCTCGCTTGGTTCACGGGTCGTCAAGATTCGAGCCGACCGCACATGCTGGACAGTCGAACTGGAGAATGGCGACACTGCGTCCGGCGACGCCGTGTTCTCGAGCATGCCGCTGCGCTTGCTCGTGGGCGCCCTTGAGCCCGAGCCGCCCAGGCATATCCGCGTGGCGGCCGAAGCGCTCAAACATCGCGCCCTCATCACCGTCGCCGTCGCCCTTCGGAGACGGTACGACATTCCCTTCAACTGGGTGTACACACCCGGTGAGGCCTTTCAGGCGGGTCGGATTCAGAACTACAGCCACTGGTCGAGCGAACTCTCTCCGAAGGACTGGGATGGCACGTACCTCGGATTCGAATACTTCATCACTCCGGACCGCGAGTTGTGGACTGCCGACGACGAACACTTGAGAAGTCTTGCCGAAGCTGATCTTCACGCTCTCGGCATCGATAGCTCACTGATCGAGCGAGTCATGGTCGTGCGGTCACATTTCGCTTACCCGATCAGCGACCCGGCTCGGGATCGAAGTGTCGCCCTCGTTCGGGACTATCTGCGCGAGACCCACCCGACTCTGCACCCGGTCGGGCGCAACGGCATGCACCGCTACGACAACCAAGACCATGCGATGTTGAGCGCCATGCACAGCGTCGCCCGATACTTCGGCGAGAATGTGGATCCCTGGCAGGTCAACACGGACCGCAGTTACCACGAATCCGGGGTACTGAAGAAGTAGTTCGTCGACTTCTCCTGCCCCACACGGACTTCGAGTTCACACCGGAATCGTGTCGCCGAACACCGCAGAACGCCACTGCGGGACAGCCTCACCACCATGGCGCCAATGCGCGCTTATATACCAGCCCACCGGCCCATATGGACCGCCCTGGACGACGATATCGGACTCCGTATCGTCCCGGCCGCTGACGTAGGTGACGTTCTCGATGCGGACGTTCTTGCCCGCAATGTCGTGATCGGGGTTTCCTCCGCCGAGTTCGACGGCCCACCAGCTTGTTCCGACGTGATCGTCGGTCGTCACCGCGATCGTCGCAATGTCCAGGTCATTCACCTGAAGAATCTGCACGCCATAGCCGGCGCCGGTCCCCCGCCCGGGCATGTAGGCCGTAATGTCGTCGAACGAGGCATCGTGGACGCGGTACAGCACCACGGCACTGCCGTCCGCTCCGTAGGATGCCACGCTCCCGAATCGGACACCGGCGATGTCTTGGATGAGAATCCGTCCGGGCCCTTCGAGGATTAGATCGTTGATCGTCAGGTTCGAGGACGGCAGATCTCCGACACTGAGCTGATCTCGAATCTGGGCGGCTCCCACGACATTGATATCGCCCGCGTGGTCGGAGACAAGGCGCACGTTGTCGATCACCGAGTCATGCAGGGATGCAAGAAGTATTCCGCCGTTCCCGCCAACGGTCGGTCCGTCGGCTGCCATGCTCTCGGCGTAGATGTTGCGCAGGGTCAGACCGGCGAACTTGCTCGTGGTGGCCGACGGTGTTTCCACGGCGAGCGACCAGTTCTTGGAACCGCGGATAGTGACGTCGCTGATCGACAGACCGGAGAAGTCCCACCACATGGAGTCCTCGGTGCCGTCGATGTTGTTGGTCGCCAGCACTATTCCCGTCTGTGCGCCGTCGATGGTCACGTCGGAGATCCGGATGTCGCGCGACGCGAGACTCGTCCAATCACCAGGACCGGTGGCCTTTGCAGAGTTGACTTGAATGCCGAACTCCTTGCCGGTCACCGTGACGTCACTGATCGTGATGTCATAGCCGCCCTGCACCCGGACGCCGCTGGCGGGCCCACCGGTCACCGCTATGTGCGACGCAACCGAGCCACCGTTGTTCCACTCACCAAGGCCGGACTGATTGAACGGGCCGTCGTCGGGGCCGTACGTCCATGGCTGTGTCGCGTCGTAGTAGGTCACGAATGCCAGACCGTCATCACCGACGTTCAGCGCGACGAGTCCGTCCACGGTGACCCGACGGTTCGCGTTGAAGTGCAACCCGTCGGCCATGGTGCCGATGGCAGTGAAGTTGGTGACAGTCACATCGGACGCGCCCATGATGACCGCTCCAGCTTGTGGTGCATTGACCACTCTGGCGTTGACGATCGACACGAATTCGACAGTGCCCGTCGAGCCGACCCATTGCGGTGGTGGCGGAGAGTCCGATGGCCAGCCAAGGACCGAGAGTCCGTCGCCGAAGCTTCGCGCCGAGGGCCGGGTGACCCATTCGATGGTCGGGTTGGAAATCGTCACGTGGGAGGCGGCGCCCTCGACTCGTATGCCGTGGCTTGTGCCGTGGCCATTCGCGTCGAGGTTGTCCATCAGCAGCCGCGCGCCCGGCGCGAACTCCACCGTGACGTTCGACAGGCCCGCGAGCAGGAGCGCCGCGTCGCCGGCCGGGTGCTGCTGAGCGAACCGATAGTCACCCTCCGGAAAGTAGAGGTGCCCACCCGACGTCAACGCTGCTTCGGCGGCTTTGATGGCGGCCGAGTCATCGGTGATGCCGTCTCCGACCGCGCCATAATCCTTGACGTTGATAACGGCGGAGACGGCCCCGGCTGGCATCGCGGTCGACGTCGCCGATTGACCACCCGCGTCGGCGGCCACGGTGTCGACGAACTCGCGGCGCACCCAGGCCAGGACGAGCCATGAGATCGGGGATTCCACCGGCGTGGTCCCATCGGCAATGTTGAATGCGCTGAGCAACGTCGCCACGATTCCGCCGGGGGTCGGCGAGACCCGCGCAGGGACAACGGAATCGAGTACCGGCGGGGAATGTTGCGCCTGGGTGTCGGATTCAGGGCTTGATTCGATCGATACGGGGACATCGATCGGCGGGACCGATCCGCTCCCTCCAGGGGTGCCGGCGGTGGTTGCCGTTGGTCCCTCGATCTCGACGGCCGCGATCGGATCTGCGCCGTCGTCTTGAGCTGACCGAGCCGATCCTCGAGGTGCTGGAGCGGGGGTCCAGTCAGCGGAACCGGACCCGTGGCGGTCAGCGCCGTCATGATCGTTTCGACCGATTGTGTCCCGTACGGCCGCTGCGGCCTCCAGAAGGTCCTCGGCAGGTGTCGCCGGCGACTCACTGTCGGCCTCATCATCCGCATGAACAGCAGACGTCGCGTCGACATCTGGCTCGCTTGAATCCCGTGGGTCAGTGCCATCACCTGTGGCGTCCGCACCGCCGCTTGGCGGTGCAGAGGGTGAGGAGTCAGGTCTGCGCGCCGGCCTCGCGCCTGTGGACGCGGAGGTTGCCGCGCCCGACGATGCACCAGGCTCCGATGAGTCCGACGTTGACGGTTCGGCTACGGCGACGCCCTGACCGCTCACGAGAACCAGCCCGATGCCGGCTGCAGCCACCATTCCGCCGATACGACACACATGGTTCTTCACCGGTCACGGCCCCCGTCATTCGTCACTCACCGAAATGGTGTGCACACCATAGCCCGCAGCAACCACACCACCAGACGCAAAATCGCACGGAAACCATGGGTTTCCGTGCGATTTCATGTCTGCTCGCGCAGGGGTGTTACTTGGCGCGCTCCAGAACCTCGACGAGGCGCCAGCGCTTCGTCGCCGACAGCGGCCGGGTCTCCATCAACGAGACGCGGTCGCCGATGCCGGCGTCGCTGTTCTCGTCGTGCGCCTTGACCTTGGTGGTGGTCCGGATGATCTTGCCGTAGAGCGGGTGGCTCTTGCGCGATTCCAGTTCGACCACAATGGTCTTCTGCATCTTGTCACTCACCACGTAGCCGATGGCGGTCTTGCGGCTGCCGCGCGGCTTCTCGGTGCGAGGGGTGTGCTTCGGCCCCTTGGTCTCTGCCATTACGAATCCTCACCTACGGGCCCGGAAGCCAGGCCCAACTCACGTTCGCGCAGCACGGTGTACACACGCGCAATCTCCTGTCGGACCACACGGAGCCGACGGTTGTTGGCGAGCTGGCCGGTCGCCATCTGGAAGCGAAGGTTGAAAAGCTCTTCCTTCGACTCACGCAGACGGCTGGTCAGCTCGTCATCGGTCATCTCGCGCAGTTCACCAGGCGCGGTTCCCACTGCCATCAGAACTGGTCCTCTCTGGTAACGATGCGTGCCTTGATCGGCAACTTGTGAATCGCACGCGTCAGAGCTTCCCGAGCGACCTTCTCGTCCGGGTAGCTCAGCTCGAACAGCACGCGTCCGGGCTTGACGTTGGCGACCCACCACTCCGGCGAACCCTTACCGGAACCCATGCGAGTCTCGGCGGGCTTCTTGGTCAGCGGCCGGTCCGGGAAGATGTTGATCCAGACCTTGCCGCCACGCTTGATGTGCCGGTTGATGGCGATACGAGCGGACTCGATCTGCCGGTTGGTGATGTAGGCATGGCCCAGGGCCTGGATGCCGTAGTCACCGAAGCTCACCTCGGTGCCACCGCTGGCGATACCGCGCTGCCGGGGGTGGTGCTGCTTGCGGTGCTTGACCTTGCGGGGAATCAACATGATTTAGCTCTCCGTGCTCTCAGCGGTCGGCGCTTCAGCAGCGGCGGCCGTGTCAGCGGCGGGCGTCTCCTCGGTGGCCGCACGGCCCGCTTCGGTGCTCGTCGCCGTGGTGCCCGACGCGCCACTACGGCGCGGGCGGGTGCCTGCCGGACGATCCCGACGCGGACGCTCGGCGCCTGCGGGAGCGGCGGCGGTCAGCTCACGCTTGCCACCGACGATGTCGCCCTTGTAGATCCAGACCTTGACACCAATGCGACCGAAGGTCGTCTTGGCCTCGTACAGGCCGTAGTCAATGTCGGCGCGCAGCGTGTGCAGCGGCACGCGACCTTCGCGGTAGAACTCCGAGCGGCTCATCTCCGCGCCGCCGAGGCGACCGGAGCACTGCACCCGGATGCCCTTGACGTTGGGCTGACGCATCGCCGACTGGATCGCCTTGCGCATTGCGCGACGGAACGCCACGCGGTTGCTCAGCTGCTCGGCGACACCCTGGGCTACCAACTGCGCAACGGACTCGGGGTTCTTCACCTCGAGGATGTTGAGCTGAACCTGCTTGCCGGTCAGCTTCTCCAGGTCGGTACGGATGCGGTCGGCCTCGGTGCCGCGGCGACCGATCACGATGCCCGGACGCGCGGTGTGGATGTCGACGCGAACTCGGTCCCGAGTCCGCTCGATCTCCACGTCGGCGATGCCGGCGCGCTCGAGACCCGTGGCCAGCAGACGACGGATCGCCACGTCTTCCTTGACGTAATCCGCGTACTGCTTGTCGGCATACCACCGGGACTTCCAGTCGGTCGTGATGCCGAGTCGGAAGCCGTGGGGGTTGATCTTCTGGCCCACTACTCCGAGCCTCCCTTCGCGTCGGACGCCTCGGTAGTTGTGGCCTTCGGCGACGCCTTCGTGGCAGCCGCCTTGCTGCCCTGCGCACGGCGTGCGCGAGCGGTCGAAGCCGATGCACCGCGGCTGCTGCTGCCCCGGCTGGGACGGCTCTCGACGATCACGGTGATGTGGCTGGTGCGCTTGCGGATACGGAACGCACGCCCCTGGGCGCGCGGTCGGATCCGCTTGGCGGTCGGGCCCTCGTCGGCGTGGATGGTGGCCACCACGAGGGTGGCCGGGTCCAGCCCGTCGTTGTTCTGCGCGTTGGCCGCCGCACTGGCGATGACCTTGGCCACCGGCTCGCTGGCCGCCTGGGGCGCCCAACGCAGGATGTCGAGCGCCTCGGTCACGGACTTGCCGCGGACCAGGTCGATAACCCGTCGCGCCTTGGAGGCCGAGACGTGCACGAAGCGCGCCTTGGCGACCGCACTGGGAAATTCAGTCGTCGTAGTCATTACCGGCGCTTCGCCTTCCGGTCATCCTTGATGTGGCCCTTGAACGTGCGGGTCGGGGCGAACTCGCCCAACTTGTGTCCAACCATGGACTCCGACACGAACACCGGCACGTGCTTGCGACCGTCGTGGACGGCGAAGGTGTGTCCGATGAAGTCGGGGATGATGGTCGACCGACGGGACCAGGTCTTGATGACCTGCTTCGTTTGCTTCTCGTTCTGGACGTCCACCTTCTTGAGCAGGTGGTCGTCGACGAACGGGCCCTTCTTCAGGCTGCGTGGCATCGCTGGATACTCCTAGCGCTTATTCTTGCCGGTGCGCCGGCGTCGGACGATGAGCTTGTCGCTCGGCTTGTTCTTGCGGGTGCGGCCCTCGGGCTTGCCCCACGGGCTCACCGGGTGACGACCGCCGGAGGTCTTACCCTCACCACCGCCGTGCGGGTGGTCGACCGGGTTCATCACGACACCGCGGACAGTGGGGCGCTTGCCCTTCCACCGCATACGACCGGCCTTGCCCCAGTTGATGTTGCCCTGCTCGGCATTGCCGACCTCGCCGACAGTTGCGCGGCAGCGCACGTCGACGCGGCGGATCTCACCGCTGGGCATGCGCAGCGTCGCGTACGTGCCTTCCTTACCCAGCAGCTGGATGCTGACGCCAGCCGAACGGCCCATCTTCGCGCCGCCACCGGGCCGAAGCTCGACGGCGTGGATGACGGTACCGGCCGGGATGTTGCGCAACGGCAGGCTGTTACCGGGCTTGATGTCGGCGTTCGGGCCCGACTCGATCACGTCGCCCTGCGAGATCCCGTGCGGCGCGAGGATGTAGCGCTTCTCGCCGTCCAGGAAGTGCAGCAGCGCGATGTTCGCGGTGCGGTTCGGGTCGTACTCGATGTGCGCGACCTTGGCGTTGACGCCGTCCTTGTCGTGGCGACGGAAGTCGATCACTCGGTAGGCACGCTTGTGGCCGCCACCCTTGTGCCGCGTGGTGATGCGGCCGTGGGCGTTACGTCCACCCTTGCCGTGCAACGGGCGAACCAGCGACTTCTCCGGAGTCGATCGAGTGATCTCGGCGAAATCGGAGACGCTGGCACCGCGACGACCGGGGGTCGTCGGCTTGTACTTGCGAATAGCCATATCTGTCTAAGTCCTCTAGTTCCTCGCCGGCCCCGAAATCAGGCCGGGGCTCCGAACAGGTCGATCGGCTTGCTGCCCGCGGCCAATGTCACGATCGCGCGCTTGGTGCTCTTACGCTGGCCGAAGCCTGACTTGGTGCGCTTGCGCTTGCCCTGCCGGTTCGCCGTGTTCACCGAGTCGACCTTGACGTTGAAGATCTTCTCGATCGCGATCTTGATCTGCGTCTTGTTCGAGCTCGGGTGCACGATGAACGTGTACACGTTGTCCTCGATCAGGGCGTAGCTCTTCTCGGAGATAACCGGGGCAAGGATGATGTCGCGGGGGTCGGTAACGGTAGCCATCAGGCCGAAACCTCTTCCTTTGTCTGTGCGCTGCCTGCCGCGATGTATGCGTTCAGCGCCTCGACGCTGAACACCAGGTCATCGGCATTCAGGACGTCGTAGGTATTGAGCTGGTCCGGCGAGATCACGTGCACGCCAGGCAGGTTGCGCACGCTCTTCGCGCTGACCTCGTCGCTGCGGCCGATGACGATGAGCACCTTGCGGCGATCGGTCAGCGTCGCAAGGAAGTCCTTGGCGGTCTTGGTCGACGGAGTCTGTCCGCTGATCACCTCGGTGACCGCGTGAATGCGGTCGTTGCGTGCGCGGTCAGACAGTGCACTGCGCAGCGCGGCGGCGATCATCTTCTTGGGTGTCCGCTGGCTGTAGTCGCGCGGCTTGGGGCCGTGCACGATGCCACCGCCGGCGAACTGCGGTGCGCGTGTCGAACCCTGACGCGCGCGGCCGGTGCCCTTCTGGCGGTACGGCTTCTTGCCGCCACCGGAGACCTCAGCGCGGGTCTTGGTCGAGTGCGTGCCCTGACGAGCCGCAGCCAACTGCGCGATGACCACCTGGTGCATCAACGCGATGTTGGGCTCGACATCGAACAGCTCGGCGGGCAGCTCAACACTGCCGTCCTTCTTGCCGTCCGGCGTGCGAACGTCGATCTTCTTGGAAGCCATTACTTCTCACCTCGCTTGACTGCGCTGCGAACGACAACGAGTCCACCGTTACGACCGGGGATTGCGCCCTTGATCAGCAGCACACCGTTCTCGGCGTCGACCTTGTGCACCACCAGGTTCTGTGTGGTGACGCGATCGGTGCCCATGCGGCCCGACATGCGCGTGCCCTTGAAGACACGGCCGGGGGTGGCACAGCCACCGATCGAGCCGGGACGACGGTGCACGGCCTGTGCGCCGTGGGAGGCGCCCTGGCCCTTGAAGCCGTGACGCTTCATGGTGCCTGCGAAGCCCTTGCCCTTGCTGGTGCCGGTCACGTCGACGAAGTTGCCGTCGGCGAAGATCTCGGCGGTCAGCTCCTGGCCGACCTCGTACTCACCTGCGGCTGCCTCGTCCTCGAGACGGAACTCGGCGAGGTGCCTGCGGGGGTTGACCCCAGCGGCGGCGTACTGACCGGTGACGGGCTTGTTCACCTTGCGCGGGCTGATCTCGCCATAGGCGAGCTGCACGGCGCTGTAGCCGTCGCGCTCAGGGGTGCGGATGCGGGTCACCACGTTGGGGCCAGCCTTGACCACCGTGACCGGGACGACCTTGTTGTTCTCGTCGAACACCTGTGTCATGCCCAGTTTGGTACCCAGAATACCTTTGCGTGCCATTAGTTCTGGTTCTCCTACTGGATGTTGACGTCGACGCTCGCCGGCAGATCGATGCGCATCAAGGCGTCAACGGTCTTCGGCGTCGGGTCGAGGATGTCGATCAGCCGCTTGTGGGTACGCATCTCGAAGTGCTCCCGCGAGTCCTTGTACTTATGCGGGGACCTAATGACGCAGTACACGTTCTTCTCGGTCGGCAGCGGCACCGGGCCGACCACGCTGGCGCCCGTACGGGTGACCGTCTCGACGATCTTGCGCGCCGAGGCATCAATTGCCTCGTGGTCGTAGGCCTTGAGCCTGATGCGGATCTTTTGTCCCGCCACGCTTCTCCTACCTCACTACTAATGAACCCCATGAAAGGGCCTGGTCTTTGTGCGCGTGCCCCGGGTTTCCCCAAGACGCGCGCTGGCTGTGCCGCCGCTGTTTACCTGTCTCTGGTTCACCGACCCCCGCGCTCGGGTGTGTCGCCCTCACGCACACTCGTCCGCGCTGAGAAAACCGTCGCGATCGAGGTTGGGACCGGATGCGCCCGCGAAGGCGCCGGTCGTATGCCCGTCCAGGCGAACCTGGCTCAGGGCAACCCGAACAGTATGCCTCAGATTCGGGTGTCCTCCAAATTGCGTGCGCACCGGGATACGCCATGGTCAATCGGCCTCCGGCCGCCATCCAGGACAGTCACACGCAGTGACGCCCCGAAGCCGGCGGCACACCCCCATCTTACCCAGAAGTAAGTTAGGGGTCCGACTGCCTTGCCGCCCCTCGCGCCGTTCAGCCGCTCTAAAATCCGAGATGGCTCAGATCCGGGGGGAACAAGATGCCATCTGCGTACAGACTTCTTCAAATCGCGCTCGCGGTCTTCGGCGTGATCTTCATGCTGGTCTATCCACTGGCCGTGGCTTGGCCGTCGGGGTGGGCATGGCATGCGGGCGCACCGCATGAGTCCCAGTACTTCATGATGATCGTCGGCGTCTACGCCACACTGGGCGTCTTCCTACTCAATGCCGCACGAAACCCGCAGGTCAACCTCAGCCTCATCTGGTTCACCATCTGGTCCAGCGTCGCGCACGCCGCGATCATGGCGGTGCAGTCCTTCGGTCGCGGGCATCACATGGGCCATCTGGCGGGTGACGTTCCAGCCCTGCTCCTGGTGGCGATCGTCCTGTCGGCACTGGTCCTGGCGTCGGGACTCAAACAGCCCAGCGGGCGCGATCTTACTCGTGAGTAAGATTGGCTGCTGTGACCTCTCCGACTGTGCCATCCCCGACCACGACCTATCGCATGTGGCAACGACTGGATGGTCTGCCCGCGGGCAGCCGACTGTTCTCGGTCGCGGCGATGGCGCGCGTGCCGTACTTCGCGTCGGTGCTCCCCCACGTGCGACGTATGGAACCCGGCCTGGCGCAGGTCGACGTGCCGAAGTGGTTCTACGTCCACAACCACCTGCGCACCGTGCACGCCATCGCCTCCTGCAATGCCGCCGAGATGGCGATGGGGATGCTCATGGAGGCCACGGTGCCCACCAGCCACCGGTGGATCCCGAAGGCGATGAATGTGCAGTACCTGGCCAAGGCCACGACGTCACTGCGCGCCACCGCACGCATCGACGTGCCCGACTTCGCGGCCATCACCGAGGGCACCGACCTCGTCGTGGGCGTGAGCGTCACCGACCGCAGCGGCACCGAGGTCGTGCACGCCGAGATCACCACGTGGGTGACGCCGGCATACTGACCTTCAGTCCAGGTAGGTGCCGTGGCCCTCGCGGATCAGGTCTCCGTCGAACCGGAGCACCTCGTTGACGAGCTGTCCGCGCTGATTGCGGTAGTTGATCACCAGGACTGACTCTCCGCGGTACACGGCGATCACCTCGAAGTGCAGATCCGGCAGCAGCCCCAGCGCGTGCACCCAGTAGTCCCGCAGCGCCGGCTTACCGCGCACCACTCCCCCGGTCTCGGGCAGGAAGCGCGCCGCGACCGGTGACGTGAACTCCACGTCGTCGTGGAAGTGCGCGAGAACCGCCTCCACGTCATGGGCGTTCCAGGCACGCACCCACTCCTCGGCGAAGGTCGCGGCATCAGGCGTTGGCACTGCGGATCACCTCTTCAGGCTCGCCCAGAACGGGCACTGGTGGATCTGGTCGAAGTCGGTGACCACACTGACGCCATCGGGGTGCAATGACAACCGATTTCCGGCGGCCGGGTCGTGCCCGAGTTCCGGCCACTCGGGCGCCCCGGCGACTGCCGGGTCGCCCGTGCGGACGAAATTGCTCCAGTAGTCGATCATCTGGTTCGACAGTTCCTGCTGGGCCGGATTCAGCGGCGGCGCGCCGCCCACGTCAAACAGGTAGCGCAGCTCAAGGGAGTGACTCGCCCCGACAGGGAAGGGCAAGGTGCGCAACGGATCCGGAGCGGGCGCCTGCCGATCGGTGAACTCGTACGCGTAGACGGGGCCCGTGCGGCCGATCTCCTGGGCGATGCGGTCGTCGATGCAGGCGAACATCGAATCCGTCACGGCGGCTGAATAGGCCAGCGGCGCACTGCCGTCGTAGCCGTCCAGGGGGTAGTGGCCTGCGACCGCGGTGGCGTCAGCACCGAACGCGTCGGTCAGCGCCTTCGGATACCCGGCTGCAACGAGTTCGCGGCCACGGAGGTACTCCAACGCCATGAACAGCGTGAACTCGTCGCGGTTGCTGCCGATCGCGACGGGGACGCGTGCGGCCTGCCCGTTGGCGAACGCCGTCATCGGATCCACCGGTAGCACCGCGGTTCCCGTCACCGGCCCGCTGATCCCCTCGTCGCCGAGTCGGTAGTACCGCACGGGCTCTCGCAGCGCGGCCGCCGGCAGCCCGCGCAGGCAGTCGGCCGCGGTCGCCGGATCCGGACAGCCGACGTCGCGCGCGTAGTCGAGGCTGATGCGCTCCGCGTCAGCCAGGCCGACCTGCGCCTGACAGGGGGCACTCTGGATTATCGCCGCGCGAAACAGGCCTTGGGATTCCGGCGCCACGAGGTGGTCGCACACCGCCATGCCGCCTGCCGACTCGCCCGCGATGGTGACGCGTTCCGGGTCGCCGCCGAAAGCGGAGATGTTGTCGCGCACCCAGCGCAGCGCGGCCTGTTGGTCGGACAGCCCGTAGTTGCCCACGGCGCCGGCCGGCCCCAGCGCGGGATGTGCGAGGAAGCCCATCGTGCCCAGGCGGTAGTTGAGGGTTACCACCAGCACGTCACCGCGCGAGGCCAGCCAGCGCGAGTCGTAGATCCCGCCGCTGCCGTTGATGAACGCCCCACCGTGGATCCACACCATCACGGGCCGGGGCGATCGCTGCTCGGACACCGGTGGTGTCCACACGTTCAACGTCAGGCAGTCCTCATCGGTGTGCCGACCCTTCTCGAGATCGTCGACGTCCTGCAGACAGCGCGGCCCAACCTCGGTCGCGTCCCGCACGCCCGGCCAGGGCTGCGCGGGCGCGGGTGGCTGCCACCGCAGCTTGCCGACGGGTGGCGCGGCGTAGGGCACTCCGGCGAACAACCGGTGATCCGGTGCGACGACGCCGCGCAGCGCGCCGGTGGTGGTCTGCACAAGTGCGGGGTCCGTCGGGGCCTGCGATGGGGCAGCGTCCTGCGCCGGGACGGAGGAATGCCCGCACCCGTTGCTCAGGAAACCGGCGGCGAGCAGCGCGACAGCTCCTCGACCGATTCGCCGAATCGTTGCGGGCGCCACGTCCGCCGAGCCTACTCGTGCCGATCCGGGCAATCCCGCCTTCGCCGCCCGCCGATGAACATAGACTTCCTTGACACCCGTCAAATCCCCCATCCCGCGAGCGAGGAGTCGGCATGAGCACCCCCACGATGGACGATGCCGCGAAGGTCTTGGCCGACCCGTCGGCGTACGCCGACGACGAGCGGTTGCACGCTGCGCTGACTCATCTGCGGGCGAACAATCCCGTTGCGTGGGTGGACAATCGGCCATATCGGCCGTTCTGGGCGATCACCAAGCACGCCGACATCATGGCGGTCGAGCGAGCCAACGAACTCTTCATCAGCGAGCCACGCCCGCTGCTGGCCACCGCTGCCGCCGACGATTTGGCCAAGCAGCAGCTCGAGGCCGGCATGGGGCTGCGCACGCTCATCCACATGGACGACCCACACCACCGCAAAGTGCGCGCCATCGGCGCCGACTGGTTCCGACCCAAGGCGATGCGCGACCTCAAGGTGCGCGTCGATGAACTCGCCAAGCGCTATGTCGACAAGATGGCCGACCTCGGCGGTGAATGCGATTTCGTCACCGATATCGCGATCGACTTCCCGCTCTACGTGATCATGTCTCTGCTGGGCCTGCCGGAGTCCGACTTCGGCCGCATGCACATGCTGACGCAGGAGATGTTCGGCGGCGACGATGACGAGTACAAACGCGACGGCGGATCACTCGAGGACCAGCTGGCGGTGCTGCTCGACTTCTTCACCTACTTCGCCAAACTGACGGCGTCGCGCCGCGAGCAGCCCACCGACGATCTCGCCTCGGCAATCGCGAACGGGCGCATCGACGGCGAACCGCTCTCGGACGTGGACACCGCGTCGTACTACGTCATCGTCGCCAGTGCCGGCCACGACACCACGAAGGACGCGATCTCGGGCGGTCTGCTCGCGCTGATCGAGAACCCCGGCGAACTCGACCGCCTGCGCAACGATCCCAGCCTGATGGGGACCGCGGTCGAGGAGATGATTCGCTGGTCCACCCCCGTCAAGGAGTTCATGCGCACCGCCACCGCGGACACCACCATTCGCGGCGTCGACATCGCCAAGGGCGACTCGGTCTACCTGGCCTACGTGTCAGGCAACCGCGATGAGGAGGTGTTCACCGATCCGTTCCGCTTCGACGTCGGACGCGACCCCAACAAGCACGTGGCCTTCGGTTACGGCATCCACTTCTGCCTGGGTGCCGCGCTGGCCCGCATGGAGATGAGCAGTCTGTTCACCGAGTTGCTCAGCAGGCTGGACACCGTCGAGCTGGCGGGTAAGCCCGAGCTGAGCGCGACGACGTTCGTGGGCGGCCTCAAGCATCTGCCGATTCGCTACTCGTTCAAGTAGTTTCGCCAGCCCTCGCGTGCGTCGCGAGGAAGCCGTCGACGGCGACCACCGCGACCTCGCGGTAGTCGAAGTCGGCCATGGTGCTGAGCTTGCCCAGCACGATCGGCCCGAGCAGCAGCGCCACCGCGCGCATCCTGTCGATCTCGCCCAGCATCTCGATCGCCTCGGGGCTGTCGAAGACCGCGTCGAAGGGCGCCGCGTACTGCTCGGCCACCCGCTCGCGCAGCGTGGCGACCTCATTGCTCTCGGCCGACCGCTTGTCCCTGCTCCACCACGTGTGTTCCAGATCCCCGCCGAGCGCCAGCCATGACATGGCGGCCAGGCTGATGGGCGCCTCCGCGACCAGATCGGCGAAACCCTGCAGCGCTGCGATCAGGCGGTCGCGGACCGAGCCGCCTTCGGGCGGGATCGGCGCGGGCGGGATCAGCGCGTGAAACGCCGCGGCCAGCAGGTCGTTCCCACTGGGGAAGTGGCGATACAGCGTGGCGCGCGCCACGTTGGAGGCACGGGTCACGGCATCGACGGTCACCGCACTGGGCCCACCGGTGCTCAGAAGCGCCGTCGCCGCATCCAGTAGCCGGGCCCTCGACCGGGCCGGCCTCGGGTCGGTACGCACCGACGTCACGTCAAGTCACCTCCACACAAGAAACGAGACTTTTAGTCTCGGCGCAAGACGGGTAGTCCCAAAAATATCGCACTCTCCGGAAGGGTTGCGCATGGTTGAGGTACTCGCCGAGCCCGATCAGCCTACCGATCGTGCCCTGGCACGTCTGTCGACGAGGTTTCGCGCGTGGACACTGCTCATCGCCTGCCTGGCCGTCCTGCTCGTCATATCGTCGATGGTCGCGCTGAACACCGCACTGCCCGATATCGCCATGGCCACCGCGGCGACCCAGACCGAACTCACGTGGATTGTCGACAGCTACACCCTGGTACTGGCCTGCCTGCTACTACCGGCCGGTGCCCTGGGAGACCGGTACGGCCGACGCGGCGCGCTGCTCGTCGGGTTGGCCGTCTTCACACTGGCCTCGGTGGCTCCGGCCATCTGGTCTGACCCAGCGCACCTCATCGCCGCTCGCGGGGTCGCCGGCGCGGGCGCGGCCTTCGTCATGCCCGCCACGTTGTCGATCCTGACCGCGACCTTCCCAAAGGACCAGCGCAACAAGGCAGTTGGCATCTGGGCCGGCACCGCCGGATGCGGTGCTGTGGCGGGAATGCTGGGATCCGGTGGCCTGCTTCACTTCTGGGGATGGCAGTCGATATTCTGGGCATTCGCGGCAGCCGGCGCCGTGCTATTCGTCTTGACGCTCACCGTCGCGACATCCAAGGAGTCCGACCCCAAGCCCCTGGACTGGCCCGGCGCCGTCGTGATCGGCGGCGGTGTCGCCGTCCTGGTCTTCGGCATTCTCGAGGCTCCCTCCCGAGGGTGGTCGGACGCGCTGGTGATCGGTTGTATCGTGGCAGGCATCGCATTGTGCGCAGCGTTCGGCGTGATCGAACTGCGCAGGCGATACCCGTTGCTCGACGTGCGACTGTTCGGCGAACCCGCCTTCGCGACGGGGGCCGCCGCGATCACGGTCTTCTTCCTCGCCATGTTCGGCTTCTTCTACATAGTGATGCAGCACATGCAGCTGATCATGGGTTACAGCCCCATCGGGACCGCCTTCGCGCTGACGCCGATCATGGGCCCCACGTTGGTTCTCTCGGCGCTGTCCTTCTGGTATCTGCCCCGCCTCGGGCTGCGCCTGGTGGTCTTCACCGGTCTGTCACTCATCTCGGCCGGCTTCCTGCTGCTGCGCGGTGTTGACGTGGACTCCGCCTACTGGGCCGTCGCCTGGCCGCTGCTCGTCATGAGCTTCGGTATCGGATTACTCACGGCACCAACCACTTCAGCGATCATGAACACCGTGTCCGACGACAAACAAGGCGTCGCATCCGCGGTGAACGACACCACTCGCGAGGTGGGTGCCGCCCTAGGCATCGCCCTGGCCGGATCCCTGCTGGCGGCCCAGTACACCAGCGCGCTCGAACCGCGACTGGCGACGCTTCCCGCGCCGACCCGCGATGCCGCCGTCGGATCGCTGGGCCAGGCACTCGAGGTGGCCAGACGCATGGGGCCGGCCGGCGCCGAGCTCGCCGACCAGAGCAAGGCGGCGTTCGTCGACGCGATGCACACCTCGTTGCTCGCATTGGCCATCACGGTAGGCATCGGGGCGGTGGTGATCGGGCTGTGGGCACCCGGCCGCGATGACCAGCAGTTGCGACTTATCCGCCGCATCAGGCGAGGATGAACTCCGCTGCCCGGTGACCGATCATCACGATCGTGGCGTGCGGCCCTCGGCTGGTGATGTCCGGCATGATCGAACCGTCCACCACCCAGAGACCGTCGACGCCGTGGACCTTGCATCGCGCGTCGAGTGCACCGTCGGCACCCATCGGAACAGATCCGCACAGATGCTGCGACGTCGACCAGTGCGACTGCCGCGCTTCGTATCCCGTACCGGCGAGGTCATGCGCCAGGTCCGCGCCGGCCCGCAGCGCGGCGACGTCGGCAGGCTCGCTGTCGTACCGATGATCGATGACGGGTGGCACCGTCGGGTCCGCCGAAACGAGGGTTATCGCGCCGCGCGCCCGTGGGCGTAGCAGAGTGACACCGAGGTGTGGCCGGTCCTCTGAGTCGTCGTCAGGGCCGCCGGTCATGGCACCGAAGCCCGCCGTGTACGGCCGGATCTCCAGGCCGTCGGACGTCGTCAACACCGCCTCCAGAGGCGGGCGTCCCGGCGCCGCCGGCCAGTCGACGGGAAGCACCCACTCCGGGTGATCGACGCAGCGGGTCCCGACGGGCAGGTCCACGACGACCGGCACGCCTGCGTCCGCCAGCATCGCCGCGGGACCGACCCCGGACACCTGCAGGAGATGGGCGCTGCCGATTGCACCGGCCGACAACACGATTCGATCGGCGCTCACCTCAAGCGGGCCGTCCGGGCCGATGCACTCGACACCGACGGCCCTGCCCCCGACCAGGCGAATCCGCGCCACCCGCGTTTGATCGAGCACCGACAGATTGGCCCGACCCGCCGCACGCCCGAGGAAGGCGCCGCCGGGCCCAACCCGGGTACCCCGGTCGATGTTCAATGGCACGGCACCGACACCCACCGCGCCCCCGGCGGCACCGTTGAGGTCATCGATCCAGCCGTAGCCGAGCGCACGTGCCGCATCAATGAAAGCGACTGCACCAAGCTCGAATTCGGTGACCCGGCGGATGATCATCGGACCGTCCGAGCCGTGCAGCGGCCCATCGAAGTCAAGGTCATTCTCGATCGCCAAAAAGTGCGGCAGAACGTCGTCCCAACCCCAGCCGGGCAATCCCCAACCGTCGAAGTCCGTGCGCAGCCCCCGGCAGAAGTAGCCACCGTTCACCGCGCCCGAGCCGCCCACCACTGCCCCACGCATGATGACGGTCGTGCGCTCCGGATCCGAGGTGAGCGACGTCTCGTACCGGCGGACCACCGAGCTGGCGACACCGATCGGCAGGCGTAACCCGTCGCTGATCTGGGCCATCACCCGAGGATCGGACGGGCCTGGACCGGCCTCGACCACCACAACCCGGCAGCTTGGGTCCACCGAAAGGCGTTCCCCCAGAACGCAGCCAGCGCTGCCCGCACCGACGATCAGGACATCAGCGTGCAAGGCGGCGGCGCTTCAGGTCCGGATCTGGGGCTTGAGTGCGCCCGCGTGGCGTTCGCGCACGACACCCGTCCACAACCCGAGACCATACGCGATGTCGTCGAGCCGCTTGAGCAGCAGATAGGACAGCAGGCCGACACGATGGTGCTCGTCCTCGGCGTCGGCGTTGCGGGTGGCCCAGTCGACCACGCCGTCGACGATCGCGGCCACCAGCACCACCTGGCGACACCGTTTGAACAGCAGTGCCACGACGAGCGCCACGGGCCAGTAGTGCCGACAGATCGCGGAGGCCAGTTGCAGCGCGGCCGCCCACAGGCCGTGGGCCGCGACCGCCGCGACCTCCTTGGGCTCGGTGTCGACCGAACTCAGCGACTTGGCGATGCGGCGTCCGGTGAGCACTGCGACGACCGTGGAGGCGAGGTAGCCGATGCCGGAGCCCATCGCCATCAGGACCCAGACCAGGAGGGTCCAGCCCGATATCACCAGCGGGGCCGTCTTGCCTGGGTGCCGCACCGAGAGCGGCGCGGCTGAAGAACCATAGAATGCCTTGCGCACGAACCACTCTCGCAACTGCGTGCGGTGATCGTGGCCGACCAGCGCGATGGGCTCGTACCGCAGGCGCGCACCGGCCTCAATGAGGCGCCAGCACAGGTCGACGTCCTCACCGGCTTCCAGCGTCTCGTCGAAGCCGTCGAGCTCCGTCAGCGCCTGGCGGCGGCAGATGATGGCCGCGCTGGGCACGTAGGACACCTGACCGAATGGCACCACGGGCGCCTCCCGGTGCCCGAGGTCCAGCGACGAGCGCACCGCCTCGTAGCGGGCCACCATGTTGTCGGGTTCGTGCAGCGCGACGATGCGTGGGGCGACAAGCGCCACCGCGGGGTCACAGAAGTGCCCCAACAACGCCTCCAGCCAGCCCCGCCGCGGCACGACGTCGGAGTCCAGGAACGCGACCAGGCTGGTCTCGCACGCCCGCAGGCCGGTGTTCCGGGCCGCTCCCGGCCCCCTGCTCGCGTCATGCCGCAGCACCGCCACATCACAATGCGAGGCCTCCAGGTCAGCGACCTGGACCGGGACCACCGAGCCGTCATCGACCACGATCACACGCAGGCCGCGCAACGCCATCAGCAGCCGCTTGAGCCCTATGTCGTTGTCCCGCACCGGTATCACCACGGTGACATCCCGATGGGACGGGCCACTCGCGGGACGTGGGTGGGCCACCGTGGCGTCCAGCAGCGTTCGGGCCAGCTGCGCGCTCTGCGCGTCGTGAACCTCGAGGCGTCCGCCCCTCAGCATCGTCTGCGCGGCAGGCGCCAGCCGCAGCAGGCGGGTGGGTGAGCCGCCGAGCAGCGCCGAGCCCTCCCCGAGAACCTTCACCCGCCGATCCACCTGGACGGCGAAACCGTCGGGCAGCCGAGGGCCGGTCACGTCAGCATCCCCCGACGGTCGGGCGCCCAGGCCTCGATCCGGCGGACGGCGGTGTCCACCATCTCGGCCAGCAGACGCGCTCCCTCATCGGCGGTCGCCGTCATCGGGTCGCCGAGAACGCCGACGGGACTCACCGCAGCGACACCGCCGTCCCGCATCCTCGGCAGCAACTCCGAGAGCGGCGCACTGTTCCCGGGCACCCGCTCATCGAGCCACACGTCCTCCGGCGAAATATGTAGCAATACAGACGTTTCGGTGTGTCCGGCATGTGCGTCGCCACCGCGGACGGCGCACGAACACCAGCTCACGTCACGCCCCTCATCCCGCAGCAAAGCGACCGCACCAACCAGGGCCTGGACGTTTCCACCGTGGCCGTTGACGAAGACCACCCGCGGAGCCCAGTGACACGCCGACCGGCCGAACTCGATCAGCAGCAACTCCAGCGCGGCCGTGCCGATCGACACCGTGCCGGTGAAGCCCTCGTGCTCGCCGCTCGCGCCGTAGCTGACGGCTGGGGCCAGCGCCCAGTCGCCAGCGAGCCGCTCAGCAACTCCCTCGGCGACCGCGACAGCGATCCGGGTGTCGGTGTCCAGTGGCAGGTGCGGACCGTGCTGCTCGGTGGAGCCGATGGGAACGATAAGCGCGGGCAACAGATCCTGGACTTGCCTCGACGTCGAGGTCCCAAGTTCACTGGGGAATGCCACCCGCCGATGGTAGGCCGAATTCACCTGGTGTGCGCCGATTGTTGGCGTATGAGAAGTATTGGCTTTTCCGATTCTTCCCACAACACCCGCCGGAGCATCACGTCAGCCACGTCAGCCACGCCTGTACCACCGTCGGCCCTCCGCGGACGGTACCGGTCAGACGCTTCCATTGCCGGGCACGCCGAGCTCCCGGGTGAAGCCCGGGGGCACCAGGATGTCATCGGGACCCAGGTCGTGGACCGAGGCCTTGCCCAGCCCGCGCAACGCCGAGTCGATGCCACCGTGCAGAACATCGAGCACGTTCTCGACGCCGGCCTGCCCCTCGGCGGCCAGGCCCCACAGGTAGGCACGGCCGATCATGACCGCGCGCGCTCCCAGCGCCAGCGCCTTGACGACGTCGCTGCCGCGGCGGACGCCGCCGTCCAGCAAAACCTCGATGTCGTTGCCGACGGCGTCGGCGATGGCCGGCAGCGCCCGGATCGCCGCGGGGGTGCTGTCCAGGTTGTTGCCACCGTGGTTGGACACCGAGATCGCCGAAACGCCTGCGTCGACAGCGCGTTTGGCGTCATCCACGCGAATCACACCCTTGAGCATGAATGGCCCGCCCCACAGTTCACGCAACCACGCGATGTCCTCCCACGTGGGCGGAGGCGTGCCCATCCACTCGCCGTAGGCCTGGAAGAACGGCGGCCCGGCCTCGCCCTTGGCGCCCTGGTTGGGGACCCGCAGGTTTGGTGGGCGCATCGTCTTGGCCCACTGATACATCCACCGTGGCCTGGTCAGGCCCTCGGGAAGCATCCGGACGGTGGTCCGCAGATCCATGTTCTCGGGGATCTTGGGGCTGCCCCAGTCGCGGCCGTGGCTGAAGCTCCAGTCGGTCGTGACGATGAGCCCGACCGCACCGGCGGCACGCGCACGCTCGACCCGCGCCGCGATCGCCGCGCGGTCGCCCAGCCAGTACACCTGGAAGAACAGTTTGGGGTTGGCCGCGATGACGTCCTCGATCGGCTTGCTCGCGAACGAGGACAGGCCCATCGCGGTGCCACGGGCCGCGGCGGCACGTGCCACCGCCACCTCGCCGTCGGGATGCACCGCTTGCACACCGGTCGGCGAGATCACCACCGGTAGCGAGATGTCCTGCCCCATAACGGTGGTCGACAGATCACGCTTCTCGAGTGCCCCGATCACGTGGGGCGCGAAGCCGAGTTGGCCGAACGCCTCGACATTGTCGGCGACCGTCAGTCCCTTCTCGCTCGCCGAGATCAGGGCGCTGTACACGGACTTGGGCAGGCGCTTCTTCGCGCGTTCCTGCGCGATGGAGACGGTTTCGAACCAGATGTCGCGGGCCATTGTCAGACGGGGCTTTCGTTGCAGAACTTCTTGGGTGGGACTGTCAGGAGCTTGAGCGGGATGGGCCCCTTTCGGCCCCCGGCACGCGAGTGGTCGCCACTCGGCTTCGGCTTGTCACGTTCAAGCGCGAGCGCAGGCTCGCCGTAGCCCTGCACGCATTCGGGATCCGGCCCGTCAAGCGGCAGGCCGGTGAAGAACTTGGCGGCCATGCATCCGCCGCGGCACGCGTCATAGTGGCCGCAGCCAGTGCATGCTCCGGCCGACTGCGGTTCGCGCAGCTCGCGGAACAGTGGTGCGTTCTTCCACACACTGTCGAAACCGCCGTCGGACAGCACGTTTCCGGCAAGGAACTTGTCGTGGATGGCGAACGGGCACGCGTAGACGTCACCGATGGGGTCGATCAGGCACACCACCCGGCCGGCTCCGCACAGGTTCAGGCCGGCCAGTGCGCCGGGCTCTCCCAGACCGGACAGGTGGAAGAACGAGTCGCCGGTGAGCACATTCTCACCACGGGCGACCAGCCAGTCGTAGAGCTGGACCTGCTGCACCGGTGTCGGATGCAGCTCGTCCCACACGTCGGCGCCGCGGCCCGACGGCCGCAGCCGCGTGATGCGCAGGGTAGCGCCGTAGTGGTCGGCCAGGGCCTTGAAGTCGTCGAGCTGATCCACGTTGTGGCGAGTCACGACAACCGAGATCTTGGCATCCTTGAAACCCGCCTCAGCGAGGTTCTCCAGCGCGCGGATCGCCATCGCGAAGGAGCCGGGACCCCGGACCTCGTCGTTGACCTCCGCGGTGGCACCGTCGAGCGAGATCTGGACGTCGACGTAGTCACTCGCCGCGAGCTTGGCCGCCACCTCGGGTGTGATCCGCACGCCGTTGGTGGAGAACTTCACTCCGACGTGATGGGCGGTGGCGTAGTCCACCAACTCCCAGAAGTCGGGTCGCACAGTGGGTTCGCCACCGCCGATGTTGACGTAGAACACCTGCATGCGCTCGAGTTCATCGATGATGTCCTTGCACTGCTGCGTCGACAGCTCGCGCGGATCGCGCTTGCCAGAGGCCGACAGGCAGTGCACGCAGGACAGGTTGCAGGCGTAGGTGAGTTCCCAGGTCAGGCAGATGGGCGCGTCGAGACCGAGCTCGAACTGATCGACGAGCCGCCCGACGGGCTGCGCAGCCGGAGCGGGGGCCTTTTCAACCGTCGTCATGGGGTCTCCTTGCAGACGAGCATCTTGGATGCGACAAGCACGCTCAGGGCGTGCAGATAGGGCGCCTGTTGATCGTCGGTGATACCTGCGGCCCGCAGTGCGGACCTGGCATCGCTGTGATCACTCAGCGAGTTGACCACCTCGACGATCTTTCGGTTCTTGAGGAACGAAAGCTTGCGGGTGCCAAAGTGATAGAGCAGAGCACCGAATGGCTCGGGCCGCACCGCCACCTGGTGGTGCAGCCGCCAGCCGAGATCGGGGTCGAACGCCGCTGCCCCCGGGGCGGCGTCCACCGGCTCCGAGGACAGAGGCGCCGACATCGTCAGTAGACCCCGCACATACCGTCGATCGAAACCTCTTCGACCAAACTCTCGGTGACGAGTTCTTCGGCAACCTCTGCGTGCTGATTCGGCTCCATGGGATTCCGCCTTTCGCGTCGTGGGTCTCGACAATTGTGACCGAGGTCGCAAGAATATGGCATCGAGTGCCGAAACGGAAGGGGTGGCCCGATGAAATCTGATTCCGGTCGACAGGCCGGCCGAAACGCCCCTGCCGCGGGAGACGTTGCGCCGCGCGTCGGACGCCGGCGTTCGACCACCCAGGACCACATCAGCGCCGTCGCGCTCGAACTGTTCGCCACCCGGGGGTTCGACGAGGTCAGCGTCGATGACGTCGCCCACGCCGCGGGTATCGCCCGCCGCTCGCTGTTCCGCTACTACCCGTCGAAGAGCGCCATCCCCTGGGGCGACTTCGGTGCCCACCTCGACCACATGCGCGACCTGCTCGACGCGGTCCCGGCAGGAGTACCCGTCCGCGAGGCCCTGCGCTCGGCATTGTTGGCGTTCAACAGCTTCGATGTCGCCGAGACCGCACGGCACCGCCAACGAATGCGGGTGATCCTCGAGACGGACGCCCTTCAGGCGCACTCGATGACGATGTACGCGGGCTGGCGCGCCGTCATCGCCGCCTTCGTCGCACACCGCCTCGGCCTGAGTACGGCCGATCTGGTGCCCCAGACCGTGGCCTGGACCATGCTCGGCGTCGCACTGTCGGCCTACGGGCACTGGCTGGCGGACGAGTCGGCGCCGCTGTCGGAGGCGCTCTGCGACGCCTTCGACACCATCAGCGAGGGCCTGGGGAACCTCGATTCGAAGAAATCTTGATGTGGGCCGTCGGAGTTGACCCTCCAACGGCGACGATGAGGGTGTGAGCGACGAATCGGATCCCCCGGGCGCCCCGCGGGTCCTGTTGGCGCTGTACGACGAGGCACTGCCGTCGGTGTACGGCTACTTCGTCCGGCGCTGCGGTGACCGTGCGACGGCCGAGGACCTGACCTCCGAGACATTCCTTGCGGCCATGGACGCCGCCCGCAAGGACGAGCCACCGTCGATCACCGTGCCCTGGCTTATCGGGGTGGCACGCCACAAACTGGCGGACCACTACCGACGCAGGCACGACCGGTTCAGCATTCCAGTCGCCGAGTTGCCCGAACCCGTGGCACCGACGGATGACTGGGACGCCGAACTCGACCGGATAGTCGCCGAGAGCGTCCTGGCCCGGTTGCCCGAACACCACCGGACGGTGCTGGCGTTGCGCTACATGGACGACCGCCCGGTGCCCGAGTGCGCGGAGTTGATCGGACGCACGGTGCACGCCACGGAGGCGCTGTTGGTGCGCGCCCGTCGCGCATTCAGAAAGCAATACCCAGAGCCGGAGGGAGGGGCGTGATGAGCCAGTACAACAGCCACGATCCGCTGACTGTCCTGCGCGGCGCCGACCACCCGGTCCCGCCCGATCCCGACTTCGCCGCTCGACTGCGTGCGCGTCTGGAATCGGCTCTGTCACTTCCGAATCGAACAGGAGATGTTGCCATGAGTGGCACCGATACCGCCATCGCCGAACTGAACGACACCGTCGCCGCCACCGCCACCGTTCCGCGCTCGGCCGCCCTCCCCTACCTCGCCGTCGCGGACGCCCGCGCGGCGATCGCCTGGTACCTCGACGCGCTCGGGGCCTCGCTGATAGGCGATCCGATCGTGATGGATGACGGCCGGATCGGGCACGCCGAACTGGCGCTGGCCGGTGGCGTGCTCTACCTCGCCGACGAGTACCCCGAGCTGGGCCTGCGGGCACCCGCCCCACAGGCGGCCTCGGTGAGCCTGATGCTCGCGGTCACCGACACCGACGCGGCGCTGGAACGCGCCCGTGACCGTGGCGCCGTCGTCCACCAGGACGCCCACGAGGCGCATGGATCGCGCAACGCCACCATCGTCGACCCGTTCGGGCACCGGTGGATGCTGAGCGGCCCGATGACGGGCGCCGCCGTCGGTATCCAGCACGGCGACGTGGGTTACGTGTCGGTGTGGACGCCCGACGCCGACAGGGCCGCCGAGTTCTACGGCCACGTCCTCGGGTGGAGGTATGACCCGACCAGCCACCGGGTGACCAACACCCGCGAGCACATCGGGCTGTTCTCGGTGCCCGGTGCGCCGACGATGTTCTGCTGCTACGCGGTCACCGACCTCGACGGCGCCCTGCAGTCGATCCGCGATGGCGGGGGCCGGGTCGGGCAGCGACAGGAGTTCGACTTCGGCACCGTCGTGGACGCGACCGACCCCGCCGGCGCACCGTTCGCGGTGTACCAGCCCACCCCCGGCCAACCTCGACCCAACCTCAACGGCGCTGGGCCAGGCGAACTCTCGTACATCACCTACGAGGTGCCCGACGCATCGGCGTTCAAGGCCTTCTACAGCCGGATGCTGTTCTGGTCGTTCGAGCCGGGCCGGGTCGACGACGGCTGGGGCATATCGGGCACGCATCCCATGGCCGGCGTGGCCGGCGGTAGCGACCGCAGCGTGACGGTGCCGATGTGGACCGTCGACGATGTCGATGAGGCCGTCAGCAGGGTCCGCGAAGCCGGTGGCACCGTCATCGACGAACCGTCACGGCAGTCCTACGGCCTCTCGGCACTGTGCACCGACGACCAGGGCACCCGCTTCTACCTCGGCCAGTTCTAGCGATTTCGGCGCGGGTTGGGGCGGGCCCCCCCCCCAAACCCGCCCCAAACGCGGCCCGCAAAGGCCGGGGGGGGCCGGGCGTCGGCGAG
>NZ_JBEPRZ010000012.1:0-112768 GCF_040548615.1 Mycolicibacterium sp. 624
TGACGCGGTCAACTCCTGCCACCACAGTCCCCACGGATTGACCAGCATGTCGGTCTGCCCGTCGAGCTGCCAGGTGATGTGCCCGGCCATGTTCTCGGCGATGCCGATATCGGCGAGGTGGCGGAATGCCACCGCCAACTGCTGTTCGTTGGTGAGGTCGACGCCGATGGGCGGCACCTTCGACGGTGCCCAGACTCCAAGACCGCCCCGCCGCACTTCGTCTGTGGTCATGACCGCTGCTCCTGCCGAATTTCGAGGCCCGCCTCGAGCGTCGATCGGATGTCCTCGCGAAGTTGGCCCTTCGCGACCTTGCCGCCGGAGGAACGCGGCAGCTCGTCGAGCACTTCGAGTCTCTCGGGCAACAGTTCCTTGGAAACACCCTGCTGCAGCAGGTGTTCGACGAGTGCGGGCAGATCGAGCACACCGCCGTCCTTGAGCTCGACATACGCACACACCCGCTCGCCGAACATGGGGTCAGGCATCGCCACGGCGGCCGCAACGGCCACGGCGGGGTGTGTCGCCACGACCTCCTCCACGGCGACGGCGCTGATGTTCTTCCCACCCCGCAGGATGAAGTCGGAGGTGCGGCCGGTCAGGCTGAGATAGCCCTCGGCATCCACCTCGCAGATATCACCCATGCGCATCCAGCCGTCCGTGGTGAACAACTTGTCGTGGTCGCTGCCACCCAGGTAGCCCAGGCTGGTCGCCGGGCCGCGGCAAGCCGGTTGCCCGCGACCGGATTCCGTGACGTCGCGATCACCGTCGAACAGTCGCACCTGCATCTCCGGCACGATCCTCCCCGCGGTGCGGAGGCGGCGGTGCAGTGTGTCCGCGGTGGTGGTCGCGCTCAACATGCCGGTCTCGTTGGAGCCGTAGAACTGCAGGATCGTGACCCCGGTGAGCTCTTCGAACTGCGCCGCCTGCGTGTACGGGAGCGGTTCACCGCCGGTGAACACGACGCGCAGGCTGGTGAGGTCATACTCGCGGGACGCCGGGCTCGCCAGCAGCATCGCCAATTGCGTGCTGACACAACAGAGCACCGTCACGCGGTACCGCTCGATCGCGGCGCAGGTGGCGACGGGATCGAAACGCTCGATTCGTACCGCCGTCGCGCCCAGGTGGATTGGCGTGGTGTGCGAGGTCCAGATTCCGAACCCGAAAGGCGTGGGGATGACGGGAAGGAAGACGTCGCCCGCCGTGAGTTCGCCGTTGGCGACCGCCTTCTGGTGGAAGTAGTACCAGCGATTCTCGGTGTGGACAACGCATTTGGGCAGACCGGTGGTGCCCGAGGTGGAGTTGATCAGAAAGACGTCGTCGGCCGCGAGGGGGCTCAGCCCCTCGGCAGCGCCCGGCCGAGAGGTGATGTCGATGAACAGCTCGTCGGCCTCATCTCCGAGCACCACCGCACGAAGGGACGACCCCATGGCATCGGCAGCCGCCTGAGCCGCCTGCCCACGGCGCTCGACATCGCTGACGAGCAACGACGGTTGCGCGGTCCGCAGGATCGCGGCCACCTCACGGACCCCCGCGCGGGCTCCCAGGCCCACGGCCACGGCGCCACAGCGTTCGATGGCAACCAAAAGCACGTGAATCGCCGAGCCGTCGTGGTGCCACACCGCCACACCATCGCCGGGCCCGACACCCAATGCCTGCAGTCTCGCCGCCAGGGTGGTGGCGGCGCTGTCGAACTCCGACCAGGTCAGCACACGATCGGAGGAGTCGAGCGAGAAGTCGACGTAGGCCGTTTTGTCCGGCGCCGACGCCGCGTTGTGCCGAACGCAGTCCGACAGCGTCGTGTCCGACCACCAGCCGGCGGCGCGGTACTCGGCAGCCTCGGTACTGGTCACGGCTGCGGTGTCGACGGCCATCACCAAATCATATGAAAATAAGGATCCCCGTCAATGGTCTGTGGCGGATTGCCCGCGATTACGCACCATCGAGGGATCGACGACGCCCGATGAACCCGGGTAGTGCTGGGCATTGACGAGGTGCGCCGCGGCAAGGTCGTGTGCGCGCCGCGCATCGCCGTCATCGATGGCATCGATCACCTGCAGATGATCCTCGAGGACCGCAAGGCGCTCGTTGACCGGGACGACACTGTGATCGGTCACCTGCGTCGACCAACCCTGTTCGTGCGCCGACCAGAGCGTTTCCAGCGCTCCCGCCAGGATGATCATGGTCTGGTTCCCACACAGCGAGACAAGCGCCTCGTGGTAGCGCCGGCTCGCCGACGTCGCGCGCAGAAGGTCGTCGACCGAGTCCAGCGCCTCGGCGTGCAGTTGACGCAGCGCAGGCACGACGGCGGTCTTGCGGTCAGCCCGCTCAGCGCACAGCGCCGCGCACGCCGGCTCGACCTGACGCAGCGCGCTACCCACATCCGAGAGGCCGACCTCGTGCGATCCGAGCACCAGACCGATCGTGTAGGCCACGTTCGCCGCGGTGGGCCGAATCACCACCGCGCCCCCGAGCTTGCCGCGACGCACCCGCAGCAACCCCTCGGCCTCGAGAATCCGCATCGCCTCGCGCAGGGATGGCTTGCTAACCGGGAACTCGAGGAGAAGCTCATCCTCCTTGGGCAGGATGCTGCCGTCGGCCAGTTCGCCGCGCAGGATCCGCCGCCGTAGCTGGTCGGCGACCTGCTCGGCGAGACGGCGGAATTGAATTGTCGGCTCTGCCATGGTCCAGGTCTCTATCGCGCTTCCAAATGATTTGCATCGTACTCATCAGCGCTCCGCTCCGGTCCGGTCTGCGCGCGGCCGTCTGACGCGCCAGGCCCAGGCCGACGCCCCCACGATCGTGGCGGCGAGCACGATCATCCACGGCCAGACCCCATGCCGATGGACCCAGCCGGCGATGGCGCCCTGCACCCGCCCCGCTCCCGCGATCACCGGATCCGCGGGATTGCCTCCCGCAGAGAACAACTGGACCTCGTAGTAGCCGTAGTAGGCGACATAGAGCCCGACCAGAATCAAAACTGCTCCGCCAATGCGGTTGACATACGGCAGGATTCGTCGGATTCGGTCGGTCAGCGCCGAACCGGCGAGTGCGACGACGACCGCCAGCACACCGACCACCAACGCGAAGCCGCCCGCGTATGCCAGGTAGATCCACGCTCGGCTGGCGACGGACGTACCGCCGAGACCGGCGCCGGTCACCGCCAGGAACGGGCCCACGGTGCAGGACAGTGAGGCAAGCGCATAAGCCACGCCGTAGCCGAACATCGAACCGAGCCTCGATGTCGGCGCCCCCGATACGCCGTGGGCCATCCGGTCCGGCGTCAGCAGGGCTAGCTCACGTCCACTGACCAACCAGATACCAAGCGCCACAAGCACAATGCCGATGACCACGGTGACATACGGGACGTACTGCTGCACCGTGGACGCCAGCGAGACCGTCAGCAACCCGAAGACAGCGAACACCACAAGGAATCCGAGCGTCATCGCCGCGGTCGCCGCCACGGCGCGTCCGACCGCGGTGGGAGCACCGTTTCCGTTGCCCCGCACCACCAACGCGAGGTAGGCGGGCAGCATCGCGAAGCCACACGGATTGAGTGCGGCGACCATTCCTGCTGCGAAGGCCAGCCCGACCAGATCTTGCTGCACGCGGCGCGACGACTACGTGCTCAGCGCGGAAACCCGCTCCTGCAGTTCCTGTTGCGGCATCGCCGCAGTCGGGTTGTTCACGAATGTCGATGAGCCATCAGGCCGATAGAACACGTACGCGGGCTGCCACGGCACGTTGTACCGCGCCCAGATGGAACCGTCGGCGTCATCGAGGTTCGTGAAGTTCAGGTTGTACTTCGATACGAAGTTCTGCATGGCCCCGACGTCGGAGCGAGCCGCAACGCCCACAAACGTCACCTTGGGGTTGGCGGCCGCGACACTGCTCACCGACGGCGCCTCGGCATTGCAGAACGGGCACCACGGTGTCCAGAACCACAGCACGGCGGGCTTGCCCTGCAGCGAGGCGCCGTTGAAGGGTGCGCCGGACAGCGTCGTTCCGGTGAAATCAAGGCGATCGTCGGCGAGCGCCGCCGGGGGGCTCGTCAGCGCCAACATGAGCACGGCGGCCACCGCACCGATGGTGAGTGACCTGCAGCGACGGAGGAAGTGACGGATCATGACGGCTCCTGTCTGCGCCGGACCCACGTGCGGCGTGTCTGAGGGGTGCCCTTTTGACACGGGTCCAATCGCCTAGTGGTTCACCGTCACCGAACGCAGCCGGCGGAGCGGATCAGCGAGCGAACTCGCCGAGGCGCTGTCCGAGTTCATCGAAGAGTCCGTGGTTCAGGCCGAATGTCGCCTTGACCTCGGCGACCACGCGCCGCTGATCGTCGTGGTCGAGGGCGAGCGCGTCGAGGCGATCGCGATAGGCGTCCTTGTAGATCTTCGGCTTGCTGATCTGGGGAAAGTCGTAGAACGCCAGGCCCGCGCCGTCGAGTTCGAATGTCCGGTCGAGGATGCGGCCGATGGCCTGGCCACCCGACAGGTCCCCGAGGTAGCGGGTGTAGTGGTGCGCGAGAAGCAGGCCGCCCCAATCGGCGCTGGTCAGACGCTCGGCGTACCGCGCCGCGGCGGGGCTGTCGGTGGCATACGAGGTGGCCCCGGGCGCCCAGTGATCGAGGTCGGCTTCGAGTGCCGCCAGACGCTCGAGGGCCGGGTCGTAGACCGCCGCCACGATCGGGTCGTTGCGGTGGCGGCGGACGGCCGCCTCGAGTGCGGCGTAGACAGTGTGCAACTGCCGCAGATAGGCGACATAGCCCGCAGGCGCGATCCGTCCCGCGAGGAGTTCACCGATGAAGTTCGCGTTCTCGGCGGCGTCGTGCTCGGACTGCGAGCCCTCCCGCATAGCGATCGATAACGGCTGCTCAACGGCGGTGGACACAAGGGTCATCGGGGCTCCTGAAGGGTTACGCACGCGGGGCTGTGCCAACTTTATGACACATTGTCAGCATCGTACTGACAACTAGTCAGAAAGTGTGGCCTCCCTTTCAGGGCGCCTTGCGCGACACAGCCCGGAGCAGGAACCTCTCCACCGTGGCCTGGTCGAGATCCCGCGGACTCAGGCAGGAGTGAATGAGCAACAGCGTGGTGTCGACGTCATCGACGACAAATGCGCCCTGCGCCACCCCATCCGCGATGATCTGGCGCAACACCGCCTCCACCGCCAGCACGTGCTCTCTGATGGCGGTACGCGACGCCGGGGACACAACGCCGGACATCTGACGCCCCAGCCCCATGTGGAATTGCTCGCCGGAGGCCAGGTGGTGGCGGATGTAGAGGCGCAGTGCGTCTGCCGGACTGTCGGCGCCCACCAGCTGTTCCTGCAGTGCGACGAGGTAGCGACCGGTCTCATGGGTGGCGAAAGCCACCAGCACCGCTTCCTTGTCGGGGAAGTGATGGTAGATCGCCGTTCGGCCAACCTCGGCCCGCGCCGCGATCTGCGCCATCGAGATCGCGTCGAAACTGTGCTCTGCCATCAAGTCGGCGAACGCCGCGAACACCCTGCGGCGCAGTGCCTCGCGGTGCTCTTCGACGGTGTCGGCATCGATCCGGGGCATAGTCAATCAAGCCTAGTCCCCGGCCGAACCGCGGCTCCGTCAGCGCAGGTATGCCTCGTCGCCGGTGGGGTACCCGCCGCCTGTGGTGGTGAGGTGGACGTGGTCGTAATGCCCGTAACCACCGCTCTGCGGGCCCTTGGGGGTGTAGTACACGCCACGCCAGATCGCATCCTGCAACCCGAACCGCTCTGCGTTCTTGAACGCGAACGCGACGATCTGGTTGCCGAGCGCGATGCCCGCGGCGGAGCTGGGGTTGGGGATCATCACGTCGAGTGCCAGGCCGTTGGGATGCCATCTCAGCGCATCCGCCCGCACACCGCCGATCGAGTGGATCTCGGGGAACGCCGCGCTGACCGCGCGTGCGGCCAGGATGGTCTTGACCTGAAGGCCGCGCTCCGGCGCGACACCGACGGGCAGCAGACGCGGCCGATCATCGACCCGCCACCTCGACGCCGCGACCGTGCGGTCCGGCGCCGCCGCCATGCTCACCTGCCCGATGGACGGCCCCGACCCTACGGCCGGTGCCAACGCCACGACCTCGAGGCAACACACCGGAACATCGGCGGCCACAGGAGTGGGTTCCTCGGTCACCACGGTGGGGTATGCACTCCCGCCAGCGGCGAGGAAGACGGCGGCCGGCGCGATCAGAGCGGCCAGGCCCACCGATCGTTTGCGACGGGGGCGGGCCAACGCATGTCTACCCACGGGAAGCACCATACGAGCAAAACGCAGGTTGTCCAGCAACTCCCGAGGAACCGAAGGGCGAGAGAGCATCCGTCTAAGAAATTGGGCGGACGGTGCAGCGACCACCGCCGCGCGGGCCGAACGCGTGCGATCCGTGGCCGATCCACCTCGACGTCTAGGGCATTTCCGCAGGTCAGACATGCCGACTCAGCACGGAGACGTATCCGATATCCGCCCGAGACCAAAACGTTACCCAGCAAGGAACTGACCAAACCGGCGCAATCGCCGACGGGCCAAAAATAAATTTGTTGCAAGGGCAACGTTCTGGACCGGTTTCAGGCGGTATTCGCGCTAGGCGTGCGAGAGCGCGCCGCGCCACACCGGCGCCGCCGCGGTGCGGTCGGTGACGACCCCGCGCCGGGTTTGGGCGATCTCTCCGATGATGGCGGAGACCTGGACGGGGTCCCCGTGAGCGGCGAACGTGCGCCGGTCCCACCACATCATCTGAGTCTGGTAGTGCTCGTTGGGGTACGGCGCGGCGGGGATGTCGGCCACGACACCGCCCGACGAACGCCACTGATCCAGGATGTGCGCCGCCGAGGTGGCCATGCAGTAGGTGATGTCGAAGAGCCCCATCGCGTGGAAGCCGCTTCGAGCGATCATCTTGGCCCGACGGCGACCGCCGCCGGGCTCCTTGTCCAGCCACGCCGCCTTCATCTCGAGGATGCCCAGCGGGACGCGCTCCGAGATCGCGGCATGCACCTGGTCCTCACCGGGATGCCCAGCCCACTCCACGACCGCATGTGAGTCCTCCGGCCCACGCAGCGGACCCTTTGCTCGCACACCACCGACCACCTGGCCGCTGATGTCAGTCAGCACCCAGAACAGCGCGGTGTCCTCGGCGCAGCGGTCCACGTCGGGGTCCAGCGCGTCTGAGACTCCGAATCGCGCGTAACTCGCGACAGCGCCGCGGTGATACCGGGCGAAGAGGTCGGGCTCGGCACTCGGCCTCGCCATGGTCATGGTGCATTCGGCCACCGGATCCCAGCAGGCGGTGCGCCTGAAGCCACCGAAGGTGGCCAGTCCGTCATGGGTGGGGGCAAGGGAGGGCGCGGTCATGTTTGGCGGTGCTCCATCGTGCTCGAGAGATAGCTGCCGACGGTCCGCCGACAGCGGATAGGGACGCAAATGGCAATGGGATTGTAACGCTACAAAACGTCACAACCTCGTGCTTCCGCTTACGTCGATGATTACAGCAATGAATTGCGTTGCCGCAGCCCCGGTCCCGTCGGCACCGACCCATCCGCCTTCACATCGTTGACAAGCGGGCAAATAGTTACAGACGTCACGTGGACCCCTCGGCGCGTCGCTCAACACACGCGCCCCGAGAGCCCAGCCCGTCCGAATCGCACGCCCGTCTCTGGCAAGCTGCCAACCGTGGTGGCGGTGGAGCAGTGGCTGCGGGAGCAATGCGCGGAGTACGGGTGGGGTCTGGGCGGTGTGTTCCGCAGCCGGGGCGATCACGCCTGGCCGCTGGTCGCGACGGGTCCCGAGGACCTCGAGGCACAACTCCTGGCTGGCGGACACATCCTGCCGCTGCCCAAGGAGCCCGCGGCGCTGGCAAACGTCCTCGAGGTCGGCATCGTCAGCTTCCTGATCGACCGTGCCGCCGACCTCTCCGGATCAATAGCCGCACGGGGCACCGAGCGTGGCTACCCCGATGTCGAACTCGGCGGTGAGGCGTTCGGTGGCGGATTTCACGCCATCGACATCAAAGTGGCCCGGCGCGCAGTCGGTGCCCGCGGCAACGCTTTGGGCCGAACACAGAGCCGAATCACCCTCTACACCGGCAACACCTATTTCAGGCACCCGAAGATCCTGTTTCCCGGAGTCATGCGGCCGTTCGCCGAATACGCCTCCCACCTCGACGTGCTCGGGATCTACACGCTCGACGAGAACACACCGGGCCGGGTGGCCGACCTCGAGCTGATCGTGGCGCACCCATGGCAGATCGCGAGCAGGCATCGATCGTCGACGACGCGTGAGTACATCGGAGCTGTCGACAAGATCGATCAGCTGCGCGCCGGTGAGGGCGAATTCGACACCGAGGCCGAGTTCTACGCGTACTGGCGCAAGTTCCCGTTCAAGACGGCAAGGGCCGTCGAACTGCTGCTCGCCAAGCAACTCGACAAATAGGCCCCCTCCGACGCCGGTTGCCTGTCGGCGTTTTGTGGGTGGGTCATGGGATGCTCTTGCCATGGCGAGCACAAAGGGAGTGGCGATCTCGTTGTTCTCTGGCGCAGGCGGTCTGGATCTGGGCGCGGAGGCGGCCGGATTCGACGTCCGAGCAGCCGTCGAGCGCAACCGCGATGCCGCGCTCACCATGGAGAAGAACTTCCCTGCGCTCGCCTCACCCGTCATCCAGCAGGACATCCTCGAGACCAGCACCGACGAGATTCTGCGCGCCGCCGGGCTGCGCAAGGGGCAACGCCCCGACCTTCTCCTCGGTGGGCCGCCGTGCACCCCATTCAGCAAGAGCGGCTTCTGGCTCGAGTGGAAGCGCTCCGGGCTTGATCCGGACGCGTCGCTGCTGCAGGAGTACACCCGGGTGCTCCGCGAGGCCAGACCCCGCGCGTTCGTCCTGGAGAACGTCTACGCCCTGACCTATGACAACCGCGCCAGCCGTCCCGCACTGCAACGGCTGCTACGTGAGATCGACGAGGCGGGTTACGCCTACCACATGGAAGTCCTCCATGCGGCGAATTTTGGTGTGCCGCAAGCACGCCCACGACTTTTCATCGTCGGCGCGCCGAAGGGAAAGCCGACTCCCGTGCTCCCCACACCGACACACGGTGGAAGTTGGGAGCGCCGCACCACCGGCAATGGCGAGCGCCCCTTCGTCACCTCGGGTGAGGCACTCGAGGGGTTGGTCTGCGACCCCGAGCCCGAGGAGGTGCTCCGCGGTCAGTACGCCCCCCTGCTCGCCGAGATCCCGCCCGGCAGCAACTACCTGCACTACACCACCGAGCGCGGCCATCCGCGGCCGAAGTTCGAGTGGCGCAGTCGGTACTGGTCGTTCCTGTTGAAGCTGGACCCCGGTAAGCCCTCGCCGACCATCCAGGCCCAACCGGGGCCGAATGTCGGGCCCTTCCACTGGAACAATCGGCGATTGCGCGCCGCAGAGATCAAGCGGCTCTTCACCTTTCCCGATCACTTCGAACTCGTCGGCAGCCGATCCAGCGTGCAGGCCCAGTTGGGCAACTCGGTTCCCCCGTTACTCGCCCGGCAGGTTTTCGAGTCGGTCAAGGCGTCACTGCCCGGCTGACACTGTGTCTCGCGGTCGTTGTGGCCGCGCCGGAGTGGGTTTCGGCCGAGTGGATTCCGAGAAGTCCCAGCGCAACCATGGCGCACGCGCCGAGGGCGGCGAGCAGTCGCGCGGTGGAGCGATCGAACCGCTGCTGTTTGACGTCCATCTCAGGAGCCTGCCGGGTGCACTGGCCCTACAGCTGAATCCCCGCTGTGACGTTGCTAGTAGCCGAACTGCGGCTGTTGCGGGTAGTACGGGGGCTGCTGGTACTGCGGAGGCTGCTGGTAGGGCGGCGGATTCGGGTTCGACGGCACCTGGATCGGGATGGGCACCGGCAGGAACGGCACCGTGAGGTAGCTGGTCGTCATCGCCGGCGCCGTCGTGGTCGTCGTTGTTGTGGTCGGCGGCGTCGTCGTGGTCGTTGTTGTGGTGGTCGTCGTCGTTGTGGTCGTCGGCGACGTCGTGGTCGTAGTGGTGGTCGGTGCGGGGCGCTCCACCGTGACGGTCTCCGGGGGCGGCGGAGGTGGCGCCTCGTTGGTCACGGTCACCACGCTCGGCGGCGGCTCAACAGGGGGCGGTGGCTCAACGGGAGGCGGAGGCGGCAGCTCCGATGGGGGCGGCGGCAGAAGTTCAGGCGCGGAGGTCGCGGTGACCGGGGCCGTGCTCGGCTTGGGCGTCGAGTCGTCGGTCGCGCTCGTCAAGACGATCGCCACACCGCCGACGGCGACCAGAGCCACGACCGCGGCCAGCCCGAAGACCAACTGCGGCAACCGTTGCCAGGCTCGGGGTTCATCGTCATAGGTGGCGGCGGCCGGAACGTATTGCGACACCGCACGTGTCGTGCCGGTGTCAGCGGCGACGTACGGGCTCTGTCCGGTGTAGGGGCTCTCGTAGGGATTGCCGGTGTACGGCAGCGGATCGGCGACGAGGTCATCGTCCTGCGACCAGGCCAGTGCGCGGAAGGTCGCCGATCCCGGGGCACTGGCATCGACGGCGCCCAGGTCGATGGTGCCCGTGGCCAGTGCTGCCGACGCCACCCCGGTCTGAGCATCGGAGTCGGCGGCGAATGCGGCGAACACGGCGGCCCCCACCGCGGCGTCGAGCGCCGGCTGCGGCGTGGTCACCACGGGTGCCTGACTGTGTTCGGCCAGCCGCCGAGTCACCAGCGGGATGCGCGCTCCCCCACCGACGGCGATCACGGACGAGACGTCAGCCCACGCAATCCTGTTGCGCAGCAATAATTCATCGAGTTCGGAGAAGACCTTGTCCAACGGCGCCGCCATCAGCGTCTCGAGATCTTCCCGGGTGACCTGAACGGCGGATCGATGGCCCGGCAGTTCGACCGTCACCTCGGTCGCGTCCAGGTCGGACAGCGACTCCTTGGCCCGGCGGGACTCCTCTCGCAATACCGTCAACGATCCGACGGATGCGGTCCCCGCCGGGTCGATGCCGTCGCTGTCGGCCACCGCGTCGAGCACGTGCGCCAGCAGAGCCTGGTCGATCTGCTCACCCGAGAAGTCGGGGACCCGCAGCGTCTCGATGGGCTCGAACGACGACGCGGCGTCAGCCAGGGTGATGCTGGTGCCACCGCCACCGAAGTCCATGAGCGCAACGACGCCACTGCTGGGCAGTCCGGGATTGGCGTGCAGCGCCGTCAGTGCCGCGACGGCGTCGGACACCAGTCGCGCGGGAACGCCGTTGGGTGAGAGGGCTGGTTTGGCCCGCATGGCGGCGCGTAACGCCCGCAGCGTCGCACCGTTCCAGTGCGCCGGCACCGCGACAGCGACCTGCGATGCATCCCCGTCGCCGATCATCGCGTCGAGTGCCTCGACGACGAGGTTGTCGGCCAGATGTCTCGTGCTGTCCGCGGAGACCAGGGGCACCGGATCGCCGACTCGTTCGACGAAACCGCTGAGTACCTGGCCGGAAACGGTCAGCACGGATCGCCGCGTGACGGGTGGGTTGCCGACTCGAGCCGCAACCATGTTGGTGGTCCCGATCGACAACCCCAACGGGTCGCTCATAACGGACCCACCATAACCGCAACACCACCGCCGGTGGCTCAGACACTCCGGTGGCAAACTATTCGAACAGCGTTCTGGCAGCTAGGTTTTGACCTTCTGGGTCTTACGAAGCAGGGCTGAACCGGCAATGCCGACCAAGATCATCGCGATGCCCAGCGCGGCTGGGGTCGCATCCGAGACCCATCCCACGATGCCTGTCACCAGGATGAACGGCGGTAACCAGTCCAGCAGTCGGGCCAATGACTCGGGCGGGTCGGCGGCTTCACCGATGGACTGCGAGAACTTGGCGCCAGCGTAGTCGGGATAGAACTCGGTGAACTCCACGGCGAACAGAATCGCCGCGAGCGGCAGGATCCAGCCCATCCAGAAGTCGTTGTCGGTGCGCAGCACAGTGCCGCCAAGCGCCCCGATGATGGCCGAGAACGTGAAGGCACCGGCCCACACCGCCGAGATGGCGCAGTTGATCCGCATGAACAGCGGTGATTCCCAGTACTCCTCGGGCGTGGTGTCCTTGGCGTAGGACATCGTGAACGGCCGCCGGATCAGAAGTGTCACGATCGCGAAACTCGCGAGGGCGATGTTGCTGACCTCACCCGCCCACTGCTCGAGCCACGTGATGACGCCGTCGGAGGCGACAAGTCCAAGGATTGCCATCACAACGAAGAACGCCGCGCCGAACACCTCGAGCAGGTGTATCGGCACGCCGCGACGCCACCCCACCCACAGGGTGAACAGGGTTAGGCCAAGGGCTGCGGACGCGGCCTCCTCGAACCTGCCGGGTCCGGACAGAATCGACAGCAGCACCCACGGCGCGATGCCGGCGAGAGGCGATTTCACGTATCCGTCAATAAAACCCACGCCGGAATCGTATGCGAGCACGTGGACGTGTGTTGAAATGTCGAGATGGGTGACATCGACGAGATCCAGCAAGTGAAGTACCGCTACCTACGTGCGCTCGACACCAAGCACTGGGACGATTTCGCGGAGACACTCACCGAGGACGTCATCGGCGACTACGGCGAGTCTCTTGGCGAGGAGCACCACTTCACCGATCGGACTTCACTGCTCGAGTTCATGACGACCTCCATGCCGGCCGACGTCATCACCGAGCACCGCGTGACACACCCGGAGATCACCGTCGACGGCGATGAGGCCACCGGCATCTGGTACCTGCAGGACAAGGTCATCGTGCCGAAGTTCAACTTCATGTTGATGGGTGCGGGTTTCTACCACGATCGTTATCGGCGCACCGCCGATGGCTGGAAGATCAGCGCAACGGGCTACGACCGCACCTACGACGCGTCGTTGTCAACGGAGTCCTTGAACTTCAAGGTGAAAGCCGGTCGCGCCGTCCGGACTTGATCACTTGGACACGGCGATGAGCGCACCGGGGCGCAGCCACTTGATGAGCTTGACCATCATCGCGTCATCGATCGCCACGCAGCCTGCCGTCGCCCCGCCATCGGTGGTGTGTAGGAAGAACGCGCCGCCCTTGCCGGGGACGCGCTCCTTGTTGACGCCCATCACGACCGCGTGCGCGTACTGGGGGATGTCGAGGTTCTCGGTGCCATCGCTCAGCGATGTGCTGAACGGGCACTTGCTCTTCTCGCACACCTGCATCAGGTTGTAGGTCGGGCTCTTCATATCGCCGTCCCACCAGTGGTTGGGTCCGACCTGCACGTACTGCAGTCCCCCGCCTGGATTCGGTTGTGTGCCAAAGGCGAAGTCGAGGGTGTAGATACCCATCGGCGTCAACAGCGAGCCGTCGTAGTGGTCGGGCGACATGCCCTTGGAGCCGATCTTGGCAGGCACGCCGGCGGCGATCGCTTGCCAGCCGGCCGCGGTGCGTTCGTACACGTCGAGCTTGGCGTCCGAGCCACCCACGCCCACAACCGAAATCACCTGGGTGGCGCCCCCCACCTGGCTGGCGAACCACGGGATGAGTTCAGCACGGGCCACGGGCGCGGCCGCCAGAGACACCACCGCCACGCATAAGACGGTCAGCAGTCGGCGCACGTCCTCCATCGTTCGCAGACGACCGACGTCAGGTCAAGACAAGGATTGGACACGATCCGGTGCCGGTTTAGCCCGTGGCGCGCCGGGCTACGTTGGGTGCCATGGAACTCCTGCGACGCCGACGAGGCATTCAGCAGATCGGGGAGGGCCTCGGCACCCTCGACCGCGAGGTTTTCGAGGCGATCGCCGAGTCACCCAGCCCGTTGCTGGATGCGGTGATGCCGCGACTGTCCTCGGCAGCCGACCACTCCAAGCTGTGGTTCGTGCTCGCGGCGGCCATCGGCGCGGTCGGCAGCACATCGGCCAAACGCGGCGCGGCCCGCGGTGTGGCCAGCCTCGCGGTGACGAGTCTGCTGACCAATCAGGTCGCCAAACGGGTGTGGAAGCGGCCGCGACCGAACTGGGCCACCGTGCCCGTCGTGCGGCGCTCTCGGCGGATGCCCACCTCGAACTCACTGCCATCGGGTCACTCCGCCAGCGCAGCGGCGTTCGCCGTCGGAGTGGGGCTCGAGAGCCCACCCGTGGGACTCGGCCTCGCACTGCTGGCAGGCATGGTGGGGGTGTCCCGCGTCGCCACCGGCGCGCACTACCCCGGCGACGTGCTGGCGGGTTTCGGGCTCGGAGCCGCGATCGCGGTGGTCGGGGCTCGAATCGTGCCACCGATCGTCGAGGCCGGGTTGCCCACCGCCGACCCACTGCGGGTGGAGACCCCACCGCGGCCCGACGGCGCCGGGGTGGTGCTTGTCATCAACCCCACCTCCGGAAGCGGCACCGGGGCGCGCGTCGTCGAAGAGGTCCGCGAGGCGCTGCCGAGGGCCGAGATCGTGGAACTCGACGGTGACGACGACATCCAGACGGTCCTGCGGGACGCGGCAGAACGCGCCGAGGTGCTCGCGGTCGGTGGCGGCGACGGAACCGTGTCCTGCGCCGCGGGCATCGCGCTGGAGACCGGTGTCCCCTTCGCGGTGTTCCCGGGCGGCACCTTCAACCACTTCGCCAAGGACGTCGGCTGCGACACCGTGGCCCGCACCGTCGCCGCGATCCGCGAGGGCAGCGTCGGTTGCGTGGATGTCCTGCGTCTCAACGAGACCGACACTGTCATCAACACGGCGAGTATCGGCGCCTACCCCGCGTTCGTCCGGACGCGCGAGAAGCTCGAACACAGGATCGGCAAGCCGCTGGCCGGCGCGTACGCCATCTTCCACACCCTGCGCCGCGAGGCACCCGTGCGAATCGCCTACGACAACAAGGTCCTTACGACCTCACTGTTCTTCCTGGGGAACTCCGTCTACCTCCCGTCGGGTTTCGCACCGTCACGGCGCACCCGAATGGACGACGGCCTGATCGACGTGCGCATCCTCGAGACCGGCCGCCGCCTGGCCACGTTGCGCATCGTGGTGTCTCTGGCTCTCGGCCGACTGGTGCGCAGTCCGCTCTATCACGAGATGCGGGTCCCCGAGTTCCGCTTCACCGCCGTCGACGGCCCCACCCCGCTCGCCCACGACGGGGAGGTCGAAATGACCTTGGAAGAGGCCAGTTTCAGCGTTCTCTACCGTGCGCTTCCGGTGTTTCGGCCTCTGCCTTGACAGCCCTGAACCCGCCGGAGAGCACGGGCAGGCAGGCGAGGAACCACAGGTAGCCGAGCGCCCATCCCGCCACCACGTCGGAGGGGTGGTGCACGTTCAGGGCGACACGGCCCACGCCGACCGCGATGACCACGATCACGCCCGCGACGACGAGCCACGGCCACAGTCCCCGTCGCACGTACGGGGCGAGGACCACCGCGAGCGCCAGCACGCTGACCATCACCCCGAGCGCGTGGCCGGACGGGAAGGACGTCGACAGTGCGTGGACCATCGCCGTGGCGGGCCGGGGTCGGTCCGCCAGGTACTTCGCCGCCTCGGTCAGAACGCCCGACAGCTCGATGCTGAGGATCAGGAACACCGCGATTCGGCGCTGCCGTCGCATGAATGCGTACACGATCAGGCCAACTGTGACGAGCCGGAACACAAACGGGGAGAACACCGTGCACACGGTGTTCCAGAACGTCACCCACATGTGGTTCTCGACGCCGGCCCGGTGCGCGGCGGCAAGTGCGGACGCATCGACATCGGCGACCCACGCCCACGGCGTTGTCCATCCGATCCACATCGCGACGTATAGCGCGGCGGCCAGCACCGCGAGGCCCAGCAGCACGGGCTTGCTCTTCGTCACTCGCCGCCTCCTAGCCGCACGTTTTCGCCTCTGCTCGCTGCGACGGCGTTAGTCTGCGCGAATGGCCGTATTTCTGCGCAGGCTACTAGGTATCGGCAAACTGCCCGACGACATGCGCGCCGCGGTCGAGTCCGAGGGTCTGATTCACCTCGCCGAGTTCGTCCCGGTGACGTTCCGGTTCTCGGGGAGGATCCCCGGCAAGACCGCCCGCGGCAACCTTCGCAGCTACGTCGGCGCGCTGGCGCTCACCAATCGTCGTGTGCTCGGCACTGTGTCGACGGTGCCGAAGAAGGCGGGCCGCTCCGTCGACCACCAGTGGAACGACGCGGAGGGTTCGATGGTGCACGCCACCCTCGACGAGAGCGGGTTGACACTGGATTTGCCCGATCTCTCGGCGGTGGACCCGACCCTCACCGGTTCGGTGTCGCTGCACTACAAGTCGCCGCTACCGCAGGATGTTCTGCTGCGCCTGCCGGAGCGGTCGTTCATCTTCGACGTACCGCCCAAGTTCGTCTACTCGATGTGCGGTGTGCCGCGCGGCTAGGCGTCGACGTCACCGTCGGTGTAGAACCACCGGCCGGCGCGACGTTCGAACTGGCTGCGCTCGTGCATCGCGGCCGCCCGGCCGTCGACCTCGTAGTGGGCGGTGAACTCCACTTCCCCACGATCGTCGTCAACCCCGCCTGCCGCGGTATCAGTCACCTCGAGTCCGCGCCAGACGATGTCGGCGTCGATGCTGACGTCCGTCGGGCGCGTACGCGGGTGCCAGGTGCGGAAGACGTAGTCGGCATCACCACGTGCATAGGCCGCGTATCGCGACCTCATCAACTCCTCGGCGGTCGCCGCGTCACGTCGACCGTCGTGGAGTGGTTCGCAGCAGACGTCATAGCCGGCGCCGCTGCCGCACGGGCAGTTCACGTCACGGGAGCAGGATGTAGGTCATGGTCGGCACGTGCTTGACATCGCGAGTGTGCCAAGCGCCGACGCCGCCGTATTGGGCGTTGTTCATCTCGGTGATGTTGAGGTAGAGACCGTCGGGGCGTTGGCTCGTCGAGTTCACCCACGCGACGTGTCCATAGTCGGCCGCACCCTGCACACCTGGCTGGAACACGACCAACGAGCGGGGTTGGGCATCGTCGGTCACCGTCCACCCGCTGGCTTGTGCGGATGCCGGCCAGTCCTTGGCGTTACCGCTCAAGGCCGGATAGCTGCCTGCCGCCTGGAACCATTTCTGCATCGCACCGTCGGTACATTGACCGGGCGTCGCACGGTTGACGTTGGTCGTCCGCCCTGTCGTTGGCCCATTGGTCGATGCGGGTTCCGATTCGAGTACCGACTGGCCGTCGCCGCAGTCGGGTGCGACGACACCGAGTGCGCCGGTATCGATGTACACCTCGGGGACGAAACTGCCGTCAGAGGTTTTGTACCACAAGTCATTCCATCCGCCGGTGGGGACGCTGGGATTGAGGTGCCCTGTGACGGACTGCCCTCGCTGCGAACACACCAGCGTGAGCTGATCCCCCTGGTCGTACCAGGCATTCTGCGCGACGTTCAGGTTGGCATCCGCCATACGCTGCGTGTGCACCTTCACCGTGGCCGAGGTCTCGGCCTGCGCAGGCGCTGTGGTCAGCGCCGCACACGCCACGAACACACCTCCCAGCGCCGCCCCCGTCATAACTCTCCTGCCGGCGACCATTGTCTAGCCCCTTCCCGCTCGCGACGGATCGCGCGAGATCGTTGCCCCGGCTGGATGCCCCAAGGTCACGCCGACTCGCCCGTACCCAGGGCATATAGATGTCCGTGTCCAAAACGTTACAAACGGGTCAGATGTGACCGTCGGGGCACAACAGGAAGTCGGCAAGCTTCCGCGACGGCCGGTAGCGCTGGCGGCGATGGGCCCCTCGCCAGGTAGGCATGCGGGTTTGTCGCTCTGTCCGGCGACCACCCCGTTCCACCGCGTGATCGGCCTCCCGAGCACGCCCGTTGAACGCAACGGTTGCCGATCCCTCGTCCGACGTGTTGGGTAGACCCCCGATGAGAGACGACCGGTGAGCGGACCCGAACCCGACAACGTCCTGTTGGTGCACTGGCACGACCTGGGCCGCCACCTCGGGGCCTACGGTCACACCGACGTCTCCAGCCCCCGGCTTGACCAGCTCGCCGCCGAGGGCATCCTGTTCACGAGGGCGCATGCGACGGCGCCGCTGTGCTCGCCGTCGCGTGGGTCGCTGTTCACCGGCCGGTACCCGCAGAGCAACGGCCTCGTCGGCCTCGCCCACCACGGCTGGGAGTACCGCTCGGGAGTCCGCACCCTGCCGCACCGCCTGTCCGAGTCCGGTTGGCGCACTGCGCTATTCGGCATGCAGCATGAGACGTCCTACCCGCCGACCCTGGGATTCGACGCCTATGACGTGTCGAACTCGTACTGCGAGTACGTGGTCGAGCACGCGACGACCTGGTTGACACAGGCGCCCGAGGAGCCGTTCCTACTCGTCACCGGCTTCTTCGAGACCCACCGCCCCTATCCCCCCGCGCGATACGAACCCGCCGATCCCGATGCCGTCACCCTGCCGGACTACCTGCCCGATCTGCCCGACGTGCGCCAGGACCTGGCCGACTTCTACGGTTCGATATCGGTGGCCGATGCCGCCGTCGGTCGACTCCTGGACACGCTCGCCGAGACCGGACTGGACCGCTCGACCTGGGTGGTCTTCCTCACCGATCACGGGCCGGCCCTGCCGCGCGCGAAGTCGACGCTGTACGACGCAGGCACCGGCATCGCGATGATCGTGCGGCCCCCGACGCGCCATCGGGCGCCCGGCCGCGTGTACGACGAACTGTTCAGTGGCGTGGATCTGATGCCCACGCTGCTCGAAATACTGGGCCTGCCGGTCCCCGAGGATGTCGAGGGACTCTCACACGCCGCGACGCTACTCGAGCCCATTACGCATTCCACGCCCGTGCGTGACGCAATTTATACGATGAAGAACTATCACGATTCCTTCGATCCCATTCGAGCGATCAGAACCAAGGAATTCAGCTATATCGAGAATTACGCGAATCGACCCATTCTGGAACTCCCCCTCGATATCGAGGAGAGCGCCCCGGGAAAGGTGATGGGCCCCTTGAATTCCGCGCCGCGCCCGGCACGCGAGCTCTATGATCTGCGCACCGACCCCACCGAGCGAGACAATCTGCTGACCGGCACCGTAACGCCGGATTCCGAGGCTATCGCCAGCGAGATGGCCCTGCTGCTCAACGACTGGCGGGAGAAGATGAACGACGTCATCCCCTCCGATTTCGCTGGCTCCCGCATATCCGCCAGGTACACCGAAACGTATATGCACATAAATGGATTGACTCTTCCCAGTCGCTCCGCAATGGCGGCCGAACGCGGCGTCGAGGACAGCCTCGACACAATGCAATAGTTCGACTCACCACGAATTAAAAGCCAACTCTTCCGGCGGATATGCACCGCCATTTCAATGGGGTTAGGCTCACGCGCATGTCGGCTCCGCCTGCGTATCTGGTGCTCGCCTCACAGCGCAGTGGCAGCACACTGCTCGTCGAGTCGCTCCGCGCGACCGGCGTCGCCGGTGAGCCCGGCGAGTTCTTCCAATACCTACCGAAGACCAGCCAGTCACCGCAGCCACGCGAGTGGTTCACCGGCGTCGAGGATCAGTCGATCCTGCGCCTGCTCGACCCGTTGGACGAGGGAAAGCCCGACCTCGCGCCACCGGAGATCTGGCGTGACTACATCCGCACTGTGGGCCGCACCCCGAACGGCGTATGGGGCGGCAAGCTGATGTGGAATCAGACGCCGCTGCTGCTGCAGCGCGCCGAGGGTCTTGCAGACCGCTCAGGCACCGGCCTGCTGTCAGCGATCCGCGACGTCGTCGGGGCCGATCCCGTGCTGGTGCACGTGTACCGGCCCGACGTGGTCTCCCAAGCGGTCTCGTTCTGGCGCGCGGTGCAGACCCGGGTGTGGCGAGGGCGGCCAGACCCGGTCCGCGATGCGCGTGCCGAGTACCACGCCGGCGCCATTGCACACGTCATCACGATGCTGCAGGCGCAGGAAGTGGGCTGGCGTAACTGGTTTGCCGAGGAGAACGTCGAGCCGATTGAGGTGCCCTACCCAGTGTTATGGCGCAACCTCACCGAGATCGTCGGCACCGTTCTCGAAGCGCTCGGCCTCGACCCCCGACTGGCACCGGAACCGGTGCTCGAACGCCAGGCCGACGGCCGCTCCGACGAATGGGTGGACCGCTACCGCGTCGACGCGCAACGAGAGGGACTACCGCTGTGACGACCGTGTCCGACGAGACCACGCACGTCGACGAGCTGCGCCTGCTGGAGGCGGAGGCAGTCCACATCATCCGCGAGGTCGTGGCAGAGTTGGCGCGCCCGGTGCTGCTGTTCTCCGCAGGCAAGGACTCGATAGTCCTGCTTCGCCTGGCGGAGAAGGCCTTTCGGCCCTTCCCCCTGCCCTTTCCCGTCCTTCACATCGACACCGGCCACAACTTTGACGAGGTCATCGAGTTTCGCGACCGCAGGCTCGGAGAACACGGACACCGGCTGATCGTCGGGTCTGTGCAGGAGTCGATCGACGCGGGCCGGGTCCCCGACCCCGGTCCTGACGCATCCCGCAACCGGCAGCAGACCCGCACCCTGCTGGATGCGCTGGAGGCAGGCGGGTTCGACGCGGCATTCGGCGGCGCCCGCCGCGACGAGGAGCGCGCCCGCGCCAAGGAGCGCATTCTGAGCTTCCGCGACGAGTTCGGCCAATGGGATCCGCGCGCACAGCGGCCGGAACCGTGGTCGCTCTACAACGGGCGGATCCGCAAGGGCGAGCAGGTCCGAGTGTTCCCTCTGTCCAACTGGACCGAGCTGGACGTGTGGCGCTACATCGAACTGGAGAACCTCGAACTGCCGTCGATCTACTTCGCCCACGAGCGCGAGGTGCTCGAGCGTGACGGCATCCTGCTGGCGGTTTCGGAGTACGTCGCACCGCGGGACGGCGAGACGTCCGCCGTCGAGTGGGTCCGCTACCGCACTGTCGGTGACCTCACGATCACCGGCGCCGTCAGGTCCCACGCCACGGCTATCGCCGGTGTGATCGAGGAGATCTCGGCGGCAACGGTGTCCGAGCGTGGCGAGACCCGAGCCGACGACCGGACTTCGGTTGCGGCGATGGAGGACCGCAAGCGGGAGGGCTACTTCTGATGGGGCGAGCGAAGCGACGGGGAATCTGATGGGGCGAGCGAAGCGACGGGGAATCTGATGCCACCGACGAGGCAGTTACTCAGGATGGCCACCGCGGGGTCGGTGGACGACGGCAAGAGCACCCTGATCGGCCGGCTGATGCACGATACCGACAGCCTGCCTCTCGACCATCTCGATGCCGTCACTGACGAGGCCGGTGTCGCCGACCTGGCCGCGCTCTCCGACGGATTGCGCGCCGAGCGTGAACAGGGCATCACCATCGACGTCGCGTACCGGTTCTTCTCGACCGAGCATCGCAGCTACATCCTGGCCGACACCCCCGGCCACGAGCGGTACACGCGCAACATGTTCACCGGAGCCTCCAACGCACACGTCGCGGTGCTGCTAGTGGATGCCCGGTCCGGCGTGCTTCGTCAGACCCGCCGACACGCGCGCATCGCCAAACTCCTTGGCATCCAACACTTCGTGGCAGCCGTCAACAAGATCGACCTCGTCGAGTTCGACGCGGGCAGGTTCAGCGAGGTCGAGGTCGAGCTCGCCCAGATGGCCGCCCGCCTCGGCGGCGCGGAACTGTCGGTCATCCCCATCGCCGCCAAGCTCGGGGACAATGTGGTGCACCGCTCCGACAACACTCCCTGGTACACCGGACCGACACTGCTGGAGTATCTCGAGGGCATCGAACTGTCCGCGCCGCAGCCCGAAACGGCCAAGCTGCGCTTTCCCATCCAGTGGGTGTCCCGACCGGGCACAGACCAGCGCAGGCGCTACACCGGCCGGCTGGCGTCGGGAACCCTGAGTGTGGGCGACTCAGTGGTCTCTCTGCCCGCGGGTACCCGCTCCACCGTGACCGCCGTCGACACTCTCGATGACTCCCGCACGACAGCCGTTGCACCACTGTCCATCTCGATCGAACTGGCCGATGACATCGATGTGGGCCGCGGCGACGTGCTGGTAAGCGGCACCGACAACGCGACACTGCCGGTGCTAGCCCGCGAAATCGACGCGACCGTGTGCTGGTTCGCCGAGACCCCACTGCGCGCCGGTGATCGAATCGCACTGAAGCAGACCTCAAAGACGGTGCGCGCCACGGTGCAGGCCCTGCACACCCGGCTGGATCCCGAAACACTCGACGAGCTGGACAATCCAGTTGAGCTGTCGCTCAACGATATCGGCACGATCACGTTGCGCACCAGCTCCGTCGTGGTAGCCGACCCGTACACCGACAATCGTGACAGCGGCGCGTTCATCCTGATCGACGAGACATCCAACGACACCATCGGTGCGGGCACCATCGTGCAACCCCGCGAGGTAAAGCCGGGAGCCCAGACCCGCAATGACATTCGCTGGCACCCGTCGTCACTGGACCGTGACTACCGCTGGACGTCGACCGGCCAGCGCGGCGCCACCATCTGGTTCACTGGCCTTCCCGCATCGGGCAAGTCGACGGTGGCCGTCGCCGTGGAGCGCGCGCTGGTTGAGGCGGGAGAGGTCGCTTACCTGCTGGATGGTGACAACATCCGGCACGGACTGTCCGACGATCTCGGCTTCTCCGCCGGTGACCGCGCCGAGAACATCAGGCGGGTAGGACATCTAACGCGCTTGTTCGCCGACGCAGGCGTGGTCGCGCTGGCCTCACTGGTGTCGCCGCTGAAATCGGACCGGGAGATCGCCCGCGCCCTCAACGACGCGGCGAAGCTGCCGTTCATCGAGGTACACATCTCGACGTCGGTGGCAGAGTGCGAGAAGCGCGATCCGAAGGGGCTCTACGCCCGGGCCCGGGCCGGCGAGCTGAAGGGGCTCACCGGCATCGACGGACCGTATGAGGCGCCCGAGAGTCCCGATCTGGTTCTCGACACCACAGGTGCCGATATCGATGACCTGGTGGCCCAGGTGCTCAAGGTGCTGGAGGCCCGGCGTGGCACCGCCTAGGAAGAACGCCTACCCGCCCACCCGGGCGACCACGAAGACACGGCGGAACGGGAAGAACGTGGTGCCGTCGGGACGCTGCGGATAGGCCTCGGCCAGCATCGGGGTGATCTCCCGCAGATACTGCTGCCACAGATCCTCGGGCAGCCGGCTCCGCACCTGGGTCAGCGCCGTGCCCATGATCCAGTCCAGAACCGGTGTCTGGCCGGTCAATTGATGGACATAGGTGGTCTCCCAGGCATCGACGGCGCAACCCGCCTCGGTCAGGATGTCGGCGTAGCCCGTGGGTGTGTTCACCACCTTCTCATCGCGGAACGGCATGTCCCGCAAGGGCTCGGCGAACGGTTCGGTGCGCGCGAGCGCCTTGACGGCCTCGTGCGAGGGGGCATTGAAGTTCCCCGGCACCTGCATCGCGATCCACGACCCGGGCGCCAACTCCCCCGCCCACCGCACCATCAGGTCCGTGTGGCCGGGTACCCACTGCAGCGCCGCGTTCGACACGACCACGTCGGTGTCGGGTTGCGGTGACCACTTCTCGAGGTCACCGACGACGGCGTCCAGGCCCCGATCACGCGCAGCGGCCACCATCTCCGGTGAGGAGTCGACGGCCTCGATCGCGGCGTCGGGCCACCGCTTCGACAGGCTGAGCGTGAGGTTGCCCGGCCCGCACCCGAGGTCGACGACGCGGCGCGGGTTCGTCGCTCCAACCCGCGCCAGCAGGTCGAAGAACGGGCGTCCACGATCGTCTGCGAAGGCCAGGTACACGTCGGGATTCCACACCGTGACATTCTCTCTGATGATGGAAGCCTCAGACTCCGTACGTTCGATCTGGACATCGCTCGGGTTGCCCGGCATCGTCGACGTCCACACCCACTTCATGCCGAAACCGGTGATGGACAAGGTGTGGAAGTACTTCGACGACGTGGGACCGCTGGTCGGGCGGCCCTGGCCGATCACCTACCGCACCGACGAGGCCAACCGCCTGGCCACGCTGCGCGGCTTCGGCGTGCGGTCCTTCACATCCCTGGTCTATCCGCACAAACCGCAGATGGCGGCCTGGCTGAATCAGTGGGCCACCCAGTTCGCGGCGGACACCCCGGACTGCCTTTCCACCGCCACGCTGTTCCCAGAACCCGGCGTGAGCGGTTACGTCACCGACGCGATCGACCGTGGCACCCGTGTGTTCAAGGTCCACGTCCAGGTCGGACAGTTCGACCCCAGCGATCCCCTGTTGGACGACGCCTGGGGCGTGATTGCCGACGCCGGCGTCCCCGTCGTCATCCACTGCGGTTCGGGGCCGGCCCCCGGCGATCACACCGGGCCCGGGCCCATCCTGGCGTTGCTCGCGCGCCACCCACGGCTGCGGCTGATCGTCGCGCACATGGGCATGCCCGAGTACACCGACTTCCTCGATATCTGCGACAGGTATGACGGCGTGCACCTCGACACCACCATGGCGTTCACCCCGTTCGTCGAGGAGAACATGCCCTTCCCCGCCGACGCATATCCACGGCTGCGCGACCTGGGTGATCGCATTCTGTTCGGTAGCGACTTCCCCAACATCCCGTACGGCTACGCCGACGCGCTCACCGCGGTGACCCGGCTGGACCATTTCGACGATGACTGGCGACGCGGCGTGCTGTACGACAACGGCGCCCGATTGTTCGACCTCGACCGCCAGGACAGTTTGCCGGGATAGCATCACGTGTGGCCAGTGTCGCCCCGATCGATCCGCCGATTCCGGTTCCCGATGTCGAGGGTGCCGACGCCTCGGCCCGCGGCTTACCGCGTCGGGACGACCTGAGCTGGCATCAGAAGCTCATCGTCGACTCCTCGGCCGTCGCCGACCTGGGCCTGCGCACGGCCATCGCGTCGGTGATCGGTGCTGCCATGTTGCCGCGCGTCGCGGCGGCGACACTGCGCCCGTCGCAGACCAGAGCCGAACACGACGCACTCGAGTTCTACGCCGAACTCGGTGCGGCGCGCGATCCCGTCACGTCGTTTCCTGCGCCAACCGAGATGCCGCGCGTCTCGACGCGCGCGGCGAACCCTTTCGCCGAGTGGATCGCACACGGGCGGGTGGAGAACATCCGCTTCACGAGTAGCCATCGGGCGATCAACCCAGCCCTGAGAGAGCGGCGCAGCGCCTACACGCGTAACAACGTCGTCCACGCACAGCACTGGCTCCACGACGACGGTCCTCGTCCCACGCTGTGTCTGATCCACGGTTTCATGGGATCGGCGTATCTGTTCAACGGGTTGTTCTTCTCGCTGCCGTGGTTCTACCGGTCGGGTTACGACGTGCTGCTCTACACGCTGCCCTTCCACGGTCAGCGTGCCGAGAAGCACTCCCCCTTCAGCGGTTACGGCTACTTCGCCGACGGCCTGGGCGGCTTCGCCGAGGCGATGTCGCAGGCCGTGCACGACTTCCGCTCGGTGCTGGACTATCTCGAGCACACCGGTGTGGACCGAATCGCCCTGACGGGAATGTCCTTGGGCGGCTACACCTCGGCACTCATCGCAAGCGTCGATGACCGGGTTCAGGCCGTCATCCCCAACGTGCCGGTGGTGACACCGGACGCCGCGTTCGACGACTGGTTCCCGGCGAGCCTGCTGGTCAAGCTTGGTAACCGAATGGCGGGAACCGACAGCGACCTGATGTCGGCCGCGTCGGCCTACCACTCACCGCTGAACTACCCCCCGCTGGTGCCGAGGGATCGCCGTCTCATCATCACCGGCCTCGGTGATCGTCTCGCACCCCCCGAGCAAGCCGAAATGCTCTGGGAGCACTGGGATCGCTGCGCGTTTCACTGGTTCCCCGGCAATCACATCCTGCACGTCAGCCAGCCCGACTACCTGCGCAGGATGACCCGCTTCATGCGGGGGTTCATGTTCGGCTAGGCGTGGCCCCGCTACACCTGCGCGTGCGCGCCCACCGTCGAACCGTCCGAACCGACCGGCCACGTCACCTGATCGAGCGCATCGGCGCGCAACGGGGCGGCGGCAATGTCGAGGCGATCGACCGACCGCGGGTCCAGTGCGCTCAGAAGCGGCTTGTGGCGGCCGTTCTGGGACTTCAGTCCCGCGACCGGCGGGCCCGAGGGGGCTTCGGCGGTGCGGAACGCGGCCACTGCGACGACGCGAGGATTCGCTGCGGTGCCAGTGAACTCGAGGGCCGTCCAGATCTCTCCCTGGTCCTGTGACCACACCTCGACCAGGCGCTCCGACAGTCCCGCGTCGGCGGGTATGGCGTAGGCGGCCAGATACCCCTGCTCGTCGCGCATTCCGCGCCACGTCTCCTTGGCCTTCGGCGTCCACGGCGCATTGGCGGTGTCGACGATCGTCGCGTCGAGTCCGAGTTCACGGAGATGATCCGCCAGCCGCCGCCCGACGACCTCGGCGGTGTCATACAGCGGCAGCTGCGGTGAGCGCGCCTGCAGCGCGGCAAGGTTGTCGGTGGCCGCCAGCGTCACGCTGATCCAGGTGCGCCGCGTGCCTGCGCCGTCCAGGTTGGTGAGACGGACCTTGGCACTGCGGATTCCGTATCGCTCGACGTAGCCGGCGACCGCCGCCAGCGGCGCCGTGACTCCCGCGGGCGCCTTGACCGACAGCAGCATCGCCACCTCATCGGATGGCGTCCGCGCGGACCTGCCGTGGTTGCGCCGCCACACCGCCAGCCTCCGCCCGAGCATCGTGGTGAGAAACTCTCCACGCCACCAGGCGAACACGACGAGCACGACGACAACCGCGACGCCGAGTACCCAGCGCTCGAAGGTTGTCTGGAAGGGGTAGGACATCGCGGCCGAGATGATGGCCAACAGTGCCAGGGTGATTCGGGCCGTCATCGGGCCTCCCTCCGATCTGCGGCCTCAGCCGTGTTGTCCTTGCGACGTTGCGTGGCATAGGCCGCGGTGGCCACGGCGACCAGCATGAGGACGCCGGTGCCGATGAACGCAATCGTGCGGGGGGTGGTGTCAGTGACGCTGGGTTCTGCCGGCGCGGCCACAGGTGTGGCTGGTGTCTGTGCGGCGGCACCCAACTCGGCGACGTCCCACGTCAGAGCGGCCACCGGATCCACGAGACCGGCGCCGACCAGGTTCGACGGCGACCGGGCCGCACCATGTGAACTCGCGGTGATCCGATGGACCACCTCGGCAGCACTGAGCTCGGGGAATCTGCTGCGGACCAGCGCGGCGATCCCGGACACATACGCCGAGGCGTAACTGCTTCCGCTGATGCCGAACAGCTGGCCCTGATCGTTGGGCAGCGCGTTGGCCAGTCCGCCACCATCGGCGTTGCTCACCGAGGAGACGTTCTCGCCCGGCGCCGCGACGCCAACCCACGGGCCCGCGGTAGTGAACGCCGACGGTTGACCGTCGGGGGTCAACGAGCCGACGGACAGCACGTACGGCTGCCACCACGACGGTATCGACACCGACGTCACACTCGACCAGTTGCGGGGGTCTTCGGGGCGCGCAAGATCCGACAGCGGGTTGGACGGGCAGTCCGACCCGGCGTTCAGACCGGTGCGGTTGTTACCCGCCGCGGCCACGATGACGACGTCCTTGTCGACCGACGCATAGCGCAGCGCCGCACCGAGTTCCGCCTGGTCGACCATCTTGTCGGCCGGCAGGCATGTCACGGCGGAGATGTTGATGACCCGGGCGCCCAGATCTGCCGCGCGCACGACGGCGCGGGCCAGCGTTGCGATATCCAGCGCCGCCCGGGCTGCGACTGGGTCCTCGCCAGGATTGCGCGGAGCGAACCGGGCCGAGGTCTGGCGGATCGAGATGAGGCGGGCCGCGGGTGCGACACCGGAGAACCCATCCTCACCCGGCTGGCCGGCGATGAGACCTGCGACCAGCGTGCCGTGGCCGTCACAGTCGGTGAGGCCGTCGGTGCTCTCGACGTAGTCACCGCCTGCCTCAACGTTGGGCAGCCGAGGTCCGGGCCGTACGCCCGTGTCGATCACCGCGACCGTCTGGCCCTCGCCGCGGCTGTAACCCCAGGCGCCGCTCAGGTTCAGCAGCGACGTGTTCGGGTTCACCGCACCGGGGTTCGTGCCGGGGAACACGCCGGCGGTGATGCAGTCGCCGCGCTGCGTCATCGGCGCAACCGGTCCCGCCGTCCCTGGTGGCGGCGCCACGTCGGGGGGCACCGTCGGTGGCGTGATGGCCCCTGCCGCAGGACAACTCGTCACCGCGACGGCAACAGACACCGCCAGCGCCGAGATACCGGTACGCAGTCGCGTGCGAGTCACCGATTCAGCACCCAGGCGAACAGACCGACGAGGTAGGCCAGGACGGGGATCAGCGAGGCGTCCAGAGCCGAGGCCAGGAAGCCGGTGAGCCGTCGCATCGGCAGCGAGTAGGTGTCCGGCGACGCGACGACCGGATTCAGCGCGGCGATCGCCCACCCCACGCCCAGGATCGCCAGCGCGATCAATGCCCACCACGCGGCCGTGTAGCGCTCGTCGAGCAGGAACACCACGACCAGTCCCACGGTGACCAGGTAGGGCTGGCTGAGCAGCCACGCCTTGCACGGGGCGGAGTCCCACACCCTGGCCCGCAGTGCGGTACCGAGCGCGGCGGCGCCGAGCACGTACCACGCCCACGGCGAAACACCCTGGGGCACGACCAGTGTCAGCGAACCGGCCACGGACAGCAGGACGCCAGCGGCGATGAATCCGGTCTGGTGTGAGTCGCTGACGCGGACGCGTCGCGGCAGGTCCTCGAGAAGCCGCTGCGAGGGGACCGACGGCGCGGGGTCACCCGGTGCGGGAAGGACGGGTGCCGGGAAGCGGGCCCACAGCGCGGACAGCGAGGCGGCCTGCACGGTGACGATCAGGGCCAGCACGATCAGGATCGCGGCGATCGCCACGGAGTTCAGGCCCCAGATGGCGGCAGCGCCCGCGGTCAGGACCGCGGCCCCACCAACGGCGACGACGGCGGTGAACAGCGCGATCGCCCGCTCCCCGATGGTGATGCTGATGATGGACCACGCCGTGACGCCCGCGGCTGCGAGCAGGATCTGCGCAGCCCCGAACTCTCCCGGCACGGCGAGCGCGAAGGCCGCCGCAACCGGCACGAGGGCGCTCACCGACAGCGCCGTCGCGAGGCGCGGTGAACGAGAGCGGGTCACGAGCGCACCCAGCACCGTCAATGCGGCGAGACCGCTGACAGTGAACAGGCCGGCGTACTCACCGGTGACAACCCGATGCACGCTGGCCACGGCCGTGGCCAGCAGGATCACACCGATCACCGCGATGGCAGCGGCCCGCTCGATGTGCGCAGCACCCCATGGCCTCTCGCGCGCCGCGGAGAAGATCACCGCGGCGTCGGCGATGTCCTCGACGATGCGCGGCGCGGGGGTTCCGACGGGCACGGGCTGCAGTGCGAGCAGATCACCGTCGACGACGCCCACGGTGTCCAGGGTGGCGTCGAGGCTGAACGACGCACCGCCGACCGGCGCCAGCGACAGCACGACGGGCGTGCCGCTGTCGTCGTCGTTGACCTCGGCCTGGTGCGCCATGCGACGCACCGCGGGCAGGATCTCGCGCAGCGGCAGCTCGGTCGGCAGGGCCATATCGGTGATGCGGCCGCCGCTCTCGCCGGTGGCAAGCACCGCGACGCGGACGATCGGCATCACCGACGATCCGGAGGGGGCGGTCACGCCCGGTGTGATGGTGTCGGACATTGCTGATCTTCCGTTCTCTGGTCGAAGTCTCTAATGAGGTGGGCCTCGGGGAACCACTCCCCGTCCGGCAGCGTCGCGGTGAGTCGCTCGACGGCGGCGGCGATGGCCAGCGGGGTGCCCGACGCGAATGTCGACACCCATTCGCCGTCGAATGCCTTTGTGGGGCTCACGACTACGCGCCCCGCGGAGGTGTCGACGACGCTGACGCCGACGTCGGTGCTGACCCGATGACCGTCGCGGTGGTCACCGGCCACGATCTCCACGTAGGTCCGGTCGGGCGCATACGCCGCCTCCACCACGGGCCGTGCCCCGGGCGGGATGCCCAGGAACTCGACGACGTCGGCCAGCGCGGCGCCGTCGCGCAACTGCGCGTCCGCCTTGGCACCGATCCTGACCGGGATGGTGAACTGGTCGAACTGGGCCGGCGAACGTCCGGACAGGCCGGCGGTCAGGACCGGCACCAGTGCCTCGGGGTGGTCGACGTCGAGTTCGGTGAACGTCACCAGCTGACCGTTGCGCAGCGCCACCACCGTGCGGCCGTCACGCCGAGCGACCAAGCCACGCAGCACGTCTCCGCGCGCGGACACAAATCGCAGCTCGAGCCAGCGCCGCGCACGGCATGCCGTCGTGACCCACCGGGCGACCGGCGGGATGACGCCGTCGCCGACCAGCACACCCAGCTCGCTCAGCTCGGCACGGCGATCCGCCTCGAACACTGCGCGCTCGGACGGGTCGGCATACGGCGGCGTGATGGCAAGCACCCACGGAAAGCTCCCGGCACCAACCGATTCCGCGATGAACCAGGCCTGCTCGACGGTCAGCTCGACCGCGTTAACGCCCACTGCTCATCAGGCGCCGACCCACTTGGCGCCCTGGGCCGCGTCACGTGCGCTCATCGACATGGTGTTCATCTCGTGGGTGCTGGCCATCGCCCGGTAGGCACGGACCAGTTCCTCGAGCGAGGTGTTCCACTGGGCCTGCCATGCCTGGTAGGACATCCCGGTGTCACCCTGCCAGCCCGCGGACAGTGCCGCCTGCTCGCTCGCGACATCGGCTCCCACAGCGTGCAGCGCACCCGAGTAGGAGTTCATCTCGGCGGACAGTGCCATCATCGCCGGGTAGTTGTACATGATCTGAGACATCAGATATTCCCTTCAGCTCTGCTCGGCGGTTCAGATGGCGGTGTAGCTGCTGGACGCGGCGGCATCCTCGGCGACGTAGGTGGAGGCGGCGTCACCAATGTTGGCCTGCGCGACGTCGAGCAGCGCGTTCACGCGTGCCGACACCTCGATGAAGCGTGCGTGCGCGGCCTGGAACGCGGCTGCCGACTCACCCATGTGGAAGGCCTGCGACGCCTGGGCCGCCTGCTCGGCCTGGGCGATGGTGCTGCGCATCAGACCGGCCTTCGCGGCGAACGCGCCCTCCGAGGCGATGAGTTGGGGGATGTGAGCATCAAGGAGGCTCATGCTGGTTCCTTTCGGATCGTGGATTGTGTTTCAGGTGACGTGCAGTTGCGTTGTGGCCCTGTTGTGTTCAGATGCGCGGTTGTGTTCAGCTGCGTGATCCCCCCTTCGGATCCCAGTTGCCCGGAAGCATCGGGTCGACCGGGCCGCCGCCATAGGGGTCCTCGGGCAGCTGGGTCAGACCCGCGGCCGCCGACTGGTCGGCGTCCTGCGTACCGAGAGTGCCCCCGAACCCCATCGCCCCCGCACCGCGCGATGACGCGGACACACGCGGTTCGGGCCGGGGTGCGGGCTCCGGCGCATCGGGTTCGGGTTCATAGTCCATGTACGCATCGGCGTAACCGCGCTCCTTCACCGAGGCCCCACGCTTGCGGCGTGCCTTGCGCTTGGCCAACGACGACGCCGCGGCAGCCGCGACAGCCGACGCCGCTATGTCCGAGGCAGGCGCCTTCGCACCGGTGCCCTCACGAAGCGTCGGCGAGGCACCGGGTCCGGGGTCCCCACCGGGAACGATGTAGGGCACCGCAGGTGCCGCGGCGGCCACCGCAGATCCCACACCGGGGGCGGTGCCGCCGGCCACCGAGGTCACCGAGGTCGGCGCCGGGCCAGGCACGGTCGGCGCGACCGGCGCCACCGGCATCTGGCTCTGCACATCGACTCTCGGTGCCGGCGCCTGCGCGGGGACGGCGGCCTCGGCGGGGACGTACGGCGGGAAGTTCAGCAGATCCATGATCTGCCGCAGGTAGGGCACCGCGATACCCAGGCCTATCGCCAACAGGGGCTGCAGTAGAAGTTGCGGGTAGGTCGATAGCGCGCCCACCCACGAGATCGCCTGGTAGGCGAGAGCCAACAGGAACGGCCCGTACTGGACGAGCGTCGGTCCCGGGTTGGTGAGCAGCCCGGTGATCAGGTTGACGGTGTTGCCGATCGGATCCTGGAAGAACTCGATAATCGGCTGCATCAGCGAGTTGGTGAAGTCGGTGTAGGTCTGAAGGATCTGCTGGATGAACTTCAGCAGCTGCGAGAGGATGTCCGAGTTGTTCAGCGCGGCACCGGCATCTCCTCCCTGCGCCTGCGCCATGACCTGCTGGGCGCTGGCCGCTGACGAGCCGGCCTCACCGACCCCCGGGGCCAGCAGCATGGGGGCGGGCGCCATCATCGGCGTCGCGGCCACCGATGCCCCCGCCACGGCCTGATAGGTGGCCATGGTGGTGGCCGCCTGAATCCACATCCGCACGTAGTCGGCTTCATTCAACGCGATCGGAATCGTGTTGAGGCCAAGGAAGTTGGTGGCCAGCAGCACCCCGTGCGTGGCGTGGTTGAGCGCCAACTCCGGCAGCGTCGGCATCATCGCCAGGGCGGTCGTGTAGGAGGCAGCCGCGGTCTCGTGCTGCACCGCGGCGGCCGCACTGTTGGCACTGGCCTGGGCCAGCCACGCCAGATAGGGCGCGTGGGACGCGATGTACTGCTCGGCGCTGGGCCCCTCCCAGGCGCCGGACTGCACCCCCGCCAGCAGCGCGGTCAGTTCGGCCGCCGCCGTGGAGTACTCGACGCTAAGGGCCTGCCACGCCCCCGCGGCAGCGAGCAACGGCCCGGGGCCAGGGCCGCTGCTGAGCAGCCCCGAATGCACCTCGGGCGGTAGCGCCATCCAGACGGGGGCGGTCATGATCGGTCAGCTACCTGCGATGAGGTAGGACGAGGCAGCCATGGCATCACCCGTCGCGTAACTCGTGCCGGACTCGCCGACGCCGATACCCGCGCGGCCGAGCTCTTCCGCGCCCTGGGCCGCGATGGCGTTGTGCGCACTGCCGTGGGCGCTGAACGCCGCGGCGGTCTGCAGCGAGACCGGGTCCGCCGCGGGTGCCAGCACCGCCGAGATCAGGGGTGCCGCCGCCGCATGCGCGGCGGCGAGCTTTGCCGTCAGCGCCTCCACCTGGGCACTTGCCGCGGTGAGACCTTCGGGAACCACGCGCAGAGTCATCAGCTGAACTCCCTTCCTCGGTTAGTGGGTGCCGCCTCGTTGGCGAACGGATTCACCAGTTGAACGAACGTTGCCTCGTCACCATCGTCGAGCAGAATCCCGCGTCCTGCCGGCAGACGACCGAATCGGTGCCCTCGGATCTTCCCGCTGTCCTGCGGGCTGCCCGACAGCATGACCGTTGTCGCCTGCAGTTCGTTGAGCCTTCTCAGCAAAGGTGCCGTCATGATGGCGTGAGCAGAACCCGTGGCGCGAGCGGTGACGATGACGCGCAATCCGAGTTCAGCGGCTTGAGACAGCAGACCGATGAGGCCCGTCCACGGACGCTGTCCCACATAGGGACCGCTGACCGCTGGCGCGTCGGGGATCTGATCGAGATCGTCGATGATCAGGTAATGCGTGTGCCCCTCATACGTCCAGCCGCTGAGCTGCGCCGCAGTGAGTCCGCCCGGCGGCCGACGCTTCTCGAGCAGTGCGGCCAGCCCCAGCATCGCAGGTGTGACGCGGTCGATGTTGGGCGTGTACTCGTTGTCGGGGAACAACGGTTCGTCGACGAGGTGCAGCCTGCGGTCGATCACCGTGAACGCGACGCGGTCCGGGCTGGAGTTCACCCGGATGGTCCGAATCAGGTGACGCAGCAGCGTCGTCTTGCCGGACTTGGAGTCGCCGAACACCATCAGCAACGGGTTCTCCGCGAAGTCGACCGACACCGGCGCCAGGTCCTGCTCGCGCTGGCCGATGACGATCCGCTCCGGCGGCGAGTACAGCGGCCCGAGGGTCTCCGGCGCGAGATCCGCGGGTAGCAGCCGCACCCGCGGTGCGGACAGGCCCGGGTAGCGCGAGTTGACCATTCCGATGGTCTCCAGCGCAGGCTTGGCGAACAGGAAGTGCTCGGCGGCCATGGTGAGGCCCCGGCCCGGCTGGTCGGCAGGCACGCCGTCGGCCGCTCGGCGCAGGGCCCCGACGACACGGACGTTGCTGTCCTGGGAGTCCGACAGCTTGAGCTCGAGCCGCAACCCAAGGCCGTCACGCATGGCCAGCGGGACCTCGAGCCAGTTGGGCGTGGTGATCACGACGTGGATGCCGTACGACAGGCCCGTGTTGGCCAGCTCGGTGACCCTGGCCAACAACGGATTACGCGTGTTGAAGGTGTCGGTGTTGTCCCTGCTGAACGCGTACAGGTTGTCGATGACGAGGAACACCTCGCCGTAGCCGTCGCCGTCATTGCCGTTGCCGGCCCCAGCCCCATTGCCATTGACGGCACGGGCCTGGCGGGCGCGGAGCAGCTGTTCCAGCTCGCCGAACGTCCTGCGGATGCGCTCGGGTTCCAGCGGTGAGGCCACGCTTCCGACATGCGCCAGATCGGCCATCTCACGAAGTTGGCCGCCGCCGTAGTCCAGGCAGTAGAACGTCACGTCACGCGGCGAGTGCAGCGCGGCCGCCGACAGGATGAACGTCTGCAGCGCGGTGGTCTTGCCCGATTTGGGTCCACCGTGGATCAGCACATTGGCACCCGCCGACGTGGCGTCGAACACCAGTGGGTCACGGCGCATCTGGAACGGCCGGTCGATCTCACCGAGCGGCCAGCGCCACTCACGTTCCGGCACACCGGCGCGGTGCAGCAGTTCGGTGAGCGCGATGGGCTCATCGAGCGGCGGCAGCCACAGTGGCGGCGCCTTGGGGCCGTAGTGCGCCAGCTGATCGCCGACGGTCGCGACGAGCTTGCGCGGCGGCAATGCGTCGTGGTCTCCGCCACCGGTGACCACGATCGTGTCGGGGGCGGCCTCGGCATGGCCGGCGGTGAACGGCTGCGGTGTCGGAACAGCGGACACCACAACCGATGTGGGGGTGCGCGGCGGATCGTAGATGCCGTCGACGTAGGTGCTGCGGAACTTCTGCGGCATGGCGCCCGGCGTCGGCACCAGGAAACCCTCACCCTTGTGATCCGGTCCGGATTCGAGGTGGAAGGCGTCCTCCACACCGATGATCTGGCGGCTGATACTGGGGCTGGCCACCTTCAGACCGATCCGGTAGGAGGTGTTCTTGTCGATGTCCTTGATCCGCCCGACATCCAGCGTCTGGGACGCGAACAGGATGTGGATGCGGAACGAACGCCCCTTGCGCGCAACGTAGTCGAACAGCTCGGCGTACTCGGGGTGGTCGGCCAGCATGAGCGAGAACTCGTCGGCCACCACCAGCAGCGTCGGCATCGGCGGCAGGTCATGCCCCGCGTCGATCGCGGCCTCGTACTCCAGCACGGAGTTGAAGGCGCTGCCCTGCACCCGTCGGCCGGCCTCCATCAGGATCTGCTCGCGGCGAGCCACCTCACCACGAAGCGTGTCGGCGAACCGGTCGGCCAGGGACTTCTTCTCGGCCATGTTGGAGATCACGGCGACGACCTGCGGGAAGTTGCGGAAGATGTCCGCGCCCGCCTCGCCCTTGAAGTCGGCGTAGATGACGATCAGGCGTTCCGCCGAGTGAGTGGTCAACAGCGCCAACAGAATCGACATCAACGTCTGCGACTTGCCCGAGCCGGTCATACCGATCATCAGGCCGTGCGGACCCATACCGCCCTCGGCCTCGTCCTTCAGGTCGAAGATCAGCGGTTCACCCGAGGGCGTGACACCGATCGGCACCCGCAGCTCATCGTGCCTGCTGCGCGGCGCCCACAGGTCAGCCACGTCCAGCGCTGCGGCATCAGGGATCCCGAGCAATGTGGTGAATGTCGCGAGGCCCGCGCTATTACTCCTGGCGTGGCGGGGGTTGGAGTCCCACCGAGACAGCCGGCGCGCGAAATGCTGTGCGTCAGCCGTGCCGAGCTGATCGGCGGCTTCGACGTAGGTCTGCCATCCGCCCGACTGCCAGCGCTCGATGCGTCCACCGCTGACCCGCAGGATGGGACGCTCGGGGTCCGCGTACTGCTCGCGGTGCGGCTCCTCGGTGGTCCTGTGCACGATGGTGACACCGGCCAGACCCGACCTGGGCACCAGAATCTCAGGGTCGGCATCCGGGTCGTCAACGATGATCAGCAGGTGCTTGTTGGCCGAGGCCGCGTCGTCGGACCCAAAGGTCTCGCGGTCGTCCAGTGCGGGCGCCAGCACATCGTTCAGTCGGGTGACGCTGGCGGCCAGGTAACGGGCCGGGCCGACGCCGTCGACCTGTCCAGGGACATCGTTATGCGGCAACCACTTCAACCATGACCAGGCATCGTCCTCGAGATCGGGGGTCGCCAGCGCGACGCCGAGCACGGCAGGATCGTGCCATGCGGCCGCCTGCGCGACCCACGCCCGTAGCGCGCCGCGAACCTCGTCGGCGTCACCGAGCACGGTGATCCGGGAGACCTTGGGCAGTTCGATGCCGGTGGGGACGGCTCGAACGGTGCGCTGCACCTCGAGAAGGCTGCGTAATGCGGTGTGCGACACCGGCTCCAGGTCGATCTCGTCGGCAGCGTCCTTCACCCGCATCGTCGCGCTCAGCGGCGCGTCGTGCAGGCCGGCGCGCAGCACCAGGAAGTCGGGGTCGTGGGGATCGCGTTCCCACTGCCGCCGGGTTCCGGGCACCTCGGCCAGCAGTGCGGGGTCGGGGTGCGACCACTCGAGTGCGGCCCGCTGTTCGGCTGCGTGTGCGCGCACGTTGTCCCGCACCACCGTGAGGTAGCGCAGGTAGTCGGCGCGCTCGGCGTCGACCTCCTCGGTCCGCACCTTGCCGTCGGTGCCGCGGTACATCGCGGTGGCAGCGAGCAGCAGCACGAACGGGAAGAACAGCATCGTCGGCGAGATGAGGCGCATACCCGTCGCGAAGAGCGCGACGATCATGCCAACGATGAGGATGACAATCAGGTACGGCAGCACGCGCCGGAGCAGCGACGGGGGAATCACCCGCGGCAGTTCCGGAGGTGGCTCGATGGCAATGGTGCCCTTGCGGGTGGCCGGCACCGGAATGCGGCGGCGGGCCTCGAAGATCAGCCTACTCATGCGCGATACCGCTCCGCTTCTCGCTTGGTCACGGCGCCTCTCTCAAAACTGCGGGACGGGGATCGGGGGCCAGTCCGTCGTGCGCGAGCAGCGCGTCACCACGTGACAGCGTCGGCCCTGCGGCGAACTGGCTCAGCATCGCCCACGGGATGGGCAGGGCTGGCGGTGTGAGACCAAGTGCGGCAACGGTGTTCTGATCGCCGTCCTGGTCGATGCCATAGCGCACGCCGGTGTCGCTGACCCAGAACAGCGATCCCGCCGCCGGGGACGCGGGCTGCTGACGCACATCCTGGCCAACGGTCTGCACCAGGAACCCGGTGCCCGGCGCCAGGATCACGCGGTTGGCGGTCACACCGGCGCCGCCGCCGACGAGTTGCACGGCACGCAGGCCGTCGGCGACCGGAAGTGCTGCGCCCGAGAGCAGTTGCAGCGTGCCACCGGTGGCGTCGACGGGATGGGACCAGTGCGCGCAGGTCAGCGGAGCGGACCCGGCGTCGACGATGGTGATCGGCTCACTCGGGAACGCGTCGACGTCGATGGCCTGGGCCACCGGCAGGCGTGCCACGTCATCGGCGCCGATCTGCGGCGCCTGGCTCAGCCCAAACGAGTTGGTGTTGCGCAGGATTGCGGCCACCACCGGGGAGACGGGCTGAAGGCCGTCCATCAGGACTGCATAGTGCCGCAGCGTGTTATCGGTGTCGAACGCCGTGACAACCGATCCCACCGGCGCGGACACCGGCAGATCGAAGGCCGGCTGCTCGCCCGCACCGACGATGACCGGAGGCGTGAGCGCGGGACCCTCGGGCACCGCGTTGAACAGACCGGGTGCGACGGCACGCGGTTGCGGCAGTTCGGAGTTCAGCCCCAGCGCGCCGGTGACGGCGCGGTCGTTGAGGTCGACCAGGCTGCGTCGTCCGTCCCACAGCAGCCAGGTGCCCGCGTCATTGCGGACCAGCACGGCGCCGGAGTCAGGAAGCACCGATGCGCGTTCGCCACCAGTCTCGACCGGGCCCGCGATGACCGTGACACCGGCAGACGCGCCGGACGCGGCGTCACACACCGTCCAGTCGGCGTTGCGAGCGCTGTTCTGCACCATGCGTTCCGGTGCTCCGGGGATGCCCACCAGGTTCCCGCGGGCGAACTTGTCCAGCTCGCTGCTCTTCACGGTGGTCGGGTTCTCGGCGCGGTTGGCGATCAGGCGCGCAGAGGTCAGGTTCAGCACGGGGTGCAGCTGCTCACCGAGACGCACGTAGAGCGCCGAGGTCTCGCGGTCGGCCAGGATGGCGCTGTCGCCTGCCACGCCCGCGGGCCGGATCAGCGAGAAGATGAAGCATCCGATCACACCGGTGATGAGCACCAGTGCGCCGACGAGCACCGAGCGCGACTGGGTGCGCAACGGGTCGACGAGCATGCGGGTGTCGTGCAGGGCGACCCCAGATGCGATGCGCCGCATGATGAATCGCCAGCCCGACACCTGATGCCGCGTGACGAAGCCGCGTCGGTACTCCACCCGCTCGGGGTTGTCGTTGGCCGGTGTGCGGGATGTGAACGTCCGACGGTCCGGATTCTCCGGGGTGCTCATTCGGGCACCGCCAGGCCAAGGCCGCGCAGCAGCGGAATGGCGGAGTTGTTCACGTCCTGGTCGATGATCGTCATCAACTCGTCGTCGGTGAACTCTTCGACGTCGGAGTGATCGAGCCGGTACTCACGCTCCTCCTCGGAGCGTTCGACGAGGTTACGAACGAAACGGCCGTTGCCCGCGATGTCCAGGCTGCGCCGGGCCACCCCGGCTGCGTCCGGCGTGGTCGCCGTCGCGAGATGGCCGAACAGGCTCTCCATGTGTGTCAGTGCTGCCTTCTCGAAGATGCTGTCGCGCTTCTCGGCCATCCTCATCGCGATCTCGACCAGTTCATGCGACGAGTAGGACGGGAAGTCGATACTGCGGGTGAAGCGGGACCGCAGGCCTTCGTTGGTGTCGAGGAAGTTGTCGAGGTCGGCGCGGTAACCGGCCACGATGACGACCAGCCGGTTGCGGTCGTTCTCCATGCGTGCCAGGAGTGTGTCGATGGCAACCAGGCCGAAGTCGTTCTTGGCTCCGGTGGACACCAGGGCGTAGGCCTCGTCGAGGAACAGCACGCCGTCCAGTGCGCTGTCGATGATGGCGTTGGTCTTGGCCTCGGTCTCGCCGATGTGCTGGCCGATGAGGTCGGCGCGGTGGACCTCGCGGACGGTCTCCTTCTTGAGGATGCCCAGGCCGCAGTAGATCTTCGCGACGACACGCGCGATGGTGGTCTTGCCGGTTCCCGGTGGGCCGGCGAACACCAGGTGGTTGGTCCGCTGCGCGACGGTCAGGCCGCGTTCCTGGCGGCGGATGGCCATCGCCACTGAGGACTTCAGCCTGGCCACCTGGTACTTGACCTCTTCGAGGCCGATGAACTCCGCGAGTTCGGCCTCGGCCTCGATCAGCAGGTGGGCCTTGCGCTCCTTGGCGCCGGGATCGACGAAATCGGTCTCGCCCGGCTCGGTCTCGGGATCCCACGGGTCGGTGCGCGCATCGATGCGGGCGGCGGTGGTGGGCACGATGCCGTAGGACGTGTCCAATAGGGCCTGCTCGACCTGCTCGTGCTCGGGGTTTGCGGCGTAGAGCTCGGCCAGGGTGTCGGTGGCGTCGAGATCCTCGCCCTGCGCGCGCAGGCACAGAGCCTTGGCCAGTGTGCCGTCAACGACGGCGACCTTGACCGGCCCGGTGGACTCCTCCAGGTAGGACAGCGCGGGAGCGAACATGCCAAGCCGGGCCAGCGCGGTACCCAGCGCGATACGCGCAGCGTGCGCGTAGGTCTCGTCGAGCTTCGGGTCGTTGACCACCGGGGTCAGTAGCCGCACGACGTCCTGCCACCGCTCGGTGCGGTAACACATCGCGACCCGCACCCACCGGGCGTTGAGCCAGCTGGGCCGACGGCCGATCAGCTGCTCGACCAGGAGGTCGGCCTCGGCGTGGTCTCCGGCGGCGGACAGCGTTGCCGCGTAGGACAGCTGGAAGTCGTCGGACGTGGTGGCGCGGAACTGCAGATAGAGCCCTGTGTCGTAGTCGAATCCGAGGTCGCCCGGCGCCATCTCGAGTTGGCGTTGCAGCATGCCGGCGGTGCCGACCGTGCGCCACACCGACTCGATGACACGGGCACTGGTGTCACCTGCGGCCGCAAGACCGGTCCAGGCGTCGCAGTGCTCGTGTGCGATGCGGGTCAACTCGACGAACCCGGTGTGTGCCGCCGCGATATCGGCGGGTCGCCGACGTTCGTGAACGGTCAGACCGAGTGCCAGACAACCCGTGGCGAATCGACTCAGAACTTCGCGGTCTATCCGCGCTCCCGCAAGAGTGTCACTACCCATATGCCTCACGGAAGCAACACGCCCCCGACATCTCCTTATGTATGCCTAAGCTAACCCCGCGAAGTTAGCATTGCATAACTTAACTGTCGAGATGCACGGTCCTCTTTGCTCAGGTGACCCAGCTCACCGCTTCGTCGCGCGCACCAGACTGATCGAGCCCGCCATCGGGCCTGCCTCCTGATCATCCAGCGGGATGGGGCGGCCGACTTCTTCGAGATAAGCAGGTAGGGGCGTCGCTTCGGCGGTCCAGCCGCGGTCGCCGAACCACCGCTCAGCGGGGGCGTGCTGCTCGTTGTAGACCAGGGTGAAGAACGTCCCCTCCGCACCGCCGTCGCGTTCCTCAGCCTGCTTTGCTGCGAATATCTCAGCAGGCATCGGGGCACCCTCCTCCACGGCAACCCAGCTGCCCGAATCGGCCAGTTCGTCAATTCCGCTGAACAGTTGCTCCTGCGCCTTGGCGGGCAGGTAGATGAGCAACCCCTCCGCGATCCAGGCCGACGGCCGGGACGGGTCGAAGCCGGCCGCCCGCAGCGCGCCAGGCCAGTCGTCGCGAAGATCGATGGCCACCTCGCGACGTTCTGCCATCGGGCTATCGCCGTGCCGATCCAGCGCTTTGCGCTTGAACTCGAGCACCTGCGGCTGGTCCAGTTCGTACACCACGGTGCCGTCGGGCCACGGCAGGCGGTACGCGCGTGAGTCGAGGCCCGCAGCCAGCAGGACGATCTGACGCACGCCCGCTTCCGATGCCGCGTCGAAGTACTCGTCGAAGTACTTGGTGCGCGCCGCTTGGAACGACACGAAGTGCCCACCGAAGTCGCTCATCAGCTTGTGCTCGGGCGCGTTTCCGTCGAGGAGGTCGGCCCACTCCCCACCGACGGCGCGACAGAAGACCTCGGCATACGGGTCGAGCGAGAGTGGCCGCTCCTTCTGCGCCTCGAGTGCCCGTGCGGCGGCGACGAACAAAGCCGTCGACCCCACGCTCGTCGTGATGTCCCAGGTGTCGCGTTCGTTCTCCTCAGGTCGCATGGCCGCGAGATTACGCGTGCAACCTGACAGCGTCAGACCAGCGGTTTGCCCTGTCGTACGCGGCGATCCAGGTCCTTGAGCAAGACGTTGAACGGGAACTGACGGACAAAGCTGGGCAGCATGTGGTTCACGGTGCTCAGCACCCTGATTACACGGTCGAACCGGCGCTGCCGCTCGTCATCCCAGGGCAGCCGCATCTCGTCACGGAACCGCTGCGGCAGGAAGCCCGTGGTGATGAGCAACGCGAACTCGTCCGACTTGCGCTGCAGTGCGCCAGGCAGTTTCACGCCGCGCATGCGGTTGGCGGCGATCGGGTACAGGTAGTCGCGCACCGCATCGTCGATGTGCACCTGCTCCAGCGAGCGCTGCCAGTACTCGTCGAACGCGGCCCTGTCGGCCGGCCACATCTCCGGCGGCACCTGCAGCGTCGTGCCAAGGCTCATCCCCTCGACGTAGTGCTGGTCGGCCGTCTGCTCATCGAACTCGCCGATGAAGAGCCGGTAGACGTCGACACCACCCTTGTAGAGACACGCGGCGACCCACATCTGCAGGTCCTTGTCGAAGGCGTTGTAGCTCACCGGGCTCTCATCGGTGGAGTACACCTGCGCATGCGCCTTGTTGACCGCGCGGCGGTAGGCGGCCTTCTGCGCATCGTTGCCCTTGGCGGCCACCGCGAGATAGGTGAACGTCGTGCGGGCCCGCTTGATCGGATGCCGGTCGACACGACCGCTCTCGACGCGGCTCTCCTTCACGCCGTAGCCGACACCGGGCCTGGCCAGCTGCATGATGACGTTCGCCGGGCCGGCCAACAGTGCCACTCCCATGAGGCCGTCCTCGAATGTCGCGCCGCGGCGACGGGCACGGGGGGTGCGGGTCCTGGCCGGTGCGCTGACCGCACGTTCGACATGGCTATCGCTGACCGTCATTGGCCGACTCCTTCACCCTGAATGTGAGAACGCGTGTTTCCTGATATTGCAGCGCGGAGTCGGCGGGTGTCAAGATGGAGCGATGGCTCAAGTCCGGCCCTATCGGGGCGTCGAGGCGGCACAGCGTCTCGCCGACCGCCGACGGCAGTTCATCGAGGCCGGCCTCGACCTGCTCGGCGCTCCGGCGGAGAACGGCGCACTCCCCGAGCTGACGGTGCGCGCGGCGTGCAGGCAGGCCGGTGTCGCGACGCGCTACTTCTATGAGGCCTTCACCGACAAGGATCAATTCGTCGGCGCGGTGTTCGACACCGTGATCGCCGAACTCGCGGCGACGACGCAGGCCGCCGTCGCCGCCGCTCCGGCCGCCGAACAGAACCGGGCCGGTATGGCCAATATCGTCCACACCATCGCCGCCGACGCCCGGATCGGCCGACTGCTGTTTAGTGCCCAGCTGTCCAACGCCGTCGTGGCGGCCAAGCGCGCGGAGTCAGGCGTGCTGCTGGCGACGCTCTACAGCCATGAGATCGGCACCGCACTGCACATCAACCGCGCGGAGCGGACCAGCCAGAAGGGAATGGCGACAGCGCACTTTGCCGTCGGCGGTGTGGGCCAGACCATCAGCGCCTGGCTCGCGGGTGACTTCACGCTGGAGCCCGAGGAGCTGATCGATCAGCTCGCCGCGATCCTCGACGCGTTCACCGATCCGCGCCTGCACGGCTAGGTCTCAGTTCGCGGCCACAGGTGGCCGGCGGTCGGCCTGCGTGCGCGGCACCGTCGTGGTGTCCGCAGGGGTGAACTCCTTGGTCCAGCAGGCGAACTCGAGGGTGATGCCGTCCGGATCCTGGAAGTAGAACGACCGCACGTACACACCGGGGTGCAGCGTCGCCGAGACCTGCATGGGGCTCTCATCGTGGTTGAGGATGGGGCCGACCCGAACGCCCTTGTCCTTGAGCCGCTGCCGATACTCGTCGAACTTCTCGGCCGGGACGTGGAAGGCGAGGTGGTTGAGCGACCCAACGGCGCTGACGATCTCGCCGATACCGGGGATGGCAGCGGGCGCGGTCACGCCCGGCACCCCGTCCGGTGCCTCGGCGAACCAGAAGAAGGCGACGCAGTCGCCGTTGCCCGCATCGAAGAAGAAGTGCTGTCCCATACCGTTCGGGAGATCGAGCGACTTGACCAGCGGCATGCCGAGGATGCCCGAGTAGAAGTCGACGGTCTTGCTCATATCGGCACACACCATGGCCACATGGTTGATGCCGCCGAACTCGAACTCGGCGTTGGGATTGGCCGGCTTGATCATCGCGCGCCTCCTCGATGGGCCCTGAGGTCTGGTCAAGATCAGAATCTGAATCTAACATCAGATTCAGATGCGATCAATGGATTTGGGAAGGCCGCCCTTGACCGTCACACCCCGCGAACAGCTGCCCACGATCCGCGGGCGGCAGACGCAGGCTGCGATCGACGCGGCCGCGCGAACAGTCATCGCGCGCAAGGGGATCCTCGCCACCACCATCGCCGACATCGCCACCGAGGCGGGCCGCTCCACGGCATCGTTCTACAACTACTACGACTCCAAGGAGGCGATGGTCCGCGAATGGGCGGTCCGCTTCCGCGACGAGGCCCGCGACCGCGCCCGCTCCGCCGCCGAGCCCGACCTGAGCAACCGGGAGCGGGCGCACCGGGCGGCCGCCGCGCACTGGCACACGTACCGACACCGCCTTGCCGAGAGCATCAGCGTGTCGCAACTGGCGATGGTCAGCGACGACTTCGCCCAGTACTGGGCCGAGATCTGCGAACTGCCGATAAGTCTCGTCACCTCGATGGTGCACAGCGCTCAGCAGCAGGGCTTCTGCCGCGACGACGACGCCCACCTCGTAGCCGTCGCTCTGGTGTCGATGTTGAACCAGTTCTGCTACACACAACTCAGTGGCGATGGCGCCGCCAAAGTCGATGACGAAGCCTGCATCACCACGCTGGCGAACGTCTTCTACCGGACTATCTATTACAAGGGAACCAGCCACTACAAGGGGACCAGCCACTACCAGGGGGACATGGATAGATGACAAAGACATCGGGGGTGACGCCCGGCGTCACACGGGACTTCATCGGGGTCGACTCGCCGTCGGCCCGCCGGGCCGGCTCGGGTGGACATCCCTGCCAGGGCATCTACTACCGCGGCGTGGGCCGAAAGCCGAAGGTGGCCATGATTGCCACCCACTATCAGATCGACTTCTCCGAGCACTATCTCGCGGACTACATGGCCACCCGCGGGATCGGCTTCCTCGGCTGGAACACCCGGTTCCGCGGCTTCGAGAGCAGCTTCCTGCTCGACCACGCGCTGGTCGACATCGGCGTGGGCGTGCGCTGGCTCCGCGAGGTCGCCGGGGTGGAAACCGTTGTGCTTCTGGGCAACTCTGGCGGCGGCTCCCTGATGGCCGCGTACCAGGCGCAGGCCGTCGACCCCCACGTCGTACCGCTGAGCGGTATGCGACCGGCCGCGGGACTGACAGAGCTCCTGCCCGCGGACGGCTATGTGGCGAGCGCGGCACATCCGGGCAGACCCGAGGTCCTCACGGCGTGGATGGACGGCGCCGTCGTCGACGAGGCCGATCCGGTCGCAACCGATCCCGAACTCGACCTGTTCGCCAAGCGCAACGGTCCCCCCTACTCGGCCGAGTTCGTCGACCGCTACCGCACCGCGCAGATCGCGCGCAACCACGCCATCACCGACTGGGTCGAGACCGAACTCAAACGCGTACGTGCGGCTGGCTTCTCGGATCGCCCCTTCACCGTGCACCGCACCTGGGCCGACCCCCGCATGGTGGATCCCACCCTCGAGCCCACCAAGCGTCCGCCCAATTCGTGCTACGCCGGAGAACCCGCGAAGGCCAACCGCTCGGCGCACGGTATCGCCGGGGCCTGCACTCTGCGGGGCTGGCTGGGAATGTGGAGCCTTCGACACGCCCAGACGCGCGCCGAACCGCACCTCGCGCGCATCAAGAGCCCCGCGCTCGTCATCAACGCCGAACAGGACACCGGCGTGTACCCCTCCGACGCACAACGCATTCACGACGCGCTGGCGAGTACGGACAAGGCGTTGCACGCCATCGACTCCGACCACTACTTCACCACACCGGGTGCACGCAGCGAGCAGGCCGACTTCATCGCCAAATGGATCGCAAAACGGTGGCACTGAGAGTACTGGCCCACTTCACCCCGGGTGAGCGGGTGCTTGAGTACATTGCACCGCAGTCTGATTGGATCGACGTCCGGTTCTGCGCCGAGGACGACGATGACACCTTCTATCGCGAGCTACCCGAGGCCGAGGTGATCTGGCACGTCCTACGCCCCCTCTCGGGCTCGGACGTCGAGCGCGCCGCGCGATGCAAGCTGATCCACAAACTGGGCGCGGGCGTCAACACCATCGACGTCGACACCGCCACGCGCAACGGCATCGCGGTGGCCAACATGCCCGGCGCCAACGCGCCGTCGGTCGCCGAGGGCGCCGTGCTTCTCATGCTCGCGGCGCTGCGTCGGCTACCCGAGCTCGACCGCCGCACCCGCGAGGGCCGCGGCTGGCCCTCGGACCCCACGCTGGGTGAGACGGTGCGCGATATCGGCAGCTGCACCGTCGGCCTCGTCGGCTACGGCAACGTCGCCAAGCGGGTGGAGACGATCGTGACGGCCATGGGCGCCGACGTCCTGCACACCAGCACGCGCGATGACGGGCAACCCGGGTGGCGACCGGTTCGCGAGCTGCTCGCCGAAAGCGACATCGTCTCGCTGCACCTGCCCCTGACCGATCAGACCGAGGGGCTGATCGGCGTGGACGCGCTGACCGCCATGAAGCCAGACGCCGTGCTGGTCAACACATCACGCGGGCCGATCGTCGATGAGCAGGCACTGCTGGACGCACTTGCCGGCAATCGGATCGCCGCCGCGGGCCTCGATGTCTTCACCGAGGAACCGGTCTGCGCCGACAACCCGCTTCTCGCGCTGCCCAACGTGGTGGCGACGCCACACGTCGCCTGGTACACCGCCGACACGATGCGGCGTTACCTGGCCGAGGCGGTCGACAACTGCGCCCGCCTGCGCGATGGCCGCGACTTGGTGAACCTGGTTAACGACCATCCTGTCCGCCGCGCCTGAGCGCCCGAGTACCCTCGTTCCCAACCGACCGGTTAATAGAGGAGGCAATGAATGCCCATCGCAATCCTGTCCGAGCACACTGACCTGGCCGAATCGGTACGTTCGTTCATCGAACGAGTGGCACCGTCTGAGGTGCTGCACGAGGCGTTGGAGACGCCCATCGCCAATCCGCCCTCGTTCTGGTCCGCCGCCGCCGAGCAGGGTCTGCAGGGTGTCCACCTGTCCGAGGCCGTCGGCGGCCAGGGCTTCGGCATCCTCGAACTCGCCATCGTGCTCGCCGAGTTCGGCTACGGCGCCGTCCCGGGTCCGTTCGTGCCGTCGGCCATCGCGAGCGCACTGATCTCGGCCAACGACGCGCAAGACAAGCGCCTCGAGGGGCTGGCCTCCGGCGAGGTCATCGCCGCCTACGCCATTGACTCCGGCCTGACCGCCACCCGCCAGGGCGAGAGCCTGATCATCCGCGGCGAGGTGCGGGCCGTGCCTGCCGCCGCGCAGGCATCCCTGCTGGTGCTGCCCGTCGCGATCGACGGTGGCGAGGAGTGGCTGCTGCTCGACGCCGACCAGGTCGGCATCGAACCCGTTGAGAGCGTCGACCCGCTGCGCCCGCTCGCGCACGTGCAGGCCGACGCCGTTGAGGTCGGCGACGACCGCGTGCTGTCCAACCTCAGCCGCGTCCAGGCGCGCGCCCTGATGTCGACGCTGCTGTCGGCCGAATGTGTCGGCATCGCCCGGTGGGCCACCGACACCGCCGCCGAGTACGCCAAGATTCGCGAGCAGTTCGGGCGCCCCATCGGCCAGTTCCAGGCCATCAAGCACAAGTGTGCCGGGATGATCGCCGAGACCGAGCGCGCCACCGCCGCGGTGTGGGATGCGGCGCGCGCCATCGACGAGTTCAGTGGCGGCAACGCCGACAGCGCCTACGAGTTCGCCGCCGCCGTCGCCGCCACGCTGGCGCCCGTCGCGGCCCAGCACTGCACCCAGGACTGCATCCAGGTGCACGGTGGCATCGGCTTCACCTGGGAGCACGACACCAACGTCTTCTACCGGCGCGCGATCGTGCTGGCCGCCAGCTTCGGCCGCGCCGCCGACTACCCCCAGCAGGTCGTCGACGTCGCGACGAGCACAGGCATGCGTTCGATCGACATCGACCTGGATCCCGACACCGAGAAGCTTCGCGCCGAGATCCGTGCGGAAGTGGCTGCGCTGAAGGAGATTCCGAGCCAGGAGCGCACCACCGCGATCGCCGAGGGCGGCTGGGTGCAACCGCACCTGCCCAAGCCGTGGGGCCGGGCGGCCGCCCCGATCGAGCAGATCATCATCGCGCAGGAGTTCTCCAGCGGGCGGGTCAAGCGGCCGCAGATGGGCATCGCCGCCTGGATCATCCCGTCGATCGTGGCGTATGGCACCGACGAGCAGCAGCAGCGCTTCCTGCCGCCGACATTCCGCGGCGAGATGATCTGGTGCCAGCTGTTCTCCGAGCCGGGCGCGGGCTCTGACCTCGCCAGCCTGACCACCAAGGCGACCAAGGTCGACGGTGGCTGGCGCATCACCGGACAGAAGATCTGGACCACCGGCGCGCAGTACAGCCAGTGGGGCGCGCTGCTGGCCCGTACCAACCCGTCCGCACCGAAACACGCTGGTATCACCTACTTCCTGCTCGATATGAAGGCCGAGGGCGTCGAGGTCAAGCCGCTGCGGGAGCTGACCGGCAACGCGATGTTCAACACCGTCTTCATCGACGATGTGTTCGTCCCCGACTCCATGGTGCTCGGCGAGGTGGACCGCGGATGGGAGGTCAGCCGCAACACACTGACCAACGAGAGGGTGTCGATCGGGAGCAGCGAGCCGCCGTTCCTGGCCAGCCTCGACCAGTTCGTCGAGTTCCTCAAAGAGGGCCACTTCGACCAGATCGAGCAGAACCACGCGGGCCGGCTTATCGCCGAGGGCCATGCCGCCAAGCTGCTCAACATGCGCTCGACACTGCTGACGCTCGCCGGTGGCGACCCGATGCCCGCTGCCGCGATCTCCAAGCTGCTGTCGATGAAGACCGGCCAGGGCTACGCCGAGTTCGGGGTGTCCTCGTTCGGCACCGACGCGGCGGTCGGCGATAAGGAGCAGCCCTCCGGCAAGTGGGCCGAGTACCTGCTGGCAGGCCGTGCGACGACGATCTACGGCGGCACGTCCGAGGTGCAGCTCAACATCATCGCCGAGCGTCTGCTGGGCCTGCCGCGCGATCCGTAGCCTCTCGCCTCCCCCGTCGAGTTCTGCACCATCGTCGTAGTTGTACCCAGATGGCTACAGTGGTGCAGAATTCGGGGGAATCACTGGGAGGTGACCCACGAGCGCCGAGGTGACACTGCGCCAGTTGCGGTACTTCGCCGTGCTCGGCGAGGAACTCAACTATCGACGCGCCGCCGAGCGCCTGTTCATCACGCAGCCCGCGCTGTCGACGGCGATCAAGGCACTGGAGAATCACTTCGGCGTCGTGCTGTTCACCCGCAACACCCGCGAGGTCGCGCTGACCGACCTCGGCGCCGCCTGGCTGCCCCAGGTGCAGCAGGCCCTCGGTGGAGTGGACGCCATCGTCGAGAACCTCGTCACCCTCTCCGGCACGCGCCAGGGTCGGTTGCGCCTCGGCTACCTCATCGGCACCGGGGCCGACCTCCTGTTCCGGGTGGTGCGGCATTTCGAGTCCGCATACCCCGATATCACCGTTGCGCCCGTCGAGTTCGACTTCGCCGATCCCACGGCGGGTCTGGCCACCGGCAGCACCGACGTCGCTCTCATTCGGCCGCCCGTGGATCTCCCCGACCACCGCATGTTGATCCTGGACTCCGAGACGTGGATGGCATGCCTGCCGCGGGACCACAGGCTGGCCGACCGCGCCGAGATCGCGATCACCGAACTGCTCGACGACCCGATCGTCTGCGCACCGCTGACCGCGGGGACCTGGCGTGACTACTGGTTGGCGATGGACGTGCGCGGGCACCGCCCACCTTCCATCGCCGCGGTCGCCGCCACATATGAGGCCGAGACGACGTCCATCGCACGCGGCCTCGGCATCAGCTTCACCACCTCGTCGGTGGCTCGGTTCTACGACCGCCCCGGCATCGTTTACGTGCCGATCACAGATCGGCCGCCGAGCTACACGGCGCTGGCGTGGAACCCCGCGGGGCTGAGTCCGCAGGCGGATGCGCTGGTCAGGCACGTGCAGGAGCATTGGAACTTCGGCGATGCGCAGCATCGGGACGCACCGGCGACCTACTTCTGACGGCGGTGGACAACGACTGATAAACGCAGCTTATGAGTAGATCAAAACATTGAACTTCCGGTGTGCGCGCAATCCGGCTTTCCTGGCATCACTCGTTATCCGGCAACGCATGACCTGGAGTGACCGTGACCGATACCCCCGTACGACACGCTGATTCACCGCCGTCCACGCTCAACACCGAGGACGCCAAGCTCGCCGAACTCGGCTACGAGCAGAAGCTCGACCGCTCGGTCGGAACGTTGGCGTCCTTCGCGATCGGCTTCGCGACCATCAGCGCGACCACGGCTGTGTTCACAGGCTTCGGCGCCGGTTATTTCACCGCGGGCGCACCGTTCGTGTGGACGCTGCTCCTCGCCGGCGTGGTGTTCGCCCTGTGGACGTTCATCGCCGCCGACCTGACCGCCAAGCTGCCGCTGGCCGGCTATTCCTACCAGTGGATCAGCCGCATCAACGGACCCGATCTCGCCTGGTTCACCGGGTTCATCGCCCTCATGGGGTGGGTCTGCGGCATGACCGGCGTCGGGTTCATCCTGTCCGGTTACCTCGGTGGACTGTTCGGCTGGAGCATGAGCCAGAGCGCCCAGATCCTGCTCGCCATCGGCGTGGTTGCGGTGTGTGTGCTGATCAACATCTACGGTGTCCGCTTCGCCACCATGGTCAACAACATCGGTGTCAGCCTGGAACTCGTCATCACGGTGGGCGCCACTGCCCTGATCGCGATCATCGCGTTCTCCGCACCCGAGAACCACCAGCCGATCTCGGTGCTGTTCACCGGTGGTGAGGCCGGCGACAAGGACTCCTACATGCTGGCCTGGCTGGCCGCCGCGCTCGGACCGTTCTTCGGCCTGATCGGCGTCGAGTCCGGTGCCGATGTCGCCGAGGAGACCAAGGACGCGCGGCGCGTCGTCCCGAAGACGATGTTCTACGCCCTGGTCACCTCGATCGTCATCGAGCTGCTGATGTACATCGTCTACGTGCTCGCCATCAAGGACGTCGCCGCCGTCCAGGCCAATTCCGCTGCGCCGATTGAGGAGATCATCACGCAACAGGCCGGCCCCCTCGTCACGAAGATCGTCGTGGCCGTCGCGCTGACGAACATCCTGGCGTGCCTGCTGGCCAACATCCTGGTGGCCACGCGGCTCAGCTACTCGATGGCGCGCGACAACATGCTGCCGTTCTCACACATCTGGCGGCACGTCTCCCCAACCCGCAAGACCCCGACGTACTCGATCATCGGCCTTGGCTGCCTCTCGACCCTGCTGCTGCTCTCGGCGCTGGTCAACGAGAAGGCGTTCAACTTCATCATCGGCATCGCGTCGCTGCTGTTCTTCTTCGTCTACATCCTGCAGACCATCGGCCTGCTGGTCGGCGTCCGCAAGGGCACCATTCCCGAGCCCGAACCCGGCACATTCGACCTCGGCAGGTTCCGTCTGCCGCTCTACATCACGGCGCTGGTGGTCTTCCTCAGCGTCGCGGTGGCCCTGCTGTTCCTGCCGCAGTTCACCAGCAACAAATGGGTGTTCCTCGGCGTCGTCGTCATCGCCGCGCTCTGGTGGGCCACCGGCCTGAAGGCCCGGTTGCGCCGCGGCGAGGCCGGCGTCAACTACGTCAAGACCCACTCTGTCTGAACCAGACTCAATCTCCAGAAGGGACAACACATCTCATGACCGCCACATTGGGAACCAGCAACCTCGTCGCCGTCGAACCCGGCGCCATCCGCGAGGACACCCCGCCCGGATCGGTGATCCAGTACAGCGACTACGAGCTCGACACGTCCAGCCCGTTCGCGGGCGGCGTGGCCTGGATCGAGGGTGAGTACATGCCCGCCGAGGAGGCGAAGATCTCGATCTTCGACACCGGCTTCGGCCACTCCGACCTGACCTACACCGTGGCTCACGTCTGGCACGGCAACGTCTTTCGCCTGGGCGATCACCTCGACCGCCTGCTGGACGGGGCGAGCAAGCTCCGCCTGGATGCGGGCATGAGCAAGGACGAACTCGCCGAGATCACCCGCAAGTGCATCTCGATGTCGCAGCTACGCGAGTCCTTCGTCAACCTGACCGTCACGCGCGGATACGGAAAGCGCAAGGGCGAGAAGGACTTGACCAAGCTCACCCACCAGGTCTACATCTATGCGATCCCCTACCTGTGGGCCTTCCCACCCGCCGAACAGATCTTCGGCACCACCGCGATCGTGCCGCGCCATGTCCGTCGGGCCGGCCGCAACACCGTCGACCCCACCATCAAGAACTACCAGTGGGGCGATCTGACCGCGGCGAGCTTCGAGGCCAAGGACCGCGGGGCGCGTACGGCGATCCTGCTGGACTCCGACAACTGCGTGGCCGAGGGGCCCGGTTTCAATGTCTGCATCGTCAAGGACGGCAAGCTGGCGTCCCCGTCGCGAAACGCCCTGCCCGGGATCACCCGCAAGACCGTGTTCGAGCTGGCCGACGCCATGGGCATCGAGGCAACCCTGCGCGATGTCACCAGCCACGAGCTCTACGACGCCGACGAGTTGATGGCCGTCACCACCGCGGGCGGGGTCACCCCGATCAACACCCTCGACGGTGAGCCGATCGGCGACGGCACGCCGGGACCGCTGACCGTCGCGATCCGCGACCGCTTCTGGGCGCTCATGGACGAGCCCGGTCCGCTGATCGAGGCGATCGAGTACTAGACCGCGGATACCAGCGGCTGCCACGCGGCCAGCGCCGACCGCGCGATCCTCTCCAGGGTCGCCCGGTCGGCGCCGTCGCGCGCCTGGATCGACATGCCCTGCTGCACCGTGACGTAGAAGCGGGCGATCGCGGAGACATCTGCGGTCGACGGGATCTCGCCGGTGCCGATGCCGCGTGACAGGATTTCGGCCAGCTCGGCGGTGTTCGCCTCACGCTTGTCGACGAGGTCGGCCCGGAGCGCATCCGTCGCGCCGTTGACGTGCAGCGCCGACAGCACGATCATGCAGCCCGTTGGACAATCGCCACGCGTGAAGGCGCGCGCCGTCGTCATCAGGAAGCTCTCGACCGCACCGTAGGCGCTGTCGGCCGCGGTCACCGCGGCCCAGATCTCCGCGCCCGCGCTCTGCCCGTAATGCTCCACCGCCTCGCGAAACAGTTCGTCCTTGCACCCGAAGGCCGCGTACAGACTGGTCGACCCGATGCCCATGGCCGACGTGAGGTCGGACATCGACGTGCCCTCGAAACCCTTCTCCCAGAACAGCTCCATGGCGCGTTCGAGCGCGGCCGTCCTGTCGAACTCCCTCGGTCGTCCACGTGTCGCCATCGGAACCGCCCTTCTCGCAATTCTGCACCGAATAATACAGAAATCCTTGACGGGGCGGCTGGTCGCTCCTATATTTGCATCGATCACTACAGAAATGGAGACGCGATGCAGAAGCTCGACGGGAAGAGGGCCTTCGTGACCGGCGCCAGCCGGGGAATCGGTGCGGCCATCGCCCATCGGTTGGCCGACGAGGGCGCCGCCGTGGCCGTGGGCTACGAGCATTCGGTGGACGCGGCACGCGCCGTCGTCGACGCCATCACCGCCAGCGGTGGGCGCGCCGTTGCGGTCCAGATGTCAGCGGACGATCCCGCGGCCGTCCGTCGGGCGGTGAATGAGGCCGCCGAAGCCCTTGGCGGACTGGACATCCTGGTGAACAACGCCGGCATCTACCGCGATGGCCCAGTCGAGGAGATGACGCTCGAGGATGTCGACGCGACGTTGAACGTCAACGTGCGCGCGGTGATGCTCGCATCGCAGGCCGCGCTGGCGCACCTGCCGGAGGGCGGTCGCATCATCTCCACCGGCAGCAACCTGGCGACCCGCGTGCCCGGGGCGGGCATGGCGCTGTACTCGGCGAGCAAGGCGGCGCTGATCGGGTGGACACAGGGACTGGCCCGCGATCTCGGTCCCCGCGGAATCACCGTGAACGTCGTACATCCGGGTTCCACCGACACCGATATGAACCCGGCCGACGGCCCACATGCGGCGGATCAGCGGGCGCTCATGGCGATTCCGCGCTACGGCTCGCCCGCGGATGTGGCCGCGCTCGTCGCATTCGTGGCAGGCCCGGAGGCCGGTTCGATCAACGGAACCGGCCTGACCGTGGACGGCGGCGCCAACGCGTGACCTCCGTCGACGCGGACGCCGACCGGGCCCTGCGTCGGGTGCACCTGCTGCTCGCGCCCACGATCATGCTGGCAGTCGCGACCGAGTTCATCGTCGTCGGTCTGCTGCCGCCGATCGCCAGCGAGTTCGATGTGCCGCTCTCGACCGCCGGAGGTCTGACCGCGGTGTTCGCGATCGCCGCGGCGGTGCTCGGACCACTCGTCACACTCGCCGTGAGCCGTGTGCCACCGCAGACGCTGCTCACCGCGGCGCTCGTGTTGTTCGGGGTGGGCAACGGCGTCATCGCCGTTGCCTCGGACTTCACCCTCGTGCTGGCGGTGCGGGGCGTGCAGGGGGCGTTTCTGCCAGCCCTCATCGGTGTCGGCACGGCGGAGGTCCTGCGGCACGCGCCTGCGGAATCGCGTGGCCGCGCGCTGGCCCGCGCCAACCTCGGCTTTGTGCTCGGCGTGCTGCTCGCGCTGCCCGCAGGTATCGCGCTGGCACGAGGTGGCGACTGGCGTATGCCGTTCGTCGTGCTCGCGATCGCCACCCTGCCTGTCGCGGCAGCGGTGGCATTTCTGTTCCCGCGCGACCACCACGTGCCCGACCAGCCCTCACCCCGTATCGCCGACGACCTCGCCCTGCTGCGGAGGCCCCGGTTCCTCGGTCATCTCGCGCTGTCGGTCGCGATCTTCGCCGCCATGTTCTCGGCCTACACCTATCTGGGTGCGTGGTTCGAGGACGTCATGGGACTCGACGCCGGCCGGCTCGCGCTCGCGTTTCTCGTGTTCGGCGCTGTCGGAGTCGCGGGCAATTTCATTGCAGAACGTATCGCCGACCGGTTCCCGCTGACGGCGACCGTATTCACTGCCGTCGCACTCACCGTCGCCGTGAACGTGGCAGCCTGGACCGGAGACTCGATTCTTGCGGCCGTCATTCCACTGGCCGTCTGGGGCGTCATGCACACGGCGGGTGTCACGCTCAGCCAGGTTCGGGTGACGTTGGCCGGTGCCACCGCGCCGGCCTTCGCCATGACCTTGAACATCTCGACGGCCAACCTCGGCATCGCCGTTGGGGCACTCGTCGGCGGCTGGGCCGTGGACCACTTGAGTCTCGCCGGGCTCGGCGTGATGCCCGCCGCGCTCACCGTGGTGGCGCTGCTGATCAGCGGTGCGCTGCGGGTGAAAGGCCCTGTGTCACGGCAGGATCGAGTCGACGTAGCCGCCGTCCACCCGGACCGCGGCTCCCGTCGTCGCCGACGCCAGCGGGGACGCCAGGTAGGTCACCATGTTGGCGACCTCGGCAGGCTCGATCAGCCTCTGTAGCAACGACTGTGGCCGGTGTTTGCGCATGAACTCGCGCTGCGCCTCGTCCCACGGGAGGGACTTGTCGACCAGCTCGTAGACGAAGTCCTCGACGCCGCCGGTGTGGGTGGGTCCGACGATCACCGAGTTCACCGTGACGCCGGTGCCCGCGGCGTCCTTGGCGAATCCGCGCGACACCGCCAGCAGCGCGGTCTTGGAGACGCCGTAGTGGATCATCTCGGCGGGGATGACGATCGCCGAGTCACTCGCGATCTGCAGGACCCTCCCCCAGCCCCGCTCGGTCATCGCCGGCAGGTACGTCCGGATCAGCCGGACGGCCGTCAGCACGTTGACGTCGAAGTACGTGCGCCATTGCTCGTCGGTGATCTCGCGGGCCGGTACAGCACCGAAGATGCCGAGGTTGTTGACCAGCACGTCGACGGTCGGCAGGGCACGCACCAATTCAGCGACGCCGTCGTCGGTGGTGACGTCGGCCGCAACGCCGATGACGTCGGCTCCGGTCGCCCTGCGCAGATCCGCGGCGGCGGCATCGACGCGCTCCGCCGATCGGCCGTTCACCACGACGCGGGCGCCACTGGCGGCCAGCCCCTCAGCGATCGCGTAGCCGATCCCCTGGGTCGATCCGGTGACGAGTGCGGTCTTACCAGTCAGGTCGATGTTCACGATCTCGTAGTACCACCGGAGGCCGTGAACTATTCCGGAGTGGGACAAGCTGACGGGATTCGTCCCGAAATCGTGTGATGCACGTTCATCGCTGAGGTTCCCGACTTCGACGCCGCAGCCGTCGCCGCGGCGATGCATCGCGCCGGGATATCAGCGATCAGAGCGGCGCACGTGATGCTGCGCTGAACCGAGAAGGCGACCTGCCGGTCGCGTGCCACCGGCTGCCTGGTGGCTCGCTCCCCCGGCTGCAGTGGGACTTAGACCGGTGGGCACAGAAATGGTTTGGCAGATCGCCGTGGGTAGGGTTCGCTTCAGAGCGTGGCCCACCTCAACATCGCCGACGTCGACTACTTCCTCCCCGATGGTCGGCAGTTGCTCAACGGTGTGAACTTTCGAGTCGGCAGTGGTGCCAAAACTGCACTGATCGGCCCGAATGGGACCGGCAAGACGACGCTGCTCCGTATCATCGCCGGGGATGCGGCGGCAGACGAGGGCGCTGTCACACGATCCGGAACGCTAGGCGTCATGCGCCAATTCGTCGGACAGGTTCGCGACGACTCCACGGTTCGCGATCTGCTGTTGTCCGTGTCCCCAACCCCCATTCGCGTCGCAGCGCAGGCGCTCGACAACGCAGAGAACGCGATGATCGAGCGCGACGAAGAATCAACCCAGATGCAGTATTCACACGCGCTGGCCGATTGGGCAGACGTGAGTGGCTACGAGGCCGAGGACTTCTGGGACAAGGTCACTACCTCGGCTCTCGGTGTCGCGTACGACCGTGCGAAGTGGCGAAAGGCCAACTCACTCAGTGGCGGCGAGCAGAAACGGTTGGTTCTCGAAGCGCTGTTCGCCGGGTCTGACGACGCTCTTCTTCTGGACGAGCCGGACAACTACCTCGACGTGCCGGGCAAGAGATGGTTGGAAAAGACGATCTCGGAGTCGACGAAGGTGGTCCTGTTCGTCAGCCACGACCGCGAATTGATCGCCAACGCCGCCACCCACATCGTCACTCTGGAACCGGGGATCAGCGGCGCGACGTCGTGGACACACGGTGGCGGGTTGGCTAGCTACCACCAGGCACGTGAGGATCGGAACACCCGCTTCGAAGAACTGCGCCGCCGCTGGGACGAAGAACACGCGAAACTGCGTGCCCTGGTTCTGCGATTGCGTGAGAAGGCGAAGTTCAACGACGGCCTCGCCGCTCGATATCACGCTTCACAGACCAGGTTGGCGAAGTTCGAGAAAGCCGGACCACCCGAGGCGATTCCGCTTCAGCAGAAGGTGACCGTCCGACTTACCGGTGGACGAACTGCCAAGCGCGCCTTGGTATGCCAGGAACTCGAGTTGACCGGGTTGATGAAGCCGTTCAACACCGAGATCTGGTACGGAGATCGAGTTGCCGTGCTGGGCTCCAACGGGTCAGGGAAGTCTCACTTCCTCCGCCTCTTGGCGGGCGGAGGAAGTGATCCCGGGACCGAGCACCTACCCGTCGAGGCGCTCGACATAGCACCGGTCGAGCACGGTGGTACCGCGACGCTCGGCGCTCGCGTCCGCCCTGGATTGTTTGCCCAGACGCATTCCCGGCCAGACCTCACCGGCAACACACTGCTTGAGATTCTGCACATGGGCGACGAGCACCGCGACGGGATGGGACGCGAAGCGGCGAGCCGCACTCTCGATCGCTATGGACTGTCCCAAGCTTCGGAGCAAAAGTACGACGACCTGTCCGGTGGTCAGCAGGCACGTCTGCAGATCCTGCTCCTGGAACTCTCCGGCGCCACGCTGCTGTTGCTCGACGAGCCGACCGACAACCTCGACCTCCACTCGGCGGATGCGCTGGAGCAGGGGATCGCGCAGTTTGCCGGTGCAGTCATCTCGGTCACCCACGATCGTTGGTTCGCGCGTGGGTTCGACAGGTTCCTGGTCTTCGGTTCAGACGGGAACGTGTACGAGAGCGAATCTCCGGTATGGGACGAATCGAGGGTCGAACGCGTCCGCTGAGGCGTCGCAAATTCTCAGGCCGCGAGGTGACCCCATGCCCGCGCGAGGTCTGTCCAGGGTCCCATTGCGGCGATCTCACCATCGACGAGGACGACCACGCGGTCGGCCTGCGACAGTGCCGCTCGCTTGGAGCTAGCACCCAGCACCGTGATGCCGCGGGCGCGAAGTCCGGCCCACAGCTCGACCTCGGTGGTCGCGTCGAGAGCGCTGGAGATGTCGTCGGCGAGCAGCAGTTCCGGCTCCACCGCGAGTGCCCTGGCGAGCGCCAGCCGCTGGGCCTGCCCACCGGACAGGCGGACCCCGCGATGACCGACGATCGCGTCGATGCCACCCGCTGCCGCGATGTCCGGCACGAGGCGCGCATCGGTGACGGCCCGATCGATCTCGCGATCATGATCGAGGCGCACGTTGTCGGCAAACGTCCCCGACAGCACCCGCGGGACCTGTGCGACATGCGCAACCTGGCCCGGCCGCAGGAACGTCTGCGCATCGGCGACCTCGACTCCATTCCAGCGGATCTCGCCGGTGTGGCCCACCAGACCGCACAGCACCGACAGCAGGCTCGACTTTCCCGATCCGACCTGGCCGAGAAGTAGGACCAGCTCGCCAGCCTCGACGGTGAGATCGACCCCGGAGACCCCGCGAGTACCGTCGTCGTGTACCGCCGTCACATTGCGAAGTTCGATGCGTTGCAACGGAGTTCGCGGCGGCGGTGTCGGACGCGGTGCGGTTCCGGCCACGACGTCGATGCCCGGTGGGATATCCATCAGGTCGGCGCCGCCAGCGAAGCGGCTGGTCGCCCGCTGCCACGCGCGGGTTCCCGGCGCCTCGGTGACCACCGCTCCGGCGACGCTGCCGAAGTGGTCGAAACCAACGACCGCACCCGAGACGAGCAGCGCAACCGCCAGATCCCAGCCATTGAGCAGATAGACGATCCACGCCGCGACGACACCCAGCTGCACCATCACGACGGGGACTCCGAAGAGTACCGACTGGACTCGGTGCTCACGCACGGCGGCGCCGACGCGGCCCCTGTCGACGCGGTCGAGGTGTGCGCGCACGTCGCCGATGGCGGCGGCGAGCTTGACGGTGCGCATGCACTCCAACGCCGAGACCAGCGACCGGCCGAAGTCCGCGCGGGTCGCGGAGGCCGTTGCCGCCGACCGTCCCGCGATCGGGCGACCTGCCACCGAAGCCACTGCCGCAGCGACCATTACGGCCAAGAGAATGGCTCCCGCGATCACCGTCCCGCCGAGGAAGGCCGCAATGACCACGATGACAAGCCCGCTGACGACGTCGACCCAGCGATCGGCATATCGAAGGAATCGGTCCGAGTCGAGTACTCGCGACACCACCTCACCCGGTGGGGTCCGGGCCAGCCGGTGCTGTCGGGTCTGAGCATCGAGCACCGTCATCCGAATGCGCAGCGCACATGCGGACCACCACGGCATGAACCGACGAATCGCCCAGGCCAAGACGAAGGGCTCCGCCACAATGCTCAGAACGACGGCGGCGGTGAGCAGCACCGGCGTTCGGCCTTCCGTCAGGTTCTGGACGAGTTGCCCCCAAACGAAACCGCTGATGGCGCCGGTCGCGCCGAGCAGTCCCGTCAGCAGGAAGAGGAACCCCCCGAGGAGTCCCCAGGTGGGGTACACCCGCACCATGTGGGCGATCCCGCGGGCCAGGCTCGGTCCGCCATCGACGTCGGGTTGCTGCGGAGGCGTCCCCTGGCGTCGGACACCGCCGATCGCCGTGCTGGCGTCTTCGAAGGCCGGTTCCGGCGTCACCTCAGCGGTTCCGACTTCGGCGGCACCGGAGGCGTCGAGAAGCTCGCGGAACGGACCTGGTCGTGATTCGAGTTCGGCGCGCGGCCCCTGGTCGATGATCTGGCCACGGTCGAGTACGACTACCCGGTCGGCGCGCGTGACGGTCGAAAGACGGTGCGCAATGAGGATTCCGGTGCGATCGGCCAGTAGTCGATCCGCCGCGCGGACTACCAGCGCCTCCGTGACCGGATCCATGCGCGCCGTCGCCTCGTCGAGGATCACGACACGGACCGCGCGGACCAGCAGTCGGGCGAAGGCGACGAGTTGTTCTTCCCCCGCCGACAGCGTCGTGCCGCCAGGACCGAGGATCGTGTCGAGACCGTCAGGCAGGCTGTCGACCCAATCGGTCAGGTCGAGCTCGGTGACCGCGTCCTGCACACGCTCCCGGGGCAGGTCGCCGAACAACGCGATGTTCTCGGCCAGTGTTCCGGCGAGGATCTCGGTGCGTTGGGTGACCACCCCGATCGAAGCCCGCAACTGCTGCAGGTCGAGTTCGAGGACGTCGACGCCGCCGACGAACAGCGAGCCGCGTTCGGGGTCGACGGCACGCGACACGAGCGACGCGAGCGTCGACTTGCCGGAGCCGCTCCGACCGACGAGTGCGCAGGTCGTGCCGGCCTTCACGTGCAGGTCGATGCCGCGAAGGGCGAAGGTGCCCTCGGTGTAGGAGAAGTGCAGATCGTTGAGCTCGATGTCGACGGAGCTGTCTGAAATAGCGGCTCCGCCATGGGGTTCGGACTCGCTGGCGAGGAGCTGTCGAAGTCGGATGATGGCACCCATGCCCGCCTGCAGCTCGGGTAGCTGTTGTGCGAGCTGGGCTATCTCGCCGACGAGGGTGGCGCTGACGAGGAAGAGTGTGATCAGTTGAGCGACGCCGAGGTCGCCGCCGGCAACCAACGCGACACCCACAATCACCACACCGCCCAGAAGGGCATGCAGCAGCCCGCCGGCACGGAGGGTCATCCGCGATTCCACGGCCACCACGGCACGAAAGCGTCGTTGGATGTTGCCCGACAGCTCGGCGCATCGTCGCAGGACATGCGCCTGACCAAGGCTGGTGCGCATGTCATCTCGGGCGGCGATGCCCTCTTCCATGGCCGCGGCGTGGTCGGTCCAGGCGATCTCCTCGATGACCTTGCGTTCACGCAGTTCGCGCAGCAGTGGCCGGATCACTATCAGGGTCAGCGGGCCGACGACGGGGAAGATGATCCAGGCTGGCCACCATGTGAGGCCGGCGACGATCCACATCGGCAAGGCGGAGAAGACGGTGCGCATCGCGTCCCACAGCTGCAGCCGGACGAGCGAACCGACTTCGTGGGTGTCGTCGTCGACGCGGTCGAGCACCTCGCCAACGGCCTGCTCCGACAACTGCTCGAGCGGCTGGTTCAACGCGGCCGTGAGCAGATCACGCCGCAGTTTGCCCTCGGCGCGGTCGGCGATAGCTGCCCAGATGGTGCGTCCCGCGGTGTCGAGCAAGGCATAACCCAACAGGCATCCAGCGAGAACCGCGATAGTGGTCCAGACCGGATTGGCGGCGAGCCGACCGATGACGACGGTGCCCAACGATTGCAGGATCGCGGCGATCGCCAGGGCGACCAGCGCGAGGCTGGTGCCCGGCCTCCACAGCCGGCGCCAGTTGACCGTGCGATCGAGTTCGACGGCATCGCCGACAGACTTTGTTGACGTGGTCGCGCCCGGCTGCGCTGTCGTAGTCGTAGTCGTCATAGTTCGGTGCTGGTCATGGCTCCTAGACGCTACGCATCGGCATTGCCGACGCGCATCCCATTTTCGCGAGCACCGCAGCCGTGGTCGGCCGCCTCGGACGAGATGCCAGGAGCACCAATACTTTCAGCCGTCGTCGCTGCTGAGAAGCCCTACCTCCAACGAGTGCCGAACTACTCAAAGCTGTCTTCCCCGTGCTTGGCGATTTCGCGTTCAGCCGATTCCCTGGGTCGAGCCGGTGACGAGTGCGGTCTTACCAGTCAGGTCGATGGTCACGATTTCGTACTACCGCCAGAGGCCGTGAACTATTCCGAAGTGGGACAAGCTGACGGGATTCGTACCGAAATCGTGTGTTCGTGCACGTAGGCGCGAGCGGTCGTGCCCGCCAGGATGGGCGTCATGACCCAGATCGTCTCGCCCATCGACGGCACCGTCATCGCTGAGGTTCCCGACTTCGACGCCGCAGCCGTCGCCGCGGCGATGCATCGCGCCGACGCCGCCAAGGAGGAATGGGGTGCGTGGCCTGCGGTGCGGCGAGCCGCCGTCCTGCAGCGCGTGGCCGACGCGATGTTGCGTCACGAGGACGAGCTGACCCACGTCGAGACCCGCAATCTTGGCACTCCACAGCGCGACTGCCGCGCCATGGTGCGACGCGCTGCGGGGTCGTTTCGACACTTCGCCTCGATGGCGACCGCCCTGCGCGATGACGTCATACCGGTTGACGGCGACTTCCTGACCTACACCCGGCGGGAACCGCACGGTGTCGTTGTGGCGATCGTGCCGTGGAACGCTCCGTTGATATTCGCCACCAAGAAGCTGGCGCCAGCGCTCGCACTGGGCAACGTGTGTGTGCTCAAGCCGGCACGCGAGACACCGTTGAGTGCGCTGTTGCTCGCCGATCTGATGTCCGACGCCGGGATCCCCGACGGCGTCGCGCAGGTCGTGACGGGAGGCGGCGAGACCGGCGCGGCGCTGACCGCCGACTCGCGCGTCAACCTCATCGTGTTCACCGGTCACGACGCCACTGGTCGGGCGATCGCGCACGCCGCCGCCGAGGGACCGGTGCCGGTGGCCCTGGAACTCGGCGGCAAGTCCGCGCAGATCGTGTTCGACGACGCGCCGCGTGGGCGGGTCATTGAGGGCATCCTCAGTGGCGTGTTCGGTGACTGCGGGCAGGCCTGCGTGGCCGGAACCCGTTTACTCGTTCAGGATTCGATCGCCGACTCCGTGGTCGGCGAGTTGGCCGAACGCACCCGAGGGTTGGTCGTCGGCGATCCATTTGACCCCGCTGTTCAGGTCGGGCCGCAGGCCACCGCCGCCCAGCGGGACAAGTCGACCGCCATGCTGCAACGCGCGGTCCGCGACGGCGCACACGTTCTCGCCGAGGCGGACCTTCCTGCGGCTGAACGACTCTCCAACGGCTTCTACGTGGCGCCAACCGTGCTCGACGGCGTCACCCCGGACATGGAGATCTTCGGCGAAGAGGTGTTCGGGCCGGTGCTGTCGGTGACTCGCTTCGCTGACGACGCCGACGCCGCGCGGCTGGCCAACGCCACCGACTACGGACTTGCCGCTGGGGTCTGGACCCGCGACCTGGCCCGCGCACACCGGATGGCCGCACGCCTCCGCGCCGGAACGGTGTGGATCAACACCTTCAAGGTGATCTCTGATCTGGTGCCCTTCGGCGGGATCGGCCGGTCGGGATACGGCCGTGAAGGCGGCATGTCATCCGTCGAGCTCTACACCCGGGTCAAGAGTGTCTGGACGTCCCTGCACGACGACGAGGTAACCGCCGACATCGCGTTGTGAGGCAGCGTCACCGTTGTGAATCAGAGCCAGTCGGACAGCACCATGTGCTCGGCGCCCGGAATCACGGCCCGTGGCGTATCGCCCGAACTGCCCAGCGGGCGAGTCGCATCGACGCCGACCCGATCGGTCACGCCACCGGAACGCAGGCTGCGGTCAACGGGATTGCCACGGCCACCCGGTATCACCACCATGTCCCGGGAAGCCTGCATGTGCGTCGCGATGGCCCGTTCGACGGCTGCGCTGTCGTGCGGCGACACGTCCCCGTCCACGACGATGACGTGTTTCAGGTCCCGATGGCCGGCGAACGCCGCCACGATCGCGTCCATACCGTCGCCGTCATGCTGTTTGTCGATGCTGACGATGGCGTGGAACTTGCGCAGCCCACCGAGTGTCACCCGGACGTCGCGCAGGCCCGGCAGCACGGCCCGGATCGCACCGAAAAGCACTCCCTCGTTGGGAAGTCCCATGATGTTGAGCTGCTCGCGAGCGCCCGACGTCAGGCCCTGGTACATCGCGTCGCGGCGACGGGTCAGGGCGGTGACGCGGAACACCCGTGCCGGTTCGCTCTCATACTCGCCGTCGAACTCGGCGAAGGGACCCTCGTCCTCCCAGCGACCGGGCACGATCTCGCCCTCCAGGACGATCTCCGCGTCGGCCGGTACGCAGACCGGTATTGTCCGACACTGCACCAGTGGTAGCGATCGATTCTGCAGTGCCCCAGTGATTCCCAGCTCGTCGAAGCCGAATGGCGTTGCACTGCCTGACGTGGCGGCAGCCAGCCGCACCGCGGCGCTGAGACCGAGCACCACGGCCACTGGTAGTGCCCGTCCGGCGGATTCGGCCCGGTCCAGCAGCCTGTGCAGGTGGCGCTGCACCACCACCATCCCCGTCTCGTTCCCGCCGCGCAGCTGCATCCGGTGATACGACAGATTGCGCACACCCAACTCGCGGTCCTCGGCTATCACCACTCCCGTGGTGAGGTAGGGGCCGGCGTCACCCTCGTGATGGGTCAGCACCGGCAGCTCGGCCGCCAGATCGAGCGAGTCTCCGGCCAGCACCTCCTCCTGCACGGGCCCGTCGGCGACCAGCACCGGTGCCACCGGATTGCGCAGTGCGTGGGCGTATCGCCGTGCCACCTGGTCGACGTGAACACCGAACGACGCGGCGATCATCGGTCGCGACGCCTGGGTGTTGATGACCACGGGGTGCCGCGAATCGGTCACCGACTCGAACAGCAGTGCCGGACCGGTGTCACAGGCGCGCGCCAGTGCGGCGATCTGGAACCTGGGATCGGCCCGACGGCGAACCCGCGTCAGTAGGCCAGCGTTCTCCAGCAGCCGCAGCTCGGCTCGCAGGTCATGTGCTGCCGCAGGCCATTTCACTGAATCAGTCACCGCCACCTCCGTGCCGCACGACGCGGCCCTGCCAGCGCGCCATCCCGGCCGGAGTCAGGCCGAGCACGTCGAGGGCGCGCATCACCATGTGATCGATCATCTCGTCGACTGTCGAGGGCCGCAGATAGAACGCAGGCACCGGCGGCATGACGATCCCGCCCGCCTCGGTCACCTGCGTCATGAGCCGCAGATGTCCTACGTGCAAGGGTGTTTCGCGAAGCATGAGAACCAGCGGCCGGCGCTCCTTGAGCATCACGTCGGCGGCCCGGACCAACAGTGTGGCGTCGTAGCAGTTGGCCACGGCAGACAGCGTCTTGATGCTGCACGGGGCGATCAGCATCGCATCGGCAGTCGACGAGCCACTCGCCAGTGTCGAGGCCAGGTCATGATCGTCGTGCACGGTGTCGGCCAACGCGAGCACGTCGCGGACCGACCAGTCGGTCTCCTGATGAATGGAGTCCCTGCCGGCCCGTGTGACGATCAGGTCGGTGTGCAGACCACCGCACTCGGCGGCCATTTGCAGAGCACGAATACCAAGCGCGCTACCCGATGCTCCCGTGATTCCGACGATCAGCCGAGGCACGTCAGCTCCGCTCGACGGCACACACGTCGAAGTCGCAGCCTTCCGGCGCCTGGGTCACATGCGACTGGTACAGCTGGGCGTATCCGCTGCGTCGGGACTGGAACTCGTTGGGCGTCCTGCCACGTGCCGCGTTCTCGCGCTCAGCCAGCTCCGCCGGGCTCACCAGTAGGTCGAGCGTCCGGTCACGCACCGAGATCCGGATCCGGTCTCCGGTTCGCACCAATCCCAGCGGGCCACCGACAGCGGCTTCGGGGGCCACGTGCAAGACGATGGTGCCGTACGCGGTACCGCTCATCCGGGCATCGGAGATCCTCAACATGTCGGTCACCCCGCGCCGCGCCAGCTTGCCGGGGATCGGCAGGTACCCGGCTTCCGGCATGCCCGCGGCCTTGGGTCCCGCGTTCTGCAGTACCAGGGCGTCATCCTCGGTCACGTCGAGATCTGGGTCATCGATGCGCGCCGCCATATCGGCAAGCGAGTCGAACACCACGGCGCGGCTGGTCTTTTCGAACAATTCGGGGCTAGCCGCCGAGCGTTTGAGCAATGCGCCGTCGGGCGCCAGACTGCCGAACAATGCCACTAGACCGCCGTTCGGATCGACAGGCCGCTCGGGTGAGGCGATGACGGCATCGTTGCACCAATCGCCTGCTGCGTCGATTCCATCACGCAGCGTGCCGCCCCACACCGTGGGCGCCGACAGGTCGCAGCGGCCGTCGAGCTGACGCAGCACCTGCACGATCCCGCCCGCCTCGTGCAGATCCTGCATGTAGTGCGATCCAGACGGCTTCAGGTTCACCAACACCGGTGTGTCATCACTGAGTTCGTTGAATCGCTGCATGTCCAGCCGCAGTCCGGCCCGACCGGCGATGGCAGCGAGGTGCACCACCGCATTCGTCGACCCGCCCAGCGCGAGCAGCATCCGAACGGCGTTGTCGAGCGCGCGTTCGGTGACCAATTCGGTCGGCCGGGGTGTGCCGTCGACCGCCAGCCGTGCCGCTACTGTGCCGGTGAGTTCGGCGATCCTGAGTCGGTCGGCGTGTACGGCGGGCACCGTTGCGGCGCCGGGCAAGCTCAACCCCATGGTCTCGATGAGCGCCGCCATGGTCGACGCCGTGCCCATTACCGGGCACGTGCCTGCGGTGGCAGCAAGGTTTCGCCGTACCGACGTCAAGCGGTCCTCGTCGACGTCACCGGCTCGGTACTGAGCCCAGTAGCGCCTGCAGTCGGTGCACGCGCCGAGTGCCTCTCCCTCGAACGATCCCGTGCTCATGGGCCCGACTGGGAGCGCGATGGCCGGCTTGTCCACCGACAGCGCGGCCATCAACTGCGCAGGCAGCGTCTTGTCGCACCCGCCGATCAGCACGACGGCATCCATCGGCTGCCCGCGCACCAGCTCCTCGGTCTCCATCGCGGCGAGGTTGCGGAAGTACATCGACGTCGGGGTGAGGAAGGATTCACCGAGCGATGCCGTCGGAAACACCATCGGCAAGGCACCGTTGGCGAGCACACCGCGTTTCACAGCCTCGACCAGGCTCGGCGCCAGACGGTGGCAGTTGTTGAAGTCGCTCGCCGTCCAAGTGATCCCGACGATAGGTCGGTCGAGCATCGCCTCGGAGTAGCCCATCGACGAGGCGAAGGCCGTGCGCAGGAATCGGGCAAATCCCTTGTCGCCGTAATCGGTCAGTCCGTCACTGAGTCCCATGTCCCCGCTCCTAGACGATGAAGCGCAGGTCGGTGAGCGACTTGGCCAGCCGCAGGAAGTCCGCCGGCCGGCCGACCGTCTCGACGGCCACCAGCGCCCCGGCCAGGTAGCGCTCGACGGTCAACTCCTCGCCGGTGGCCGCGACGACGTCGTGCGTCTCCAGATCGGGGGGCAGCCAACCGGCCTGTTGCAGCCGGATGCCGGCCTGCTCGGTCCAGAACGTCGGAACGGACGTGGACACCTCGGGTTGGCCGAGCAGGCTGGTCACTACCGCCTTGGCCTGGTTAACGGCATTGTGCACCGATTCGATGCGCGCCTCGAGCCCGCCGGGGGTACGAAACGACGCGACGTCGCCTGCGGCGTAGACGTCCGTCAGCGATGTGCGTCCGGCCTGGTCGACGAACACGCCGCGGCCGCACTCCGCACCGTCGGCGGCGGCGAGCTCGACATTGGGCACCGCGCCGGTCGCGAAAACCACCATGTCGACGGTCAGCCGCGACCCATCCCGCAGGCCGACCACCACAGCGTCCGGATTCTCGGTCAGTTCGGTCACCAGGCAGTTGACGTGCACCCGCAGTCCCCGTCCGCGGTGCCTTTCCAAAAGCCACTTGGCGGTGAACGGTGACGTCTTGCCGGGCAGCAGGCTGGTACCCGCCTCGACCACCGTCACGTCAAGGCCAAGTGTGAGCAGTGAGCTGGCGATCTCGAGTCCGAGGTATCCGCCGCCGACGATCAGGCAGGATCTTGCCCCCGCGTGCACGGCGGTGCGCAGTCGCAGCGCATCCCCGAAGGTGCGCACGGCATGGATCCTGTGCCTGCTCGGCCACGGCGGTGGCACCGCTCGGGCGCCGGTTGCCAGCACGCAGTTGGTGTAGCGCACCACGCTGCCGTCGTCGAAGGTGACGCGGTGGCCACACGAGTCCAGGTGCACGGCCCGGCGGCCATGGTCGATGTCGACCCGTAGATCGGCGTACACCTGCGGCGCCCGCAGCGACAACCGCTCGATTTGCAGTCCCGTCGCCAGCGCAGCCTTGGACAGCGGCGGGCGCTCGTAGGGCGGTAACGTCTCGTCGCCCACCAGCCTGATGGCTCCGTCGTGGCCACCCCGGCGCAGGCCGGACACCACCTCGGCACCCGCCTGGCCTGCGCCGATCACCAGGACGTCGGTGACGGTCTCGGCGCCGCGCGACACGTCGACCGATGGCGTGGGCGACGTCGGCAAGGTCACGAGCTCGTCCCCAGTCCGCCCACACACACGTACTTGACCGACAAATACTCATCGAGGCCCAGATGGGATCCCTCGCGGCCGTACCCGGAGTCCTTGATCCCGCCGAACGGGGCCACCTCGGTGGCAACCAGGCTCTCGTTGATCCCGACCATCCCGAACTCAAGTGCTTCGCTGACGGCAATGGCCCGGGCGAGGTCGCGGGTGTAGAAGTACGCCGCCAGTCCATACGGGGTGGCGTTGGCCCGCTCAACGACTTCATCGACGGTGTCGAATATCGACACCGGAGCGATCGGGCCGAAGATCTCCCCGCGCGTGATCGTGGCGGTGTCCGTGACATCGGTCAGGATCGTGGGCTCGAAGAACAGTCCACCCTTTCGGTGCCCTCCGAGGACCAGCTTCGCGCCGTCGGCCTCGGCCTGTTCGACCAGCAGTTCCATGGCGCTGAGCGCCTGGTCGTTGATCAGTGGACCGATATCGGTCGACTCGTCGTCGCCGTGCCCCACCCGCAAGTCGGCGGCCGCCGCGGCGAACGCGCGCAGGAAGTCGTCGGCCACGGCGCGGGCGACGTAGATCCGGTTGGCGGCCACGCACGTCTGACCACAGTTGCGGAATTTGCCCGCGATTGCGCCGCGCACCGCGAGTTCCAGATCGGCGTCGTCGAAGACGATCAGAGGCGCATTGCCGCCGAGTTCCAGCGACAGGCGCTTGAGCGTTTGCGCCGAGTCTCGGGCGAGCAGTTTGCCGACCTCGGTGGATCCGGTGAACGAGATCTTTCTGACATCCGCGCTTGCGGTGAGCACCTTGCCCAGGCGCGGGCCCGGTCCGGTGACGACATTGAACACACCGGGCGGAATGCCGACCTTGGCGCCGAGTTCGGCGAGCGCGAGCGCGGTGAGCGGTGTCTCCTCGGCGGGCTTGACCACCACAGTGCAACCGGCGGCCAGCGCGGCCGCCGCCTTGCGGGTGATCATCGCTGCCGGGAAATTCCACGGCGTGATGATCGCGACGACGCCGACGGGTTCACGTAGCACCAGCAGCCGGCGGTCACCGGTGTTGGCGGGAATGGTGTCACCGTATGCGCGGCGCCCCTCCTCGGCGAACCACTCCAGATACGATGCGGCCTGCCCGATCTCGGCGCGTGCCTCCCGCAGCGGCTTGCCCTGCTCGCGGGTCAGCACGGCGGCCAGCTCCTCGGTGTGCGCGATGACCTCGTCGAACCACGCACGCAGCAGGCGGCACCGCTCGCGAGCCGGGCGGGCCCGCCATTCCTGCTGGGCGGTGCGCGCAGCCGCGATCGCAGCCGTCACGTCGACCTCGGACATCGCAGGCACATGCGCGATCGTCGCGCCGGTGGCCGGGTTCGTCACGGGTGTGGTGGCGCCATCGGCGGCGTCGACCCACTGGCCGCCGACGTAAGCCTGCCACCGGTCCTGCTCCAGAAGACGCAGTGAATCTGTCTGCACCGAAACCCCTTTCGGTCTGGGGCGGAACACCGCCTAGTGCCCCTACGATGCTAGGAGCGGACGCGGTCCGTCCCGATGGGCAGACGTACGAGGATCGAGCAGACTCCTGTCCCCGTGCACTAACGGGCGGCAGCGCCCCCGCGATCGTGCTCGATGTCCAGCGCCAGAATTGCCAGGTAGAGGTTGACCAGGTCGGGGAATGAGGCGAGGTCCCGGTCGGTCAGTTTCTCGATCAGCTGCATGCGATAGCGAAAGGTATTGCGGTGGACGTACATGGCCTCGGAGGCCGGTGACACCTGGCAGTCGTGCTCGACGAACGCCCGCAGTGTCTCGACCAGACAGGAGTCGTGCTCCCGGTCGTACTCAAGTAGCGGGCGCAGCATCTCCTCGCCGAGTGACCCCAACGGCACCTTGAGGTTGGCAAGCAGCAGCCGCGACATGCTGACCGGCGTGGGTTGGTTGACGCCCGGACCGTGGCTCATCGCCTCTTGCGCCTCGTACCACGACATACGCAGTCCGGTGACGCCCGGATGTACGCCGCCGACACCGATGGTGAGCTGACCAAGCCCGCCGAGGTGCTCTCGCATCCCGCAGGCCAGGCGGTCCACGTCGACCGTTGCCGGGACCACGACGGCGATCACGTCCCCCACCAGGGCGACGATGTACTGCCCGACGCTGCCCGGCAAGAACCTGTCGCTGTTCCAGGGCACGTCGTGCAACCGCTCCGGCGGGCATGCCACGCGGGCGAGCACCATCCGGTTGCCGACGTCGGTGTTCACCCCCCAGCGGGCCAGCCGGTGGCGTCCCTCGGTATCGGTGACATCGCCGTGCACCAGGTCTTCGATGACCTCGCCGACGAGTTCGCGCCGACCATTGCGCTCGGCTTGCAAGCGGTTGAACTCCAAGGCGACCAAGCCGAGCGCGAACCGCACCACGTCGCTGGCCTCGGCACCGCCCCGGGTGCAGACGAACGCAACGTTGTGACCTGTCACGTTCACCGGATAGCAGGTCACCCCGGCGATGACCGACCCGAATCGAAGGCGGCTGCGCGCCGCCCGAATCTCTGCTACCGGCCAACTCCCATCGCTGGGTGGCGCGGCCGCCAGTACGTTGCCGTGGAAGTCGATCAACGCCACCGGTGTGTCCAGCATGGTGCGTAATCGAGCGATCAACCCGTCCAGACCCTGCCGCGACAGCAGAGCGTCGGTCAACGCCTCGTGCACCTCGAGGGTGCGGCGAGCCACCGCGTACCGGTCAGCGACCTGTCGGTCGACGACGAACTCGGCCACCGACCGAAATGTCGTGCGCAGTGGTACCTCGATGAGCGGCAGGTTCAGTCGCCGCGCGGCGGCGAGCATCGCCGCTGGAATCTCTTGATGCGCCAGTACCGGCGCCACGCTCGTGCCCACCGCGCTGACGCCGGCCGAGGCGATCCGCTCCATGAACATGGTCATCTCTGGGCTGTCCGGCTCGGGCCAAGAGATGCCCAGCGTCAATATCAGCTCGTCGCCGAGCAGATACGGTGCGGGATCCACCATTTCGGTGACGGTGACCCAGCGGATCTCACGGTCCTCCGCGCCTTCGGGAAGGTAGAGCGGCCGGATGCCGAACTGCTCGGCCTCCAACAGCGTGCGCAGGCTGACCGGACCTATACCTGCGACACCACCGCTCAGTGGGCCCGAACCAATCTGCATAATGCCCTGCAAGATAGCCCACTCAGCGCATCGTCAGCCAGCGAGATCGTTGACAGGTGTCTGCGGACGCTCACCGCGCGCGCCGGCCACGACGTTGGCGACCGCGAGCTCGATCATCGCCCGTCGCGTCTGCACGGTGGCGCTGCCGACATGCGGGGTCAGCACCACGTTGTCCAGTTCGAGAAGAGGGCTGTCCTTACTCAATGGCTCGTCGACGAACACATCGAGCGCCGCGCCTGCGATCCGCTTGGAGGTCAGCGCGTCCAGCAACGCCGACTGGTCCACGACCGCGCCCCGTGCGGTGTTGATCAGATACGCCGTACGCTTCATCAGCGCGAAGTCCTCGGCGCTGAAGAAGCCCCTTGTGCGTTCTGTCAACGGCGTGTGCAGGGTGACGAAGTCGGACTCTCCCAGCAGCTGTTCCCATTCGACGTACTGAGCCAGACCGCTGGCATCGATCTCCGCGTTGCGGTTTCGATTGTGGTAGAGCACCCGAATGCCCAGCGGTGCCACCAGTTCGGCGACTCGGCGTCCGATCCGGCCCATGCCCACGATGCCCAGCGTCGTACCGTGCACGTCGTTGGTGAGCGGCGCCCACTCGGGTCCCCAATGGCCGGCCCGGATCCACCGGTCAGCCCAGACGACGTCGCGCGCGATACCCAGGATCAGCGCCAGAGTCAGCTCGGCGACCGCATTGTCCAGTACCCCAGGAGTATTGGTCACCACAACACCGGCGGCGGTGGCATCGTCGACGTCGATGTTCTCGTAGCCGACGCCGTAGTTGGACACCAATCGCAACGACGGCAGCTGGGCCAGCGTCTTGGCGTCGACCACGGTGTCCCCATCCAGCAGCCACGCCGCCGGAGTGCCGTAGTCGGCCAGGCCCGTCGTCGTACCCGGCGGCACGTCGACCACGTCGAACTCGGCAGCCAGTTGCGTCCTCAGGTCGTCTGGCATGTCGGTGGAGTTGAAGATCGTCGTCATCGTGTCAGTCCTTCTCTTGTTCTCGAGCTCGGTCACAGATTCAGTTGGTGTTCAGGCACTTCGACTTCGATGCCGTCCAGTTCGGCGACGGCGATCACCTGGCAGCTGAGTCGGCTGCTGTCGGTCGACTCGGGAACCACGCCCAGTAGCGCCTGCTCAGTCGGACCGGGCGGTTCGAGGCCGTCGGCCCATGGACTGCGCACCCGCACGTGACAGGTACCGCAGATCGCCCCGCCACCGCATTCGGCGATGATGCCCTCAATGCCCTGTTGGCGGGCCGCCTCCATGAGCGACCACCCGTCGTACACGTCGAGGGTCACCCGCTCACCGGACGGCAGGATGAACGTTGCCTTGATATCGCTCACAGGAATACCGTCAGGGCTTTCGCCTGCAGCACGTTCTGGTCGAGGTGAACCAGCCGCTTGAGGAGCCGGAATCCGTCTGCCCCCTCAACCATCGTATCGGTGCGCTTGCCGACGAACATGGCCGTCTCGGACTCACCGCGGTTCTGGTACACCAGGATTCGTGACCGGGCGGTCAGGTGGCGGCCATCGTCGCCTGCGGTGATGTCAATGAGCCTGGTGTTGGTCACCAGATGCGACACCCGCGACGGTGGTTCCTCGGCCCAGTGGATGTTGGTCTGGATCTGCTTGACTCGCTGCGTGATGGTCTCCAGGCCCTCGTCCATCCAGCACAGATCACGTTGTTCGACGGTGTACTCCGTCTTGGCGGTACGCGGTACGTTGCGCACCAGGGGTACGACGTAGCGCACGTCGGGGTGCAGCAGGCGCAGCCACTGGTCATAGTCCCTGTCGTCGAGCAGATCGGCCTCGCCGAACAGAAACTGCTGTACCTCGAAGGTCGACTTCGGGTCGGCCAGTGCCATGGTGTCTACCGTCGTCATCGGCGAAGCACCTCCTCATCAAGGGCGGCGACGGGCGCCAGATCGTCCCAGCTGTCGGCCTTCATGAAGTCGGCCCAACGGTTGTAGAAGATGCGTGCGTTCTCCTCGGTGAACTCTCCGTTGTCGACCGCCCCGTTGAGGGTCTCGATCGGTTTGGCGTGACCCAAACCCATCTCATAGTTGAAGTACAGCGTGCGAGACACGGTGCCGCGGCTGGAGTCCGAGGCGTGGGTCCAGTTCTCCATATCGTCGGACTCGGTCAGCCCGCCCGGACCGGAATAGCGCAGATAGTAGTGCCGCGCCGCATCCTTGACCCGTTGTGGGGCGTCCCGATCGACGAGGAAGATGCGCCACATCTCCATCTCCGTGGCCGACACCGGATGAAACACCGCGATCGTCCGTGGCTGCCTGCCGTGGAAGGACATGTTCGGGAAGATGGTGCCGACGGTCATGCTGACCCGCTGCCCGTCACCGAACTTCGCGACCCGCCGGTCATGGCATCGGCGGTAGTACTCGGCGCTCTCGGGGTCGTTCTCCCAGCCGCCGGGATACTCGGGTTCCTGGTAGTACGGCGGCTCGCCGATCACACCGTGCCCGAGCCCCGGGAAGCCAAGTGTGGTGACATTCTCCGGTTCGTCGTCTCGCCGGCCCCGCCCACCGCTGGGTCCGATGCCGACCAGGTCCACCGACCGGTGGCTGACATCGTGGTAGTTGTCGCCAATGAAGTTCTCCGGTGCAAACTTCCAGTTGCACGGCACGCGCCACTTCAGCACGCCGCCGATCATCTCGTTGTTGCCCTCGGAGCCGTCCCGCCCATCCAGCGCGTAGTCGAGGTAGAGCCGCATGTCACCGAGGTAGTCCATGAGGTCGGGCGCCTCGGGGTCCCATGATGCCCATACCGTGCCCTTGTACACGGCCACTCGCGGTACCGGCACCAAACCCCAGGCCTTCTTGTCCAGTTCGCCGTGGTAGTACGTGGCGAAGCCGGGCACGCCCACCAGCTCGCCCGGACGTTCCACCAGGCGGCCATCGATGGAGTAGCTCCAACCGTGGTAGGGGCAGGTGAAGTTGCGGGTGTTGCCCATGTCGTACCGGCACAGTCGCATTCCGCGATGCGTGCAGGTGTTGAGCAACACGTGAACGTCCTCGTTCATGTCCCTGGTGACGATCACGGAATCGGTTCCCATGCGCGACACCACGTAATCGCCCTTGTCGCGAATCTGATCCTCGTGTGCGACGAACAGCCACGCCCGCGTGAAGATGTGCGTCAGTTCGCGTTTGAAGACGTCATCGTCAACGAAGACCTCGCGGCTGACGAGACCTCGATCGCGGACGATCAACTCGTCGATGCGTTCCTTCATCGGTTGGCCTCCAGTCGACATCGGGATGATTGTTTCGAGATTAGGTCCGCGCCCGGCTCCGCGATATGTGCGCACGCATGGCCTAGTCGGGTGAGATCGTGCATCAGCACAGGGCCGACGTCTCGGCGAGATGACAAGCCGCGCTGCGCCCCTCGCCGAGCTCCAGAAGCTGTGGCGCGGCAGAGGTACACACGTCGATCGCCATCGCACATCTCGGGTGAAATGTGCACCCCGACGGTGCGTGCGCCGGGTCGGGCACGTCGCCAGGGAGAACCCGGGGCCTTCTGCTCTGCCCGTCGGGCACTGGTACGGCATCGATCAGCGCGCGCGCGTACGGGTGTCGCGGCGCACGCCAGACGTCGGCGGTGGGCCCCGTCTCGGCAACCTGCCCCAGGTACATCACCGCCACCCGGTCCGCGATCGCACGCACTACCGCGAGATCATGGGAGATGAACACCAGCGAAATACCGTCGTGCGAACAGATATCGACGATCAGCTGGGCCGCGTAGGCCTGCGCGGAGGCATCGAGTGCCGAGATGGGCTCGTCGGCGACGATCACCTCGGGCTCTGACGCCAGGGCCCTCGCCAGCGCGATTCGTTGCCGCTGCCCTCCCGAGAACTCGTGTGAGAACTTGCGGGCGGCGGTGGCCGGCAGCCCCACCCGATCCAACAGATCACCCACTCGCGGCCCAGTGCCACCGCGCCGCGTGCGGGAACGGATCGACTCGGCCAGTTGGTCTCCCACGGTCCGACGCGGGTTCAGCGACGCCGCGGAGTCCTGGAAGATCATCTGCACCTGACACAGCTCCACGGGCCTGGCGCGTCGGCCCAGCGGCACGACGTCATGCCCACGATAGGTGATCGTGCCCGACGTCAACGGAGCCAAGCCCACCAGCGCGCGCGCCAATGTCGATTTGCCACAGCCACTCTCACCGACGACGCCGAGGATCTCACCGGGAGCCAACTCCAGCGAGACACCGTTGACAGCGCGCACCACAGTGTTGTCTGCGCGCCGGTAGTGCACCACCGCGTCTTGTACCGAAAGCACCGACTCGGTCACGAGACCACCCGCTCGGCCGAGTAGCCGGAGGCCGCGACGAAGCACGCGACGTCGTGACCGGCGGCCACCTCGTCCAGACCGGGAACCCCCGTCTGGCACTCGTCGACCGCGTGCTCGCAACGCGGGGCGAAGGCACAGCCTGTTGGCCACTCCCCGATACCGGGTGGGGAACCGCGCATCGGCCGCAGCGCGAGCCCGCCGTCGGCACCCGCCACGTGCGGCAGCGCCGCGAGCAGTGCGGACGTGTATGGGTGCGTGGGACGCCTGAACACGTCGGAGGCCGACGCATGCTCGATGACGCGCCCGGCGTAGAACACCGCGAGATCGTCGGCGATGCTGGACAGCACGCCGAGGTCATGCGTGATGACCAGGATGCCGACCCCGGTCTCCCGGCGCAGCGTGTCCAACAGCGCGAGGATGCCGGCCTGCACGGTGACGTCCAACGCCGTCGTCGGCTCATCGGCGATCAGGACCTTGGGCTCACACGCCAAAGCAATGGCGATGGCGACTCGCTGCCGCATGCCACCACTGAGCTGGTGCGGGTACGCCTTGAGTGTTCGCTCGGGGCTGGGCAGCCGAACCTGTTCGAGCAGTTCGACCGCCCTTGCCCTGGCGACCGCGCGAGACACCTTGCGGTGCTTGATCAGATGGTCGGTGAGTTGGCGGCCGATCTGCAGCATGGGGTGCAGGCTGCTCATCGGATCTTGGAACACCATCGCGACGTCGCGGCCCCGCACCTCCCGCATCTGCCGCGGGCTCAGTTCCAGCAGGTTGCGGCCCTCCAACGTGATGGCCCCCTCGCGCCGCGCCCCCGGCGGCAGCAGTTGCAGCACCGAGAGCCCTGTCATCGTCTTACCGCTGCCGCTCTCGCCGGCCACCCCGAGAATCTGTCCCGCTTCCAGCGCCAGGTTCACGTCGACGAGGACGGGCAGGTACCTGCCCGCGACCGGCAGGCTGACGTTCAGATGGTCGATGCGAAGGAGTGTCACGATGCCCTCCTGGCTTCGGCGAGTCGCTTGGTGCGGGGGTCGAGGATGTCGCGCAGGCTGTCGCCGATCAGGTTGAACGCCAACGCAACCGTGAGGATTGCCAGACCCGGGAACACGGCGATCCACCAGGAGGACAGGTGATTCGCGCCTGCGGCGATCATCGATCCCCATTCCGCAAGTGGCGGCTGCGCACCCAAACCGAGGAACGACAGTCCCGCCAGCAGCAGGATCGCACCGCCCACCTCCTGGGTGGCGAGCACCAGGACCGGGCCGGCCACGCTGGGCATCACGTCGATGCGGATCGACCGCAGCGACGACGTGCCGGCCAGCCGGCTGGCCAATACGAAGTCCGATTCCCTTAGGCCGACCACCAGGCCACGGACCGTGCGTGCATAGATCGGCCACGACACGATGACCCCGGCGATCACGGAGTTGCGCAGGTTGGCGCCGAGCGAGGCCGCGATTGCCATCGCCAGGATGATGACAGGGAAGGCGAACACCAGGTCCACCAGCCGCATCAAGACCTCGTCGACCCAGCCGCCGAAGAAACCGGCAGCGAGACCCACCACGGTGCCGATCGCGGCCGAGCACGCCACCAGCATGATGCCGTACACCACCGAGATTCGACTTCCGTAGAGCACTCGGCTGAACACGTCACGGCCGAGTTCATCAGTGCCGAACCAGTTTTGAGCAGAGGGGCCGGTCAGCGGGTCGAACGTCTGGACCAACGGATCAAAGGGGGCGATGTACGGCGCCAGGAGGATCGCCACCGCCCACACCGTCAATGCGCCCACACCGATGAGCAGGCCGGTGCTGCGGTACTTCCCCAGCGTGAACCGGCGGGTGGTCCGCGGACCGGCCACGGCGTCGGGCGCAGCGTCGGGTGTCGCGGGAATGGTCATGGTCATGTGAGCCTCACTCGCGGGTCCAGAGCCATGTAGAGCAGGTCAACCACCAGGTTGATCAGGATGTAGGCGAGCGAGACAAAGAGGCTCACTCCCATGATCGCAGCGAGGTCACCGCTGGTCGCCGCGCGGTAGGCGTACGTTCCGAGACCCGGCCAGTTGAACACGGTTTCGATGAGGACTGTGCCGGCCAGCAAGGTGCCGAAGGCCACACCAGTCACAGTCACGATCGGTCCCGCAGCCGCGCGCAGAATGTACCGAAATGTCGTCTCGGTTCCACTGAGACCCTTGGCCTCTGCCGCGCGCACGTAGTCCTGCCCGATGACTTCGAGCACCGATGTGCGGGTGAACCGAATGATCAACCCCAAGGTATACACGCCCAGCACCACGGAGGGCAGCACCAGGTGCGCGGCCGCCGACGACAGCGCGTGCCAGTCACCCGCCAGGAGGCTGTCAATGATCAGGAATCCCGTGATATCGGGTGGCGCAACGTATACCGAGTCCAGACGTCCTCCGCTGGGCAACCAGCCGAGCTTCGCGAAGAAGACGAACGACGCGACCAGGCCGAGCCAGAAGATTGGCGTACTGACGCCGAGCATGGCCACCATCCGCGCGAGGTGGTCCGGAAATCTGTTACGCCGCAATGCCGCCCAGGTTCCCAATGCGACCCCCACCACCACCACGAACACCACGGCAGCGAACACCAGTTCCAGCGTCGCGGGCGCAAAGGCGCTGAGGTCCTCCACGACCGGCCGCTTGGTCTGTTGGGAGATGCCGAGATCTCCGTGCAGCAGGTTCTTCACGTAGTAGAAGTACTGCACGACCGCCGGCCGATCCAGGCCGTAGCGCGCCTCGTAGGCGGCCACGATCTCGGGATCGCTCGCGGCGCGGTCACCGAGGTTGGCGGCGGCAGCGTTGATCGGTACCACGTTGGTCAGCAGGAAGCTGATCACCGTGATGCCCACGGCGAGAACGGCAGTCAGACCGAGACGCCGCAGGACAAACCGGACCAGCGGCCTTCGCCGTCTGGGTGCCGGGGGCGCCTTTGGCGCAACGGGGCTGTCGATGACCATGGTGTGCCCCGTCAGCCTCGACCGATCTCACCGAAGTTCGTACCGAGCGCCGGGTTGTAGTTCACACCGGTCAGATTCTTATCGGCGACGACGTTCGCCGCGACACTGAGAACGGGGATGAAGTGGTTGGTGGCCTTGAGCGCTTGGTCCCATTCCTGGAACGCAGGCACCCGGTGCGCGTCATCCGTCGAGTTCGTGGCCCGCTTCGCCATTTCCAGCATCTGAGGGTCCTGTTCGGGCAACCAGTGAATGCGCTTGCCGAGCACTCCGCCGGGGTTGTAGATGAGGAACTGGCTCGGATCGGGATAGTCCGGCGGGTAGGGGTACATCGCGGCCTGGGTCTTGCCCTCCTGGTAGCGCGTGCGCGTTACCGCCGTCGGACCGGGCTTGAGCGTGACCTTGACGCCGACCTCGGCGAGGCTGGAGGCGATGCGCTGGGCGAACGTGCCCATGTCCAGCCCGCCCACCTTGTAGTCGCTGCCGTACTCCAGCACGATCTCGGCGTCGTGTTGGCCGCTGGCCGCCAGCGCGGCCTTCGCCTTCTCGACGTCGCGTTTGGTGGCGAATTCTTCAGGTAGAGACGCGGTTACGCTGCGCGGGATTAGACCGGTGCCCTGCACCGAGCCCGGGCCCGCGAGTTGCAGCAGCCCGTCGTAGTCGATGCCGAGTGCGACCGCCCTGCGAAAGTCCGCGTTTGCCGTCGGTGAGTCCGCGAGGTTGGTGAGGGCGATGTAGACCACCTCCGGGGGCAGGCCGGAGTGCACCTGCACCTTGCTCTTGTCGACGTCGGCCGCCATCGGCGACGGCAGGTTGAGCGCTACGTCGGCATCGCCGTTCTGCACGTTGAGCGACTGCTGCTGAGGGCTGGAGGTACTGCGAAAGATCAGGCGGGTGAAGGTCGGCTGCTCGCCCCAGTACTTGTCGTTGGCCTTCAACACCAAGCGGGAGTTCGGTTCGTAGCTCTCCAGAACGTACTGGCCAGTGCCCATCGACAGCTTGTCGAACTCTGGGCCGGCCTTGTCCGCGCTGGACGCATCCGCTCCGTCGCTCGCGCCGAGTTTCTTGGCCTCGGCCGCATTGATGACGCTGAAGTTGCCGGACGTCAGCATCACCGGAAGTTCGGGGCGCGGTGTCTCGGACGTCACCACCACCGTTGCGTCGTCGGGAGCCGAAACCGCCAGGCCGTCCATCAGATACGACGGGCTCGCCTTGAGGTTCTTCAACCGGTTGAACGAGAACACCACGTCCTGCGATGTCATCGGCGTGCCGTCGGAGAACGTGACGTCGGGCTTGAGGCGGAAGGTGTAGGTCTTGGCGTCCGGTGAACCCTCAAAGCTCTCGGCCAGCCGGGGCACTACCTCGGTGAGCGTTTCGCCCTTGAAGGAGACCAGTGTGTCGTAGGTATGCAGCAGCGCGTTGGCGGCGGTGACGTCGAAGGCCTGCGCCGGGTCGAGCGTGCTGATGTTCGACACCTGGTCAATGACCAGGGTGTCCGCGGCCGCCGCATTCTGACTGGATCCGCCGCCACACCCCACGGCGACGACCAAAGTGCTTGCCAGACATAGCGAGAGCAGAGTGCTGGCTCGGCGCTTGACCCAAGGGATTCCCATGACCACCGCTTCCTGATCGTTCTGCGAGAGCGAAACCGGCTGGGCTCTCACCTACAGAACAGCCAACGCGTTCGTGACGTGGGTCACCATGTGCGCCTGCACGGCGATTGGCTCGTGAGTCGTCGACGCGCACAGCGGCGCGGCCGTGGATCAGGGTTGGGTCGAACGAGTGCCGAACTACTCCGAGCTGTCCTCGCCGTGCTTGGCGAGTTCACGCTTGAGGATCTTGCCCGTCGGGTTGCGCGGCAGCTCGGCGAGGAAGATCACCTCGCGCGGCACCTTGTACCGGGCCAGGTTGTCCTTGACGTAGGCCTTGATGGCGTCCTCGTCGACGGTCGCGCCCTCGACCTTGACCACGAAGGCCCGCAGCCGGTGGCCCCACTCCTTGTCCTCGACACCGAGCGCGGTCGCCTCGATGACGTCGGGGTGCCCGCTGATCAGATCCTCGACCTCGGCCGGGAAGACGTTCTCCCCACCGGAGACGATCATCTCGTCGTCGCGGCCGCTGACGTAGAGCAGGTCGTGCTCGTCGAAGTAGCCGACGTCACCGGATGACATGAGCCCATCGATGATCGCCTTGTGGCCGCCTCCGGTGTAACCCTCGAACGGGAATGTGTTGCCGACGAAGATGCGGCCCACCTCGCCCCGGGGGACCTCGTTGCCGTTGTCGTCGAAGAGCTTGACCTTCACACCCTTGATCACCGGGCCGACGGTTGACGGGTTGATCGACAGATCCTTCGGCCGCGCGATGGTGACGAACGCGATCTCGGTCGACCCGTACAGGTTGTAGATGACCGGCCCGAGATCCCGCAGCGCGCGAGTGGCCAGCTCACCGCCCAGCTGCGATCCGGAGACGAAGACGATGCGCAGGCTCGACAGGTTGGGCTTGGGACTGGTCTTGTCCAGCTCATCGAGGATGCGTGACAACATCACCGGCACCACGACCATCGCCGTCACGCGGTTCTTCTCGATGTCGGCGAGGACGTCGGCCGGCCTGAACCGCCGGCGCAGAACCAGCGTGCTGCCCAGCATCATCGCGATGGTGGCGTGCAGGAAACCTAGTGCGTGGAACATCGGCGCCGGCAGCGAGGTGACCTCACCGGCCTTGAACGGCACGTGCGACAGCACGCCACCGATCGGTGCCAGCGACGGCGGGGCACTGCGGTTGGCACCCTTGGGAGTACCGGTGGTGCCGCTGGTGAGGATGATGATCTTGGAGTGGCGGCTGGCCTTGGGCGGGGTAGCACTCTTGCTCCGCGCGATCAGGTCGGCCAGCGTCTCGTCGGTGCTCTCCGACGGTGCGTCCTTGTCGGGGTTGGTTGGCAACGCCCGCAGCCTGCCAAGTGGCGGGTCGGCCGATGCGACGGCGCTGGTGTACTCGTCGTCGAAGATGATCAGCTTGGCTCCCTCGCGCTCGGAGACCTCCTTGATTTGCGGGCCGGAGAACTCGCTGTTGAGCAGGATCAGCCGGGCACCGACCTTGGCGGCGCCGTAGAGCGCGACCAGGAACCACCGGTGGTTGCGGATCAGCATCGCGACCCCGTCACCACCCCGCACGCCCATCGCCAGAAGTCCGTTGGCAACGGCGTTGGCGGCGTCGTCGAGTTCCTTGAATGTCATCTCACCGTCGTCGTCGATGACGGCGGCCCGGTTCGGCGTGCGACGAGCGTTGAGTGCGGGAATCATGCCGATCTCGCCCCACCTGCGGATATCGGCCAGCATCGCGGCGATGTTCTGCGGAGCTTCCAGCTTCAGTGCGCCGGCCTCGAACATCTTGCGGGCGTAGTGCAGTTCAGCAGCACCGCGCTCCGCGTACTGCTGCACCTTCGCCGGCAGGTCAGAGAGGTTCACCATGCAACCACCCTATGTGACGCACATCGCACTAGGTCCAGAACTGCACGGCGCTCGCGCCTACGATGGCGACATGCCCGCGCCACTCTCCCTGGAGGTGGGCGGACGCACGCTTTCGGTCACCAACCCGGACAAGGTGGTCTTTCCAGACGCGGGGGTCACCAAGCGCGATCTCGTCGAGTACTACCTGTCGGTGGCCGACGGTGCGCTGCGCGGCGTGACGGGTCGGCCGATGATTCTCAAGCGGTTCGTCAAGGGCATCTCCGAGGAGGCCATCTTCCAGAAGCGCGCTCCGGAGAAGCGGCCCGACTGGATCGAGGTCGCCGAGCTGAAGTACGCCTCGGGCACCTCGGCCAAGGAGGCCGTGATCCGCGAGACCGCCGGGCTGGTGTGGGCGGTCAACCTGGGCTGCGTCGACCTCAATCCGCACCCGGTGCAGGCCGAGGACCTCGACCATCCCGATGAGCTGCGCGTCGACCTCGATCCGATGCCGGGCGTCGAGTGGCCGCAGATAGTCGAGGTCGCCCTGGTGGTGCGTGACGTGCTCGCCGACTACGGGCTGACCGCCTGGCCCAAGACGTCAGGGTCGCGGGGTTTCCACATCTACGCGCGCATCCACCCGCAGTGGCCGTACAAACAGGTGAGGCTGGCAGCCGAGACCATCGCCCGCGAGGTCGAACTGCGCGCACCCCACCTGGCCACCAGCCGCTGGTGGAAGGAGGAGCGCGAGGGCGTGTTCGTCGACTTCAACCAGAACGCCAAGGACCGCACGGTCGCCTCGGCGTACTCGGTGCGTTCACGGCCCGACGCCAGGGTGTCCACTCCCCTGCTGTGGGACGAGGTGCCCGATTGCCGTCCCGAGGCGTTCACGGTCGCGACGGTGCCTGCCCGCTTCGCGGAGATGGGCGATCCGTGGGAGGGCATGGACGACGCGCCCGGTGGACTCGACGCCCTTCTGGAGCGCGCCGCGGAACTGGGCCCGGCCGACAAGGCGCCCAAGGGAGCCCGGCGGTCGAAGGACGGCCGCCGAGAATCGACGATGCCGCTCATCGAGATCGCCCGGACGAAGACCAAGGACGAGGCGATGTCCGCGCTGGGGGTGTGGAAGTCCAAGTTCCCCGATGCCGCCGAACACCTCGAGGCGATCGACGTTCTCGTCGACGGTATGCGCGGGCCGAGTTCCATCTGGTACCGCATCCGGATCAACCTGCAGCACGTGCCCGAGGGACTGCGCCCGCCGCAGGAGGACCTCATCGCCGACTACTCGCCGTGGGAGAACTACTCGGGCACGCAGGGACGACCCTGAGTATCCCCTGAGGATTTGCTGCCGCTCGGCGCGACTTCTTAGCAACTGTTTAGGGCTAACTCCCCAGTACCTTAACTTCGCTCAATAACTTGGGCAGTACGTCGAAGACAGCAGCCACCTTTGACAAGGCATCGAAGGGAGACTGAACATGGGAACCACAACCCACGTGTCGGCTTCGAAATCACCGTTCCGGTACGGCAATCCATCGATCGACTGTGCGGGCGCCGAAGTGCACACGCTGTGCAGGCAGCTCGCCTCGATCATGTCGATCACGGGTGACGTCGATGGGTTCAACGTCGATTGCCTGAGTGAGCGTGCACGGCACTGCGTCATTCCGGAGAAGGCGTTCGTCCTCGATCTCAGTGGGGTGACATCGTTCGCCAGTCAAGGAATCGCTCTGCTCGATGCCATCGATCAGGCCTGCTCTGACGCAGGTGTCGAGTGGTCACTGGTCGCCCACGAGCCCATCGCCGATGCGCTGCGCGTGCATGCCGAGGATCCCCGCCTGCCGATTGCCGAGTCGATTCCCGAAGCGCTACAGCATTTCTCGGAAGTCGCCTTTGAACGCCGGCGCCTCCTACCCCTGCTCACCAAGTCCGCCTAGCCGAGAGGATTGAACACATGTTGCTCGACATCCGTTGGCTTGCACACCTGCTGCGTAACCGCCGCAGGCACGTGACGCCCTAAGTGACGACGGCCGCCACCGCGGCCGGTATGGCGGTCTGTCCGCCGATCAATTCAAAGGTCCGCCCCGCCGTGTCCGGCGTGTCCAGGACCTCTACCAGCACTGCCGCCACGTCCTGACGGGGAATGCTTCCCCGCCCTGTGGCCTCGGCGATGGTGACCAGGCCCGTTCCCGCCTCATCGGTGAGCAGGCCTGGTCGGACGATCGTCGTGGCGAGTTCGCCGCGCGCCCGCACGGCGTTATCCGCATCGGCCTTGGCCCGCAGGTACGCCGCGAAGACGGGATCCGCCCCGCTCTCATCGGCGCGTGAGTCCGCGCCCATCGCGGAGATCATGACGTAGCGGGGCACTCCTGCGGCGACCGCCGCGTCAGCGAGCAGGATCGCGGCATCGCGGTCGACGGTCTCCTTGCGCGCCGCGCCACTGCCTGGTCCGGCCCCAGCCGCGAACACCACGGTGTCGGCACCCCGCAGATGCTCCGTCACATCGGCGACCGACGAGTTCTCCAGGTCGACCACGGCGGCCTCGGCACCCGCCGCCTCGAGGTCGGCAACGTGCGCCGGGTTTCGGACAAGGCCGACCACGGAGTCGCCGCGGTCGGCGAGGAGGCGTTCGAGGAGCAACGCGATCTTTCCGTGCCCGCCTGCGATGACGATGCGCCTACTCATGACGCGAACACCTGGTCGTCATCGGCGAATGCCTTGAATTCCAATGCATTTCCCGCAGGGTCGTGAAGGAACATGGTCCACTGCTCTCCCGGCTGGCCCTCGAAACGCACGTAGGGCTCGATGACGAACTCGATACCAGCGGTGCGTAGCCGGTCGGCGAGCTCGTGAAACCTCGGCACGGTCAGGATGAGCCCGAAGTGCGGTACCGGCACGTCGTGTCCGTCAACCGGGTTGTGAATCGGAACAGCACGCCCAGGCGCGAGGTGCGTGACGAGCTGGTGGCCGTGCAGATTCCAGTCCACCCACGTCTCGGCGCTGCGGCCCTGCTCGAGGCCGAGGACATCGCCGTAGAACCGCATCGCGTCCGACAGGTCGTCGACGGGCATGGCCAGGTGAAACCGGGGAATCGGCGAGGAGAGGACGGTCATGGCGGGCTCACAGACTGTTGACGGGGCTACTCCACCAACGCCCCACCCGATTGCCCTGTTCCGGACGCGCCGTTGTACGGACGTGCCGTATGGCTTACCGTTGGGCTGACCGTTAGCGGATTCGACGGAGGGTTTCGGGCCGATGAACAACGAGGACGCGGTACGAGCACCCTTCCTGCGGGTGACAGCGCCGAACGTCGCCGACGCGGTCCGATCAGCGGGCGGGTTGATGTTCGACCGGGCCAGGCTGGGGTGGCGGGTGACTGTCTCGGTGCCCGAGGACCAGGACGCCCGAGCCCTGCGAGTTCTCGGTGCCGAGGTCGACCAACCGACGGACGATCCACTCCCGGCCAGCTCACGCCCGGCCGATTCACGCGACGGACCGGCGGCGCTGACTTCGGAGTCCGCCGAGGTCACGGTGTGGGGGGCGGCGCTAACCGTCGACAATGACAGCTCGGTGGTGAGCTATCGCCTCAGCCGCGCCGCCCAGGTCTTCAAGGCCCAGGCGCTCATCGCGGCTGGTCTCGCCGAGGCGGTCGAGCCGACGGAGACGTTCTCGACGCCGTGCCCGCCGCACGTCATCGCGTCGGATCTCACAGTCGCGGGATAAGCCGCGGGATAGGGAGTGCCCGGGTCACGCCTCGTGCCCGGGATCGACATCAGAGACATCGACGAAGGTCACCAGGTCCCCGAAGGACTCCGGGGCATCACCGGCGATCGGCTCCAGCAGGTGGCCGACGTGATCGCCTGCGTCGAAGCGGGTGAGAACCCTGCCGACGAACCAGGCGACCGCATCATCGAGGATCGGCATGTCGTGCGGTCCGACATGCCATGCGCAGCGACCGAACTTGTCGACCTCGTCACCGGTCTGACTGCCGAACAACCGTGCTAGTTCGACGTGCTGACGGGAGAGCACGTGCACCGCGAGATGATCCGCGTCGCGCGCAACGCGGTAGGTGTGGTTGCGCTTGGACAGTCCGATCAGGAATCGGGGCGGCCGGATGCTGGTCTGGCTCGCGAAGCCGACCAGACAGCCGGCACGGTTCCCCTGCGTCTGCGTCGTCACGACGAACATCGGGTAATCGAGGTGTCCGACCAGCCGCTCGAAGGCATCAGAACCCGACAGCGCCACGACCGCCCCTCCCACTCGATGGGACTGAAACCTAGACGCACTGTATCGGGCGACCTCGACCAGCCCTTTGTTACTGGAGTGAATTCTGAGACAATTGGGTACGCAGTGGCCCAGTCCACTCAGCAGATGTCTCCAGGTCGAGGGAGAGACCGTGCCACCCACACGCCGGCGCGCGCGCCAGGTCGCGGCCGTCGTCGCGTCGGTGATCGCCGTCCTCAGCACCGCGACCACACTCGGAACGCCCCCGGCGTCCGCCGCCCCGAAGTGCACCGACATCGAGGTGATATTCGCCCGCGGCACCGATGAGCCCGCGGGTATAGGTGTGGTCGGCCAAGCCCTGGTCGACACGCTGCGCCCGATGGTGAAGGGCATGTCGGTCGGCACGTACGCGGTGAAGTACCCGGCGACGTGGGACTTCCTTCAGGCCGCCGTTGGCGCCAACGACGCGAGCAAGCGCATTCAGTCCACGGTCGCCAAATGCCCCGACACCAAGATCGTCCTCGGCGGCTACTCGCAGGGCGCCGCCGTCATGGACGTCGTCACCACATCCCCGATCGCGGGACTCGGATACACCTCACCGCTGCCCGCGAAGGTCATCCCGCACGTCGCCGCCGTCGCTGTCTTCGGCAACCCCTCGGCACGGCTCGGCAGGCCGTTGACGACGCTGAGCCCCGACTTCGGTGCGCGTACCGCGGACCTGTGCAACACCAACGACCCGATCTGCTCGCTGGGACGCGATTTCGACGCGCACACCTCCTATGAGGAGTCCGGTCTGGTGAAGCTCGCCGCCCAGTGGATCACCAAACACGTCCAGGAACGGGACTAGCAGCCGATGAACGGTTTCGACGGCAAGGGCGTACTCGTCACCGGGGCCGCATCGGGTATCGGCCTGTCCACGGCGCGACGGTTACTGGCCGAGGGCGCGACAGTGGTGGGCATCGATCTCGCATCCGACGCACCCGACACAGGCGCGGACGAACGGTTCACCTACCGGCGTGTTGATGTACTCGACACCGACGGTGTCGGCGCCGCAGTGGCCGCCGTGGTTACGCTCGCCGGTCGGCTCGACGGTGTCGTGCACTCCGCGGGCGTGGCTGGCGGTGGCCCCATGCACCTGTTGCCAGACACCGAGTGGGACAGAGTGATCGGCATCAACCTCAAGGGCACGTTCATCGTCAACCGTGCGGCGTTGAGCCAGATGATGCAGCAGGACCGGGTCGCCGGTGAGCGGGGCGCCATCGTCAACCTATCCAGCATCGAGGGCCTGGAGGGCACCGCGGGCGGTAGTTCGTACAACGCCTCCAAGGGTGGCGTCGTGCTGCTCACCAAGAACGCCGCCATCGACTACGGGCCGAGCGGGATCCGAGCCAACGCCATCTGCCCCGGATTCATCGAGACGCCGCTGCTCGACTCGGTCGTGGGGCTGCCGGGGATGGAGCACGCCCGCGAGGGTCTCCGCCACGAGCACAAGCTTCGGCGTTTCGGCCTGCCCGACGAGGTGGCCGCCGTCGCGGTGTTCCTGCTCTCGCCCGACGCGAGTTTCGTGAGCGGCCAGGCGATCGCGGTGGACGGCGGCTACACCGCAGGACGCGATCACCACATCACCGAGATGATGGGCCTGGGCGAGCAGTAGGCTCCCACGCGTGCCGCCGGACGCGTCGAACACCAGGGCCAAGCTGCTCGACTGCGCGGCCCGAGCCTTCGCGCGCGACGGGGTCTTCAATGCCTCCCTGATCGAGATCACGCGTCAGGCCGGCCAGCGCAACCGGGCCGCACTCAGTTATCACTTCGGTTCGCGCGATGGCATCCTGTGTGCCGTCATCGACCGCCACGCCCCGTTTCTCGCAAGCCGGGAGGGTGAACTGCTCCTCGTCGCCAAGGGCGCGGCGGGACTTGAACCGGTCATCGAGGCCCTCGTGCGTCCCGCCGCGGAGCTTGCGGACAGCGACTGGCGGGGCCGTTGCTGCCTGCTGATCATTGCCGAACTGACCGGTGAGGACCGAAGCCAGTACAGCCGGGAGCTACAAGAGGTTCTCGCACGCACCGGCGGTAACGAGGTGTTCGCGCTACTCACCGAGCGAACCCCCAACCTCACGGATTCCCTTCGTACCGAGCGCTTCTCGCTGGTGGTGATGTTCATATTGCGGGCCATAGCCGATCGTGCCGACGTACTGGAGCGTCAGACGGGACACGGCCGCCCGCAGCTCGAGCACGAACCGTTCGTCGCCAACCTGGTCGCCATGGCCGCAGCCGCGATGGGCGCGCCCGACCCGTTGACATAAGCACCCCTGCTTATTACTGTGATGCGAATGAGGGCTGTTCGCGTCGTTCGTCATGGGGATCCAACGGAAGCCCTTGAGGTTCAAGATGTTCCAATTCCCGACGTGGGACCGGGCGAGGTGCGGATAGCCGTCTCCGCGGCGTCCCTCAACTTCGGTGACATCGCCCGCTGCCGCGGAACGGTGGCCAGTGTCATGGGTCAGGTGCCCTTCACTCTCGGCATGGACGTCTGCGGTGTCGTCGACGAGGCAGGCGAGGGCGCCTCCGAATGGGTGGGTCGCCGAGTGGTCGCGATGACCAAACAATCCCTGGGCGGCCTGGGTGAGTTCGCGATCGCGCCGGTGACCGGAACGTTCGACGCACCGCCTGAGCTGGACGATGCCGCGGCCGCCGCATTCACGCTGCCATTCCACGTGGGCTACCTGGCCCTGCACACACGAGCCAAGCTGGCCGCAGGCGAGACTCTGTTGGTAGTGGGCGGCGCGAGTGCTGTTGGCACTGCCGTCATTCAACTCGGTGTCGCCGCGGGCGCCAACGTCATCGCGATCGCCGGTGGCCCCGAGAAGGCGCGCCTGTGTGAGCAACTCGGCGCCTCGGCCATCGACCACACCTGCGCCGATCTCTTCGACGAGGTGAACGCCCGCACCGACGGGCGCGGCGCGGACGTGGCCGTCGACCTCGTGGGCGGTGAGCAGACCGAGGTCATCTGGACGTGTCTGGCACGGGAGGGGCGCTACCTGCCCGTCGGCTTCAACGACGATCCGCAATCGGGCCTGACGGGCCGGCCGCTGCGCAAGGTCTCGATGGGCAACATATCGGTGCTCGGGGTGATTCTGGGATACGGCGAACTGCCGGTCGACTTCCGCAGGTTCGGGCTCAACATGTTTCCCGCGGAGGTTGGCCGTCAGGTCCATGGCGCGCTCCTCGATCTGCTGGCAGCGGGGACTGTGCATCCCGTCATCGGACGTCGGATCGCGATGGACGAGGTGGCCGGCGCGCTACGTGACCACGAGCAGCGCAGGACCACGGGTCGTACGGTCGTCTCGGTCCGATGAACGTCGATCAGGTGATGTCGGCCGCAGTCCAGCAGGCGGGATCCGACGACTTCGGGCCCGATGACTTCATGGAGGGCCTCACCGTCCTGTGTGGCTCACTCGAGGACGCTCGGTTGACCGATCTGGGACATTTCGCGTTGGAGCAGAACGTGACCGGCAGTCTGGTGAATCGGCTGCGGGTCCACGACTGGGTCCGGCAGAACCCCGAGATCTCACAGGAGCGGATCGACGCACCCCTGATCGTCATCGGCATGTTTCGGGCGGGCACAACGTTCCTGAGCCAGCTCCTCGACCGGGACGCCGACAATCGCGCTCTGCTGCGATGGGAGGCCGCCGACAGCGTGCCGCCACCGTCGCCGGCCACCTACCGATCCGGGCCTCGCGTCGACGCCGCCAACGCTGCCATCGACATGCTCGAGTCGCTCAATCCGCGGATGCGGATCGTCCACCACGAGGACGCCGAGGGACCGACCGAGTGCATAACCCTGCTGGGCCAGGACTTCAAGAGCCTGACCTGGGAGGCGATGGCCAACGTGCCCGCCTACAGCGATTGGCTGATGAAGGCCGACCACCGATCCGCCTACGAGTACCACCGCACGGTGCTCCAGATTCTGCAGAGCGGGGGAAGGCGCGGCACGTGGACGTTGAAGAGTCCCAATCACGCGATCGCCATGGAATCGCTGCACTCGGTGTACCCGGACGCCAGACTCGTTCTGCTGCATCGTGACCCGACGGTGCTGTGCGCGTCGGCGTGCAGTCTGATTTCCACCCTCACCGGTACCTTCAGCGACGGCGACCACACCGCCTACATCGCCGAGCACTGGACGCAGATGCTGGCGGAGTCCGTGAACCGGACCGAGACCTTCCGGGCGACGCACCCGGATCACGAGATCATCGACGTGCAGTACGCCGATCTCGTCCGAGACCCGCTGGGCACGGTTGAGACCATCTACGCCGCATCCGATCGGGAGTTCGGCAACCGGGCGCGCGCCGAAATGTCGGCGTACGTCGAGGCGAATCCCAAAGGCCGCTTCGGCGCCCACGGCTACCGGCTCGAGGAATACGGCCTCCAGACGGGAGGCATCCGGGAGCGATTCGCCGAGTACATTGAGCGCTACGACATCGCAGCCGAGACCAGAAGGGCTTAAACGCCCGGCGGTCAGCGGTAGGCGTCGGCCTCGACCACGTCCCGCACCGTGCTCAGCGCCTCGCGCAGGGTGGCGACGTCAGACGACCCCAACGCGAGCCGAATTGCCTGTGGTACTTGCGATGATGTCGCGTAGGGCGCCGCCGTAGACACCGAGATTTGCTCACGCTCGAGCGCTGCGGCGATCCGGTCTGCCCGGGCGTCTTCGGCCAGCGGCAGCCAGATGAAGTAGGACGAGGGGTGACCACGCAGCGGCATACCGGCCAGGACCTCGCGGGCGATGGCCTGCCGTGCGATCGCGTCTGCACGTTTGTCGGCCTCCAGGCGGCTAACGGTGCCGTCCTCGATCCATCGGCACGCAATAGCCGACACCACCGCTGGGGTGTTCCACGTGGTCGCCCGGATCGCACGCTCGATCGACGACACCAAAGGCTTTGGCGCCGAGACGAAACCGACCCGCAGCCCGGTGGCCACGCTCTTCGAGAGCCCTGACACGTAGACCGTGATATCCGGAGCGAGTGCCGCGAGCGGCGACGGTGGCCGCTCCACGAGGTACGCGTAGGACGCGTCCTCGATGACGAGTACCCCGTGGCGCCGGGCGATCTCCACCAGGCGTGTCCGGGCAGCGGCGTCCATGACCCAGCCCAGCGGGTTGTGCATCGTCGGCATGACATAGACGGCGCGCACCGGTCGCGTGGCGCACAACCGCTCGAAGGCGTCCAGATCGGAACCCTGTGGCGTCACCGGCAGCGGCGCCAGCTCAAGCCGGAGCATCTGGGCCAGCACCGTGAACCCCGGGTAGGTGAGCGCGTCGACCGCCACGACGTCGCCTGCCTGCAACGTCGCGAGCATCGTCGTCGCGAGGCCGTGCTGCGCACCGTTGACAATCAGGACCCGGTCGGCGCCGGTATGCAGGCCGCGCTGTGCGAGGTGCCTGGCAATCGTGGCCCGCTCGCGTGGGCGACCGCGATGGGGCTGATAGCGCAGGAGCGCTTCGAGATCGCCCGACGAGGCGAGCTGTCGCAGGGCGACGCGCAACGTGTCGGCCTGGCCGGGCAGTGTTGGGTAGTTGAAACTGAGGTCGACGGTATCGCCCGAGGCCGGCTGCTGATCGATGCCGTGGCCGGGCGGCAACGCGAGTTCTCGAACGAACGTGCCACGTCCCGGTTCCCCGCTGACCAGGCCCATGGCCTCCAACTCCGCGTAGACACGGGACGCGGTCACCAACGCGATCCCCTCCCGGGCCGCGAGTTGGCGATGCGTTGGAAGCCGAGTTCCCGATGTCAGGCGGCCCGCCCGGATGTCTGCCGCGAAGGCGTCCACCACCGACTTGTACCGCGCGACCGCCACGTCTCGCATTGTATGCATGACAATTTCTTGAATGTATTGAACACCGTGCCTACGGTCGGGACGACGACACGGATTGGAATCTCATGCACATAGCGATCCTCACCTTCGAGGGCTACAACGAACTCGACTCCCTGATCGCGCTCGGCGTGCTCAACCGGGTCAAGTCGGCCGACTGGCGCGTATCGATCGCCAGCCCGACACCACGAGTGCGCTCCATGAACGGTGTGGTGATCGAGTCGATGGCCACCCTTGAGGAGGCCAGCGCCGCCGATGCCGTCATCGTCGGCAGCGGCATGCAGACCCGCGACGTCGTCGCCGACCGAAGGCTCATGGCTCGGCTACAGCTCGACCCCTCGCGACAGCTGCTCGCCGGGCAGTGCTCGGGGGCTCTGATACTCGCCAAACTCGGACTACTGGACGGCATCCCCGCCTGCACGGATCTCACGACGAAGCCCTGGGTGCTGGAGGCGGGCGTCGAGGTCCTCAATCAGCCGTTCTTCGCCAAGGACAACGTCGCCACCGCGGGCGGCTGCCTGGCATCGCACTACCTGGCTGCCTGGCTGATCGCCCGCCTGGTGAGCACGGAGGCGGCCGTGAGCGCGCTGCACTACGTCGCGCCGGTCGGCGAGAAGGACGAGTACGTGGCGCGCGCCATGCGCCACGTCACCCCGTCCCTGCCGGCTACTGCGACGGCGTCAGCGTCTTGAGTGCGTAGTCGGCACCACGGTTGAGTGGCACCGGGTCGGTATCGCGTGCCTGGTCGAGCTTGATGCCCTTGGCCGCACCGACCACCTGCGCGAGCTCTGGCTGACGGTCGAACAGGGTCTTGGTCAGCACGCAGGCCAGGTTCGCGTCCAGGTCGTCGCGGACCAGCAGCAGGTTCGGCACCACGATGGTCTTGGTGTCGGCGGGCAGCCCGTAGGTGGCCGCTGGGATCACGCCCTCCTCATAGACCGAGCTCAGCTCTGCCATCTTGTCCAGCTGCGGCATGATGTCCACGAACGCAACGTCATTGCGCGCCGTGGTCATCAAGTCAGTGATGCCTGGTGTCGGCAGCCCGCCCGACCAGAACAGCGCGTCGATCGACCCGTCCTTCATCCCGTCGACGGTCTTGGTGAGATCCAACCGCTGCGCGGAGACATCGGTTGCCGGGTTCAGCCCCGCCGACTCCAGCAGCCGATGGGCGATGACCTCGGTGCCCGATCCCGGTGAACCGGTCGACACCCGCTTGCCGCGCATGTCGGCAATCGTGGCGATACCGCTGCCCTTGCGGGCGATCACCTGGGTGTAGTTGGGGTAGATACGCGAAAGGGCCTGTACGGGTTGCTTCTTCCCGTCGAAGCTGCCCTTGCCCTCCACCGCGTCGGCAGCGGTGTCGGCGAGCGAGAACGCCACCTGGTACGTGCCGCCGACGAGCTGCTGGACGTTCTGCACCGAGGCACCCGTCTCGGCGGCAGTCGCCTTCACCTTTCCCTCGGTGGCGGCCGAGATCTGTTCGGCGTAGGCGTTTCCCAGCGAGAAGTACACCCCCGTCGAGTTCCCCGTCGCAATGCTCACCCGGGTGTCAGCGCCGACCTCGCACGTCACCTCGCCGCCCGAGTCGGCGTTGGGGGCGTCCTGCCTGCCGCCGCAGCCCGTGACCGCCGCTCCCGTCAGCGCAAGCGCCGCAAGAACGCTGACCGCGCCCCGTCCTCTGGTCATGTCCGACTCCTCTTCTCGATGATGGTGTACGCGACCGCGATGAGCAGACACGCCGATCCCGCCACGATGGTGGCGGGGTCAAGGAACAGCAACAGCAGGGCGGCAGCCCCGGCGAGCAGCCGCGGAACCAGACTCGCGGCACCGACACCAAGCACCCATCCGCCGATGGCGAACGACAGCGCGACGATGCCGGCGCACGCGGCGGCGGCGGCCCACAGCACGCCGATCACCGGCCCCCGCGCCAGCAGGTACTCACCGGGTTCGGTCAGGACGAAGGCGATCGGGACCAGGAAGGCCGGCGCGGCGTAGCGCAGCGCCTGCCACATAGTCGGGATCGCCCGGCCGCCGGTGACCGCTGAGGCGCCGACGGCGGCCAGTGCGGTGGGCGGGGTGACCTCCGAGAGCACCGAGTAGTAGAAGACGAACATGGCAGCGGCCGGTGCGGGAACGTCGAGCGCCAGCAGTGCCGGACCGATGATCACCCAGCCGATGACGAACGATGCCGTCACGGGTATCGCCAGACCGAGAAGCGCCAGTGCGACCGCGGCGAAGACCGCCGTCAGGGCCAGCATGGCCGTGTGGTTATCGGTGATCGCGTCGACACCGCCGACCAGTACCGACGAGAACTGGGCGCCGAGCCCGGTCTTGGTGGTCATCGCGGTGATCACCCCGGCGGCGGCGCAGACGGCGACGACGGGCAGGACCCCGCGGACACCGGCGCTCAGCGCGTCGAACAGCCGCCGCGGTGTGAGCCGGAAGCGGCGGTCCAGGAAGGAGAGCAGGAAGGCCAGCGCCGTGGCATAGACCACGGCCCGAGTGGCCGACATCCCGACCGCGAGCAGAACGACGATCGCGATCAATGATGAGAAGTGATACCCGAAGCGGCCCAGCAGTTTCCACGGCGATTCCGTGTCGAGGTGTGCGGCGCGCATGCCGAACCGTCGGGCGTCGATCTCCACGGCCAGCAGGATGCCCAGGTAGTAGAGAACCGTCGGAATCATCGCCCAGCCGAGCACAGTGAGGTACGAGACCTCGAGGTACTCGGCGACGATGAACGCCGCGGCCCCGAGCGTCGGCGGGGACAGCAGGGCGCCGACTCCGGCCGCCGCCAGCACGCCGCCGGCCCGTTCGGGGGTGTAGCCGCCTTGACGCATGATCGGCCAGGTGACGGCGCCGACGCTGACCGCCGTCGCCGTGCCGGACCCCGAGACGGTGCCGAGCAGGAATCCCGACGCCACCGCCGTACGGCCCGCCGCGCTGCGCGAGCGCCGGAACGTGGCGACCGAGAGGTCAACGAAGAACTTGGCGCCGCCGGAGAGTTCGAGCACGGCACCGTAGATGGTGAACAGCACGATATAGGTGGCCGCGACGTCGAGTGGCGTGCCGAAGAAGCCACTGCCCGAGTTGTACAGGGCGTCGACGATCTGATCGAAGTCCAGCCCGGCGTGCGCGATCGCCCAGCCCTGCGGAAGCAGACCGCCGTAGTAGCCGTAGGCGAGGAACGCCCCGCACACGATGGGCAGCGCCCACCCCGTGGTCCGCCGGCACGCCTCGAGGATGAGGACGAGCAGCAGCGCGCCCATGACCACGTCGATAGGTTCGAGCAGACCCTGGCGATCCAGGAACGCGTTGTAACCGCCGCCCCCTGATCCGATGTGCCACGGCAGGATCGGATAGAGGCAGACGACGAGGGTGAGCACGGCCAGCGTCCAGTCGAGAACGCCCGGCCGCTCGTCGGGGTCGAGCTGACCCAGCCCGGATCGGTAGACCAGGTAGACCAGCGGCAGCGACCCGGCGAGGAACACGATCAGGTAGTACTGGCTGCCCTGGGACAGCGGCCGGAACACCTGCCAGATGGTCAGGACCGCAACGGCGAACGCGGCGATGGCAACCAGGTGACCGGTCCAGCCGCCCAGTTCGCGCCCCGGCTTCTCCTGGTCGTCGACCTGCGGTGGCGCCAGCGGTTCGATCGTCGGGCTCTGGTTCATATGGCCAAGACGTTAAGCCGCGGCAAGACCTGTTCGGCGCCGAATGTGAAAATGGCGACGCAAAATGCGGGTGCGGCGTCGCCAGATTCACAAACGGGGGCAACTGCGGCTAGGGCGTGATCCCCAGTTCGCGCAACCGGTCGTGGTAGGCCGCGACGTTGGCGAGCTTGATGCCCTCGTAGCCACGCACCATGTCCGGCAGCCCAGCCACCTCCACCGCGTGGTCGAAGTTGGTCTCGTCGAGATCGGCGGCCAGGCGGGTGACGATATCGGTGTACTCGGCAAGCAGCGCACGCTCGACCCTGCGGACGTGTGCGTAGCCGAACGGGTCGAACTTGGTGCCGCGCAGCCGTTTCCCCTTCGCGAGCAGACGCAGCACACCGTGGCTGCGCGGGCCCAGCCCGATCTTCTTCTTGCGCCCCATGGCGCGCAGCGTGGGCGGGTGCAGCTTGTAGGTGAGGTTCTCGCCACCGGGAAGCTCGGCCTGCACGTGGGCGACGAACTGCGGGTCGGTCAGCAAGCGCGCCACCTCGTACTCGTCCTTGTATGCGGTGAGCTTGTAGAGGTTCCGGGCAACCGCCTCGGTGAAGTCGGTTCGATCGGACACCGCCCGCTCCGCCGTCCAGATCGACTGCAGCACAGTCACGTATCGACGCGCGACCTTCGCGTTCTGGAAGCCGACCAGGTGGGCCGCGCGGCTCGCGATGAGATCACCGACCTGCCCGGTGAACGTGGTGTCGTCCAGCAGGTGCGCAGGCGGGGACGGCTGCCCGACGCGCGCGGGTGAGACGACGTCGTCGAAGCGGGCCGGGTCGGCGACCGCGAGGCGTCCCCATCGGAACGCGGCGACGTTGGCCTGCACCGCCACGCCGTTGATCTCGATGGCCTCCTCGATTGATCCGGCCGGAAGTCGCAGCGCACCAGCCTGATAGGCGGCACCGATGAGCAGGAAGTTGGCCGCGGCGGTGTTGCCGAACAAGCTCTGCGCGGCGGCCAGCGCGTCGAACGAGTGCACCTGGTGCGACACGTGTCCCAACCGATGCAGCAAGTACGACGTCTCCGGGTAGGCGACCGACTTGTCGTAGACCATGTCGCCGGTCGGTGTCTTGCTGGTCGATGCGACGGAGACCGTCCTACCGGCGTCGCCGTACTCCAGGTTCTTGGTGTCGGTCGCGGTCAACAGGTCGAAGGCCACGATGCAGTCCGCGCTGCCCGGGGTGAGCCGGTTGGCGGGATCGAGCGTGCCCGCGGCGAACCGCAGGTGCGATACGACGGGACCGGCCTTCTGGCTGAGACCCGTTTGGTCGAGGCTCTCGACGTCGTAGCCAGCGCGCAGCGCCGCGGTGGCCAGGACCTGGTTGACCGTGACGATGCCGGTGCCGCCGATGCCCGCGAGGAAGACGTTGTGGGTATTCGTGATCGGTTCTGCCGCGACGTCGGGCAGACGCGGCGGTTTCGGGGCCTTCCGGGCGCGCGACTTCTTGGCAGAACCCACCTCGACGGTGACGAACGACGGACAGTCGCCGTCAAGACAGCTGTAATCGGTGTTGCAGGACGTCTGATCGATCCGCGTCTTACGGCCGAACTCGGTGTCCACCGGTTGTACCGACAGACAGTTGGACTTCACTCCGCAGTCGCCGCAACCCTCACAGACCGCCTCGTTGATCAGCACACGGGTGGTGCGGGTGGGCAGGGTGCCGCGCTTGCGTTTCCGACGCGCGTCGGCCGCGCAGTGCTGGTCATAGATCAGGACCGTGACGCCCTTGACGTCGCGCAGCCGTTTCTGTGCCTCATCGAGGCGGTCGCGGTGCCAGAGGATGGTGCCCTTGGCCAACGCTCGCTTGTTGTGGCGGTGCGGCTCGTCGGCGCAGACGATGATCTGCTTGACGCCCTCAGCCATCAGCTTGTGTGTGAGCTTCTCTACGGGGAGCGCGCCCTCGGCGTCCTGCGCGCCGGTCATGGCGACCACTTCGTTGTAGAGCAGCTTGTAGGTGATGTTCACCCCCGCCGCGACGCAGGCCTGCACCGCGAGTTGACCGGAGTGGAAGAAGGTTCCGTCGCCGATGTTCTGGAACAGGTGCGGCACGTCGGTGAAGGGTGCCTGGCCGATCCACTGGGTGCCCTCGCCGCCCATTTGGGTGATTCCGGCGACGGCGCTGTCCTCGCGGCCGGACATCGTCACCATGATGTGGCATCCGATGCCGCCGCCAGCCAGGGATCCCTCGGGAACCGCGGTCGACCGATTGTGTGGGCACCCGCTGCAGAAGTAGGCGGCGCGCTTGGCGGGCAGCACCTCGAGCGACAGTGCCGGTGGCGGCGCCTTCTTGAGGTCTAGTCGATGGCTCAGGACGCGTCGCAGTGGTGTCAGCAGGCGCCCGGCGGTGAGTTCGCCGCCGTTGGGGACCAGCGGCAGCCCCGTCGAGTCCCTCTTTCCGATGATCCGCGGGGCTCCGGTTGCACCGTAGAGGATCTCGCGCACCTGGGTCTCAACGAAGGCGGTCTTGTCCTCGACGACGAGGATCTCCTCGAGACCGTCTGCGAAGGTGTTCACGATGTCGGGACCGAGAGGGGTGGGCATCCCGATGCGCAGCAGCCTGATGCCGGCACGATGCAGCGCGACGTCGTCGGCCCCGAGATCGTGCAGCGCCTGGCGCACCGAGTCGAATGTCGTTCCCGTGGCCGCGATGCCGATAGTTGCGTTCGGCGGGTCGACCTCGAGCACGTCGAGGCCGTTGACGGCGCCATACGCGCGCACGATCTCAGCGCGGGGGCCGTAGAGGTCGGCCTCGGCGAGCAGACTGTCGGCGGGGGCGGCCATCGGCCGCTGACGGTAGACGAAGGGTCGGCCGTCGAACTGCACCTGCGGGACGACGATGTCGACGGCCACGTCATCGGCGTCCACAGACCAGGCGCCGTCGGCGACGTCGGCGACGATCTTCAGCGCCACAACGCATCCCGATGCGCGTGAGAGCGCCACGCCGTGCATGGCCATCGTGACGACCTCACGTGCGTTGCGCGGGAACAGCACGGGAATACCGAGCGCGGCCAACGACCGCTCGCTGACCGCGGGCACCGTGGAGGACTTCGACGCCGGGTCATCACCGACGAGCAGCAGCATGCCGCCGCGCGGATTGGCGCCGAACATGTTGGCGTGCCGGAGCGCGTCCGTCGCCCGATCAAGCCCTGGCCCCTTGCCGTACCAGACACCCACGACCCCGTCGTGGGTCGGCGATCCCATGGGGAGGTCGGCCTGACTGCCCCATACCGAGGTGGCCGCCAGTTCCTCGTTGAGGCCGGGGATGAAGGTGATGTCGTGCGCCTGCAGTACCTCGGGCATTCCGGCCAGCATCCGGTCCACCCCACCGAGCGGACTGCCCTGGTATCCCGACACGAACGTCGCCACGCGAAGGCCCGCACGCTCGTCACGGACGTGCTGTTCGATCAGTGCACGCGCGATCGCCTGCACACCGGTGAGCACCACCGGGCCGGATCCGGGACGGTAGCGATCGCCCAGCTCGTAGGGCTGCCGATCGGGCCGGCGGATGTCGAGATCGGTCATACTTCGGGCTCACCATCTCTATGCGCAATGGGCGTATTGCTACTTCAATGGTGGCAGCGATATACAGAGTGCGCCACTGACCCCGATGCGCTTGAGCATGTTGCCCATATTTGACCAAGTGTGACGTGCGATACTGTGCGACATGACGAGGCTGGACCGCACCGATGCCCGAATACTCCTGGCGCTGTGTGACGCGCCCCGCGCAACCGGGGTGCAGCTGGCCTCGATGCTGAATCTGGCGCGCAACACCGTGCAGTCGCGGCTGGCGCGGTGGGATCAGGACAAGGTCCTTGCGCCCATCGACCGCTGCGTGTCACCGCGCGATCTGGGGTATCCGCTCAAGGCGTTCATCACCGCGGTTGTCGACCAGCACCAGCTTGAGGACGTGCTCGCCGCGCTGCAGACCATCGCTCAGGTCACCCAGGTCACCGGGCTCTCCGGGGCGGCCGACCTGTTGATCGCGGTGGCGGCCACCGACGCCGACGACCTGTACCGCCTGGCCGGTCTGGTCCTCGCGGTCCCCGGGGTGCAGCGCACGACGATGTCGGTGGCGATGCACGAGGTCGTTGCGTACCGCACCCGCCCGCTTTTGGAGCAGCTCGCGCGGGGGCAGTGAGGCTCTAGTGCAGTTCGGCGGAGATCCCGACCAGGGAAACACCCCACCCAAGACCGTGGTCAACCGCAACCCGATCTACGGTCGAAGCCAGTCGCTGGGGGAAGGGCGCTGATGAGTGCGTAGCCGACGCCGCGGTGCACGCCTTGCCCGATGCCGGCAATCCCGACACCGACCTAGGAATATCGGCACCGACGACGCCAGCTCCCCGTCCCATCACCACCAAGAGCGTAGACGCGGCCGAAAGTAGCGATAACTGGTTCGAGTGTTCCGAATAGTGGACTTCGCGGCCGGTGTTGTTTACCCTGATCACGTGAGCGCTACTGATCGCGCCTTTACGTTGCTCGACATGATCGTGGGCAGCTCGGAGCCGCGCGGATTGTCAGATCTGGTGAGGTCGTCGGGCCTGACCAAACCGACCGTCCGGCGACTGTTGGTGTTGTTGTCAGACTTGGGATACGTCCGCCAGAACGACGCGAAACAATATCTACCGGGAGCAAAGAGCCTGGATCTGGCAGCCAGGGCCATGACGCGTATCGATTTCGCAGACGAATTCACTGATGTGCTGGCCGGCATGAGAGTCCGTGTTCCGGCCACCTTGGCGCTCAACGTCTATGGAGACCACCGCTTGGCAACGGTGGCCACGCTGACCTCTCACAGTGGGTACCGGGTGGCGGGCCGCAGTGTCTCGGCCGTCGGGCTGCACGCAACGGCGTCCGGGAAAGCGATCTTGGCGCACCTGCCACGTCCGGATGTCGAAGTCTTGCTGACTGCCGACGTACTGCCGGCGTACACCTCAACCACGACAACCGATGTCGAGAAGCTGCGCCTGGAACTGCGCGAGGTGGCCAGCCGTGGCTACGCAATAAATGACGAGGAGTCACAGCGCGGAGTACGTTGCATCGCGGCGGTGGTGAGGAACTACCTGGGCCATCCGGTGGCTGCGGTGTCGATGTCAGTGGCTGCCTCACAGGTGTCTGTGGCGGTGCTCCGTAGGGAAAGCCCCGAACTGATCCGTACCGCCGACGAGATCAGTGCCGCGCTGGGCGGTCCCGGCCACAACCCCGGGCCTCGGCCCGAGGGTGCACGACCCGACAGCGCGACGACGGGGGTGATTGCGCGATGACCACTCTCGACAAGTCTTTCCTGGTGCTCGAGACGTTGGCCGAGTTGGGTCCGCGGGTGCCGTTGGGAACCTTGCAGAAGGCGACCCTTCTTCCGAAGGCGACGCTGTACCGCTTGCTGCGCACCATGGTTGATCGTGGGCTCGTTCGCTACGACACCGCTGGGCGCTACAGCATCGGCCCGCAGGTGTACCGGATGGCCGGTGCCGTCTACGCCAGATGGGCTCCGCCACCAGGAGCCCGGGCGGTGATGGTGGAGTTGCAGCGGACGGCACCGGAAACCGTTCACGTCTCGTCGTTCCGGCACGGGCAGTTGATGTATGTGGAGAAGCTGGATGCGCCACATCCGTACCAGATGTCTTCGCGGGTGGGAATGGCTCAGTGCCTGCATTCCTCGGCGATCGGAAAGGCGATCCTCGCAGAAATACCGGCTGAACGAGCCGAGGTACTACTCGGGCAGGAAGCGTTGCGTCCCGTCACCGAATTGACGATCGTGGATCCGGTTCGCCTGCTGAGTGAGCTACCTGCCATTCATGCTGCTGGCTACGCCATCGACGACGAGGAGGACGAGGAGGGATTGCGTGCCATCGGAGCGGCCTTCTGCGACGGCAGCGGCACCCCAGCCGGCGGCGTCAGTATCGTTGCGCCGTCGTTCCGGATGAGCCTCGCTCAAGCACGGGGATACGCGCCAGCGTTGGTACATGCTGCGCAGCAGATCGGCGAGATGTTCGTCGGCGCTACCCCACCTCAAGGTCTCGCATCGAACCTCACGTGAAGACGGTCATTGCCCGGCGGATGTCGTCCAACGTATCGCTCAGCGCGGCTTGCGGGCCGATGAGCGGGCGCGTCAACCAGCTACCGCCGCATGCCAACACGTTGGGCAGGCCAAGGTAAGCGGCGACGCCCGCGAGGGTGATACCGCCGGTGGGAACGAACCGCACGCCCGGATAGACCTCGGCCATCGCGGCGCAAAATCCGGGACCTCCCGATACTTCAGCAGGAAAGAACTTGACCTCGGCGACACCGTCGCGGCAGGCGCGCAACACCTCGGTGCTGGTGGCGACCCCAGGCAGATACGGCAGTTCATGATGACGCGCTCGTTCGACCAGCTCACTGTCATAGCCGGGGCTCACCGCAAACGCCGCCCCCGCTTGGCGAACGTCGTCCAGTTGGCGGGGCGTCAGTACCGTGCCGGCTCCCACGGTGACCGTGTCGTGACCGCTGCACGCGGCGATGACATCAAGCGCGCGCGGCGTCCGCAGAGTGACTTCGACGGCCAGGATGCCCGCCTCACCGATCTCGTCGAGGCGGGTGCGCAACGCATCGGGTTCATTGCAGGTGAGTACCGGGATGAGGGGCAGTCCACCAGCAAGAAGAGCGGTCATAGTCATGAAATGGCCTCTTCGGCATCGATTTCGGGTAGGTGGCCAGGATCGATCACGGCACCGGGATGTGACACCACCGCTGCGGCGAGACGCGCTGCGATGCCGGCAGCCTCCGCTGGGCCCGCGCCACGGATACGGCCGAACAGGTACCCGGCGTTGAAAGAATCCCCCGCCGCGGTGGTGTCCACCGCGTGACCCGACCCGGAGATCGGAAGGTGGCGACGCTGCCCCCCGGAGCTGACGAGACAACCCTGCGGGCCGAGCTTGACCACCACTTCGGGCACGCCGAGTTGATGTAGGCGGTTCGCGGTGGCCTGTTCGTCGAGGTCTCCGAACAGATCACGATCATCGACGGCGGTCGGCAACGCCACATCGGTGCGCCGGAGGAACTCCGTGGTCACGGTCCGAGCGGTCTCGGTGTCCCGCCACAACGCGGGTCTGTAGTTGCTGTCGAACACCACCCGAACTCCGCGCTCGCGCACCGCATCGAGGGCCTGCAGAAGTACCACTCGGGCGTCGGGAGTGAGGATAGCCACGCTGATTCCTGACAAGTAGACCCAGTCGGCGTCGTGAATCGCCTCGACAGCTGCCGCCGTGGCTGCTGCCCCGGTGAACAGTTGCCGTGCCGCGGAATCACCCCGGTAGTAGGTGAATATGCGCTCCCCATCGGCGGTGTTGTCGATCAGGTAGAGACCGACCTTGCCGCCCAGACGTACCTGAACTGTTCGCGTCGAGACACGCTTCTGCTTGAGCCACAACACCATCCGCTGACTGTGCAGGTCGTCACCGACTGAGGTGAGGTAGCTGACGTCGATACCGCGGGGCGCGCCGTAATGGCTCAGGTAGATCGCGACGTTGGCGGTGTCCCCACCGAAGCTCACGGTCGCCGCGGCCGCGTCGCGGAAACGCACCTCGATCATGCACTCACCGACGCTGAGAACCCGCACTGGCGTGGTCACCGGCTGCCGACCATCGCTTGGGCGACCACTTCGGCGCGGAACTGCCGGTCAGCGGTCAACGCCGACGGCGCGGCCACATTCAACAGATCTCCGGCGATGTCTGCGATCACGTCGGAGTGCACGGCCCGGTGCGCAACATGCAACAACTGCTCGGCGCGCGGATCCGACAGCCGTTGGGGGTCATTACCTGCGCACCACAGCACCCACCTCACCCAGTCGGCCCACACAGCTGCGACGCGAGTCGCCGGCCGGCCACCGGCGATCAGGGCGAGCGCCGTGGGCGCGAGTCGCTGCTGCAATTTCTGGGTGCCGTCGGCAGCCAGTTTGTCCAACGAGTAGTGCAGTTTGGGGTTGACGAACCGCTGTAGCACCGTGCGCGCGTAACTCGCCACATCGGTAGGCACCGGTGGCAGGGCCGGCAACACCTCACCGGTCAACAGATCCGAGACGAAACTACTGATGGCTGGGTCGGTGAGCGCAGCACGGACATCGCCGTGACCGGCCAACAATCCCCGATATGCGCAGGCGCTGTGGGCGCCGTTGAGCACCCTCAGTTTGAGATCCTCGAACGGCGCAACGTCCTCGACGACGATGGCCCCGACCTCCTCCCACGGTGGACGAGGCCCCCGGAAGTCATCCTGGATCACCCACTGCAGAAACGGCTCGGTAAGCACAGCAGCCTGATCATCGATCCCGGCAAGCTGCGCAACGTGTCGGCGGGCCTCCTCGTCCGGATCAGGAACAATGCGGTCGACAACCGTCGATGGGAAGCTGACGTGATCATCGATCCAGCTACGCGATCCACCCGCAGCCAACGTCGGATGGGTGTCAACAAAATCACCCACCAGCCGAGCCAGTACCTCCCCGTTTCCGCGCAGGTTGTCACAGGAGATCACCGCGATGGGCCCGCTCCCGGCACGGGCCCGTTCGGCCAGCGCTCCCGCGACCAGGCCCACCACCGACCGTCCGGGTTGCGGATCGTCGAGATCGGCTGCAATGGCTGGGTCGGTGAGGTCGAGGTTGCCATCGCGGTCGCGAGGGTAGGCCTTCTCGGTGACGGTCAGGGTCAGCACCCCGACCTCGGGCCGGGCCATGTCAGTGCGGAATGCGGCCGCATCGATTCCGGCGCAGCGCGCAAACCGGATGGCGCCGAGCACGGAGACCGACTCGCTGTTGGCGTCCGCGGCAGTCACGGTGTAGAGCCCGTCCTGATCGGCCAGAATCCTCGGCAGCGTCGTGTTGCGCCATGTGTACGCGCTGATCGCCCACCGGGGGTCCAGGTTCAGGACTGCGTCGGCACACCAGGCCTGGTGGGCGCGGTGAAATCCGCCCAGGCCCAGGTGAACCTGTCCGACCGTGACCCCACCGAGGTCATAGCCGGGCGAGGTCACGGTCGCAGGCAGATCAGCCAGTGCGCCCGCTGACAGTCGCCTCGGGGGGTACGCCATCACCATGGATGGATGCTTCCGTCGAGCAACCGGTTGACTGGCAGGTACGCCCGTTCGTAGGGGTACTCCGCGGCCAGAGTCTCGTCGATGTCCACGCCCAGTCCCGGTGCCGATCCAGGATGCAGGTAACCGTCGGCGAAGGTGTACGCGTGCGGGAACACCTCGTCGGTTTCCGGGGTGTGGCGCATGTACTCCTGGATTCCGAAGTTCGGGATGGTGATATCGACGGCCAACGCCGCCGCCATCGCCACCGGGGACAGGTCGGTTGCTCCGTGGAAACCCGTCTTGACGCCGTACACCTCGGCGAAAGCGGCCAGCTTGCGCGCTCCGGTGATCCCGCCGCAGCGCACCGGCGGTGTACGGATGTAGTCGATCAACTGTTCGCTGATCAATGTGGTCGCGTCGTGGACGCTGTTGAAGATCTCGCCGACCGCCAGGGGTGTGGTGGTGTGCGCGCGTAGGTGCCGGAACGCTTGTTGATTTTCGGCCGGCGTGGCGTCTTCGAGCCAGAACATCCGAGCGTCTTCAAGTCGCCTGCCCAACCACGCCGCTTGAATCGGAGTCATCCGGTGGTGTCCGTCGTGCAGGAGGTGGATCTCGGGTCCCACCTCGGCGCGCACCCGCTTGAACAGTTCGGGTACCACTTCCAGATATCTCTCGGTCGACCAGGATTCTTCCTTGGGCCACCCTTTGGCCGCGGGCTCGTAGAACAGCTCGCCGCGGCCCACGCCGTAGACGCCGGAAAGGCCGGGCACTCCGGTCTGAGCTCGCACTGCGCGGTAACCCATGTCGACGTAACGCTTCACAGCAGCAACGGTGTCGTCGATGTCACTGCCGTTGGCGTGGCCGTAGACCATGACGCCGGTGCGGCTGGCACCACCGAGCAACTCGTGGACCGGAACGCCCAGCGACTTACCGCGAATGTCCCACAGCGCCATGTCCACTGCCGCGATCGCGGACATGGTGACCGGTCCGCGACGCCAGTAGGCGCCTTGGTAGAGGTACTGATAGATGTCCTCGATCTGACGGGGGTCGCGTCCGATCAACAGCGGAGCGATGTGGTCGCTGAGATAACTGGCGACGGCCAATTCCCGACCGTTCAGCGTGGCGTCCCCAACACCCGAGGTTCCGTCGTCGGTGACGACTTTGAGGGTGACGAAGTTGCGTCCCGGACTGCTCACGATCACCCGGGCATCAGTGATCTTCATCGCCGGGACCCACTCACACTGACGGCGTGCGGGACGCTCTGCAGCGTCGTCGCACCGTCTGCGGACCCGACGACGAGGTCATCTTCGTTGCGCACGCCGCCCACCCCGGGGACGTAGACGCCAGGTTCGATGGCGATGACGTTGCCCTCTTCCAGCACATGCGTGGAACCTGGCTTCAGCAGCGGATACTGCTCGTGGAAGGCGATTCCCACTCCATGCCCGGTTTGGTGTGGATAGGCCTCCCCCATCCCGGCGGCATCGATGGCCCGGCGGGCGGCGTCATCGACCTCGGCGCCGGTCGCGCCCGGAACAGCTGCTCTGGCCGCCGCCACAAACGCCGTCTCGGCGGTTTCGGCGATCTCGCGCTGCTGGTCGGTGGGATCACCGAGCACGAACACCCGGGAGAGGTCCTGCCAGTACCCGTCGGCGACAACCGCCAGCTCCATCAGGATCCACTCGCCGTCGCGCATCCGCCGAGTCGAGGAGAACTCGTAGTCCAGGTGGCATTGCGAGGTCTGTGGCCCACTCATCACAAACGCATAGCCGCGGACTCGGGAAGCCCCCAGGTGTCCGACGCCCTGGGTTTCGATGGCGCGCTCGACCTCGGTCGCCAGATCGATATCGCGGACACCGTCGCGCAGCCCGTCGCGGAACGTCTGCAGCCCGATGTCGGCGATCGCCGCGGTACGCCGCAACGCGGCCAGCTCGGCCGTGGTCTTGGCAGCGCGCGACCGGCACAACGCCGCGTCGAAGAACACCGTCTCGGCGTCCAGCGCACTGGCCACCACGGGCCGGATGATTTCGTGGCGCCCGGACACCTCATGGGCCATGTGTGGGGGTACCTGGGCACGGAACGGCCCCTCCACACCAATTCGGCGACCGCTGATCACCCCGGTGTCGCGCAGCCGGCGAAGCTGCGAGGCCACAGTGTCCGCCAGCGAAGGGTCCCCGATACGGCCGGCTTGATACATGTGCAGGTTGGCCCATCCGCTACGCGCCGCCCAGAACTCCTCGCCGGCAGGCACCAGCAGATGCGGTTCCCCGCTGCGTGGCACCACGGCTACACAGGTGCCGTTCATCGGCCAGTACCCACTGACCGAGACGACGTTCTCCGCGCTCAACATCACCGCGCCGTCGAGGTTGTTTTCGACCAAGGTCTGTTGGAACTTCGCCAATCGGTCGGCGTCGAAGGTGACACTGGTACCGATCGAGTCGAGCAGTTCCCCCAATTTTGCATCCGCCGGCACCGCTACGACATCGCCATAGCCGTAGACCTGCAGGTCGGCCAGGAACGCGCCGATCACATCGGTGTCGAGTTCGGCGGCCCGGTCCCCGAGCCTGGCATAGCCGACGCGGCCGACCAGGCTGTCAGTGGAACGTTGCGCGTCCTCACCACCGGTGAGCATCGCACTCAAATCCGTTTCTGCGGCGACATTTCCACGGTTGACGGCGGCGAGCACCTCCCGCAGATCTGCCGTGCTGGTCAGCCCGGACTCAGTCTCTCCTGATCGCGCAACCCGGACAACCAAAGAGAGGCCGGGAGCCTCACACTGCTCGGCGAGCTGACGCAGCATCGTCACAAACCAAGCTCGGGCCTCCGCGTCAGCACCGCCTGCTGCGCGGCGCTGGGTAAGCAGCAGGCGACGGCACGACGTTGCATTCGCCGCACTCAGCAGGTTCGGCAAGTCGGCGCGGGGATCATGATCGGCATCGACGACGCCCAGATCGATCGCCGCGACGTTCACGCCACTCGAACGCGCACCCGTCAGTACCGACAGATTGCGGGGATCGATGGATTTCCAGCGTAATTCGACTGCGTCGAGGCCGTGTTGCTTCGCGCGGTCAATCAGGGTGTCCGCGTCGTCACCATTGGTGGCTGCGGCGGCGTATCGAGTCAGCGTGTTCACTGGTGGGTCCTTCGGTTGGCTGGGTGTTGAAGAATGGGTCAGCGGGTCTGCGGAAGTTCGGCGAACACCGTATTGAGCTTCTCGAGGGCCTCCGCGATATCGGCTTCGGTGTGAGCAGACGTGATGCCATAGTGCATCGGTGCCGCTTTCGTTCCGAAATCGTGGAAGTGCAGACCCTGTCGGACACATCCGCGCAGGAAGCGGTTGTTCTGTTCGGCGTCGAACTTCGCGGCGGTGCGGTAATCGGTTGCCGTCTCCGTCATCCCGAAATACATGCCGAAGCGTGCACCCAGCCCTTGTATGTGTCCGGTTATGCCGTAGCTGGCGAACAGGTTGTCGAACCCTTGGTAGAGCTTGTCGGCCACAGCCCGAATTCTGGGGTAGAAATCTGGTTGCGACATCTGCTCCACTGCCGCCGATGCCGCCAAAACCGCGCAGAGTTGCCCGGTGTACGTCCCGCTCACAACGGTCTTGCCGACAGGATTGAGCGCTGACATCACCTCCTCGGTACCGGTGATAGCCGCCAGTGGCCATCCTCCGGCAAGCGCCTTGGCCCAGCAAGCCAAATCAGGTGTGACACCGAAATATTCAGCCCCTCCGCCCAGTGTCATCCGGAATCCGCTGAGCACCTCATCGAAGATCAGGACCACGCCACGTTTGCGGGTTTCCTCTCGTACCTGAATCAGCCAGTCTTTGTCGGCAGGAACACAGCCGAGGTTGTAGGAGACCGGTTCGAGGATGATCGCCGCTACTTCGCCGTCGTATCGATCCAACGCCGCGCGCAACGCGTCGATATCGTTGAAGGGCACCGTGATCATCAGATCATTGACCGAGGAGGGGATGCCCGCGCTGTCGGGGAACGCCGGGACGACCTGTTCATAGGGCCGGTCCGGAGTGTGCGCATTGAACAGTACGTAGTCGTGCATGCCGTGGAAGTGGCCGTCGAACTTGATGATCTTCTCGCGGCCGGTGGCCGCGCGTGCTACTCGCAAGGCCGCCATCGTTGCTTCGGTGCCGGTGTTGGTGAACCTCAGCCGCTCGGCTCCGGGCAGGATTTCGATCAGCCGCTCTGCCAGGGCCACGTGATGCTCGGTCTCCTGGGTGCACAGTGTGCCCATCTTCAGCCCCTGCTGCACCGCGGCATTGATCGCGGGGTTGTTGAACCCCAACATACTTGCCCCGTTGGAGGAGCTGAAATCGATGTACTCGTTGCCGTCGATATCGGTGAGGCGGCAGCCGTCGGCCTTGGCGAAGTAGTAGGGCCGCCCCAATACCGGGTTGTAGCGTCCGGCGGCAGTGACCCCACCGATGAGGACCTGCTTCCCGCGCTCGAAGAGCGCGTCGGAGCGCGGAGCGGTGACCAGGGGTGCGTCGTGGGTTTGAGTCATGGAACTCTCCTTCTCGCACTTCGCTTTACATGAAGGTCCGTATAACGAAATGCTGGTATCGAAATTCTTCTAGCGGAAGGCGCAACAACCCCGCCGTAGTCGGACCAGGTGCACTGACGTCCTGATGGCTACGACTAAAACTGTTGCGGTAGAGACTGTTTGCTTCTTGGTCCCGCTCTAGCACTCGGTCTTGTAGATGAACCTCTGGGCCTCAGGGGTGTCGACATTGGCCGTGTCGAGAACCATCACCGGCGTGGTGGTGTCGCTGGGTACGTCCTTGCCGGCGATCGCATCGACAGCGACCTGCACGCCGTCAGCACCGATCTGATACGGACTCTGCGCAACCAGCGCTACCACCGCACCGTTCTTGAGTTGTTCGATCTGTTGGGGACCAGCATCGAATCCGATGAGTTTCACCCGTTCGGCGGCGTTGTTGTTGCGCAGCGCGGTAGCGGCACCCTGTGACGACGGGCTGTTGACCGAGAAGATCCCGTTGATGCCGGGATCAGCCGACAGCGACGACGACACTATCGACGCTGCGGTGGTGGCGTCCTCTTTGGTGTATTGCACACCGGCGAACTCCAGTCCCGGATAGGCTTTCAATCCTTCCTGCAGGCCTTCGACGCGGGAATCATTGGTGCTGATACCGGGGGCCGAGCTGAGGGCGAGGATCTTGCCCTTACCTCCGAGGATCTCGTTGAACTTGTCGGCGGCAGCTTCGCCTGCCGCGAAGTTGTCTGTGGTGATGTGTGAGGTGCTGATCGTGGTGTCGTCCAATGCCGTATCGACTTCGATCACCTTGGCCCCACGAGAGATCAGGTTGTTGATGGGTGCGCGCATCGCTACCGCGTCGGTGGGTGCGATGAGTACTGCAGCTGGGTTCTTGGCGGCCACCGCGTTGACGAGCGGAGTCTGCTGGCTGGCGTCGAATTGATCCGGTGCCGTGACCTCCAGATCTACCCCTAGCTTGGCGGCCTGTTCCTTCGCGCCACATTCCATGGCGACATAGAACGGATTTCCCTTCACCCCCTGCACCAAGGTGATGGTGTCGCCACTGGGCTGCTGTCCCGAACATGCCGTGGCAGCCAGCGCCAACGCGACACTCAACCCAAGCTTCACCACGTTGCTGGAGTTCTGGATGATCATTGCTGTCTCCTGTATTGGAAGTCTGAAACGGACTGTTATCGCGAGTTTTTGGCGCGGCGTCTGAGATCGAAATACACGGCGATGACAAGCACCGCGCCGACCGCCACGGTCTGCCAGAACGGTTGCACTCCGGCAATGACGAACCCGTTCTGCAGCACCGCCGGGATGAACACGCCTATGACGGTGCCCAGGATCGAGCCGACTCCGCCGAACGGGCTGGTACCGCCGATGACGGTGGCGGCGATCGCATTGAGGTTATCGGTGGTGTGGCCCGCGATCGTGGTGGTGGCGAACCGGGCAACGTTGATGAAACCAGCCAGTCCGGCAAGCAACCCTGCCCCGCCGTACACCTTGAGCAGGTGACCACCAACACTGATGCCGGCACGCCGAGCGCCCTCCTCGTTGGAGCCGATGGCGTAGGTATAGCGGCCCATCCGGGTGAAGCGCAGAATCAAGCCGGCGATGATCACCACCACAGCCGCGATCAGGACGATCCAGGGAATTCCGAACAGCGTCGCATTGCCGATCGTGTCGTTGAGCAGAGTCGGCACCTCCCGCACATCCACACCGTTGGTCAGCAACTGCGCAGCTCCGAGGGCCATACCCAATGTGCCCAATGTGGCGATAAGCGGTGGGATGTTGCCGTACGCGATCATCACGCCGTTCAGTAGTCCCCACACCAGTCCGCCGAGCAGTGCGACGACAAAGCCGACCAGAATTGCCGTGAGCCCCGCCTCAGCACCGCCCATTGCGAGCATGACCTGCGAGCTGACGACGCTGGAGAAAATCAGAACCGAACCCACCGACAAATCGATACCACCGGTGATCATCACGTAGGTCTGACCACACGCGAGGATCAGCAAGCTCGCGGCGTCCAGTGTGATGTTGCGGGCGTTGTCGGGGGTGGCGAACCCATACGGGCGAACGATCGAGAACGCCACAATGATGAGCAATAAGGCTGTCAGGATCCAGAAAGTGTTCGCGCCGGTGACTGCGCGTAGCCACCCTCTCGCGCTTGCCGGGGCCGCTTCCGCCGAGTGACCGTTCGGCGGTGCATCTGACTTGCTGTCGATCGTCATCGGACTTCCTTCTCCGCCGGTGCATCTTCCAGCGCACCGGTCATAGCACCGACCAGTTCCTCGGTGGTGGTCTCCGCACCGTTGTAGGTGCGCACATTTCGGCCCAGACGCAGCACGTGGATGCGGTCGGCCACGGCCAACACATCGGGCATGCTGTGACTGATCAACACCACGCCCAGACCTTGGTCTTTGATGCGACGCAGGAGTTCGAGCACCCGGGCGGTCTGCACCACGCCCAGCGCTGCAGTTGGTTCGTCGAAGAACACCACCTTGCGACCCCACAGCGATGCCCTGGCAGCGGCCACACTTTGACGCTGCCCTCCCGACAACGACGCCAACGGCGCCGCACTGTCTTTCAAGTTCACGCCCAGCCGCATCAGTTCGGCGTCCGCGCTGGCCTTCATCGCTTTGTTGTCAAGGACGCCAAACCATCCCAGCGGACCTTTGCGGACGATTTCCCGGCCGAGGTACAGGCAACTGGCGGCGTCCAGGTCCAGCGGCAATGCCAGATCCTGGTAGACGGTGTACACCCCGGCGCCCTGAGCATCTTGAGGCGAATGAAAGTCCATCACTTTCCCGTCAATGCGGATTTCACCCTCGTCTGGTCGGTGCACTCCAGACAGCGTCTTCACCAACGTGCTCTTACCGGCGCCGTTATCCCCGATCAGAGCCACGATCTCGCCGGCGTACACATCAAAATCGGCGCCGCGCAAGGCCTGCACCCCGCCAAAGTGTTTTACGAGGCCACGCGCCTCTAGGGTCGGCGATGTCGCCATCAGGCCTCTTCCTCATAGGTCCGATATATGGAATTCCGGTCTCGATAAGCATCGTGATGCACCACTCACGCGGGGTCAAGGCAGGGAAGAAAAAGCAAGGCCAACGTTTCAAATAATGGACCATTGGTCGACTCGAGTGTGAAGACGATGCTGAATCCGCTAGTAGCGAGCGCTTCGACTCGAGCTGCGCCAGCGCAGATGCACGCATCTCTCGCAGCGGCAGCCACGTTCTCGGACCAACCGAACCAGCACAATTCGTCGACGGCGTCAGCAAGTCCGCTGTGGAACTCGACGGGCAGACCGACATGCTGGTCAATCCCTGGGGACTGTGGTGGCAGGAGTTGACCGCGTCC
>NZ_JBEPRZ010000013.1:0-85835 GCF_040548615.1 Mycolicibacterium sp. 624
AAACTCCCGCCACTGAAACGGCCGCACAAAGATGAACCTGAACGCATCCACCCCCATCGCAAACAACCCACCAACCGCCTGCATCGGCGACGCCAAACCCCGAGGCAGAAGCGCACCTTGGCGTGGCATGGGCACTCCTCGCTGAACTGCTGCTGGGCGGACGAACGGTGGCTAGATCGGCAACAGTGGCAGCCCGGTGTGCCCCGGCAGAGTCGACTTCCCGCTTAACGGGACGACCGATCAGCGGAACACCGGCATCGGCGCGGGAGGATCGATGTGACAGTGTGGCGGCGTGCCCAACACGCCGGAGTTCACCGAACACGTCGAGAACGATCTGCGCGAGATCGCCACTCCCGCGGGAGTGCTGCGCTACTACGACGCGGGTGACGGCCCCACCCTCCTGTTCCTGCATGGATCGGGCCCCGGCGTGACCGGCTGGCGCAACTTCCGCGGCATTCTCCCGACGTTCGCCGCCCACTTCCGCTGTCTCATCCTGGAATTCCCCGGGTTCGGGGTCAGTGACGACTTCGGCGGGCATCCGATGATCACCGCTCAGGGGGCGGTGACACCGTTCCTTGACGCGCTGAGCGTCGACCGCGTCGACATCGTCGGGAACTCGATGGGCGGCGGTGTCGGCATCAACTTCGCGATCCACAACCCGGACCGCATCGGCAAGTTGGTGACCATAGGCGGCATTGGCACGAATGTCTTCAGCCCTGGCCCCAGCGAGGGCATCAGGCTGCTACAGGAGTTCACCGAGGACCCGACCCGGCAGCGCCTCGTCGACTGGCTCAACTCGATGGTCTACGACCAGGCGTTGGTGACCGACCAACTGATTGAGGAACGCTGGAAGCTGGCCACCGACCCGAGGACGCTGGCCTCTGCCCGCCGGATGTACGGCAAGGCGGCGTTCGCACAGATGATGGCGATGATGAAGTCCGCCGACGTGCCGATGCCGTGGGCGCTCATGCACAAGGTCAGCGCGGAAACCCTGTTGACGTGGGGCCGCGACGACCGCGTGAGCCCGCTGGACATGGCGCTGATCCCGATGCGCACCATCCCCAACGCCGAACTGCACGTGTTCCCGAACTGCGGGCACTGGGCAATGATCGAGGCCAAGGCCGCGTTCGAGAGCGTCGTGCTGGGCTTCCTGACCCGGTCCTAGCTGTTTCGCTTGAAACGCAGGAATCGCCACAGGTAACGAGGCACACCGGTGGTCGGAACCCGTCGTGGCCAGCTGTCGGCGCGCAGGTACGCGTCTGAGCCGCCGTCGACGAAAACAATGCTGCCGCAGAGGAAGTCCGCGGACTCAGACAGCATGAACATCATCCAGTCGCCAAGCTGGTCGGGGTCGCCAAAACCTCCAACGGGCACCGGGAAGGCGTGAATGGCCTTGGCCTCTCGCGGTGTCGCGAGCTGCTTCTCCAACAGCGGGGTGAGGATGGCACCGGGCGCGAGTGCATTGAGCCGGATTCCGGCTCCCGCCCACTGCGGGGTCACCGCCTGCCGACGTACCCAGCGCGATACCGCGATCTTGGAGCCTGCATAGGCCAGCGACGGCGCGAGGGGCCCGTACCAGCGCAGCGCGCGTACGGCCCTGGCGGCATCGTGGGCGAGCAGCGCCCGGACCGTTCGGTTCGGCACCAGCGGGACTGTCGTCGTCGAATTGCTGGCCACCACCACGACTTTGGCGTTTCCGCCGGCCGCCAACGCGGGTCGCAGAACTTCGAGTAGGTCGACGACGCCGAGGTAGTTGACCTCGAAGATCCGCCGCGCCTGGTCCGGACCCGGAGCGGGGCCGATTCCGGCCGCCAGTACGGCGCCGTCGAGGCACTCGCCCGCCGCTGCGAGCACTTCGCGGCCCGCGGCACGTCGGCCCTCCTGCGTCGACAGATCGGCGATGACGTCAGCGTCTCGGAGATCCACCCCGATGACGGTGTGGCCTGCGGCCCGCAGCTTGTCGGCTGCCGCCCCACCCATCCCAGACGCCGATCCGGTCACTGCGTAAGTACCCATGTATCTACTTCCGTCCAGACTTTGGAGGCCCTCAGTTTGTCCCTGTCCGCTCACCTGCGAGCCCGGCGGTGAGCAGCCCGTGCGCCACGGGATTCCCGTTGAGCAGCCGACTGGTGCGCTTCGAGATCCGCCAGACCTCGTCGATGCGCGTGAGTTCGAAGTGATTGGCCGTCGCCCGCCACACAAGATACTCGGCAGGCGAGCCGTTCCACGCGGCGTGCCCGAGTATCGTTCCAGGAGTCGGCTGTTCACGCCGAAGAAGCACGAGTGATTCACACACCGCGACGGCGGTGTCACCGGTCACCGTGACCACGGCGGGTCCCAGGAAGTGGCAGCAGCCCGAGTCGACGAGTTCCCTGTGCGACGTCGCACTGACCATGGCGTGGACGTCGTCGGCGCTGTCCATGTGCCAACCCTCCACGTCGTAGCTGCCGTCGGCCGCCCAGAGCGCCGCGGCACCGTCCGCATCCGCCGCATCGACGTATGGCCCGTAGGAGGCGATGAGCCGTTGCACGCATCGCTCGTCCTCGAGCTGCCGCAGTCGTGACTCGAGCCTTATCAGGTCACTGTTCATGATCCTCCCCTGCCTGCGTCGGCGATGGCCGCCAGCGCGACGACTTGATCGCAGTAGTGCGCGGCCGAGGTGGCCGCGATGCTGCAGGTGATCGCGGTCGCACCCGAATCACATAGCTCGCGCAGGATCTCGTCGGTCGCGCCGGGGCCGCAACCGGGATCTAGCGCACCACTGGTCGACAGCACGACCTCAAAGCCCTGGGGAACATCGACGTCTGCGAGCATTCGCCTGATCTGCTCACCCTTGAGCCCGAACGGCATCCAGCCGTCGGCGAACCGTACCGCTCGGCGAAGTGAGCCAGCACTTCGCCCGCCGACCCAGATGGGTACGTGCTGCTGCATCGCGTGTGGCAGCACCGTCATGCCGTCATAGGAGTAGAACGGCCCGTGATACTGCGGCGCCTCGGACGACAACGACGCCCGGAGCGCGCGGATCGCATCGTCGGCGCGGTCCGCACGGCGGTCCCATTGGGCTCCGAGCAGTGTGAACTCCGCATTCAGAGAACCGATTCCCACGCCGAGCGTGAGCCGCCCGCCGCTGATCCGGTCAAGTGTCCCGTAGCGCTTGGCGATCTCCATCGGGTGGTGATAGGCCAGCACCAGCACCGCCGTGGCGAGGCGGATTCGCCGGGTGCGTGCGGCAAGGAAGCCCAGTGTGGCCAACGGATCCCAGTAGACCGCGCCGCGGCTGTCGGCCTCACCGCTGGGGATGGCGACGTGCTCTGAGCATGTTAGGTACTCCAGTCCACACGCATCGGCCGCTGCCGCTATCTGGGCCACGTCATCGGCTGTAGCGGTGCGCTCCCATTCCGACGACACGCCTGGGACCTGTACCACCACCGGGGTCGACAGCCCGATCCTCATTGCTACTTCCGCAGGTTGACGAGTTCGCGGATGGCCTCATGCGCGTTGAGGACCACTCGCGCGCGCTCGGGGGCGCTGTTGTCAAGGGCTCTCGAAGCGTTGCCACCCGCCACGTACACCGGGCCATCAGCGAGGTGATCCAGTCCCTCCCTCGCGACCTCGGCCGGGTCGTTGACGTTCATGCCCGGCGCGTCAAAGTTCAGCCCGATGCGCTCCATCGCCGGTGTGCGGGTGACACCGAGCACCAATTCGAGGACATCGACGCCTTGGTCGCGCAGTTCGATCCACAGGCTTTCGGCGAACATCCTGCTGAACGCCTTTGCGCCGGAATAGATCGAGTGGCGGACCGCGCCCATGTATCCCGACAGTGATCCGACGAGCATGATGCCGCCACGGCCTCGCGCCACCATTGAGCGTCCGTAGTGCTGCACCAGCTCGAGCATGCGGGTCACGTTGAGATCGGTGACCTTTTGGAAGTCGGTGAGGTTCGCTTCCAGAAACGGTTCGTTGCAGGTGCTCGCCCCGGCGTTGTAGATCAAGAGGCCGACCTCGAGTTCGGCAGTGACCGCGGCGATCCGAGACACGGCTGTCGGTTCCAGCAGGTCCATCGAGATGATTCGCACGTCGGCGCCGAGTTCACGGCACCGACTGCCGACCTCCTCGAGCGGGCCCTCCTTGCGCGCAATGAGTACCAGGTTGAAGCCGTCCTCAGCGAGCATGCGCGCGAACTCGGCTCCCACTCCCTCAGACCCACCTGCAATGACCGCCCAGGGACCGTACTTGGCGACGTCCGGCATGAACTCTCCTATCGTTGTGTGCTGCCCGCATCGACGGGCAGCGTGACGGCGGTGACGTAGCGGGCCTCATCTGAGGCCAGGAACAGACTGGCGTTGGCCACGTCGACCGGTTCCACCCACGGGATGTCGAGCATGTTCATCGACGTTGCTACCGCTGCGAACTCCTCGCGGGTCGGCGGGCGATCCAGATCGGGCCGGAATGCACTGCTGACGACGTCGTTCTGGATCATCGGCGTGTCGACGTTGGTGGGGTGTACCGAGTTGACCCGAATTCCGTGCGGCGCCATGTCATTGGCCAGGCTGCGCATCAATCCGACCACACCGTGTTTGGCCGCCGTGTAGTGCGACACCCCGACCAGTCCGCGCAGGCCCGCGATCGAACTCACCAGGACTATCGCGCCGCTGCCCCGCGCGATCAGGTGCGGAGCCGTGACCTTGCACGTGCGCCAGACTCCCGTCAGGTTGACGTCCAGCATCGTCTGCCAGACACGCTCGGGCAGCTCGGTCGCCATACCCCGTGAGGTGATGCCCGCCGTGGCACAGACGATGTCGAGGCCGCCGAAGTGTGCGGCGCCGCGGTCTGCCGCGTCGCGCATTCCCTCGACGTCGCGCACGTCGACCACCTCGGTGCTCACTCGACCACCGGCGGCGCGGACCAGCCGTGCCGTTTCGGCGAGGTCATCCGCGGTGGCAGGGGGCACCGCGACCGTGTCGACGGGGCCGCAGATGTCGAGGGCGACGATGTCGGCGCCCTCCTGGGCGAACCGCACGGCCTGTGCGCGGCCGATTCCGCGCGCGGCCCCGGTGATCAGGGCGACCTTTCCCGCCAGCCGTCCCGTCATGTCGTCCTCTGCGTCAGGCCGGCGTCGACGACCAGTTGGGTGCCCGTGATGTAGCGGGCCTCATCGGACGCCAGGAAGACCACTGCGTTGGCGACGTCGACCGGCTCGACCCACGCCACGGGCAGCAGATTGCGCGCACGCAGGACCTCGGCGGCGTCCTCGGCGGTCGGCCGTTCGAGGTCTGGGCGGAGTCGCCGAAAGGTCGCCTCGTTGAGCACCATTGCGGTGCCCACCGCACCGGGGTGCACCGTGTTGACCCGAATCTGACGTGGTCCCAGTTCATTTGCCAGCGATCGGGCCAACCCGACGACTGCGTGCTTGCTCGCGGTGTAATGCGCACTGTTCGCGGTACCCCGCAGGCCGTTCGTCGAGCTGATGATCACCACCGAGCCGCCCTCGGCACCGATGTGGGGAACACCCGCCTTAACCGTGTGCCAGGTGCCGGTGAGATTGACGTCCAGGGTGTCGTGCCACGCCTCCTCCGTGATCTCCCACGTCGGCGCACCGGTCGCGTGGATGCCCGCATTGGCGACGATGACGTCGAGCCTGCCGAGTTCCTCGACGCCTTGGTCGATCGCCGCAGTCATCGCGTCGCCCTCTCGGATGTCGGCGGTCGCCGTGATACACCGCCGCCCGTGCCGCTCGACGAGCGCCGCGGTGGCGCTGAGATCAGCGGTCGCCGTGTCTGTGTCGAGAGCGATGACGTCGGCACCCTCCTGTGCGAAGCGCTCGCAGTGGGCGCGTCCGGTCCCCTGGGCGGCGCCGGTGACGACGACGACCTTGTCCGTCAGACCCGACATCTAGGACACCTTCAGCAGGCTGAAACCCTTGTAGCCTGCGTCCGCGACGTCACGGCAGATGTCGAGGTACACCGCGAAGCCGCCAATGAACAACATGAAAACCCTTGGCTTTCCAGGCACGTTGGCGCCCAGGTACCAGGAGTTCGCCTTGGGGAACAACGTCGCGTCAGCACGTTGATTGCATTCGGCGATCCAGGCGTCGACGGCGTCGACGGTGGCCTCGATCGCACCGTATCCGTGCGCGTCGAGGTGACCTATCGCGTCGGCGATCCAGTTCACGTGCGCCTCGGCGTGCAGCACCATGTTGGCGAGCACCGCAGGTGCGCCGGGGCCCGAGACCAGGAACATGTTCGGAAACCCGTCCACCCCGAGGCCCAGATAGGTCCGGGGGCCGTCGACCCAGTCATCTCGCAGCCGATGGCCACCGCGCCCGACGATGTCGATCTTGTCCAGTGCGCCCGTCATCGCGTCGAAGCCCGTGGCGAGCACGATCGCGTCGACGTCGTAGTGCGCGTCGGATGTGTTGATCCCCGTCGCGTCGATCGACTCGATGGGAGTCGAGCGCACACTGATCAACTTCACGTTGGGACGATTGAACGTCTGAAAGTAGTTGGTGTCGGTGCAGATTCGCTTGGTACCGATCGGATGATCAGTGGGGATGAGCAACTCGGCGACATCGGGGTCGTCGATTATCGATCGCACCTTCTGCTCATAGAACTTGCGGGCCTCGTCGTTGGCGACGGCGTCGATCATCTGATCGCTGAAGGTCTTGGAGAACAGCACGCCACCGAGCTGCCAACGCGTCTCGAACGCGTCACGACGCTCCTCGGGGGTCACGTCCATCGTGAGCCTCGGATGCGCGATGTGTGGTGAGCCCCCGCCGCTGCGCCAGGACAGCCGCCGACGCTCGGCGTAGTCGGCCTTCACCCGCATGCGGTCGTCGTCGGTCAGCGGCTGGTTTCCAGCGGGCACACTGTAGTTGGGCGTGCGTTGGAACACGTAGAGCTGCTCGGCCTGCTCGGCGATCAGCGGCACCGATTGAATGCCCGATGAGCCTGTACCGATGACGGCGACGCGCTTACCCGTGAAGTCGACGGGGCGGTGCGGCCAGTGTGCGGTGTGGTGGATGTCGCCTGTGAACGTGTTCAGGCCATCGAAGTCTGGCGTCAGAGCTGCCGAAAGCGGCCCGGTGGCCATGATGCAGAAGCGGGCGCGGACGGCCTCGCCGGTGTCGGTGCGCACCGTCCAGTGCAGCGACTGCTCATCGAGTACCGCCGCGGTGACCCGGGTGTTGAACGTGATCCCGGTGCGTAGGTCCAGCTTGTCGGTGACCCAGTTCAGGTAGCGCAGAATCTCGGCCTGAGTCGCGTACTTCTCCGACCAGTCCCACTCCTGCTCGAGTTCGGAAGAGAACGAGTAGCAGTAGTCCACACTCTCCACGTCACACCGCGCGCCCGGGTAGCGGTTGTAGTACCAGGTGCCTCCGACTTCCGGCGCGGCCTCGAACACGCGGACTGACAAACCCTGTGCGCGCAGCCTGTGCAGGGCGTATATGCCGGCGAACCCGGCACCCACGACCACTGCGTCAACCACTTCACCGTCACCGTTCACAGCCGCCAAGCTAGGCCCACGGATCGGCGGCGGCCCGTCAGATTCCCGTTGACCGGACGACGCCGTGTCGACATCCCGGACAGCGGGCACGGACCTCCAGCGGCTCCCATCTCCCATCGACACTGATCGACATGGCAGATGTCGATGCACACGCGACGCAAACAGCGGCGGTTGTCGAGGTCGATCTGGACGGCACGCAGCACCGGTTGACGTGGCCGCGTGACCGTAGCCTCGTGGACACCATGCTCGACGCGGGAATCGACGTGCCGCACTCCTGTCGCGAGGGGCACTGCGGCTCGTGTGTCGCCACGGTGTTGACGGGCCGGGTCGCGATGGCCGAGTGCGACATCCTCGAACCCGCCGACATAGCAGAAGGGCTGGTTCTGGCCTGCCAGGCCCGTCCCGTCAGCGACGATGTACACATCGAGTTCTGACCACATTTTCCGTCCACTCACCGGGATCGGATCGGGCTGACGATCCCTTGGTGCGAGTAACTCTTCCCTCAGCCCACACAGTTAGGACGTCAGCATGAGCCAGCGCGTACTCGACCGCGTGATGGAACTGGCCGACCAGTTCAAGGAACAGGCAGTGGAGGCCGAGAAGCTCGGCCAGCTCCCCGACACCACCGTCAAGAGCATGAAGGCGATCGGTTCGATCCGCCTGCTGCAGCCGGAGTCGCACGGCGGTCTCGAGGTTCATCCCCGGGAGTTCGCCGAGACGGTGATGGCCACGGCGGCACTGGATCCCGCGGCCGGCTGGATCAACGGCGTCGTGGGGGTGCACCCCTACCAGTTGGCCTACGCCGATCCCCGGGTCGCCGACGAGGTCTGGGGCGACGACATCGACACGTGGGTGGCCTCGCCCTATGCCCCGCAGGGGGTGGCCAGGCCCGTCGAGGGCGGCTATGTCTTCAACGGCCGCTGGCAGTTCAGTTCCGGTACTGACGCCTGTGACTGGATCATCCTGGGCGCGATGCTCGGTGGCGACGACGGCAAACCTCTGATGCCGCCGACAATGCTGCACATGATCCTGCCCCGTTCGGACTACGAGATCGTTCCGGATTCGTGGGATGTGGTGGGGCTGCGCGGCACGGGCTCCAAGGACGTCATCGTCAAGGATGCGTTCGTACCGGACTACCGCACCATGGACGGCACCAAGGTGATGGACGGTAGCGCCCAGATCGAGGCCGGCATGACCAAGACGCTCTACAAGATGCCGTGGTCGACGATGTTCCCCCTTGGCATCAGTTCGGCGACCATCGGAATCTGCGAGGGTGCGCTCGCAGCTCACCTGGACTACCAGCGCGAGCGCGTCGGCGCCAGCGGCACCGCCATCAAGGACGACCCCTACGTGATGTACGAGATCGGGGAGGCCGCCGCGGAGATCAACGCCTCTCGCCAGGCGCTGCTCGGCAACGTCGACATGGTCTATGACCTGGTGGACTCGGGAGCGGAGGTCACGTTCGAACAGCGTGCCGCCGTGCGCCGCTCACAGGTGCGGGCCGTTTGGCGCGCGGTGACCGCGGTGGACCAGATCTTCGCCCGGTCCGGAGGTAACGCACTGCGCATGGACAAACCGCTGCAACGGTATTGGCGCGACGCCCATGCCGGTATGGCGCACGCGATCCACGTGCCAGGAACCGTCTACCACGCCTCGGCGCTGAGTGCGCTCGGCGTCGATCCGCAGGGTCCGCTGCGGGCGATGATCTAGGGACATTCGATGAGTGAGCTGAAGAGCCTGGGCTACGTCAAAGTCCAAGCCACCGACATCCCCCGCTGGCGTCGCTTCGCGTTCGACGTCCTGGGTTTCGCGCAGGGATCCGGCCCCGACGAGGACTCCCTGTATCTACGCATGGACGAGCGCGCCGCGCGCATCGTCGTGCAGCCAGGCGACAGCGACAGGATCGTGTCCGTGGGCTGGGAGGTCCGCGACGGCGCGGCCCTGCAGCGCGTCAAGGTCGCGTTGGATGCCGCGGGTGTGCCGTTCAAGGAGCTGTCACTGGCAGAGGCCGACGCTCGGCGCGTGGAGGCAGTCATCGCCTTTGACGACCCGGCGGGCACAGCGGTTGAGGTGTTCCACGGACCTGTGCTCGACCACAGTCCCGTCGTCACCCCGTTCGGCGCCAGGTTCCTGACGGGTGATCAGGGCCTCGGCCACGTGGTGCTGCCAGCGCTCGATGTCCCCGGTCTGTTCGAGTTCTACACCGAGGTGCTGGGATTCAGGTCCCGTGGCGCCTTCCGCGTGCCGACGCCGCCAGAGTTCGGGCCGGTGCGCGTCCGGTTCCTCGGTATCAACGAGCGCCATCACAGCCTGGCGATCTGTCCCGCGGCGACCGTGCGCGACCCCGGCCTGATCCACCTCATGGTGGAGGTGGACTCCCTCGACGCGGTCGGCCAAGCCCTGGACCGGGTGAACAAGGACGGCTTCCAGCTGTCCTCCACCCTGGGCAGGCACACCAACGACAAGATGGTGTCGTTCTACGTGCGCGCCCCCGGGGACTGGGATATCGAGTTCGGCACCGAGGGCATGCGGGTCGACGAGTCTCATTACACCGCTGAGGAAATCACCGCCGACAGTTACTGGGGCCACGAATGGGTCAGCGATCTTCCGGCGGCGATGCGACCGTGACGGCAGACGCTGTGGACTCCGACGTCTACCCCAGGTCGGCGGATGACGTCGACACCTGGGACCTCGAGGCCGACGTCGTGATCGTCGGTTACGGCATCGCGGGCGCGGCGGCCGCGGTCGAAGCCGCGTCGGCCGGGGCCGACGTGCTCGTCGTCGAACGCACGGGCGGGTGGGGCGGCGCCGCGGCGATGGCAGGCGGCTTCATCTATCTCGGCGGCGGCACCGCACTCCAGAAGGCCTGCGGCTTCGACGATTCGGCTCATAACATGGAGGCCTTCCTCAATGTCGCCATGGGGCCGGGAGCCGACGAACGCCGGATCGCCGACTACTGCGCGGGCAGCGTCGAGCACTTCGACTGGCTGGTCCAGTGCGGCGTCCCCTTCAAGCCAGAGTTCTGGGGCGAACCCGGCTGGGAGCCACCGGGCGATCAGGGCTTGATGTTCACTGGCGGGGAGAACGCCTTCCCGTTCAACACCATTGCGCAGCCCGCTCCGCGCGGACACGTCCCGCAGATGGCCGACAAGCGGGCGGGCGAGCGCAGCGGCGGCTACATGCTCATGAAGCCGCTCGTCGACACCGCCGCGTCGCTCGGGGTGCGGGCCGCCTACGACGTCAGGGCCGAGTCGTTGATCGTGCAGGCCGACGGGCGAGTGGTGGGGCTCATGGCCCATCGGTACGGCCAGCCGCTCGCCATCCGGGCGCGCCGCGGCGTCGTCCTGGCATCCGGCAGCTTCGCCTACAACGACGCGATGGTGATGCAGTACGCCCCTCGGCTCGCCGGGCGCCCCGCCGCGTCGATCGAGCAGCACGACGGGCAGTCCATCCGGATGGCTCAGGCGCTCGGCGCCGACCTCGCCCACATGGATGCCACCGAGGTGGCGTTCCTGATCGACCCCCAGCAGACCGTCCGCGGAATCCTCGTCAACGAGCGTGGTCAGCGCTACGTCGCCGAGGACATGTACTCCGGCCGCATCGGGCAGGTCACGCTCTATCACCAGAACGACACCGCCTATCTGATCATCGACAGCGATGCGCAGGAGGAGGCCATGGCCGCGACGTCGGCGACGCCCTTACTGAAGCGACCCGCGACGTGGGTGTGTGAAACGGTCGCCGAGCTCGAGGGTGAGATCGGGCTTCCCGCAGGGTCGTTGCAGGCCACGGTCGATGCGTACAACGCCGCCGCCGCGCGCGGCGAGGACCCGTTGCTGCACAAGAAGCGGGAGTGGCTCAAGCCCGTCGGCGCTCCGGTCGGCGCCATCGATCTGCGGGCCAGCTGCGCCGGGTTCACGCTGGGGGGTCTGCAGACCACTCTGGACGGTGAGGTGCTGCACGTCGCGGGCAAGCCGATACCCGGGCTGTACGCGGCGGGCCGGTGCACTGCCGGCCTCGCCGCATGGGGTTACGCCAGTGGCGTCTCCCTTGGCGATGGGAGTTTCTACGGGCGACGGGCGGGGCGCGCCGCCGCCAAGGGCTGATCTCGCACCTGAGGGCGCCGCGCTGCAAACGCAGTGCGGCGCCCTTTGGCGTGCTCTGGATCATCTTCCGCGGTTCGTGTGACAGCAGCCACACCTATATGGTACAAACAGTCATATGACTACTAGTCATGTCATACAGGAAAACCGTCGCGAGGAGGCACCATGACCGTGACCGCGGAACGCCCAGAATCCGCTACGCCGAGCGCCGTCATCGACCGGGTGTCGCTCGTGCTGGAAGCCTTCGACGGTCCGGGTCGGCTCACGCTGGCGCAGATCGTGCGGCGCACCGGACTCCCCCGGTCTTCCGCGCACCGCATGCTTGAGCGACTCGTCGCATTGCGTTGGCTCCGGCGCAGCGGGCGTGACTACGAACTCGGTATGCGTCTCGTGGAACTGGGCTCCCTGGCAGTGCACCAGGACCGACTGCACCGTGCCGCGGCTCCCCTACTTCACGAGTTGCATCGCGCCACCGGCCTCGTCGTGCACCTCGCCGTCCTCGACGGCTCCGACGTGGTGTACCTGGACAAGGTCGGCGACCGGATGGTGGCCGCGATCCCCACCCGCGTCGGTGGACGGCACCCCGCGCAGTGCACGGCTGTCGGCAAGGCCATGCTGGCGTACGCAGCGCAGACCGGCACCGTCGATCTCACGGCCCGGCGGACCAAGTACTCCATCTGCACGCCCGCCCAGCTGACGCAGGAACTGGCGAAGGTCCGCTCGCACGGCATCGCGTTCGACCGCGAGGAGTCGCTTGCCGGATTCGGTTGCGTCGCAGCGCCGATAGGCAATCTCGGCGAGGCCGTCGCAGCGGTGTCGGTCTGCGGACCGGTCAGCCGCATGGCGCTCGATCAGCGACTCGCAGGCCCGGTCCGGATGACGGCGATGAACATCTGGCGCAACGTCGAGGACGGGCCAAAGCGCGTAGCCCCGACCCTGCAGCCCATGCGCCCGCTGCGGACTGGACCGGCGCTGCAGCACACGTGAGCGCCCAGCGAGAAGCGGAGCGAGATCGCGCATGAGCCTCGACCCTCAGATCGCCGCGCTGATCGACACACTCGACGCGGGATTCCCCGCGGTCCACACCATGACCGGCGCCGAGGCCAGGGCCGCGATCCGGTCGCGATTCGTGCCGAACCCCGCACCCGAACCGGTGGGTGAGGTTCGCGACCACCGGGTGCCCGTCAAGGACGGTTCCGTCAGCGTGCGGGTCTACTGTCCCGATGGCGCCGACGGCCTACCCGTCCTGGTGTACGCGCACGGAGGCGGCTTCGTCTTCTGCGATGTGGACAGCCACGATGGCCTGTGCCGGAGCTTGGCGAATCTAACTCCCGCCGTGGTGATTTCGGTGGACTATCGGTTGGCTCCCGAGCACGGCTGGCCAACTGCCGCCGAGGACGTGTACGCGGTCACCAGGTGGGTTGCCGACCATGCCGCCGAGCTGGGCGGTGACCCGGCACGGATCCTCGTCGGCGGTGACAGTGCGGGCGGCAATCTGGCCGCCGTAACCGCATTGATGGCCCGTGACCGTGGCGGTCCCGACCTCGCCGCCCAGCTGTTGCTGTACCCGGTCATCGCCGCCGAATTCGACACCGACTCGTACCGCCTATTCGGCAGCGGCTACTACAACCCTCGACCGGCCCTGCAGTGGTACTGGGACCAATACGTGCCCGACATCGCCGACCGGGAGCATCCCTACGCCTCGCCACTCAACGCCTCACTGATCGGGCTGCCGCCCGCGGTCGTCGTGCTGGCCGGTCATGACCCGCTGCGCGATGAGGGCATGGCATACGCCGATGCCCTGTCGACCGCGGGCGTGCCGACGGTGCTATGCCCGTTCGAGGGTGGGATTCACGGTTTCATGACGATGCCCATGCTCGACATCGCGCATGCGGCCCGCAGGCAGGCGAGCAGCGGTTTAGCCGAGCTGCTGGGAGGCTAGCGGGCCGTAGCGCTGTTCGGGGTCGAGCACGCAGTGGGTGCGGCCGAACACCGTGACCATGCACTTGTTGTTGTGGGTGCATCGGCTGCGCACGCTCGCGTCGGCACTCATCGCGTTCACCAGGTTGGGCTCGCGCAGTAGCGCCCGGCCCATCGCCATGAAGTCGAATCCCTCGCGCATGCCGGTTTCGAGGTGGTCGCGGTTGGTGATGCCGCCGAGCAGGATCAGCTTGGTGTTGGCCACGGCGGGCACGAACTGGCGTGCGGCGGGCAGCATGTAGAGATCCTCATAGGGGTAGCTACCCATGGCCCACTTGCCGACCAGCCGCACCGCTGGACGCATCGCCGGCGGCATCACACCGGCGAACTCCTTGACCGGAACATCCCCGCGGAACAGGTACATCGGCTTGAACACCGAAGAGCCCTGGGTCAGCTCGATGGCGTCCAACGTCGCGTCGGCGTCGAGTAGTTGCACCGTGCGCAGCGCCTCGGCGATCCAGATGCTGCCCGGCAGACCGTCGTCCATGTCGAGCTTGGCGATGACGGCGATGCGGTCGCCGACGACATCGCGAACCCGGTGGGCGATCTCGCGGACGAGACGCGAACGGTTGTCGATATCCCCGCCGTAGCTGTCCTTGCGGCGGTTGATGAGCGGGCTCAGGAACGAACTCGGCAGGTAAAGATGACCGAAGTGCAGCTCCACGGCGTCGAAACCCGCCTCGACCGCCACCTGCGCGGCGTCGCCGAACTGGTCGATGACCGTGGCGATCTCGGCTCGGGTGATCTCGCGGCTGTAGGCGAACGACGTCGGGTTGACGAACCGACTGGGAGCGACCGCGGTGACGCCGGTGAGCTTCTTGGGCGCCACGACCCCCGCGTGGCCCAGCTGAGCCGAGATCGCGGCACCGGCGGCATGCACGGAGTCGGTGAGCCTGCGCAGACCTGGCAGCGCCGCGGCGTTCATCAGAATCTGGCCGGGCGCACTGGCCCCTTCGGGCGACACACAGCAGTAGGCAACCGTCGTCATCCCGACACCACCCTCGGCGAAGGCTCGGTGAAAGGCGATCAGGTCGTCGGTCACCAGTCCATCGGGTGAGCGGCCCTCCGACGTCGCAGCCTTGATGACCCTGTTGCGCAGGGTCACCGGACCGAGTCGGGCGGGAGCGAACGGGTCCAGCTGCGGCGCGCTCATGATGCCCACCGTTGCCCTGGGAGTGGCTTCCGTCAACGGCAGTCTCCCGGTGTCCGGGACTGCGACCGCAGCACGCGCGCAAGACTTCTAGCCTTTGGCGTCATGGCTGACGATGAGGTCTTCGTCATCGACCGCGTGGTCACCCAACCGGGTTGCGCACGCGCGTTCGTCGACATGTATACGACCGAGTACGTGCCCGGTGCGGTCGCCCGCGGCATGACGTTGCGCGAAGTCCTGGTCAGCCCACCCATCTGGCTCGACGACGGGTCCAACACGGTCACAATCACGTGGGCGCTGCCCAGCCCCAGGGCATGGTGGGAGATGACGTGGAGGGGCCGGCCGGATCCCGACCTCGGACCGTGGTGGGACGGTATCGCTGAACTGGTCCTCGAGCGCACCCGTAGCGTGGCTGCTGCCGCCGGCGACGTGGACGGGCTGTGCGGTGTTTAGCGTCACGCGCCTGCTCGACGTCGCCGAACATGACGTTGCCGGCGTGCTGGCGCACGTGCGCGCCGCCGCAGACGCCACCGGCGCACGCCACCGCCTCGTCGAGCCCACGTTGCCGGGCGCACGCAATGGCGGTGATGTGCTGGTGCATCTTCGGTTCGGCACTGAGGACCAATGGCACTTGGTTGCAGGCGATTTCACGAAGGCTCTCAAGGATCACCGAATCACGCGCGTCAACGGCGCCGGCTACTCCGGCACCGCATCGCTCAACAACGACACCTCTGCCACCGTCTACCGCAGCCTGCTCCTGCGGGTGTCTCCTCACACGAGCGCCGACATCGTGGCGCGGTTCGAGCACGACCTGTTGTCGATGCCGCGCTACGTGCCTGCCATCACGGCGTGGCAACTGAGCCGTGTCACCGAACCGGTCGGCGCGACGCCGTGGACGCACGTGTTCGAGCAGGCGTTCACCAATCTCGACGGCCTGATGGGCCCGTACCTGATGCATCCGATCCACTGGGCGGTGGTCGACCGCTGGTTCGACCCCGAGTGCCCCGAGGTCATCATCCGGGATCGGGTGTGCCACAGCTTCTGCGAGATGCGATCCCCCGTGCTGGGCTGAGTCAGACGGCTATAACCCGGCGGGCAGGATGTTGGGGTTGGCGGTGGCGGGCGGCTCCAGCGGAGGCAGCACCGAGACGCCGTCCAGGGTGTGCACCGGCAGCTGTTGCGACCACGGATAGTGCAGGCTGAAGGCCACCAGCCCGGTCCGTTCCGCGGCGGGCGCGTGGCACATCGCCAGTACCGTCTCCGCCAGGTACTCAACGGGTTCGGTTGGAAATGTGTCAGGGATGAGCGATGCCGCGCCGGGTGTGCGGATCGCCGTCGAAGGACCGACACAGTTGACCGCGACGTTAGCGTCGACGAGTTCCGCCGCGATCCCCTGGGTGAAGCGGTGCAGGGCCGCCTTGCACGACGCGTAGACGACGTCGCCGGAACTCTTGTTGTACTCGCGATAGGGCCGCGCCGGCGCCAGGCCGGTGACGGACCCGATGTTCACGATCCAGCCCGCACCCTGACTGCGCATGTGCGCAGCGGCCGCCCTCGTCAGGACGAATGGCGTTCGAATGTAATGCTCCAGGGTGCGGTCGAACGTCTCCAGCGCCATATCGTCAACGACGGCGTAGTCGGCGAATCCGGCGTTGTTGACCAGGATGTCGATGCGGCCGGTCCGGTCGACCACCCGCTGCACCAGCGCATCTCGCTCGTCAGGATCCTCCAGGTCGGCCGCCAAGCCGAAAGCCGCACCTCCCGCCCCCTCGATGAGGGCGATCGTCTCCTCGATCGTTCCGGGTAGCGCTGAGCTGATTCCCGCCCGCCTCGACACCGACGGTGTGTGGGACCGGGCGGTCACCGCCACGGTGGCCCCCTCGGCCGCCAGGCGCTGCGCGATCGCACGCCCGATTCCCCGGCTACTGCCGGTCACCAACGCCGTTCTACCGGTGAGCTTTTGCGTCATTTCAGCACGAAGTCCTCTTCGACCGGCGCGCGGTGTTGATGCCACAGGTCCACAAGCCGGAATGGGGTGGAGACGACCACCCGCCCGGATCCGGAGCGGTAGTAGGTGTGCGCGTTGGGGGTGTGACACCACACGGTGCGGCTCATCGCCTCGTCGATCGCCGCCACGTACTCCTCGAAGGCCTCCTCGGTCACCTCGATGGTGCTGGCTCCTCGTAGGGCCATCAACTGAAGACACTCAATGATGTAGTGGGACAGCACCTCCATCGAGAAGTTGGCCCCGGCACCGTGTCCCGGGCTGTAGTTCGGTGCTGAGGTGATGAACAGGTTCGGAAATCCGGGCACGGTGCCGCCGCGGTACGCACTCGGGCTGTCGCCCCACACGTCGGCCAGCCTCCTGCCGTCGCGGCCGCGAATGTCCACGGTGGACAGGAAGTCCAGGTGGTAGCCGGTGGCGTAGATGATGATGTCGAGATCGATCTGGCGACCATCCGCGGTGACGATGCCGTTGACGTTGACCTGGGCCGGCTCGCTGGCCTCTACGTCGACGTGCGTGCGGGTCAACGCCGCGTAGTAGCCACCCGGGTCGCGGATGATTCGCTTGCCGTAGGGAGCGAAGTCCGGCGTCACCTTCTTCGCCAGTTCGGTACCCGCGCCGAAGGTGTGGTCGATGTACTCCAGGCACATCTGCAGCAGGATGTCATTGGTCGGGTTGATCGACAGGTGCGTCTTCGCCCACTCCGGGTCCTGCAGGATGATCGGGTAGTTGTTGTCTGCGGTGCCCCAGTAGGACTTGAGCCTGTGCCAGTTGGCGTAGTACGGCAGACGGCGACCGAGATAGCGGCGATGCTCGGGAACCTCGTCGGTCAGTCGCTTCCGGGGAGCCACCCAATGTGGTTGCCGCTGAAACACCGTGAGATGTTCGACCTGCTCGACGCATGCGTCGACAATCTGGACGGCGGTACAGCCGGCCCCGATGATCGCGACCCGCTTGCCCGTGAGGTCCAGCGCGGGGTCCCATAGTGCCGAGTGAACACTGGTGCCGCCGAAATCGTCTCGGCCCGGCACGTCCGGCCAGCGCGGCCGGTTCAGGTAGCCGGCGGCTGTGATGACCACGCGGGCATGGCTGACATCGCGTTCACCGTCGGGTCCGACCGAGTGGATCTGCCAACGGTCGTGGTCCTCGTCCCACCAGAGCGCATCGACCTCGGTGCCGAATCGGGTGTGCCCGCGCAGCCCGTGCTTGTCGGCCAGGGCCACCAGATAGGCCTGGTACTCCGCACCCTGCGGGTAGTAGTTGCTCCAATCGGGGTTCACCTCGCGTGACAGCGAGTAGTACGCCGACGGGGTGTCGACTCCGATGCCGGGGTAGGTGGTCGTCAGCCATGTGCCACCGACCTCGTCGTTGCGATCGAAGATCTCGTAGCTGATTCCCTCCTCCGCGGCTGCGAGCGCCGCGTTGATGCCAGCGATTCCCGCGCCGATGATCGCGACGTTCACGGTGTCCGGGATGGGGACCTCGCGGGACAGCGTGGGCTGCGACGGGGCGAATCCCCCCTGCTCCAACAGGAGTGGCACGTGCTCGGCGTCGACGTCGGAGCCCAGCGCCACCGGCAGGAGGCGGGTGAACAACTCGGGATCGTCGGCGGCCATCGCACCTGTGCGGCGCTGCGCGGTGAGCGCCTCGATCACGGCGTCGGCCAGTTCCTCGGCGGTATCGGGGTCGGTCCTCCCCGCGCGCTCCGGCGGATCGGGTACGTGGGTGATCCTGGCCTCGAACCTGGCGACGACCGATGGGTCACCGGCGAGCTGTGCCAGCACCGCAACCAGTACACCCGGGTCGGCCAGCAGGAGGTTCTCTCGTAGTTCGCCGAGATCGGTTGTCATGACGACGAGTATCTCCAGGGCGCCAGAGGCTCTGGTCCTGCGTTGTCCTCTCAGCGGGAGGTGTTCGCCCCGCTGCGTTCGGTGGTACCTAGCCTTCGGCGCATGCACCGCCTCCACTACGACGACGACCACCTCGCATTCGGTGAGTTGGCCGCCAACTTCGCCGCCAAGGAGATCGCCCCGCACATCGAAGCCTGGGAGGACGCCGGGATCGCGCCCCGCGAGGTGTTCGCGGCTGCGGGCTCGGTCGGGCTGCTCGGCTTCGCCGCGCCGGAGGAGTTCGGCGGCGTCGGCGTCAAGGACTTCCGCTACAACCAGATCCTGATCGAGCGCTTCATGGCGGTCGGCGCAGGCAATGTCGGCCTGAGCTTCGCCGTTCACAACGACATCTGCCTGCCGTATCTGCTCGAGTTCACGACCGACGCCCAGCGGCAGCGCTGGCTGCCGGGGTTCGTCAGGGGCAACCTGATCGCCGCGATCGGCATGACGGAACCCGGCGCGGGCTCCGACGTCGCCGCCATCCGCACGAGCGGTGTCGACGCCGGCGACCACTTCATCGTCAACGGCGCCAAGACGTTCATCACCAACGGGCAGAACGCCGATCTGGTCATCACCGCGGTGCGGACATCGCCCGATCGGCACCGCGGTCTGACCGTGATGGTGCTCGAGCGCGGCATGCCCGGCTTCGAGCGTGGGCGCAATCTCGACAAATTGGGCCTGCACTGCCAGGACACGTCGGAGCTGTCGTTCACCGACGTGGCCGTGCCCAAGTCCAACGTGATCGGCGAGGTTGGCCGGGGCTTCGAGTACCTGATGCGCAACCTCGCCCAGGAGCGCATGCAGATCGCGGTCGGCAGCCTGGGCCGGGCACGCGCTGCGCTGGACTGGACCGTCGACTACGTTCGCCAACGCTGCGCGTTCGGCAAACCCATTGGCGCACTGCAGAACACCCGCTTCGCACTCGCTGACGTCGCCACCGAGGTCACCGTCGCCGAATCGTTCATCGACCGCTGTGTCACGCAACTCAACGCGGGCGGGCTGACCCCAGCCGACGCCGCGAAGGCCAAACTGTGGACCACCGAGATGGAGTTCCGGGTGCTCGACAGCTGCCAGCAGCTCTTCGGCGGCTACGGATACATGCGCGAGTACCCCATCGCGCGCGCCGCCATCGACGCGCGCGTCACTCGTGTGTACGGGGGCACCTCGGAGATCATGCGCGAGATCATCGGACGTGACCTCGCACTGGACCCGACACAGGCGGGGCCGTCGGCATGAGCCTCGACGACCTCGTCTCCAGCGCCCGCAATCACTCCCTTGGCGATATCCCTCGCCGGTCGGCTCGCCGCTACCCGGACAAGGTGGCCATAATCGACGGCGACGTGGAGATGACGTTCGCCGAGTTCGACAGTCTGGTCGACCGCGCCGCGGCCGCGTTGAGCGACAACGGCTTCGGTGCCGGCGACCGAGTGGCGCTACTGGCGCACAACTGTTGGCAGTACGCCGTGCTCGCGTTCGCCACCGCCCGCGCGGCGGTTGTGCTGGTGCCGATCAACTTCATGCTCACCGCCGAGGAGATCAGCTACATCCTTGGCCACTGTCGAGCGCGGGGTTTCATCGTCGAGCCCGAACTCGTCGGTGTCGCCGAGGAGGCGATGCGGCTCGGCGGACAGGTTGACGCACGTGTCGCGCTCACCGCGACGGGCACCTCGGCACCGCACGGCTGGGCTGATTTCACGCAATGGCTCAACACAACCTCGCCAGCACCGGCCCTGGCCATCGCTGACGATCAGCTGCTGCGACTGATGTACACCAGCGGCACCGAGTCGCGGCCGAAGGGTGTCATGCACACCAGCCGCAGTCTGATGTGGCAGTACGTCAGCACCATCACGGCGGGTGCCATGAGCGCCGACGATGTCGAGATTCACTCGCTGCCGCTGTATCACTGCGCACAGCTCGATAATTTCCTGGCCACCGACCTCTACCTCGGCGCGACCAGCATCATCCTGCCCCGACCCGATCCCGAGACGGTCTTGCACACCATCGAACGCTACGAAGTCACCAACTACTTCGCCCCGCCGACGGTGTGGATCAGCCTGCTGCGCTCCCCCGTGTTCGATCAGGTGGACCTCTCCAGCCTGCGCAAGGGGTATTACGGAGCCTCCGCCATGCCGACCGAGATCCTGCACGAGATCCGCGAACGACTGCCCAACCTGTCGCTGTGGAACTTCTACGGCCAGACCGAGATCGCACCGTTGGCCTCCGCACTAGGACCTGCCGACCAGGAGGCGCACGCGGGCGCGGCGGGCCGACCGGTGCTCAACGTCGAGACGACGATCCTCGATGATTGCGATATGCCGGTGGCCGCGGGCACCGTCGGCGAGATCGCGCACCGCAGCCCGCACCTGATGCTGGGCTATCTCGAGGACGCGGCCAAGACTGCAGAGGCGTTCCGCGGCGGGTGGTTTCACTCCGGAGACCTCGGCTACTACGACGATTTCGGGTTGTTGCACGTCGTTGATCGCAAGAAGGACATGATCAAGACCGGCGGTGAGAACGTGGCCAGCCGCGAGGTCGAGGAGGTGTTGTATCGCCACGAATCGGTCCAGGAGGTCGCCGTTTTCGGTCTGCCGCATCCAGTCTGGGTGGAAGCCGTGGTGGCGGCGGTGGTGATCAAGGATGGCACCACCGTCGACGAGGGCGACCTCATCGGCCACTGCCGTCAGCACCTCGCCGGCTACAAGTCGCCCAAGCGGATCCTCTTCGTCCACGCCCTGCCCAAGAACCCCAGCGGCAAGCTGCTCAAGCGGGAGATGCGAAGCCAGTTCGCCTCGGTGTTCCACTGATCGGGCAACACCGGTGAGACCTGCCACACCGTCGAGTTGACTCGTGACCATGAACAACGAGATCAGCCTGGCCGAGGTTCAGGAATTCATCGCAGGCTTCTGGTTCCACTACGACCAGGGCCACTTCGACGAGTTGGCCATCCGCATCGCTGACGAGATGGAGTACCTCAGCCGTTCCGATTCCGGTGATTGCCCGTTCGAGGAACTGCTTGCCGCCGAACTGCACGGCGGCGCCGAGACGTTGGCCTGGCTCATCGATCATCGCAACGAGAACCCCTACCCGCTCCGGCACCACGCGACCAACGTCTTTCGCACCGGCGTCAGCGCCGGACCGGCAGGCGAGGTCACGACTGCCCGCTTCTATCTGTACGTCAACCAGATCACGAACAACGTCCCGTTCGACGTGTCGAGCGGCGTCGTCGACGTTGGAATTCGGCGTGCGGACCCGTCCAACCACGAAGGTCTGGTGTTCACCTCGATGAACGTCGTGCTCGACGCCGAGGACTCAGTTCCGTTGGCTCAGTATACCGCCGCGAAGTCCGCCGCCTCGCCCGCGTGACCGCCCAGGACGTGTTCGGCGGCGGTGTCGCCGTCATCACCGGCGCCGGCGCAGGAATCGGTGCCGGACTCGCGCGGCACGCACACCGGCTGGGTATGACGGTGGTGCTCGCCGATGTCGACGAGGAGGCGATCGGCACGCTGCGCGACGAACTGAACGCCGACGGCGGCACGGCGGTGTGCATCCCGTGCGATGTGCGCGATTCGATCGCTGTCCAGGAGCTGGCCGACCGGGCTTACGCTGAGGTCGGCCCTGTGCGTCTCCTGGTGAACAACGCCGGTGTCGAACAGTTCGGCTACCTGTGGGACACCCCGGTCGCCAACTGGAACCGTGTCGTCGAGGTCAACGTCAGTGGCGTCTTTCACGGGATCCGCGCGTTTCTGCCCAAGATGATCGCGACGCCGGCTCCGGCGTGGGTGTGGAACCTGTCCTCGATCGGCGGCGTCGCCGTCGTACCGTTGCAGGCGCCCTACATCATGAGCAAGCACGCCGTGCTCGCGCTGACCGAGTGTCTGCAACTCGAGGTCCAGCACGCCGGTTTCGACCACATCCACGTCCAGGCGGTGTTGCCGGGCGCGGTGGTGTCCAACATCTTCGAGTCCGCCGGTGGCGTCGACGCACACGGTGGCGACACCGCGGCCGCCGAATCGCAACGCTCGGCGATGCTCGACATCAAGGCCGCCGCGATGGACCCGATCGCCGCCGCCGAGGTGGTGTTTGACCAGGCCGCCGAGGGCCGGTTCTACCTTCTCACGCAGCCCGATTACGTCGGGTCAGCGATGACCGAACGTGCCAATGTGCTTGCCAGCCAAAGGGCTCCGATGCTGCGCACCGGTCGGCGGTTCGACCCCGAGGCAGAGTGACGGTGGCCGTTCCAGCACTGGACCCTGACGCCGCGGCCCGGATCGCCGCATTCGGGCCGATACCGCCCATGCGCGAGCGCGGCATCGCGGCGGTCCGCGCCGCCATCGAGGCCACTGCCCTGCCTGCGAACCTGCCCGACATGGCATCCATCGTCGACCGCGTCGTTCCTGGGCCGGCGGGGCCAATCCCGTTGCGGATCTACCGACCGTCCGGCGACGCCGCCGCACCGGCGCTGGTCTACTTCCACGGCGGCGGAATGGTGATGGGCACCAACCACTCATTCGAGCCGCTGGCCCGCACCCTGGCGGCCGTCAGCGGCGCCACGGTCATCTCGGTCGAGTACCGACTGGCCCCGGAGTCCCCGCCGCCAGCACAGTTCGACGACGCATACGCCGCCACCGAATGGGTCGCCGCGCATGCCACCGAGTTGGGGGTGGACGTCAACCGACTCGGCGTGGTCGGCGACAGCGCCGGCGGGTCGCTGGCCGCCGCGGTCGCTCTGGCGGCAAGGGACCGCTGCGGACCCAAACTGAGCGTCCAGGTCCTGCTCTATCCGGGACTGGACCGCGATATGGGGGCGCCGTCGATCACGGCGATGCCCGAAGCGCCGATGCTGCGCCACGACGACATCGTCTACATGCTCGACATCGCCGACTGCGGGGTGTCACAGCACGACCACTACCGGGTTCCCGCCTACGCCGCAGATCTGTCGGGCCTGCCGCAGGCGCTTGTCGTAACCGGCGAGTGCGACCCCATCCGGGACTGGGGCGAACGGTTCGCGGGCCGACTGCGCGACGCCGGTGTGCAGACCACGGTGACGCGCTATCCCGGTGTGTGCCACGGCTTTCTGATGTACTCACACACCACCGCACGCGGTCGCCTTGCGATTGCGGAGATCGGTGCGCTACTTCGGGCGAAGTTCGCCCATCCCCTGCCGTTCTGATCACCCTGCCGTTCTGATCACCCTGCCGTTTTTGATCACCTTCGTGTCCCAATCACCGGACAGCGCGGCATCGGGGCCCGCAGACGCCCCACACAATCGACGCACCAGAACGACCAGAGGAGACAACATGCTCACCGACGCACGCCGGATGGAGCTTTCCGACGTCCTGCGACCCGTATCGCCACCCGTTGAGGTCAAGAACGTCTACACCGACGATCAGCGGCAGCGCCTCCTCGACGTGGTGCACGCCAACGGACCGTGGAAGCTGATCATCGCGCAGCACTTCGCCTCCGCCGAGGAGCTCATTGCCACGATGAGTGGCGCCTTCCCCGAGGGCTTCACACCGTCGCTGGACCTCTTCCTGACACCGACATTCCGCGGGTACCTCGCCAACTACGGCGCTGTGCTGTATCCCGAACTACACGATGTCTTCTACAACGAGGACTTCCTCGCCAAGGCCAAGTCATATTGGAATGCCGCGTACGCCAAGCCCGAGGTGATGCTGTTCAACATCAACGGCCCCTGCGCGAATCGCGATCCAGGACACCTGGATTCGCCCAGTTTCCGCGGCGTTCGCCATGAGAACGCCCCGACCTGGCTGTGCAGTGTCATGGGCAAGTCCGGTCTGTTCACCGACTATCTGGTCAAGATGGCACAGGTCATCACGTGGTTCTCGGCCGACGAGGGCAGCGGATTCACCTACTGGCCCGAGGGACCGCTACGGGCACCCGCGCGTGTGCTCCCGCCGATCAACAACCGTGGCGTCGTCGTTCAGAACGAGATGATGATGCACCGCGGCGAGGCCAACGGACCCCTCGATCAGCAGATGCCCGCCGGTCTCGCCTTCGACACCGTGTTCTCGGGAGACCCCGCGGATCGCGAGCACTGGCTGTTGAGGAATGGCGATGACGTGATCGCGCGCCACCGCACCGAGGAACTGCGCTTCCTGGTGCATTGGTCAGCCGAGGTGTTCGCCGACTACGACGAGCTGAAGAAGAACATGGACGGCTCCGATGATCTGACCGTCGACAAGGCGATCGACATGCTCGTCGATGACGTCAACAAGAAGGGCGGCAAGCTCGACATTCCCGCGGCACCGCTGCACGACGCGGAGTTCATCGGCGCCCTCAACGCCGCTTACGATCTTGGCGGGCCGGCCGCGTATCCCGAGAAGGCCCCGCTGAGCGCCTTCGCGCTGGCATAGCGCCAGCGCCGACCATGTGCAGCTGCGCTGATCGACATGCCATCATCGACGTCCTGAACAAGTACGCAACGTCGCTTGACGCGCGAGACTGGGAGGGTCTGGACGACGTCTTCCACCAGGACGCCGTCGGCCAGTACGGAGTACTCCTCGACGGACGGCCTGCGATCGTGAAGTCAATACGTGGTTTCCTGGACGGGTGTGGGGCCACTCAGCATCTTCTCGGCAATCACCAGATCCACATCGACGGTGACCAAGCCCAGTGCGCCACCAAGGCTCGCGTCATCCACGTCGGTGCGGGAGATTTCGCCGCCCTCACACCCTATGAGGCCATCGGCGTCTATCGAGACCAGCTGATCCGCACACCCGACGGATGGCGAATCATGCACCGTCACTTCGATGTGAGCATCACCCTCGGCGACTTCAACATATTGCAACCAGCGTGACCGGAGGAGCGAGAATGCAGAGATTTTCCGACCGCACAGTCATCGTCACTGGCGCCGGCTCAGGGATCGGCCAGGCCACCGTTGCGCGGCTGCTCGATGAGGGCGCCACGGTGGTGGCCTACGACGTCTCCGCGGAGGGCCTGGCCGCGACCGCAACCGCCGCCGATGCCGCCGGTGCGGGCGAGCGACTCACCACCGAGGTACTCGACGTCTCGTCCGAGGATGCCGTCGCCGCGGCCGTCGACACGGCGGTGAAAGACCTTGGTGGCCTTGACGTCCTGGTGAACGCCGCAGCCATCCAACGGTGCGCGCACACCCATGAGCACACCCTCGCCGACTGGAACACCACCCTGGCGGTCAACCTCACCGGCACCTTCCTGATGACCCGCCAGGCGCTGCCCGCGCTAATCGCCAGCGGACACGGGGTCGTGGTCAACTTCACGTCGACCGCCGCCTCCTTCGCGCATCCGTACATGGCGGCCTACGCGGCGAGCAAGGGCGGCGTGCTGGCGTTCACACACGCCCTTGCCCTCGAGTACTCCAAACAGGGTCTTCGCGCGGTGAACATCCAGCCGGGCGGAGTGGCGACCGCCCTGGCGATGAGCACGCTGGACAAGATGCCGGAAGGCTACGACCTCGGGCTGTGGGCCAAGCAGACCCCGCTGATCGGTGGCAGCGACAACGAGATCCTCGGCGATCCCAGCGCGGTGGCATCGGTTATCGCCATGGTCGCCTCCGAGGACGGTCGGTTCATCACCGGCACCGAGATCCGGGTGGATGGCGGCGCGCACGCCTGAGCGCGAAGCTTGGTGGCGGGGTTAGTTCGTTGTTGGTGGGGGTTGTGGTTGGAAGGGTGTGTACCACCACCAGTCGGCGCGTTCGCCGGTCGGCCCGGGGTATGACGGCACGTCGGGCGGGGTCGTGGTTGGTGGGCGGGCCAGCGATGCCGCGTGCAGGGTTTGTCCCTCACTGTCGGTGATCACGAGCCGGTGTGCGGGTCCGGTGATGGTGATACCGCGCCGGTGATGTGAGCGGTGGTGATACGGGCACACCAGCACCAGGTTGGACAGCTCGGTCAGACCACCGTCGTGCCAGTGCACGATGTGATGGGCGTGCAATCCGCGGGTGGCTCCACAGCCGGGCACCACACAGCAGCGGTCACGATGCTCCAGTGCGCGGCGCACCCGCCGGTTGACCGTGCGGGTGGCCCGGCCTGACCCGATGACGCGGCCGTGGCGTTGGAACCACACCTCGCAGGTCGCATCGCAGGTCAGATAACGGCGCTCGTCATCGGTGAGCAGCGGACCCAGATGCAGTGCGGCCACGGGTGTCTCGACGTCGACGTGCACGACCACGGTGGTGTGCTGCCCGTGCGGGCGGCGGGTGACCTCGGCGTCCCAGCCGGCCTCGACCAATCCCCTGAACGCGTCCAAACCGTCGGGAAACGGCGGCACCTGATCCCCAGCCTGGTTGTCGGCTTCGTGGTCGTGCTTCCACGCCGCGATCAGCCCGTCGCGATGAGACGCCAGCGCGGCGTCGAACTTCGCGGCATCCACGCGCGGCAACCGGATCCGCCACGTCGTGTACGCATCATCGGGACCGGGAGTCTTGGTGATCGTCCGCTGCGGTTCAGGCTTCGGGTCGGGGTCGGGTCGGGGTTCGAGTTTGACCGCGGTGCGTAGTTGGCTGACCGTGGCCACCGCGGCCAGCTGCGCGTAGTGCTCATCGGAGCCGTCGGCTGCACCCTCGGCGATGACCCCGACCTGATCCAGCGACAGCCTGCCCTCACGCATGCCCTCGGCGCAGCGGGGGAACTGGTCGAGGCGCTGGGCGACGGCGGCGATGGTGTGAGCGTTCTTCAGCGAGGTACCGGTCTTCCACGCCACCAGTGCCGGGATGGTCCGTGCGCCGGTGGAGCCGCACAAGTCGTCGCGGTCCAACTCGGCCACAATCTCCACCACACGGCTGTCGATCACATTGCGCTGACCGCACAGCTCCGACAACTCCTCGAACAACACCTCAACACGCTCAACCGGACGCGCCTCAGCGACCAAAGAGGCTGCGGCTGAGGACATAACACCATTGTCTCAGTCGGGTACGACAAATTCCGGGACCGCACAATCCAGCGACCCAGCATCCACCCCGGCAGTCTCGTCAACCACCGGCAACTCACCGCGCGACACAGCGTCGGCGATCGACGTGCGCAACGCGGAGCACACCAGGAACAGCGCGCGCGTCCCGTGCGCCGCGAGCTTGTCGGCCTCACGTCTCTCGGCGCACCCCTCATACGCCGCAGCTGACCATTGCACGCTGGTCTGATGCCAGCTGCTCTTGCGCGCGAGTACCGATGCGGCACAACGCCGGCACGTCACCGGCACCATCGGCGCGTCATCGAGTCGGATGTCGGCACGCACGGTCATGGCGCGGTTCCGGAAACCCTCGCGGCCATATTGGCCTCGATCTCTCTGTTCCAGTGCTCGGTGGGGCGCGTGGTGTCGATCTCGAACTCGAAGCGGTCCACCATATCGGGGGTCACATCAGCGGCGTCGACGTAGAACTGCTCGTACCAGCGCCGCAGTTGGTAGACCGGGCCGTCCTCCTCGACCAGGAGCGGATTGTCGATTCGGGCCTTCGTCCGCCAGATCGCGACGTCCTGTTCGAAGCCCATCTTGACGAAATCACCGAGCGCGACCGCCGTCTGCATCGCGACGTCCTCGGGCAGATCGACGGACTTCTTGACGATGATGCCGTACTGCAGCACGAAGGAGTGCGCGTCAATCGGGTAGTGGCAGTTGATCAACACCGTGTGGTGATCGGTCTCGGGGTAGTGATAGGTGAGGTCGTCGATCATGAAGGAAGGCCCGTGATAGGACGCCAGCGAGGTCGTGCCGAGCATGGCAGCGCCCTCGGTGCCTCCCAGGTCTGGCCGCGATCCGCTGTTCATGTACTGGGTGGCGACGTGGCCGGAGAAGATGTTCTTGAACTGGGTGGGCAGGGAGCCGTGGACGTAGAAGAAATGCGCCATGTCGACGACGTTGTCGATGATCTCGCGGCAGTTGGTGTCGACCGTGGTGGTGTACCAGTGCCAGTCGGTCCACTCGTCACTCGTCGCGCCCTCGATGCGTGGAATCGTCACGCCCTCCGGCGGCGGGTTGCCCTCGGGGTCGTTCCACACGAACAACATTCCATCCTGCTCCAGCGTCGTCCAGGTGGCGGTGCGGGCCAGCCGAGGGACGCGACGTGCATAGGGCACGCTTTTGCACCTGCCGTCTCCACCCCAGCGCCAATCGTGGAAGGGGCAGGCGACCTCGTTGCCCTTGACCTGCCCCTGCGACAGATCACCGCCCATGTGCCTGCAGTAGCCGTCGAGGACGTTGATCCTGCCGTCAGACCCGCGGAAGACGACCAGTTTCTGGCCGAACGCGTTGACCGCGTGTGGTGTGCCATCACCGAAGTCGCGTACCAAACCCAGGCAGTGCCAGCCCCGTGCAAATCGGGTCGGTGCGGCGCCAGCCTCGATGAGTCGGACTTCATCGGTGTTCGCCTGCAGTGTCATATCGGACCGTCCTTGATCGTGAGGGGCTGTTTCGGTTTCGGGGTCGGCGTCGTGGCCGATTCAATCCCGATGACACGTCCAGTTGGACGCATCATTCCGCTCAATAGGACAACGGATCCGCTCGTCGGAGCGGCACGGCTACCGTCGCGGCCGTGACCGACCACAGCATGACCATCCCCGCCGGCGCACCGGTAGCCGACACCACCGTCGATCTCCTCGTCGTCGGCTCTGGTACCGGCATGGCGGCCGCGCTCGCCGCGAGCGAACTCGGGCTGTCCGTGCTGATCGTCGAGAAGTCGTCAACGGTGGGCGGTTCGACCGCTAGATCCGGTGGCGCGCTGTGGCTTCCGGGCAGTCCTGTGCTATCCGACGCCGGCGCGGGAGACACCCCGGAGCGGGCCCGGACCTACTTGCAGTCAGTGGTCGCCGGGACCGCACCCGCCGAGCGCGCCTCGAGCTTCGTCGATCAGTTGCCCGCCACCGTGCAGATGCTGCGGCGCACGACACCCATGAAGCTGTTCTGGGCCAAGGACTACTCCGACTATCACCCCGAGGCACCAGGTGGCAGCGCTGCCGGTCGGACGTGCGAGTGTCGCCCGCTGAACACATCGCTGCTCGGCGAGTACCGGACACGGCTGCGGCCCGGAGTCATGGAGGTCACCGTCCCCATGCCCACGACCGGGGCTGATTACCGGTGGTTGAATCTGATGGCCCGAGTCCCACGTAAGGGCATTGCCACCATTGCCAAGCGGCTCACGCAGGGTGTTGGCGGACTGTTGCTGGGTCGACGTTACGTCGCGGGCGGTCAGGCGTTGTCCGCAGGCCTCTTCGCCGGGGTGCTGCGAGCGGGAATCCCGATCTGGACCAATACAACATTGGTGGGCCTGACCGAGGACGACCAGGGTCGCGTCACCGGTGCGGTGGTCGATCACGGTGGCCGACGGATCGCTGTCACAGCCCAGCGCGGTGTCATCCTGGCCGCGGGCGGTTTCGACCACAGCATGGACATGCGCTGGAAGTTTCAATCCGAGGCACTCGGCGCGAACGTCAGCCTCGGCGCCGAGACGAACACCGGCGACGCGATCCGCATCGCCGGGGAACTCGGGGCGGGTACCGACCTGATGGATCAGGCGTGGTGGTTTCCCGCCGTGGCACCACTACCCGACCGCGTGCCGGCGGTCATGCTGGCCGAACGGTCGTTGCCCGGCTCCCTCATCGTCAACGAGCGCGGCGAGCGGTTCGTCAACGAGGCCACCGACTACATGTCGTTCGGACAGCGCATGCTGGACCTCGAGCGCTCGGGCAACCGGGTCGAGTCGATGTGGATCGTGTTCGACCAGCAATACCGCAATGGATACGTCTTCGCCGCAGAACTATTCCCTCGGATGGCGATCCCCCAGTCCTGGTATGACGCCGGAATCGCCTACCGCGCAGATTCGCTCGCGTCTCTCGGCACCCAGATGGGGGTTCCCGAGGACAAGTTCACGCAGACCGTGCGCCGGTTCAACGATGGTGCGCGCGCCGGCATCGACGCCGACTTTCATCGCGGTGAGAGTGCCTACGACCGCTACTACGGCGATCCCACGATCACGCCGAATCCCAACCTGCGCCCCTTGGTGAAGGGCCCGTTCTATGCGGTGAGGATGGTGCTGAGTGACCTCGGCACCTGCGGCGGACTTCGCGCCGACGACCGGGCTCGGGTGTTACGCGAGGACGGTACGTCCATCGATGGCCTGTATGCGATCGGCAACACCGCCGCCAACGCATTCGGTGCGACCTATCCCGGCGCGGGCGCCACGATCGCGCAGGGCCTGGTGTACGGCTACATCGCCGCCAACGACGCGGCGCAACGATGACGCTGCGCCGCTAATCGGGCTCGGCCGCGTCCGCCCTCTTCTCGATCTCGTACCAGTATTCCGTTGCAGGCCAAGGGATCTTGCCCGTAGTGCCTTCGGCGATCTGCGGGAACGCGGCCTCCGCCTCATCGAGTTCCTTGATCATCGTCAGGGCCAGTTCGCGTTCGTTGGCGTAGTACCTCTCTGCCCACTGGAGCGCTACGCGTGCGTAGGCCCAGGCGGGATCGGCGCCGGCCCACTTGGCATCCTTTGCGGCTTCGCGCTGCATACCGTCCGCGTAGGCGACATGCTCGGCAAGGATCTCCTTGAGCTTCGTCGGGTTGGTCAGATGTCCCAACGTGACACGCAGTAGCGGGCTGTGTTTCAGCACCGGCGGGTCGACCGGCGCCTCATTGGCCCACCGCGTTACGGCGTCCAGCCCCGATTCGGTGATCTTGTACAGGCGTCGGCTACGGGCACCGCTGGTGTTCTCCACCCGCGACGTCACCATTCCGAGCTTCTCGAGCTTCCTCAGCTCGGAGTAGATCTGACTGTGAGCAGGGCTGCCATAGTAGAAGCGCAGGCTCCAGTCACTCCACTTTCGGATGTCGTAGCCCGACAGTTCCTGTTCGTAGGACAACATGCCAAGCAGCGCCCAGCTGGTCGCCGCGAGACTCGGCTTGCCCGACTGTTCACTGCTGTCCACTTCGCCAGCCTAACAACGCGGGTCAGCCTCCCACGTCGACTCACCGCTGGATGGGAACCCACGTTGCGGCCACCCCGCCCACGCGATCACGCTGGATCGACAGTCCCTTACGCACGGAGAGGCACGAGCATCGACGAGGCCGGCATTCGCAATTCCCCAGTGGATCTGGATGCTCTCGCGACGGTCTACCGACCACTCGCAGAGTCGCTCCGCAGGCTGATCGACGTCAGTATCCGCTCCGAGGTTCACGCGGATGTGGTGGCGGCGGCGACGGCCAAAATCGACGCGGCCGCCGACGAACTGAGCGCATCGATGGTGCCCGGATCGTTCGGGATCAGGAAGGGATCAGACGGCCAGGGCGTCGCGTGGGGCAATGTCGTCATAGGCCTCCGCAATCCCGTGGCTCCCCCGCTGACGGTGCACCACGACTCCTACGGCTCCGTGTGGACCGTGTTCACGCTGGGCGCGGCCTACGAGGGCCCCGCGGGCCACGTGCACGGCGGTGTGTGCGCGCTGATCCTCGACCACGTGCTCGGCGCCACCGCTCATCTGCCGGGGCGGCCCGCTGTCACCGGAACGCTGACCATCCGCTATCTCCGGGGCACACGACTCGGGCGAACCCTGCGCGCTCGCGCGCACGTCGATCGCATCGAGGGAGCCAAGACCTTCGCGACAGGTTGCATCGAGGACGACGAGGGCGTCACCGTGGAGTGCAGCGGTGTGTTCATCCACCCCAAACAGCACTTTTCCGGACCAACCGAGGACCAGATCTAGGGTATCCCCCGATTCCTCGACCCCCCTGATTCCGTAACGTCCCGAAGTGACGGCGCCTAGGGGTGGGGGTACAGCTGTGCGGTGTGCCGCGATTGGGGACCGAGCAAGCCACGTCGGTCGCATCGGCGCCCTCGCGGTCGCGCTCGGAATAGGCCTCGCCGTCCCCGCGAGCCCTGCTATTGCCTGGGCAGATCCCCTCGAGCTGAACTCCCTCTCGAATGAGCCCGACACCTCGGTCGACACCCTCGATGACGGCGTCGACAACCCCAGCAGTGTCGCTCCCGAGCCTGTCACTCCGCCGACCCCACCCGCCGACCAGCCGGAATCGTCTGCACCCACCGTCGACACGTCTCCCAATGGGGGCACGGCAGATCAGTCCGTAACCGCCAACACGGTGGAGGTGGCGCCAGGCGTCGTCATCTCGAGTTCCGGCGGCGCGCAGACCTCATCGGAGGTAACCGGCGCGCAGCCGGCCGCCACCCCCGCGGAGCCGCCACCGCCGGCGGTGACCCGTGAGGCACCCGCAGCTGATCCCCCGGCTCCCGTCGCTCCCGTCGCGCCGGCTGCACCCACACGACCCAGGCCCCAGGTCGACCGCGGAGACAACGGCGGCCACGGGTACGAATGGATCGACGACGGTCGCGTGCTGCCGCCACTGGCAGTCATCGACGGCACCAATCCCGGGATCACCCAGATCTCGATGACCGCGGTGCCCGACTCCGAGCCGATCCGTGAGGACACCGCCAGCACGAGCGCGGAGGCCACCCGGAACGAGTGGGCCAGGACGTTGCCTTCGAAGGTCACCGACGTCGACGTACCCGCCCCGGCACCGGCCCTCCCGGAACGCACACGGGCCGCGCTCATCGTCGGTGCGCTCAGCTTGTTCGGCTTCGCCCCGGGAGGGCCGATGGTGCCGGGTGGCGGGGCCGCGCCCGTGCTCCAGCTCGCCTGGGCGGCGTGGCGACGCGAGTCGGCCCGACCCGAGAACACACTGTCGACGCCCACACCGGAACAGCCAGTGACCAACGGGAACTGCGAACCGCTCATGTGCGCGGTGAGCAGTCCGGTGCACGGCGACGTGACGTTCGTGGACGGGACATGGAACTACGCCCCCACCGAACGGGCGTTGCACGCAGCCGCAGCCACCGATGCGACCGCCTCGACGACAACGGACACCTTCACGATGTCGATCGGCGACGAGAACGGGTCCACCACGGAGATCCCGGTCCATGTCTCGCTACTGGCCCCAATCTCTGCCGAAACCGCAGAGGTTCAACGCATTCCAGTCGGCAACGGACCGAACTACGTCATCGCGGGGTCCGAGGGTCGCTACGTCTACATACCGCACGCCATGGACTCGGCGATCGGCGTGCTCGACAGCTGGACAGGCAGCGTCACCTATCTCGACACCGCGGCTCCCCTCGGGCGCGCCCGGCTGACCGCGGACGGCTCCCGCCTGTACGCCGCGAACGCCAGCAACGGCACCATGACCGTGGTCGACACCGCCACCAATGCCGTGATCGGCACGGTGCCCGTTGACGGATACGCGTCTGACTTCGTGCTCGATGCGAACAGCGGCCGTGCATGCGTTCTGGTCAACCCGCCCGAGGACGGGTTCGAACTCGTCGTGATCGACACCGCCACCGTCATCGGCCGCACCCACCTCGGGCCAGACGCCGACCTGCCCGCGCTCACCCCCGATGGGAGCACACTCTTTGTTCGAGACACCCTCGCCAAGTCCATCCGGGCGGTCGACACCACGACCTTCTCGATCGTCGACATCCCCGAGGAGCGGGACGTCACCCACCTCGCCGTCAGTCCCGATGGCCGTCACCTGTTCGCCTCGACGATCCCGGACCTCAACGTCTACGACACGCAGACCAACTCGTTGGTGCGGTCGTTCCCCGACCTCGGCGGAGCCCTGTTCCTGACGTTCAGCCCGGACGGGTCGATTCTCTACACGGCGAGCCTCGACGGTGACACCCTGGCCGTCATCGACACCGCCACGCTCACGCACACAACTGTCCCGGTCGGACCGAATCCGACCAACGCCGTGGTGTCCCCCGACGGTCAGCAACTGTTCCTACTGAACGGCGACGGCACGGTGTCGGTACTCGACACTGTCACCAAGAGCGCCGACACAATCGATATCCACGGCAAGCCGAATGACCAATATCAGATCGCATTGAGCCCCGACGGGAGGCACGTGTACGTCCCCCAGTACGAAACCGGCACGCTGGCAGTCATTTCAGCGCGCACCGCCAACCTCGCTCCAACTGTGGACGTGGACCAGGCAGACGACCCCGGATCCGGCGGAATCACCTACACCGCCGCAGGGGTTGACGCCGACGGCGACGAACTCCTCTACACGGCGGCGCCGCTGGCTCCTGGCACGCTGACCAACCTGGGTGGTGGAGAATTCCGCTTCGTACCTGACACCGCACGCTCGGGTCACCTGCCACCCGGCATCCACGACGCCGTGTCGATCACGGTGAGCGACGGGCACGGCGGCTCGGCGTCGGTGCGGGGCACCTACGTCGTTGCGCCGTCCGATGAGGCGACCGTTATCGCAACGTTGGCCGTCGGCGGTGAGGTTCGCAGCGTCGCGGTCAGCCCCGACGGCGCCACGGCCTACGTCCCGATCATCGATCCCGCCGGCAGATCCCGCGTGGAGGTGCTCGACACGACCAGCGGCGACCTGCTCGCGATCGTGGCACTGGCCGACGACCCCCGCGGCAACACATCCCTGAGCGCCGACGGCAGCCGACTGGTGGTACCCGGCGGTGAGTACGTCATGGTCATCGACACGACCACGTTCGAAGTCATCGCCGCACTCGAGGGCGCCGATCATGCCGTGCTCGCCCCCGACGGTCTGAAGGCCTACGCGCTGCGGACTGGCGAGATGTCAGTCCACGACGTCGATCCTGGCAGCGAGAGCTTCGGCTCCCGCATCCGCGCCGTCCCCACCGGCGGCTATGCCGAGGGCATGGTGTCGGGCGCAGACGGCCGAATCTACTTCGCCACCAGTGACTTCACGATCACGGCGATCGACACCGCCACCGACGAGGTGGTCGCCACAATCAGGACGACGTCCGGGTCGCACAATCTCACCGCGGCGCCGGGACGCGTCTACGCCGCACTGCACGGCACCTCGTTGACCGTCATCGACACCGACACCGACACCGTGCGCGCCAATGTCCCGATCCGCGTCGAGTCGCCGGGGCCGTATGTCGCCGCCAACGCGGACGGCAGCCGGATCTACCTGTCGCGTCGCGAGGAGGGCATCCTGTCGGTGTTCGATCCGTCGACCAACACGATCATCGCCTCGGCGCGTGTCGGCGACAGCACCGTCGCGCCCGCCGCGGTCAGCGCCGACGGTTCGCTCGTGGTGGTTCCGGTCGGAGACTCCGTGACCATCGTCTCGACAGGACGGAATGTCGAGGTCTGACGGCAGCTTCCGGCGTTAGGGTTTTCCCATGAGGAAACTGGAAACCACACTCACCGCCGCCACACCGCAGATCTTGAGCCTGTTCCGCATCGTGTTCGGCCTGCTGCTCACCGTGCACGCCACGCAGAAGCTGTTCGCCTGGCCGGTCGGCACCGCAGCTGCCGACGGCACACTGACCGGACCGGCTGTGCCATTTGGCACCTGGCCGTACTGGTGGGCCGGCGTCATCGAGCTGGTGGTCGGCCTACTCCTGCTCGTCGGGCTCGTCACGCGCCTGGCCGCATTCGTGGGGTCCGGCGAGATGGCGTTCGCCTACTTCACGCAGCATCAGCCCAATGCCCTGTGGCCGATCGAGAACGGCGGCGAGCTGGCCGTTCTGTACTGCTTCGGTTTCCTGCTGCTCGTCTTCACCGGCGGCGGCGCGTGGGCGGTGGACGCCATGCGCAAGCGCTAGCTGTCGAGCGCCAGGTCCTTGCGGAAGCGCTTCATACCGTCGATCTTGTCGGCGGTGGTCGCATCGGGCCCGGCGTAGAACATCCACGGCATGGTGATGATCCCGTGGATGCCTGCGGCCTCGGCCCGTGCGTAGTGCTCGGGCAGGAACGCGTCGGCCAGCGGCGTTAGGACGGTGAAATCGTCCATTGTCAGCCCCTTTTCGGCCCGTAGCTCCCTCAGCCTCTCGACCGACGCGATCGCCCGGTCGGTGGTGATGAGGTCGCCAATCCAGCCGTCGTTACGCGCGGCGCGCCGCAATGCGATATCCGACAGTCCCCCGACATAGATCGGAATGTGCGGCGGTGTGGGTTCCATCTCGAGTCGCGGAGTGGTGTAGAACTCGCCGGAGAACTCGGTCCAGCCCGGCTGCCAGAGCGCGCGCATCAGTTCCAGCATCTCGTCGGTGCGCTTGCCGCGGCGGTCGAACCGCTGCCCCATCAACGTGAACTCCTCCTCGCACCAGCCGACGCCGATTCCGAGTTCAAGCCGCCCGTCGGCCAGACACGCGGCGGTACCGATGGCCTTCGCCGCCGTGTACGGATCGCGCATCGCGGGCAGGTACACGGTGGTGACGAACCTCAGCCGAGTGGTCGCCAGCGCGAGCGCACCGATCATCACCCACGGGTCGGGCCAGTGTGTGAAGGCCTGCCACCGCCGCGAACCGTCGTCGGTGTACGGGTAGGGCGTCTGCAGCGTCTCGAGGTTGACCACGTGATCGGCGATGCCCATGCCGTCGTACCCGAGATCGTCTGCGGCCTTGGCGATTTCGACGACTTCCTTGATGTCGAGGAAGGCCGTGCTCACATAGAACTTCATCCGGCGTCCCGCGCCCAGGCCGGACGAATGAACACGCCGTCGGCCTCGACGGTCGGGCCGTCTGCGTCACCGAGGAAGCCCCGCGCGTAGGTCTTGAAACCCTCCGTACGTTCGATGTACGCCTCGGCCCGCAACGGACCCAAGGGTGTCCCCCGCAGGTAGCGCAACGTGATGGTCCCCGTGAACAACGGCTGGGTCAGGCCAACGCTCGCCGCCTCGCCGAGGATGTGGTCGAGCACGAGTGCGCCGATGCCACCGTGCACCAGACCGGGTGGCCCTTCGTAGGCCGCGCCAAGGGTGAACTCCGACCAGTACCGACCGTCGCCGTCCTCGTTGATCTCCATGGGCGGCGCCATCGCATTGCGAAGCCCGATGGCCGGATTGGTCCACGCCAGCGGACGTCCGGTGCCGGCATGCCGCAGAGTCGAGGTGTTGGACTCGGCCCGTTCGAGCGTTTCCGTCGTCGCATCGATGGCGGCGATGGCATCGCGGATGGTGTCCTGGTCGACGCCGGTGCGGATGCCCGCGGTGACCAGCCTGCGGATGGATTGGGTCAGCGGTTCGTAGACATCGCGCAGCCGGTTGTACTCGTCGGGGCGGATGTAGTCGAACTGGATTTCGCTATTCACGCTCCACACCTCATGCTCCAAAGACCTTTCGTACGACTGTTTTCGCCCTGCGCGTGACGCGCAGGTAGTTGTCGAGGAACTCGCCGCCATCACCGTTGTCCCACCCGGCGGCCACCGCGACGGCGTTGAGCTGGCGGCCCGGGCCGGGCAGCTGATCGGTTGCCTTGCCCTTGACCAGAACCAGCGCGTTGCGGGCCTTCGTCGCGGTGAGCCACGCCTGGCGCAGCAGATCCACGTCGCCCTCGGCGATCAACTCGGCCGCGCCTATGGCGTTGAGCGCGTCCAGCGTTGACGTGCTGTGCAGTGACGGCAGTCGGTGCGCGTGTCGCAGCTGCAGCAGCTGGACCGTCCACTCGATGTCCGCGAGCCCACCACGTCCGAGCTTGGTGTGGGTGTTCGGGTCGGCACCGCGAGGTAGCCGCTCGGCGTCCACGCGCGCCTTGACTCGCCGGATCTCCTGCACCGTCTCGGCTGACACGCCGTTCGACGGGTAGCGAGTGGCATCGACGAGAAGCAGGAACCGATGCCCGAGGTCCTCGTCGCCTGCCACCCGGTGGGCCCGCAGCAGGGCCTGGATCTCCCATGGCGCCGCCCACTGCTCGTAGTACGCCTGATAGGAGGCCAGGGTGCGGACCAGCGGACCACTGCGCCCCTCGGGCCGTAGGTTGGCGTCGACCTCCAGCGGAGGGTCCGCACTCGGCGTGCCGAGCCTCGCCCTGATCTGTTCGGCAACGCTCACCGACCACTTCACGGCCACCGACTCCTCGGTGTCGCCCACGGGTTCGCAGACGAACATGACGTCGGCGTCCGAGCCATAGCCGAGTTCACCGCCGCCGAGGCGGCCCATGCCGATGACCGCGATCTTGGCTGGTGGCCCGGTTGCGGGTGTGTTGGCGCGGACCACCGAGTCGAGCGCTGCCTGAAGGACTGCCACCCACACCTCGGTCAGTGCCTTGCACACCTCGGTGACCTCGAGCATGCCCAACAGGTCGGCCGAGGCGATGCGGGCCAGTTCCCGTCGCCGCAGGGTGCGCGCTGCCGCGATGGCGCGGACCGGATCCCGGTGTCGCCCAGCTGAGGCCACCAGTGATCGCCCCACACCGTCGGGTTCCACCTCGAGCAGCTTGGCTCCGTTGGGACCGTCGGCGTACTGCTGGATCACCTCGGGTGCACGCATCAGGAGTTCGGGGATGTAGGCCGACGTGCCGAGCACCCGCATCAGCCGCTTGGCCACCGCGCTCTCATCGCGCAGCGTCGCGAGATACCAACGTTGATCGGCGAGTTCCTCGCTGATGCGCCGGTAGGCCAGCAGCCCTGCGTCTGGGTCGGGCGTGTCGGACAGCCAGTCCAGCAGTGTCGGCAGCAGAACCCGCTGCACGCGACCCCGCCTGCCGCTGTTGCCGGTCAGTGCGGCGAGGTGGGTGAGCGCGCTCTGCGGGCCCTCGTATCCGAGTGCGGCGAGCTGACGTTCGGCCGCCTCCGGCGTCATCGCGCTCCCGAGTTCGACGGCGGTGCCGCCCACCGACTCGAGCAGCGGCTGATAGAACAGCTTGGCGTGCAGGCGCGAGACGCGCATGCTCTGGCGCTTGAGTTCGTCGCGGAGCACGCCCAGCGCATCGCGCTGGCCGTCGGGCCGGACGTGCGCGGCGCGGGCCAGCCAGCGCAGCGCCTCGTCGTCGCCAGGCTCCGGCAGCATGTGCGTGCGCTTGAGCCGCTGGAGCTGGAGGCGATGCTCGAGCAACCTCAGGAACTCGTAGGACGCCGTGAGGTTGGCGGCGTCGTCACGGCCGATGTATCCGCCCGACGCGAGTGCAGCCAGGGCATCCACCGTGGAGGCCACGTGCAGCGACTCGTCGGTACGGCCGTGGACGAGTTGCAGTAGCTGCACCGCGAACTCGACATCGCGCAGCCCTCCGGTACCGAGCTTGATCTCCCGGGCCCGGACGTCGGCGGGGACCAGCTGTTCGACGCGACGCCGCATCGCCTGCACCTCGGGGACGAAATCCTCCCGCTCGCAGGCAGTCCAGACCATCGGCCGCAGCGCGGTCATGTACTGCTCACCGAGTTCGGCATCGCCCACCGCGGGCCGCGCCTTGAGCAGGGCCTGGAACTCCCACGTCTTGGCCCACCGCTCGTAGTACGCCACGTGGGACTCCAACGTGCGCACCAGCGGGCCGTGCTTTCCCTCCGGGCGCAGGGCCGCGTCCACTTCGAAGAACGCGTCGTTCGCGAACCGCATCATCTCGCCGGCCACGCGGATGGCGATGGTGTCGGCGTTCTCCGCGACGAATATGACGTCGACGTCGCTGACGTAGTTCAGTTCGCGGGCGCCGGACTTCCCCATCGCGATGACCGCCAGCCGGGGCGGGGGCGTGTCATCACCGCACACCATGCGCGTCGCGATGATGAGCGCGGCGCCAAGGGCCGCGTCGGCGAGATTCGCGAGGTGTTCGCCGACCGTGGGAAATGAGATGACGGGCTCGTTCTCCACCGTGGGAGCCAGGTCGAGTGCTGCGAGGACCAGCAGCCTGTCGCGGTACATCAGCCGCAGCGTCTGCCCCGCGGTCGCGTCGGTGGAGTTCTCGGCGGCGGCGTCGAACTCGCGGCGCAGATCGGCTGCGGACGGCAGTGTCACCTTGCCCGCGAGCAGATGCCAGGAGTTGGGCTCTGCGACGAGGTGATCACCCAGCGCGTACGACGAGCCGAGCACACTGAACAGTCGACCGCGCAGCGCCCGATCCGTGATCAGCGCGTGGTTCAGCTCGTCCCAACCGGATCCGAGCGCCTCGGCGAGGCGAACCATCGTGTGCAACGCGACGTCGGCGTCGGGTGCGCGCGAGAGCGACCACAGCAGTTCGATGTGGTCATCGGTGTGCCAGCCCAGCCGGTCCAGATCGTCACGCGCTGTCGGCGCGACCAGACCCAGCCTGCCAACACCTGGCAGCGTCGGACGGTGTGTCGCGGGTTTGGCCACGTTCTGACGTTAGCGCACCTACGTACACCCCCGGTCGCTCCGCTCCTGCCCGCCGAAACCTACAGCGGCGGGTGGGCCTTCCTACAGCGAGAGGTAGGCCTTCAGCTCGAACGGCGTGACGTGGCTGCGGTAGTTCTCCCACTCGGCGCGCTTGTTGCGCAGGAAGAAGTCGAAGACGTGCTCCCCCAACGCTTCCGCGACCAGCTCGGAGTTCTCCATCTCCGTCAGGGCGACACCGAGGCTGCCAGGCAGCTCCTTGTAGCCCATCGCGCGGCGCTCCTCGGGTGTCAGCGTCCACACGTTGTCCTCGGCCTGCGGGCCGAGGACGTAGTTCTTCTCCACACCTCGCAGGCCCGCGGCCAGCAGTACCGCGAACGCCAGGTACGGGTTGCACGCCGAGTCGGGGCTGCGCACCTCGACGCGTCGCGAGGATGCCTTGCGCGGCGTGTACATCGGCACCCGGACGAGCGCCGACCGGTTGGCCGCACCCCAAGATGCGGCGGTCGGCGCCTCGCCGCCGTGCACCAGCCGCTTGTAGGAGTTCACCCACTGGTTGGTGACGGCGCTGATCTCGGAGGCGTGCTCGAGGATGCCCGCGATGAACGACTTGCCGACATCGGACAGCTGCAGCGGATCATCGGGAGTGTGGAAGGCATTGGTCTCGCCCTCGAACAGGCTCATGTGGGTGTGCATCGCCGAGCCGGGGTACTCGGCAAAAGGCTTGGGCATGAACGACGCCCGCACACCCTCGTTGAGCGCGACCTCCTTGACCACGTAGCGGAACGTCATGACGTTGTCGGCCATGGACAACGCGTCGGCGTAGCGCAGGTCGATCTCCTGCTGCCCTGGCGCACCCTCGTGGTGGCTGAACTCCACCGAGATGCCCATCTGCTCCAGCGCGTCGATCGCGTGGCGGCGGAAGTTCGGGGCTGAGTCGTGAATCGTCTGGTCGAAGTAGCCGCCGTTGTCGGCCGGCACCGGCGGCGCCTCGTCAGCGCCCGGCTTGAGGAGGAAGAACTCGATCTCGGGGTGCACGTAGCAGGAGAAGCCGAGGTCGCTGGCCTTGCCCAGCTGGCGGCGCAGCACGTGGCGCGAGTCGCCCCACGACGGGGAACCGTCCGGCATCGTGATGTCGCAGAACATGCGGGCGGAATGGTGCTTGCCGCCGCTCGTCGTCCACGGCAGCACCTGGAACGTCGAGGGATCGGGCCGGGCCACCATGTCGGATTCCGAGACCCGCGCAAAGCCCTCGATGGAGGAGCCGTCGAAGCCGATTCCCTCTTCGAACGCACCCTCCAATTCGGCGGGCGCGATGGCGACCGATTTGAGGTAACCGAGCACGTCGGTGAACCACAACCGAACGAAACGGATATCGCGTTCCTCCAGCGTGCGCAGCACGAATTCCTTCTGCCGGTCCATGTGCGCAGCGTAGGCACCGGCTGTTAAATCTGTGTTACGTGGGGGCTGCTGTTGCACGCCGATCGGCCGTCGGTCCTAGCACCGGAGGTCAGGCGGTGGCAGCCGGGAGTCCACCAGGAAACCGACCACTGCGGGGTCGACGCACGCGTCGCCGTTGAACACCACGGTGTGCTGGGTGCCGTCGAAGGTGATCAACGACGCGTCGAGTTCACGGGCCAGTTCGACACCTGCCTGATACGGCGTCGCCGGATCGTGCGTGGTCGACACCACGACGACCTTTCCCGGGCCGGGCGAGATGACGTCGTGTGGTGCCGACGTCGGGGGTACCGGCCACGTCGCACACACGTCACGGGGGGCGAACCCGGTGAACTCGCCATAGGCCATGAACGGCGCCACAGCCCGCGCCTGCCGATCGGCGTCGACCCACACGGCCGGATCGGACGGGTAGGGCGAATCCACACATCGAATCGCGGTGAACGCATCCTGCTGGTTGGAGTAGTGGCCCGCCTGATCACGGCCCTGGTAGTCGTCGGCGAGCAGCAGCAGGTCTCCGGGATCGGTGCCGCGCTGCAGGCCGAGCAGTCCGCTGGTGAGGTACTTCCAGTACCTCTGCGTGTAGAGCGCGTTGGCGGTGCCGGTGATCGCGTCCTGGTAGCTGAGCCCGCGCGGGTCCGAGGTCCGGGCCGGCGCGAAGGCCAGGGGGTTGATCAGCTGGTGGTAGCGCGCGACGAACTGGGTGGGGTCCTGGCCCAGTGGGCAGTCGGTCGAACGGGCGCAGTCGGCCGCGTAGTCGTCGAATGCCATCTGGAATCCGGCGAGCTGTCGAATGTTCTCGGCCACGGGGTCCGAACCGGGGTCGATGGCACCGTCGAGGACCATGGCCCGGACGCGGTCCGGATACTGCTCGGCGTACTTCGCGCCGAGTTCTGTTCCGTAGGAGAATCCCAGATAGTTGATCTGGTTCTCCCCGAGCGCGGCGCGCACCACGTCCATGTCCTGCGCCGTCGACGCGGTCCCCACGTTGGCCAGGAACTCCACGCCGGTCTTGTTCACGCAGCCTTGTGCGAGTTGGGCGTACACACCCTCGATCGCCGCGACTCCCGCTTGGCTGTAGTTGACCATCGGCTCGCGCCGGAACGCGTCGAACTCCGCATCCGAGCGGCAGCGGATCTGCGGGGTGGAGTGACCGACGCCGCGCGGGTCGAAGCCGACGAGGTCGAAGCGGCGAGTGATGTCGGTGTCGGCCAGCCCGCCGGCCATGGCGGCGACCGTGTCGACCGCCGAGGCGCCCGGCCCGCCGGGATTGACCATCAGCACACCGATACGGTCACCGGTGGCTGGCACCCGGATGACCGCCAGTTGTGCTTGCGGCCCAGCGGGATTCGCGTAGTCGACCGGAACCGTCACGGTGCCGCACTGCGCGGTCGGAATCGCGGAGACGTCTCCGAACAGGGCCGCGCAGCTACCCCAGACGGGCGGTTGGCCGTAGGACTGCACGGCTGCGCCCTCGGGCGACGCTCCCGCAGTCGGGCAGAGGACACCGGCTAGCACCACAGTGGCGAGCGGTGCCGAGATCAATTTGCCCACCCGCCACATGGCAGACATGTTCGCACGCAACCGGCTTCACAGCCGACTCCGATGTCGAGCGGTGACTAGGCAGCAACCCGACGGTGATCTAACGGTCGCGTCAGCAACGCCCACCGGCTGGGGGCACGACGACGTCCACGAGGTACTTCGCGGAGATGTCGTCGACGCACTTGTTGCCCTGGAACACGACGGTGTGCTGCGTGCCCTCATATGTCAGCAGCGTTCCGCCGAGTTGCTTGGCCAAGTCGACACCGGCCTGATACGGCGTGGCGGGGTCGTTCGTCGTCGACACCACCAGGGTGGGCGGCAAACCCTCGATCTTGAGTTCGTGCGGCTCCGACGTCGGTGGCACCGGCCAGAATGCGCACGTGCCCATAGGCGCGTTGCCGGTGAACTCGCCGTAGCTCATGAACGGCGCGGCGGCGCGAGCACGCTTGTCCTGATCGATGATCTTGTCCCGGTCGGTGATCGGTGGCTCGTCGACGCAGTTGACGGCCACCCGCACATCGGTGGAGTTGTTGTAGTGCCCCTGCGGGTCACGTCCCATGTAGAGATCGGCCAGCGCCAGCATCGTGTCGCCCCTGCCCGCCCGCATTTCCGACAGCGCCTGCGTGAGGTGGCGCCACAGGTTGGGTGAGTACAGCGGCAGGATGGTGCCGATCACCGCGTCGCCGTAGCTGAGCCCGCGGGGGTCGTCGGTCTTGGCGGGATCGTCCACCAGCGGGTCGACCATCGACTTGTAGACGTCGACGGCCTTGGCGGGGTCGGTGCCCAGCGGACAGCTCGGGTTCTTCGCACAGTCCGCGGCGTAGTCGTTGAACGCGGTCTGAAACGCCGCGGCCTGACGGATGTCCGCCTCGAGCGGATCGGCGTTGGGGTCGACGGCACCGTCGAGGATCATGGCGCGCACCTTGTCCGGGAACGCCTCGGCGTAGGCCGCCCCGATCCTGGTGCCGTACGAGTAGCCGAGGTAGGTCAGCTTGTCGTCACCCAGGGCCTCGCGCATCGCGTCGAGATCCCTTGCCACGTTCGCGGTTCCGATGTTGGCGAGGAACTCCTCCCCCATCTTGTCCACGCAGCGCTGCACGAAGTCCTTGGTCTCGGACTCGATGTGGGCGACGCCCTCCGGGCTGTAGTCCACCTGCGGGTCGGCCCGCAGCCGATCGTTGTCCTCATCTGAGTTGCACCACACCGCGGGCGTCGAGCGTCCAACGCCACGCGGATCGAAGCCGACCAGGTCGAAGCGCTCGCGCACCGAGTCCGGCATGCTGCCCACCAGCGACGCCGCCGCGGAGACACCCGACTCACCGGGGCCGCCGGGGTTGATGATCAGCGAGCCGATCTTGTCGCCGGTGGCGGGGAACCGGATCATCGCGATCTGGGCGACCTCGCCGTCGGGCTTGGTGTAGTCCACGGGGACCGACAGCTTGCCGCACTCGGCGCCCTCGGGGATCTGGACGTCGCTGGGCGAGGACTCGCATTCGTCCGCCGACCAGGCCACGGGCGTTCCCGGCGGCGGGACGTCAATCACCGCACGGCCGGCGACCACGTTGCTACAGCCGGCCACCACCATTGTCACCGTGGCGGCCGCGAGCAGCCCGCGTCTGAGGTTCATGGCTGACCATGCTGCCATGAGTGATCATCGGCCCTGATGAGGGCGTTAGCGCGTGGCGGCCAGCAACTCCTCGAGCGCGAGGTGGAAGTCGTCAGCCATGTCCCACAGATCGGGCAGCAACTCCGGGCAGGAGATGAGTCCGACATCGAGGCCACCGCCCAGCGACATCACCGTGATGTTGAGCCCCGAGCCGTGGAATATCGGCCCGAGGGGAAACATCGCCTTGACTCGCGCGCCCAAGAAGTACAGCGGCACCTGGGGTCCAGGCACGTTGGAGATGACGAGGTTGTGCACCGGTCTGGCGCTGGTGAGCCGACTCGAGGCATACACCCGCATCGCGACCCCGAACACCGCGGGCGCGGCGAACTGCGACCAGTCCTGAAGCAGCGTTGCCCCAATGGCCGAGCTATGTTGTTTGGCAAGTGAATTCGCCTCGGCGATGGCCTTGAGTCGCTCAGCGGGATCCTCGATGTTCGTCTGCAGGCTGGCGAACATGCCCGACACCTGGTTGCGGCCGGGCCGGTCCGACTTCTCGTGCACGGACACCGGGACCATCGCCACCAGCGAGCTGTCGGGAAGTTCTTCGCGGTCGAGCAGGAACCGCCGCAGCACCCCGGACACCAGAGCCATCACGACGTCGTTGACCTTGACCCCGAAGTGGTTCTTGACGGTCTTGACGTCCTCGAGACTCAACTGCGCGAATGCGACGTTGCGGCGCCCGGTGACATTGGTGTTGAACGTCGTCTTGGGCGCGTTGAACGGTGCCGCCATGTGCAGTCCGCTGCGGGCGCGCTTGACGGTGTCCACCACGGTCGACAGCGTCGAGGGCACCACGTTGACCAGCTTCCAGGGGCGGGTGACGAACTTGATCGCCCCGCTGACCGCGATCTCCAGGTCCGATCCACCCCCCACGCCCTCGACCGGCTCGGGCGGTGGCGCATCGGCCTCAGTGGTGCACAGCTGTGACATCAGGTTGGCGCCCGTGACACCGTCAACACACGCGTGGTGCACCTTGGTCAGCACCGCCAGCCGCCCGGAGGGGTTCTCCTCGGTGCCCGCGACGTTCTCGATGACCCACATCTCCCACAACGGCCTGCTGCGGTCCAGCGTCAACGAGGCGATGTGACCACAGATCTCGCCGAGTTCGGCGCGACCGCCGGGCGATGGCAGACCGATCCGATGCAGGTGCCTGTCGACGTCGAAGTCCTTGTCCTCCACCCACACCGGGTGATCGAGGTTGAGTCGGCTGTCGGAGAGCTTCTCGCGGAACTCGGGCATCGCCTTGATTCGCAGCCTCAGCGCGTGACGCAACCCGTCGAACGTGTAGCCGCCCGGGATCGTCGATGGATCGATCTCCAGGATCGAGCACACGTGGAGTGGCTGGTCAGCGGTCTCGAGGTAGAGAAAGCTGGCATCTAGACCGCTGAGCCGTTGCATGCGGCGATCGTAGGCCGGTCGGGATGGCTCCGTGTGAGGAAATGCACTTCACTCACGGTTCATCTTCGTGTCGATGGGTGGCAGACTGGTGGCCGTCAAACGAACCCGGGGACCCGGATTGGGCCTCGAGGATCGAACCGACCACACAAGGGACGACGATGTCTGAACAGTCTGTTTACGGTGCCTCCACGCCCGAGCAAGCTCCGCGAACGAAAGTCCGCACGCACCACCTCCTGAAGTGGAAGTCCGAGGGCCACAAGTGGGCCATGCTCACGGCCTACGACTACTCCACCGCCCGCGTGTTCGACGCGGCCGAGATCCCGGTGCTCCTGGTTGGCGATTCGGCCGCCAACGTCGTGTACGGCTACGACACCACGGTTCCGGTGACGATCGATGAGTTGATCCCGCTGGTGCGCGGCGTGGTACGTGGTGCACCGCATGCGCTGGTCGTGGCGGACCTGCCGTTCGGCAGCTACGAGTCCGGTCCGGCGCAGGCGCTGGCCACCGCCACCCGCTTCATGAAGGAGACGGGTGCGGCCGCGGTCAAGCTCGAGGGCGGTGAGCGCGTCGCCGAACAGATCGCCACGCTGACCCAGGCCGGCATCCCGGTGGTGGCGCACATCGGTTTCACCCCGCAGAGCGTCAACGGGCTGGGCGGGTACCGCATCCAGGGCCGCGGCGACGCGGGCGACCAGACCATCCACGATGCGATCGCCGTGGCCGAGGCAGGCGCGATCGCCGTCGTCCTCGAGATGGTGCCCGCAGAGTTGGCCACCCAGATCACCGGCAAGCTCACCATTCCCACGGTCGGCATCGGCGCGGGCCCCAATTGCGATGCCCAGGTGTTGGTCTGGCAGGACATGGCAGGCATGACGTCGGGCAAGACCGCGAAGTTCGTCAAGCGCTTCGGCGACGTCGGCGCCGAATTACGCCAGGCGGCAATCCAGTACGCCGACGAGGTCGCCTCCGGCGCATTCCCCGCCGAGGAGCACTCCTACTAACCGCTACATCTACTGTTCGGCTCAGCCGAAGTCCGGGGCGCGCTTGCCGAGGAAGGCCGCGATGCCCTCCTGGCCGTCGGCCGACTGCGCACAGTCCGCGATGGCACGCGCCTCGAGTTCCAGTTGCTCCTCGAGGCCGGTGCGGTAGGTGCCCAGAAGCAGTCGCTTGACGGCGCCGTTGGATGTCCGCGACGTGGTGGCCAGTTCCTGGGCCAGCGTGTCGACACGGGCGGCGAGTTCGCCGTCGGGCACGACCTCGGTGAGCAGACCCCAGTCCAGTGCCTCCCCGGCGGACAGCGTCCGGTTGGTGATCATCAACTGCTGCGTGCGGCGGATGCCGATGAGCCGGGGCAGGTTGTAGGAGGCGCCGCCGTCAGGGCTCAGGCCCGCCTTCGTGTAGGCCATGGTGAACTTGGCCGACTCGGTGGCCAGTGCCAGGTCACCGGCCACGGCGAGGCTGAAGCCTGCGCCCGCGGCGGTGCCGTTGACGGCGGTGATCACCACGGCGTCCATCCGGGCAAAAGTCGACAGCGCGCGGTGCAGATCGGATGCGATGCCCTTGACGAACTCGCCCGCGTTGGGTGCGGCGGCCATGGCCTTCAGATCGCCGCCCGCACAGAAGAAGCGTCCCGCGCCGGTGATGGTGACCACCTTGGTGGCGGTGTTGTCACACAGCGCCGCGGCGACGGCCAGTTCGCGAGTCATCCTGTCGTCCATGCCATTTGCGGCGTCGGGCCGGTTCAGGACGATGCGGGCGACGGGTCCGGTCTGGTCGAGTGTCAGCGTGTCGAATTCAGGCATGCAGCAAACGTTATCGCACCGGCTTTCGCACCGGCCTTACGGCCATGCACCGATCTGTAATGGCGCGCCGCCGGACGTTCAGCGCAGCGGTTTGGCTCGAACATCATTCGTTCACCTGAATGTGGGAACCTGTTCACAGGTTTCAGCAATGACAGTGCTCACTGGAGATCGAAAGCGAAGATGGCAGCCGACAAACGCAAGGCGTCCCGTCACACCGAGACCGAACGCAAGTTCGCCGTCACCGAGGACACCGTCTCCCCCTCGTTCGAGGGGCTGTCCGCCGTCGCCCGGGTCGAGCGTTCGGACCCACAGCACCTCGACGCCGTCTACTACGACACGGCCGACCATCACCTTGCCGCGCACCGCGTGACGCTGCGCCGCCGCACAGGCGGTCCTGACGCAGGGTGGCACCTCAAGCTGCCCGCCGGACCGGACTCGAGAACCGAGGTACGGCTGCCATTGGGCGAGGCCGAGGAGGCGGTACCCGACGAGCTGCGCGATGTGGTCTTGGCAATCGTCCGCGACCGCGCGCTCGCACCCGTGGCGCGCATCTCCACCGTGCGCACCGTCGATGAGCTGCACGGCCACTCGGGTGCCCCGCTCGCCGAGTTCTGCGATGACCAGGTCACCGCGTCGGCGGTCGGCGGCGCCGAACAGACCTGGCGGGAATGGGAACTCGAACTCGTCGAGGGCGCCGAGGTACCCGCCGATCTATTGGATCGCCTCGCCAACCGGCTGCTCGACGCAGGCGCGCAACCAGCCGGGCACGGGTCGAAGCTGGCGCGCGTGCTGGCCACCTCCGCACCTGAGCAGGCACCCCGTCACGACGATCCGGTGCACCGCGCCGTGGCCGAGCAGATCGAAGAGCTTCTGGTGTGGGACCGCGCCGTACGCGCCGACACGTGGGACTCGGTGCATCAGATGCGGGTTGTCACCCGCAAGATCCGCAGCCTGGTCAAGGGTTCCGAGGAGTCGTTCGGCCTCACCGATGACGCGTGGGTGCTCGAAGAGCTCAAGCTGCTGGCCGGAGTCCTCGGTGTGGCGCGCGACGCCGAGGTGCTCGCGGAGCGTTTCGAGCGTGCACTCGCCGATTTACCCGCGCACCTGGTCCGCGGTCCCGTCCGCGAACGGCTGGTCGATGGTGCGAACCGGCGCTACCAGGCCGGGCTGAAGCGGTCGTTGGCCGCGATGCGCTCCGAGCGGTACTTCCGGCTGCTCGACGCGCTCGATGACCTCAAGACCGCCGGGCCGGTGACGTCGACGTCCGGTGCGCCGCCGCGACAGACCACCGTCGCCTCGGCGTACCGCAAGGTGCACAAGGCGGCGAAGGCAGCACTCATCGCCAAGGCGGACCCCGCGGTGAGCGCCGAGGGGAAGGACGAGGCCCTGCACCGGATCCGCAAGGGCGCCAAGCGGCTTCGCTACACCGCCGCGGCCACCGGTGCACGGAACGTCGCGGAAGGGGCGAAGCTCATCCAGACGCTGTTGGGTGATCATCAGGACAGCGTGGTCAGCCGCGCACATCTGTCGGCCGAGGCCAGCACCGCACACGCCGAGGGTGAGGACACCTTCACCTACGGGCTGCTGTTTCAACTGGAGGACGAACTGGCCCGGCAGTCCGAGGATCGCCTCGAGGGCGCGCTGCGCAAGCTCAAGAAGGCGGTTCGGGCGGCGGGCTGACCCGTTCGTGGCAGGCTGACCCGTTGGGGCGGACGAGTTGGCCTGTAAGCCGGATTCTGTTCCCCGTCACCATTACTGGCGGCGGGGCGACGACCATCCATCTGGACACACCGTCGCCGGGTGCCTCGAGCGGCCTACCCGCAGGCTCGGGCGAGCAGCCCTCAAACGCCTGCGCGGCCGCAACCAGGTTGCGGCCTTCTTGGCCTTGCTTCGGGTGGGGTTTGCCTAGCCATCCCGGTCACCCGGGATGCTGGTGCGCTCTTACCGCACCGTTTCACCCTTACCCCCCAGCCCGAAGGCTGGGTGGCGGTCTGTTCTCTGTGGCACTGTCCCGCGAGTCACCTCGGATTGCTGTTGGCAATCACCCTGCTCTGTGAAGTCCGGACTTTCCTCGAATCCCCGGAGGGGACCCGCGGCCGTCCGGCCAACTCGTCCGCGCTGATCACCGTACTCTGATCCCCATGGCACAGGTGCCGCCGGCCCGCTATCTACAGCGCGCCAAGGACTTGGTCGACGCCCGGTACGCCGAGCAGATCACCGTCGAGGACCTCGCCGCGGCGGCGGGCCTGTCACGCGCGCATTTCTCCCGGATGTTCACCCGAACGTTCGGCGAGTCCCCGCGCGCCTACCTGCAGACCCGGCGGCTGGAACGCGCCGCGTCGTTGCTGCGCTACACCGACCGCTCGGTCGCCGACATCTGTGTGATGGTCGGGCTGCAGAGCGTCGGGTCATTCACCAGCAGTTTCGCCCGCGTGTACGGCAGGCCACCGGCGGCCTATCGAGCCAGCATGCCGCCCGCGGCATCGCGTGCACGGATTCCGAGCTGCATCGTGGCGCGCGACACCCGGCCCCCGGCCGACAGCCGGGTCAAGACAGCACACCGGGAGAAGACGGGCACCTGACCTCGGCCGTAGCGTCGGCCTCATGATGAAAATCGCAAGCACACACCTGTGGGTTCATGATCAAGAGGTCGCGCTGAAATTCTGGACCGATCAGGTCGGCATGGAGGTGCGGGAGGACGTGTCGTTCCCCGAGGAGATGGGCGACTTTCGTTGGCTCACCGTCGGCCCGCCGGGCCAGGATGACGTCAGCATCGTCCTGATGGCGGTGCCGGGCCCGCCGGTGATGGACGAGGACACGCGCAAGCAGGTGCTCGACCTGACGGCGAAGGGTTTCGCCGGCACGGTCTTCCTGCTCACCGATGACGCCGCAGCGTCCTACAAGGCGCTGACCGAGCGCGGCGTGGAGTTCACCGAACCGCCCACCGAGATGCCCTACGGCATTGACTCTGGATTCCGCGACCCGTCGGGCAACAGCATCCGGCTCACCCAGCGCACCGACTAGAACGGAAGTCACCCCTTGACTTTCCCGCATGGAAAGTGGACTCTACTTTCCATGCGGGAAAGTGAGGATGGGGTTACGGAGAACGTCACGCCGGCCGACGCACGCGCCGCGCTGGATGCCGTTGACCGCGCCAAGGCGCACGTGGCGGAGGAGGTGGGTCTGCCCCGGTGGTACTGGTGGCTCCTCGCGGCGGGCTGGGTCGTGATTGGACTCATCGGCGACGTTGGCCCGCAGTGGCTCGTCATTGGGGCCACGGTCGGGTTCGGAGTCGTTCATTCCGCGATTGCGTCGCGCCGGCTGAGCGGTCGCCGAAGGACCGACCGAATGCAGGTCAGCGCCGATACGGTCGGGCACCGGATACCGGTGGTGGTGATTGGCATGCTGTTCGCTCTGGTCGCTGTGACGATCGCGGCGGCCGTCGCCCTGCACGCCGACGGCGCCCGTCACCCCGGAATCGCCGCGGCCGTGTTCGTCGCTGCCATCGTCGGCCTGGGCGGACCCGAGATTCTGCGGACTCTGCGCCGCTGGGTCCATGCATGACGACGCCGCCGCGTTTCGATGAGCTGATCCATCCCAGCACGCGCTTGACATTGGTGGCCACGTTGGCCGCCGTGGACTGGGCTGAGTTCGCGTATCTCAAAGAGACATTGCGGCTTTCGGATTCGGCGTTGTCGAAGCAACTGTCGATTCTGGAACAGGCGGGGTACGTCACCACGGAACGCCGCCTTGAGGCGCGGCGCCACAAGGTGCACGCCAGGCTCACCGACGCTGGCCGCATCGCGTTCGACGGTCACGTCGCCGCGCTGCGAGCCATCGTCGACGGTCCGATCCGAACGGACCACGGAGCGGGCCTCCACTAGTGCACCTGCCTTTGTGGGCCGTCATCATGTGTTGACGGCCCACAAACGGCGGGTCCTCCCTGCGACTCGCTAGGCCGTGCGCCGCAGAACCATCAGGTTGTCCCCCAGCGTCGCCTCCTGGCCGTCGGGTCCGGTGACCTCACGCTCGATCGTCTCGATCCGCACGCGGTCCCATTCACCCGCCGACAGGTCAAGGCTCGCCAGCACCTCCTCGGCACTCGGGAACGGATGGTCGTGCGGCACGTTTGTCGCCCACGACGGCATCCCGGCATGGTCAACGATCACGAGATGTCCCCCTGGCGCCACGGCGCGGGCGGCATTGGCGAGGATCTGCGGTCGCTCCAGACGCACTGTGGAGTGCAGGAACTGGGCTGACACCAGGTCGAAGGTGCCCTCCGGGAAGCTGTCGGACAGGTCGTGGCGCTCGAAGCTCACGCGGTCCCGCACACCCCGCGCCTCGGCTTCCGCGGCGGCCCGCGCGATCGCGGTCTCCGAGATGTCGACCGCAGTCACGTGCCAGCCCTGCTCGGCGAGCCAGACGGCGTCGCCACCCTCACCGCAGCCGAGGTCCAGCGCGTGACCGACCGGCAGATCCGCCACCACCTTCGCCAGCTGCGCGTTGACCCGGCCACTCCAAATACGTTGGCGTTGACCGTAATGACGCTCCCAGTACTCCGTCGCCGTGAGCCCGTGGGTGGGCCACGGCGGCACGGTCAACCCGACGTCCTCGCCGAGCAGGCACTGCATGATGGATGCGCCGGCCAGGCTGCCCGTCGCGACCGCGGTCGCGACCTGGGGCATCTGCGCGCCGATGTCCCCCGCAGCGAAGAGTCCCGGAACCGTGGTGCGCTGGAAGGCGTCAACGACCAGGCCATCCACTGCGACCGGGCCTGGCGCGGTCATCGCGCCGAGTTGTGCCGCCAGAGTGGATCTCTGGTGCAGCGTTGTGGCGACCAGCGCGGCGCGGCGCGTGAGCCGCTCGCCGTCGGAGAACTCCACAGCGGTCAGTTCGCCACTCTCCGATACCAATCGAGTGACCGACCGCGTATCGACGGTGACACCGGCTGCGTCCAACTGCTTGAGCTGAGCGTCATCAAGCCCATCGTCGCCGTCGGTCAGCAGCATCACGTCATCGGACCAGCCCCGCAGCAGCAGGGCAGAGTGCACGGCGCGGTCGCCCTTGGCGATGACTGCCAGTGGCGCGTCGCGCACCTCCCAGCCGTGGCAGAACGGGCAGTGAAACACCGAACGCCCCCAGAGGTCTTCGAGGCCGGGGATGCTCGGCGGCCGGTACTCCATGCCGGTGGCCAACAGGACGGTCCTACTCCGTTCGATCGAGCCGTCGGCCAGTTCCAGGGTGAAACCCCTTTCGCCACGGACTACTTCGCCGGTACGCACCTCCACGTTCGGATAGGCCGCCAGTTCGGCACGACCCGTCTCGTAGAGTTTCGCCGGCGGCTGGCCGTCATGTCCCAGCAGACCACCGATGCCGTGGGCCGCGAGATTGCTCGGTGCTCCCGCATCCACGACCAACGTGCGCCGACGCGCTCGACCCAGCACCAACGCGGCGCTCAATCCCGCCGCGCCGCCGCCCACCACGATGCAATCCCATTCACCAGTCATGCCCTAGAGCTTGCCCTCGCGTTCCAGAACTGCCAAGCTGATTTGCCATGCAGGCAAAGCCGCAGGATGACGTCGACACTCGCGTCCGCCGCCGACTACGCGAGTTGCGCACTCAGCACGGACTCACGCTGGAGGAGGTGGCCACCCGCGCCGACATCGACGTGTCGACACTGAGCCGCCTCGAATCCGGCAAGCGCCGACTGGCACTGGATCACCTGCCCCGCCTCGCGTCGGCGCTGTCGGTCACCACCGACGACCTGATGCGCGCACCCGAGGCCGACGATCCCCGGGTCCGCGGCGCCTCGCATACCAGGGACGGCGTCACCTATTGGCCGCTCACGCGCAGCGGCCCCGCGGGAGGTCTGCACACGTTCAAGATCCGGGTGAGCACGCGACGCCGCACGCCCCCCGACGAGCTACCCGTGCACGACGGGCAGGAGTGGCTGTACGTGTTGTCGGGGAACCTGCGCCTCATTCTCGGCGATCGCGATTTCACCATCAAACCCGGTGAGGCGGTGGAGTTCTCGACGTGGACACCGCACTGGTTCGGCGTCGTTGACGGCCCGGTCGAGGCAATCGCGATATTCGGGCCGCGCGGCGAGAAGCTGCACGTGCAGACCTGACTACAGGTACGAGGTCTGGTTCACCAGTCGCACCGATGCCACGCCGTCGGGGTAGAACTCGGCGATCGACAGCGACGCGAGATCGAGGTGCATCCGGTACAGGACACTCGGACCGGCGTCGAGCGCGAGTCGCAGGACGGTCTTGATCGGCGTCACGTGCGACACCACCAGGACGGTCGCGTCGCCGTGCTCGGCGATGATCCGGTTGCGGGCCCGACGCACCCTGTGAGCGACCTCGTCGAAGCTCTCACCGTCCGGCGGCGCCAGGCTGGTGTCGCGCAGCCACCGACTGTGCAGATCGGGATCACGCTCGGCGGCCTCCCGAAACGTCAGACCCTCCCACTTGCCGAAGTCCGTCTCGATCAGGTCTGCGTCGATCGTGACCTCCAGACCCAGCGCTTTGGCCGCGGCCTCTGCGGTGATGCTGGCACGCTGTAGCGGCGAGCTGATCACCGCGGCGATGTCGTCCCGCTCGGCGAGGTATTGCGCGGCGGCGTCGGCCTGACGCTGACCGAGATCGGTCAGCGCCGGATTCCCGCGACCGGAGTAGCGCCGCTCAACCGACAACTCGGTCTGGCCGTGGCGCAACAGGAGAAAACGCGTCGGAGCGCCCATCGCTCCCGTCCATCCTGGAGATGACGTCGATTGAGCCGCCGCCGCAGCGGTTTTCGGGGCGGCGGGCTGGGACGTCAGCTCCTTCGCCGTCGCTTCCGCTGCCGCGTCCATCGCCTCGTTCGCCAATTGGTCGGCGTGCGAGTTCTTGGCGCGCGGGATCCAGGAGTAGCTCACCCGGTCGAAGTCGGCGGCCAGCTCACGGGCCCGCCCGTGCAGCGGGATCATGTCGACGTGCTTGACCCGCCAACGCCCGGTCATCTGCTCGACGACGAGTTTGGAGTCCATCGACACCGCGACCTCCGTGGCCCCGACGTCGGCGGCGGCTTCCAGACCCGCTATCAGACCTCGATACTCGGCCACGTTGTTGGTGGCGATCCCGATGGCCTCCTTACGCTCGGCGAGCACGCTCTGCCGGTCCGCGGACCACACCACTGCACCGAATCCGGCGGGCCCGGGGTTCCCGCGCGATCCGCCATCGGCTTCGACCAATACCTTCACTACATCGAACCCTTTTGCCGCAGAAGGATCGCCCCGCACTCGGGGCACCTCAGCACGTCGTCCTCGGCGGCCGCAGCGAACCGCGACATGTCGGCCCGGTCGATCTCGATCCGGCACGCGCCGCACCGCCTGCCCTGCAGGACACCGGCTCCCGGACCGCCGAGGGCGCGCTGCCGTTCGTAGAGGGCCACCAGGTCCGCGTCGATCACGGCCGCGATCTGAGCGCGGCGCAGGGCCATCGTCTGTCGCGCGGCGTCGATCTCCGCGAGCGCCTGGTCGCGGGCCACCTGCGCCTCGGTGACGAGACCCTGAAGCTCGCCGATCGCGCGCAGCTGCGCAGCCTCCTCGTCCTGCAGTTCCTCGCGCCGTTGCATGACCTCGATCTGAGCGTCCTCCAGGCTGGCCTGGCGCCTCTGCAGGGTCTCCAACTCGTGTTGAAGTTCGGTGAGCTGCTTGGCATTGACGTTGCCCGCGTCGAGCATCGCTCGGTCGCGGTCCTCGCGTTGGCGTACGGAGTCGATCTCCGACTCGAACTTGGCGACCTCACCGTCGAGGTCCTCCAGGGCTAGCTGGAGTGTCGCCAGTTTGTCGCTGGCATCGCGATGCTCGGCGGCGACCACGTCGAGCCGCTCCTGCTCCGCGAGCTTCTTGGCTCGGTGATCGAGCCGACTGATATCGGCGTCGAGTTCGGTCAACTCGATGAGCGAACGTTGCTGGGCGGCTTCTGCCTTCATACTTCTCTCTCGACATTCCAGGGGTCGGTACGGATGGAACTCACCCGCACCGGGAGCGACGCGCCGAAGTGGCGCGTCAGGATCTCGGCTGCTTGACCACACCACGGGTACTCACTCGCCCAGTGCGCGACGTCGACGAGCGCGACGTCGGAGGTCCGCCGGTGTTCGTCCGCCGGGTGGTGGCGCAGGTCTGCGGTCAGGTAGGCCTGCACCCCGGCCGACGCTACGGCATCGAGCAGCGAGTCACCGGCACCACCACACACCGCGATGCTCGACAGCATCGCATCGGGGTCACCCGACGCCCGCACTCCCCACGATGTCGCGGGCAGCGCCGCGGCGACACGGGACACAAAGGCCGACAGCGGCTGGGGCTGGGGTAACGAGCAGATCCGGCCGATCCCCACGCCGGTGGGCAGTGGTGCCATGGCGAACACATCGAACGCCGGCTCCTCGTAGGGATGCGCGGCCCGCAGCGCGGCCAGTACGTCGGCGCGCAGGCCGGCGGGTGCGACCACCTCGACCCTGTCCTCCGGCACCCGCTCGATCGAACCCACCCGGCCGATCGCCGGCGAGGCGCCGTCGTGCGGAAGGAACTGGCCCGTCCCGGCCACAGTCCAGCTGCAGTGCGAGTAGTCGCCGATGCTGCCCGCGCCCGCGGCGAACAGGCCCTCGCGGACGGCCTCGGCGTTGTCGGCGGGCACGTAGACGACCCACTTGTCGAGGCGGCGCCCCTCGGCTGCGGGTGACAGCACGCCGCGGACCTCGAGTCCGAGTGCCTCAGCCAACGCGTCGGACACGCCGGGGGCGGCGGCATCGGCATTGGTGTGTGCGGTGAACAGCGCACTCCGAGCTCGGATCAGCCGGTGTAGCAGCGCTCCCTTGGCCGTGCCCGCCGAGACGGTGTCCACACCCCGCAGCAGCAGCGGGTGATGCGCGAGCAGCAGGCTAGCCTCTGGCAGTTCGGCGACGACCTCGGCCGTGGCGTCCACCGCGACTGTCACCGACTCGACCACGTCGGCGGGGTCACCGCAGACCAGACCCACCGAGTCCCAGTCGAGCGCCAGGGCAGGCGGATACGCCGCATTCAGCACGTCGATGACGTCAGACAGCCGCGCGCTCATCGCATTGCCTCGACAATCGCCTCGAGCAGCACAGGCCATTCCTCTCGCACCGCGGCACGCAGATGGGAACCGTCCAGACCGACGAACGTGTCACAGCGACGGACGGCGATACCCTTGGCGTCCAACCTCTTTCGAACGAGTTCGGCATCGGGGACGGCGAAGAGCAGATACGGCGCGCGGCCGTCGATCACCTCGATGCCCGCGGCGGTGAATCCAGCCGCCATCTCGCCGCGCAGCACCGCCAGCCGAGCCGCTGCGTCGGCAGCCTCCGCGACGGCCGCCGGCTCGTTGCACGCCGCGATGGCCTCCAGCTGCAGCGTGCCGAGCGCCCAGTGTGGGCGGGTCGCGGTCATGCGGGCCAGCACCTCCGGGTCACCCAGCAGATAGCCGACCCGCAGCCCGGGCAGCGACCACGTCTTGGTGAGGCTGCGCAGTACCACCACATCGGGCAGGGCCAGGCCGGCCAGCGACTCGGGCTCCCCCGGGATCGCGTCGGCGAACGCCTCGTCCACGGCCACGATGCGTCCGGGGCGCCGCAACGCCAGGATCTGCTCGGTCGTGTGCAGCACCGCCGTCGGGTTCGTCGGGTTGCCCACCACGACCAGATCGGCGTGATCGGGCACCACAGCGGCGGCCAGGGTGAACGGCGGTCGCAGTGCGACGTGCTCGAACGGCACCCCCGCGGCCGCGAGCGCCGCCTCGGGCTCGGTGAACGACGGTGCGATGAGTGCGGCCATGGCAGGCCTCAGATGCGGCAGCAGTGCGAAGCCCTCGGCACCGCCTGCGAGCAACGCGACGTGATCGGGGTCACGGCCGTGGCGCGCGGCGACGGCTTCGGTGGCGCGCCGCAGATCCTCGGCACTGGGATAACGCCCCAGCTCACCGAGCCGGGCCGCCAACCGGTCGAGCAGCCACGTCGGCGGGCCCGCGGCACGCACGTTGACGGCGAAGTCCAGCATGCCGGGCGCCGCGGCCTCATCGCCGTGGTAGCGCGCCGCCGTACGGATCCGACTTGCCACATCACGACCCTAGTGCGCGGCTGTCGGGGCCAGGCACGGGGACGACCGGCGACATCGGGGACAATGGAGCCGTGAGCGCTCAGTTGGTGATCTTCGACCTCGACGGCACGCTGACCGACTCGGCCAGCGGCATCGTGGCCAGCTTTCGGCATGCCCTGAACGAGGTGGGCGCCACGGCCGGCGCCGTCCCCGACGGTGACCTGGCCAAGATGATCGTCGGACCCCCGATGCACGTCACGTTGGCCTCGATGGGGCTCGGTGACCGGGCCGATGAGGCGATCGCGGCCTACCGTGCCGACTACCGTTCCCGCGGTTGGTCGATGAACCACGTGTTCGACGGGATCCCGGCGCTGCTCGCCGACCTGCAGGCTGCGGGTGTGCGTCTGGCCGTGGCGACGTCGAAGGCCGAGCCGACAGCGCGCCGCATCATCGAGCACTTCGGCCTCGACGATCACTTCGAAGTGGTGGCGGGTGCCAGCGTCGACGGTGTCCGCTCCTCGAAGGCCGACGTCGTCGCGCATGCACTGGCGCAACTCGAGCCGTTACCGCCGAGCGTGGTGATGGTCGGTGACCGCCGCCACGACGTCGAGGGAGCCGCCGCCCACGGCATCGGCACCGTGGTGGTGGGCTGGGGTTACGGCGCTGACGACTTCGACGGGCAGGATGGGATGACCGACCGTCGCCACGTCTCGACGGTCGCCGACCTGCGGGAGGTGCTCGGTGTCTGACGCCAGTCCAGCTGTGCTGCACGTCACCTTCGTGTGTTCGGGCAACATCTGCCGCTCCCCAATGGCCGAGAAGATGTTCGCCCATCAGATCGATGAGCGAGGCCTGTCCGGCGCGGTACGGGTCAGCAGCGGCGGTACCGGCGGCTGGCACGCGGGCAACCCGGCCGACGAGCGCGCCAATCACGTGCTGGCCGACCACGGGTATCCCACGACGCACAACGCCGCACAGGTCGACGATGACCACCTGGCCGCCGACCTCGTCGTCGCGATGGGACGCAACCACGTTCGGATCCTGCGCGACCTGGGAGTGCCCGCCGACCGGCTGCGGATGCTTCGGGCGTTCGACCCGCGGTCGGGCGCTCACGCGCTCGATGTCGAGGACCCCTACTACGGAACGCGGGTCGACTTCGAGGACGTGTTCACCGTGATCGAGGCGTCGCTGCCCGGGCTGCACAACTGGGTCGACGAGCAACTGAGCGTCCGGAGCGTGACGGACCGATGAAGCGCTGGGCGTTCCTGTTGCGGCCGCAATGGTTGGCCCTCTATGTCGTCGTCATCGGCTTCGCCTATTTGTGCTTCACCGTGCTCGCGCCGTGGCAGCTGGGCAAGAACACCAAGACGACACGTGAGAACGCGCAGATCTCGAGTTCTCTGACGTCGGAGCCTGTGCCGGTGACGAGCGTGCTGCCGCGGCAGGACTCGAAGGCGCCCGATGACGCGTGGAAGCGCGTGACGGCGACAGGCCGGTATCTCCCCGAGGGCCAGGTGCTCGCGCGGCTGCGTTCCATCGACGGCGAACCGGCGTTCGAGGTGTTGACGCCCTTCGCGGTGGACGGCGGTCCGAACGTGCTCGTCGACCGCGGTTACATCAAACCCATTGATGGCAACAAGGTGCCCGAGTTCGCCGCCGCCCCCACCGACACCGTGACCATCACGGCGCGGCTGCGGGACTCCGAGCTGCTCGCGCTCGGCAAGGAGCCGTTCCACCAGGACGGCGCGCAGCAGGTGTACTCGATCAACACCGACCAGATAGCCCAGGTCACCGGCATTCCTCTGGCGGGTTCGTACCTGCAGCTCGTCGAGGACCAGCCCGGCGGTCTTGGCGTGATCGGGCTGCCGCATCTCAACTCTGGCCCGTTCCTGTCCTACGGCATCCAGTGGATCGCGTTCGGCATCATCGCACCCATCGGGGTGGGCTACTTCGTCGTCGCCGAGTACAAGCAGCGCCGCCGCGACAGGGCCGCCGCAGACAGTTCGGCCTCAGCCGCGGCATCGGCGTCAGCCGCGGGCGAGCCGGTGACGCGCACCAAGGACGAGAAGCTCGCCGACCGCTACGGCCGACGGCACTGACTGCCGACGGCGGCGATCAACGCCGCCGTCGCGACCGCACCGCACGCCGCGGCCGCCTGCACCGCCCGCGAGAGGCGCACCGAGGCAGACAGGTCCGCGACTTCTGGTGGACGGCCATCGCCGAGTGTCGGCCGGATCTCGAGACGGTGCGCGTACTGGGTCGGTCCGCCGAGGCGCACCCCGAGCGCACCGGCGAAGGACGCCTCCACGACACCCGCGTTGGGGCTCGGATGCCGCGCCGCGTCACGCCGCCACGCCGTCAATGCCCCGCCGGGTGAGCCGCCGGTGACTGCCGCACACCCGGCCACCAGCACACCCGATATCCGCGCGGGCAGGTAGTTCAGCACGTCATCGAATCGCGCTGCGGCCCAGCCGAACTTGACATAGCGCGGCGACTTGTGCCCGATCATCGCGTCCAGGGTGTTGGCTGCGCGGTACACCAGCAGTCCGGGGACCCCTGCGAGCGCACCCCAGAACAGCGGTGCGACGGCCGCGTCGGACGTGTTCTCCGCCACCGACTCCAATGCGGCCCGGGTCAGACCGTCGAAGTCCAGCGAGGCGGGGTCACGTCCGCACAGGGACGGCAGCAGTTCGCGTGCCCCATCGAGATCGGCGCAGGCGACTCGGTCCGACATCTGGGCTCCGGTGCGCGCCAGCGATGTACCGCCCAGCACGACGAACGTCGCCGCCGCTGTCGACACCGTCGTCCAGATCGGCCCGCGCCGCGCCGCGGCGCGATCGACGGCGAGGCCCGCGGCGAACAGTGCGCCGACCAACACGCCGGTGTGCGCGGCACCCGCGGCGCGACGGTCGGCGTAGGTGAGTCGTTCCAAGGTCGCCGCGCCAGTACCGAACCATGCCACCGGGTGGCCGCGGCGCGGGTCGCCAAGGGCCAGATCAATCAGATATCCGAGCGCGAGACCCGCCGCGCGACCGCGGGATCTCGGCGCAAGCACCCCGGCAGCGTCTCACAAGGTGGTGTACTCGATTTCATGAGGTTCGGACCGAGTTCGAAGCCGTCGCGCGTCGTGCACCTACTCAACCCCGCCGCCGCGCTGTTGCCCGCGGCCAACGTGATCATGCAACTGTCGGCGCCCGGCGTCGGTTACGGGGTGCTCGAGAGCCCCGTCGACAGCGGCAACGTCTACAAGCACCCGATCAAGCGCGCCCGCACCACCGGCACCTACCTCGCGGTCGCCACGATGGGCACCGAGGCCGACCGGGCGCTGATTCGCGCCGAGGTCGACAGGGCGCACGCCCAGGTCCGCTCCAGCGCAACGAGTCCGGTGCGCTACAACGCGTTCGATCCGCAGCTGCAGTTATGGGTGGCCGCCTGCCTCTATCGGTACTACGTCGACATGCACGAGTTCCTGTACGGACCGCTGAGCGACGACGCTGCCGACGCGGTGTACGACGACGCCCGAAAGCTGGGCACGACCCTGCAGGTGCGCGAGTCGATGTGGCCCGCGGACCGGGTCGCGTTCGAGGAGTACTGGAAGCACTCGCTGGATGGGTTGCAGATCGACCCACCGGTCCGCGAGCATCTGCGCGGAGTCGCGGCGTTCGCGTTTCTTCCCGCCCCGCTGCGAGCCCTCGCCGGGCCGTTCAATCTCTTCGCCACGACGGGATTCCTGCCCGCGGAGTTCCGCGCGCTGATGCAGCTGGACTGGACGCCGGCTCAGCAGCGCCGCTTCGAGTGGTTGCTATCGGCACTCCGACTCGCCGACCGCGTCATCCCCCGCGACGTCTGGCTGCTGGGCTACCAGACCTACCTGTGGGACATCCGATCTCGGGCGCGCCGCGGCAAGCGGATCGTCTGACACGTCAGCGGTGGCGGTCGCGGCGCGGCCTCTCCCGATCGGCATCCCGACGCTCCGAGCGGTCCTGGCGCGCCTCGGATCGGTGCTGACGGGCCTCTGACCGATCGGGGCGCGCCGACTCGGCGGGTGTGGCCCGCTGTCCGGGTGTCGTCGACTTCGACTCCGTCGGGGCCTGCCTCGTGGGTCGTGCCGCGGGCCCGGCCAGCGTCGGCTCAGCCAGCGTCGGCTCAGCCAGCGGTGCTGCCTGTGCCTCGGAGCCCATCGGCTCGGCGGTGGCGGCGAACGACATCCTCGCCATGGACGGCGTGGTGGACGGCGTGGTGGACGGCGTGGTGGACGGCGTGGTCGATGGCGTGGTCGACGGCGTGGTCGCCAGCTCTCGTACGACGTATGCCGCGGGCTTCCACGTTCCATCACTACGCACCAGACCGAAGGTGGCCTCCGGATCGGTGCTGCCGGTCTGGTCATCCTCGAGCGTGTAGACGAACGCCGGGCCGGTGTAGTCGATCGTCCGCCAGGTCATCAGCATGTCCTGCAGGTAGGCAGCCTGCTCGGCGTCGCTGGATACCGACGTCGGCTGGCCGTATTCACTGGCCCACACCAGCTTTTCGGCGTCCCCGTTGGCGACCATCAGGTCGTGGATGTCATCGAGCTGGTTGATCGGCGAGTCCGGGTGATAGCCGCCCGTCGAGAACGGCATCGTGTACTGGTACGGGTGGAACGACAGGGCGTCGAAGTACCCCTGTGCGCCACTCTCGTACATCTGATCGACGAACGTCACCGGGTTCAGGGTGAGGTTCTGATAGGTAATCGTCGATCCGACAACGCCGCCGACGACCGTGGCATCCGGGTCGGCGGCCTTGATCGTCGGGTAAGCAGCCTTGAGCAACTCGGTGTACCCAGCCGGGTCCGGTGCGGGGCCGTAGAACGGCGCGGCGTTCGGCTCGTTCCAGATCTCGTAGGCGCCGACCTTGCCTGCGTAGCGCTGCGCTGCCAGACCCGCGAACTGACCGAACGCGGCGGGCGACGTCGGCGCGCTGTAGATGCCGGATCCGTTCTGTGCGTATGCCGGTGTGGTGGTGATGACGGCGAGGATGCCCATCCCCCGCGCGTCGGCGGCGTTGATCAGGTAATCGGACTGGGACCAGTTGTAGTAGCCGGGAATCGGATTGATACCGGCCCACGGGATGCCGATCCGCACGGTGTTGACGCCCATGGCCTGCATCTGGTCCAGCGCGGCGTCGATCTGTGCCGCCGACTCGAAGTACAGATCGGAGTCGGCGATGCCGATGGTGGTGTTCGACTGATCGATCGCCGCCATCTCGGCGACATCCATCGTGACCGTCGGCACGCTCGGCATGAAGGTCACGACGCCGACTGCCGACACGACAACGGTCGCCATTCCGGCGAAGAAGATCTTTACCAGTGGCGGACTGGCGTGTCCGCAGGAAAGGCGCCGCATGATTTTCCCTTTCGATTCATGATCAATGACCAACTCCGCCGTACGCTGAGATCTCTATGGGAATTGCTATGCCCGGTTACATTGGCAGCTAAGCGCTGGGATGCCAGAAGGTTCACGTTTGACCAGTGCATTTATACCCAAACTGGCCACCAGGGAACGCCGGACAGCACATAGCTACGCAATTCTGGCAAATTGTCGAATGCGATGATTACATTGCCATATAAATGGATTCACGGACGAGCTGCGTTTACTTAGCGGGCATACTTCAATTACTTACGGGAATGGAGCAAATGATGGGATCTGGGACCGGAGCACCGCATCGTGACCAGTCGGCGAACAACTGATTACCTTGAAAACGCAATCAGCTCAGGCCGCTCAACTGAACGATTGAACGCGCCCCGCCAATACTGCTGTCCACTCCCTGAGATACCGGTCATCGGATATCGGCGCCTCGCTCCGACGGAAGAGATTCGTGGCGAACCGCTCGCCGAGGATGCTGTTGATGCCAAGTGCGGCTAGGACATTGGCCTGCTCGGACGATGCACGGGGCGCCCATGCGGTGATCCAGCCGGAGAGTTCCACGGTGAGCGAGTCGACGAGCGCGGCGTAGGCCGTGTCGAGGCGCTCGGACAGTCCGGCGGGCGTGCGTGCGGCGATCTGCAGCAGTTCGGATTCCTGGTCGATCACCGTGAGCAGGTAGCGGCCCAGGACGGTCAACTCACTGTGCAGGTCCCCGAGGCCCGCGAAGAGTGCGCGAATGTCAGCCATCGCGGCACGCCGGTCGAGCTGCCGGTCGATGCCCGCGACGAGCAGGTCGTCCTTGGACTTGAAGTGGCGATACAGCGCGCCCGAGCCCGCCGCCAGGCCGGCGGCCGCCTCGATTTGAGACACGCTGGTGGCCTCGAAACCCTTGTCACTGAACAACCGCATCGCCTCGGTGAGCAGTCGCTCCCGGGTGGATGCCGGTGCCGTCATTGACTCCTCCAAAGTGATCACTTACCGTCTGTACGGAACCACTTTACTTGACTGTTCGTGGAAGTGGGAGGGACCGAATTGCCATCTCGAGACGAGCCCGTTACGCAGGGTCGGATTCGACGAACCATGCCGCTGGCCGGATTCACCGCCCGCGCGGCCGGGGGCTGGCTCATAGCCGGTCTCCAGAAACGGGCGGGCGACGACGGCGCGGTCGACCGCTTCCACGAGCGCACCGCCGAGCGCTACACCGACCTGCTCGGCCAGTCCAAGGGCGTGCTCATGAAGGCCGGCCAGATCTTCTCGATGATCGACGTCAGCGCGATGGGCACCGGCGGCTTCTCGCCGTACCAGAAGGCGCTCACGCGGCTGCAAGCCGACGCGCCACCCATGCACCCGGCGCTGGTCCACGACGTCCTCGCCGACGAACTCGGTTCCACCAGTGCACACTTCAGCGATTTCACCGACGAACCGATAGCAGCCGCATCGGTCGGGCAAGTCCACCGCGCCGTCCTGCATGACGGCCGCGACGTCGTGGTCAAGATCCAGTACCCCGGCGTGGCGCGAGCCATCCACGACGATCTGGCCAACACCGAACTCGTCGCCACATTCCTCAAATTCGTGACCGCGGCATCGGGTATGCCGCTCGACGTCCAGGCACTCGCGAGCGAAGCGGCCGCACGGATATCCGAGGAACTCGACTACAGGCACGAAACCGAGATGATCACGGCGTTCAGCGATCTCTATCGCGGGCACCCCTTCATTCGCATCCCCGATGCTGTGCCCGAGGCATCAAGTGACCGGGTGCTGACAATGACCTATCTCGATGGGATGGATTGGACCGCAGCACAACAGGCGGACCAGGACTTGAGGAACGCTTGGACGGAGGTGATCGCGAGGTTCACGAACGGCAACTACCGGCACGCCAACCTGGTCCACGCCGATCCGCACCCCGGCAACTACCGCTTCGGCACAGACGGCACCGTCGGGTTCCTCGACTTCGGATGCGTCTCGATCATGGCCGAGTGGCGACGCGGGCTGTGGGTGCGGTTCCTGCGGGCCGCCATAGAGGGACGCCCGGACGACTACCGCGATCACCTGACCCAGATGGGATTCCTCACCGAACGCGCAACGTTGACCGACGACGAACTGGAGCAATGGGTTTCAGAAATGGCCTTCGAGGTCACAGCCCCACAGCCGGTCACCTACGCGCCCGACGCCACGGAACGGATTATTCGCGGCTTCTTCGATGTCCGCGACAGGGACCACCCCGTCGCGAAGATCGCGGTACCCGCCGAGCACGTGTTCACCTCCCGGATCATGCTCGCCTCTACCAGTATCGCCGCCGGCCTGCGGGCCACCCTGCACACACGAGCCCTCGTCGACGATATGGACGGTGTCACCGAGCCGATCACCGAACTCGGCAAGCTGCACCACGCCTGGGTGCGCGAACGTGGACTGCCCGGCGCGCTGGATGAACATGACCACCCGTGACATCGCGGCGCCGCGACTCCCCTGGGACGCCGCCGACCCCTACCCGTTCTACGAGACACGGCGCCGCGACGGCGATGTCGTGTGGGACGACACCGCGCACGCCTGGCTGATCCTCGGCCACGGCACCGCCCGCGACGTGCTCGGCGGACGGCACTGGATCAGCGACCCCCGAGCCAACCCGGCGATATCCGCCGCGACACCCATGATCAGTTCGGCATTCGTGGACGCCAGCATGCTGTTCACTGACGGCCCAGTCCACGACAGATTGCGCGGCGCCGTGCGGGATGTGTTCAGCCGCTCCTTCATCGGCGGCCTTGAAGACGGTGTCGAGTCGATCTGTGTTGACGCGGTCTCGATGATTCCCGCCGACGATCTCGTCGACGTCATGTCGCAGATCGCGCTCCCGCTACCGGTCGCCGTCATCGGAGCCTGGCTGGGTCTGGACCCCGAGCAGTGCGCGGCGCTACGCGAGCACTCACCGGCCATCATCCGGATCCTGGGCGGCTTCGCCGATCAACACGACCTCGAGGAAGGTCTGGCGGCGTCTGCGGCGCTGATCGCCGACTTCCTGCCCGCGGCCGCCGACCGACGCAGCCACCCCACCGACGATCTACTGAGCTTCCTGGCCGCAGACACCGACCTCACCCTCGACGAGGTCGTCATCACCGCCATCCTGATCGCGGTCGCCGGCCACGAGACCACCGCCAATCTGCTCGGCGCCAGCCTCGTCCGGCTGCTCACGCCGATGACCGACGGCACCCGCCTGGCCGACCACATCGACCCGACCGATCCAGCGGTTCTCACCGAGCTGTTGAGGCTCGACGCTCCCGTACAGGCAACCGCGCGCACCGCCACCGCAGACCAGACCGTGTCCGGCATCGACATCCGGCGTGGTGAAACGGCGCTGGTGTGCGTCGCCGCCGCCAATCGGGATCCCGCCGTCTACCGCCAGCCCGACCAGTTCCGCCCTGACCGGGTCGGACCCGCACCGCTGAGCTTCGGCTACGGCGCGCACTACTGCCTGGGCGCTGCGCTGGCGCGGCTCGAAACAACTGCGGCGCTGCGCCACATCCTGCGACGCCGACCCGCCCTCGCGGGCGACCCCACGTGGCGTGACACCCCCGCCATCCGCGGCCCGCTGACCATCCCGGCTGTGTTCACCACCTAGGGCGACCAGGGCAGTCTCCGATCACAGGCATGCTGGTCTCTATGGACGATGTGCTTGAGAGCGTGCCCACGACCTTCCTCGACTTCGACATTGATGAGTTTCGGTCGTTGCGCGAGGAGTTCTCGCGATTCATGTTCTCGTACAAGTTCGGCATGGAGGAGATCACCACCAAGGTCGGGATCCTTCAACAGGAGTTCCAGCACCTGCAGCAGTACAACCCGATCGAGCACGTGACCAGCCGGCTCAAGACGCCCGAGAGTGTGCTCGACAAGGTCCAGCGCAAGAACTGCGAGCCGCGCTTCGAGGCGATCCGCGAGGAGATCACCGACATCGCCGGTGTCCGCATCACGTGTTCCTTCACCTCAGATGTCTACCGAGTGTCCGAGGCCCTCACCTTGCAGGACGACCTCACGGTCCTACAGATCAAGGACTACGTGCGTCAGCCGAAGGCGAACGGCTACCGCAGCCTGCACCTCATCGTGGAAGTCCCGGTGTTCTTGTCCACCGGACCCGTCACCGTTCCGGTGGAGGTGCAGCTGCGCACGGTTGCGATGGATTTCTGGGCCAGCCTGGAACACAAGATCTACTACAAGTTCGATGGCGAAGTGCCGCCGGACATCTCGCGGAGCCTCGGCGAAGCCGCGGCCACCGCGGCGCGGCTGGATGACGAGATGGAGCGCCTACACCGCGACGTGCACGGTGACCTGCCGCCAGTGCCGGTCGAACTCGCACGGGGCGCGATTCCGATGTCAGATTCCGTCATCGCCCGTCTCGTGCGGCAGCAAGGCGGCATCCCGAATCTGACATGAGAGGTCTGCCGTTTCGCCGGTTGACGCTTGTTGCGGATCGCAGGTTGTACAGTTTTCGGTTGTGGCACTTGGCTATCGGCGACCGTGAGTGGCACCGACTCTGTTCAACCGCTGTCTGCGCTCGTTTCCGGTGCGGCTGGCATGTTGGTGCCCTTCCTAGCAGGAGCAGAACCGGAAGCTGATCCGGTGGTGCGGGACGTGGTCCTGCATGAGCCCGGCACGCAGGCTGACTACAGCGGCAGCATTGTGCTCGTCAGCGCACGCGTCGAGGATCGCTTCGCGCTCGGGTCATTGCTGGACGAGGTTGGGACGGCCGCGGCCCTTGTCCTCCCGCCGGACGCGACGCGCGATGTCTCGCTGCTGCAGGACCACCAGGCACATCTGTTCCGGCGGTCCCCGTGGGTGGGATGGACCGAACTCTTCAGTGCCCTCATTCGGCTTCTCGGGGCCGGTGGCATCGTCACACCGGCCCCGCAGGTCGACAACTTGCACGCGCTGGCTCGCTGGATCAGCACCAGGAGCGGGGCACCAGTGACGATCGAGGACCTGGACTCGCGTGTTCTGGCGTATGCGGTCGTCGGTCAGGACGTCGATCCCATCCGGAATCAGACGATCCTGGGGGGTGCGGTACCCGCATGGCGGGTCGAGCGGTTGATGGCCACAGGATTCCTGCCTGCGATCTGGCGATCCGACGACGTGGTGGTGCGCAATGCCGAGGCCGACGACCCGGCGCGCATGGTGGTCGCCCTGAGGTCCGGAACCGAGACCCTCGGCACGATCTGGGCGGCGTTGAACGACGACACCGACCGTGAGGAACTTCGGCAGCTGCTCTTACAGGTGCGCCAGCCCGCCGCCGCCATGTTGCTCCGAGAGGTCCACCGCGACCAGTACGAACGGCGGCTTCAGGAGTCGGCGCTGGTCGACCTGCTCTCGCGCGGGGTCGAGCCCGGGGTTCCCGCTGCGCTGCTCGGGCTGCAACGTGATGCCAGACATGCCGTGGTCGCGCTGGGACTGGACACTCCCCCGTCTCGCTCGCTGATGTTCCATATCCAGGCTCTGCGGAACGGGGCGAGGACGGCACAGGTGGGCTCCGACCTGCTCGTCGTCCTACCACTCCTCGACGGCGAGGCCGGGGAGGTGGACCTGGCCGGCTGGCTGACGGAGCAGCTGGCTCGAGTTTCACGGGGCCGCGCGGGCGTGGTGTCGGTCGGACCTGCCGTCTACGCCCTTTCGGACCTTCAGCTTTCCGCACGGGTCGCTCGGCAGGTCCTCGACGCCGCTTCGCTGCAAGATGCGGCACAGCTGCCCCCGGCGCGCGGTGGTCCCACGGTCATCACGGCAGCCGACGTGCCGGATGCGCTGACCCTGATCCTGGCCGCCGACCTCCTGGCTCCGATGGCACACACCATCGCCGAACCGCTGGAGACGCTCCGCCAGCACGACAGCGACCACGGAACCTCATACGTCGACACCGTCGCGGCAGTTCTCGCACATCCGGGAAATCTCGCCGAAGCGGCGCGCGAGTTGGGGATTCACGCCAATTCACTGCGGTACCGACTGGAGCGGATCGGGGTGGTCTCCGGTATCGAAGTGCAGTCATCGGTGGCGCGGCTTCGGGTTGCCCTCGGCCTGCTGGTGTGGGGGCGGGATCAGGCCCGTCCTGCTGAGTCCCCCGTGGAATCTGACGAAAATCGTGGTCGCCCTTAGTGCATTTCGGAGATGCTGACCCAGGTGTCATGAGTGACCCTCAGTATCGACAGAAGATCCGTGGAGAATTCCTCAGCCCACGTGACCGGCACAGAATGCTCCTGGTTCATAGGGTTTCATCTGTGATTTCTGGAACAACGTGTGCTGGACACGTCCTACCCCACCCCGACACGCTGCTGCGCCGCCGCGACGAGGTCGTGGCTGGTGTGGCGGGGCGAGGGTTCGTCGACGACCTGCACCCGCTGTGCGGGGTCATCGACCTGGACACCCTCGATGAGCTGATGCGCACCCTGAGCGAGACCTACCCGGCGGGTATGCCGGCACTGCACACAATTGCGGCGAAGGCGATCACCCTGCGACCGGTCCTGGCGCGGTTCGCGCAGGCGGGATTCGGGTGCGAGGTGGCCAGTCCGGGTGAGCTGGGTCTGGCCCTGGCCGCCGGCTTCCCTACGGATCGCATCGTGCTCGACTCCCCTGCCAAGACCACGACCGAGATCGTGGGAGCGCTCGAACTGGGCATCTCGTTCAACGTCGACAACCTGGAGGAACTAGCGCGGGTCGACGAGTCGGTCGCACCGGCGGACGGTCACCGGTCGATCATCGGCATGCGAATCAATCCGCAGACCGGCGCGGGTGCCATCGACGCCATGAGTACCGCGACGACAACGTCCAAGTTCGGTATCGGGTTGGCCGACCAACGCGAACACATCATCGACGCGTTCGCCTCCCGCCCGTGGCTCACCCAGCTGCACGTGCACAGCGGATCTCAAGGGCTGAGCCTCAGTCACGCCGCCGAGGGTGTGCGCCAGATCGTGGACCTCGCCCACGACATCACTGCTCGTGTCGGTCGTCAGCAAGTTCAGCGAATCGATATTGGCGGCGGGCTCCCGGTCAACTTCACCTCCGACGACATCACCCCAACCTTCGCCGATCACCGTGCCGCCCTTGAGACCGTAGTGCCGGAATTGTTCGATGGGACTTACGCTTTGGTGACCGAGTTCGGCCGGGCGTTGACAGCCAAGGCCGGCACCATCGTCGCCCGAGTCGAGTACACGAAAATCACCGGTGGTCGGCCGATCGCCGTCACCCACGCCGGGGTGCAGGTCGCCACCCGCACGATCTTCGCACCGGAGGCGTGGCCTCTGCGGGTCGACGTGTACGACGCGGCGGGGCGGCGACGGCAGGATGACCGACGGGTCCAAGACGTGGCCGGCCCGGCCTGCTTCACCGGTGACATGCTGGCCGTCGGTCGCGAACTCCCACGCATTCACTCCGGCGACCTGGTGGCCATTCCGGAGACCGGCGGCTACTACTTCTCCAGTCACTTCTCGTACAACGCGTTGGGGCGACCCGCCGTCTACACGATCGAGTCCGACTCCTCGGGCCACCGGCGCTGGTCTGTAGCCCGTCGCGCGCAAACGATCGACCAGATCGTCGCCGAGGCCGGCGAACCCTCTCTCCTACCCCTGCCCGCCTGAGCCCACTGTCCCCGTCAACCACCATCGGATCGAGTTCTCACTTGTCTACATCCACCGAACCCCGCTCTGGCCTGGCCAGGTCGCTGAAAACGCGCCACATGACCATGATTGCCATCGGAGGTGCCATCGGCGCCGGGCTATTCGTCGGTAGCGGAGCGGTCATCCAAACGGCCGGTCCCGCAGCCATCGTCTCGTACTGTCTGGCCGGAGCTCTGGTTCTGTGCTCGCTACGGATGCTCGGCGAGATGGTGGTCGCCAAGCCCAAGGCCGGGTCGTTCGCCGACTACGCCCGAATCGGGATCGGGCCGTGGGCAGGATTCACCATCGGCTGGTTGTACTGGTACTACTACGTGATCATCATCGCGGTAGAAGCGGTGGCCGGCGCACAGATCCTGCACGTATGGGTCGGGCTACCGCTCTGGGTGATGGCCATGCTGCTGATGGTCGTGATGACCGCCGTCAACCTCATCTCCGTCAAGTGGTTCGGCGAGTTCGAGTTCTGGTTCGCCAGCATCAAGGTGGCGGCCATCGTTGCGTTCATCATTTTGGGCGTGCTCTGGATCAGCGGGGCGTGGCCCGGGGATTCCGGCGGCCTGGGCAACTTGGTCAACCATGGCGGATTCATCCCGAACGGATTCGGATCGATTCTGGGCGCCGTCGTGGTGGTCATCTTCGCGTTCGGTGGAGCCGAAATCGTCACCATCGCCGCCGCCGAGAGCGCCGAGCCCGCCAAGTCGGTGGCCAAGGCCACCACCGGCGTCATCTGGCGGATCATCCTCTTCTACGTCGGCTCGATCTTCCTCGTGGTGTGCATCCTGCCCTGGAGCGACGGATCGGTGCTGTCGAGTCCTTACGTCGCCGCCCTGGACAAGCTGGAAATCCCTGGCGCCGCCATGATCATGAACTTCGTCATCCTCACCGCTGTGCTCTCGGTGCTGAACTCCTCCATCTACACGTCCTCTCGCATTCTGCGGGTCCTCGCATCTCACGGTGACGCGCCCGACTGGCTCGTGAAAACCGACAGCCGCAGCGTTCCGGCACGCGCCGTCCTCGCCAGCACGGCGATCGGCTGGATCTCGGTGGGACTCGCCTACGTCGCCCCCGACTCCCTGTTCCTGTTCCTGGTGAACTCCTGCGGCGTGGTCGCCATCTTCATGTACTTGATGATCGCGGTCTCGGAGTTGCGAGTGCGCCGCGCAATCGAACGCGACGACCCGTCTCAGTTGACGCTGCGGATGTGGTTCTTCCCTTATCTGACCTACGTGGTCATCGTGGCCTACGTGATCGTCCTGGTGGCCATGGTCTTCAGCGCCGATCAACGCGTGCAGCTGCTCGCCAGCGTGGTCAGCCTGATCATCGTTCTCATCGCCTACACGCTGCGCAAGCGGTTCGGACGGGTGCCCGTGGACGCTGAAGTCCCGGAACTCGACGAAGTGGCATGAGTCCCTTCGCCCAGGCGTCGTCCTGGCTGCCCAGCACGGCGACCCTGTCGGCGCACATCAAGGACCTGTCCACCGGCGAGACATTGTGGGAACACGATTCGCGTCGGGTGCTCAAGACCGCGAGCGTTGGGAAGGTCTTCCTGCTGGCCGAGGTGGCGCGGCGATTCGAGGACGGGACATTGGACCCGGACGAACTGGTCGCCGCCACCTCGGAGGACCGGGTGGCCGACTCCGGCATCCTCTACCTGCTGCGACAGCAGGACCAGCGGCTCGAAGACCTCTGCCTGTTGATCGGCGCGGTCAGCGACAACACGGCAACCAACATTCTCCTGCGCCGTCTGGGGCTTGAAGTCGTACAACGCGCCACGCGGGACCTCGGGTTCACCGAGAGCGGGCTACGTGACAGGGTGCGGCTGGACCGCCCCAAGGACGATCCGCTGACCCTGTCGGCGGGCACCGCTGCAGAACTGTGCGAATTCGTCGCCCGCGTCGACGCAGGCACCATCCACAACGCCGCCGTATCCGAGCGAGTGCGGCGCTGGCTCGGCGTGAACACCGACTTGTCGATGGTGGCACAGGCGTTCGGTCTGGACCCCTTGGCGCACACCGACGCCGACCACGGTTTCGAGCTGTGGAACAAGACCGGAACCATCTCGGACGCCAGGATCGACATCGGCTGTGTCGGGCACACCCCCAGCGGTCGCCGGGTGGCCTACGCCGTCCTCGCCAACTGGGCGTGGGGTGAGGACCATCGCGACCCGGCGTTGGCGGCCATGGGGCGAGTCGGCCTCGCCGTCCGACAGCATCTGGTGCGCTGAATCGCCCCAGAACTGCGCATTCCACGCCGACTTCTGCGTGAGCGTCGTGGCTCTGCGCGATCTACAACGCTCATGCAGATCTCGGCGCAATCCTCGCGAGTTCTGCACCACTGTCGTGAGCGCCGACACGCGACGGGCATCGCGTTCATATGACTTGCAAAAACTTGGTGGGCGCGACAGGTATCGAACCTGCGACCGCTGGTGTGTAAAACCAGAGCTCTACCACTGAGCTACACGCCCGTGCTCGGGGGAGGCTACACGCCGAAACGCGTCCCCGGAAAATCCGTCAGCTCCCGCGCAGCGCCGCCAATGCATCGGTCCACACCGCTTGGTCACGCATCTCACCGGGAGACTTCATCTCCGCGAACCTGATGACGCCGCCCCGGTCGACGGCGAACGTCCCTCGGTTGGGGTAGCCGCTGTCGTCGTTGAACACGCCATAAGCCGACGAGACCTCCCCGTGCGGCCAGAAGTCCGACAGCAGCGGCAGGGTGAAGCCGCTCTGGTTCGCCCACACCTTGTGTGTCGGCGGAGGCCCCACCGAGATCGCCAGCGTCTGTGTGTCCGCGTTCTGGTAACTCGCGAGGTTCTCCTGGATCTGCGCCAACTCCCCCTGGCAGACCGGAGTGAACGCCAGCGGAAAGAACACCAGCAGCACGTCGCGATCGTCGCGGAAGGTACGCAGGGATACGGGCTGGCCCGCCTGGTCCTTCAGGGTGAAGTCAGGCGCCAAAGCGCCTGGTTCCAGCATGTCGTCCCTATCGGCGCCCGGCGCTCTTCGACTTCGGCTGCACGAGGCGACTGGCGATCCAGTCACCAAGATTCGCCGAAGACGTCTGCATGAGGCCCGCGGTAGGTGCGGACTCGGCGATCTCCGCCGGCTGTACGTGTCCCGGCTTGCCGGTCTTCGGTGTGATCACCCAGATCACGCCGTCCTCGGCCAGCGGAGTTATCGCATCCATCAGGCGGTCTACGAGGTCGCCGTCGTCGTCGCGCCACCACAGCAGCACTACGTCTACGACCTCGTCGGAATCCTCGTCGAGCAGCTCGCTGCCAGAGGCGTCCTCGATATCCGCCCGGATGTCGTCATCGGTGTCTTCGTCCCAGCCAAGCTCCTGGACAACCAGATCCTTTTCTATGCCCAACCTGCTGGCATAGCGCGGCGAATCCGCCGTAACCACCCTGTCCTCCTTCAGCCTGCGGGTATGCACTAGGTGCGTCGGCCCTATAGTCGCACGCTGCGGCCGATGTGCACGTCACAGGCACGCAAGTTGCTCAATATGCAGCGTCGCAGAGACCCAGTGCGGCCGCCTGGGAATCGTTGAGTCGGCCGACGGCGGAGTTGAACTCATCCATCCCCGCGTCCTTGGCGACGGCCGTCGCAAGGGCCCTAGCTGCATCAACCCAGCCCGTGAGGGCGGCCCTCAGCTCGGGCGAGAGCGGCTCGGAGATACTGCCCGCCACCTCGTCGGCACTGCGGTTCAGCGCATCGATCGCGGGTACCGCCTTGGCCACCACATCGGGTGCGTTGTCGTTGTAGGCCCCGACGTAGCCGTTGAGCGCCGCGACCGCATCGACGCTGGTGGAACTCAGCGCGTCACATGCCGTGTGCACCGCCTTCGTCGACGACGACGACTGACGCTGGGATTCTCGGGCACTCGAACTGGCCGCGGACTCCTCGCTCGACGCCGACACCGACGCCCGGTAGACCGGCGGGTCCGCGGCATCCACGGTCGCGTCACCTTGGGTCACGCTCTGGCACCCGACGACGACCATGAGCAGTCCAGCCGCGCATCCCGCGACGACGCCCACGGCGCGCAGGCGTCCCGCCTGCAGCCTTCCCCCGGTCACGGTCTACAGACGTTACCGGTTTGCCGCCCTCCCTACCGAGTCATGGCATAGGCCAACCCGGGCGCACTTCCGGCGCACGATTGAGGCAGGATGAAGTAGTTCGCGATGACCACCCTCATTGTCGCGAGCAATCGATTCCGCCAAACCAAGGAGCGGCAGTGACTACCGAGTTCGCGCGTCAAGATCTGGCCCAAAACTCAGGCAGCCCAAGCGAACCGGACCGAGTTCGAGTCATTCGCGAGGGCGTTGCCTCCTATCTACCCGATATCGACTCCGACGAGACCGCCGAGTGGCTGGAGTCGTTCGACGCGCTGCTCGAGCGGTCCGGCCCGGCCCGGGCCCGCTACCTCATGCTGCGGCTTCTGGAGCGCGCCGGCGAACAACGAGTCGCCATCCCCGCGCTCACGTCGACCGACTACGTCAACACGATTCCGACTGAACTCGAGCCATGGTTTCCCGGCGACGAGGACGTCGAGCGCCGCTACCGGGCATGGATCCGGTGGAACGCCGCGATCATGGTGCACCGCGCGCAGCGGCCGGGTGTCGGTGTGGGCGGCCACATCTCGACCTACGCGTCGTCGGCGGCGCTGTACGAGGTCGGCTTCAACCACTTCTTCCGCGGAAAGTCGCATCCCGGCGGCGGCGACCAGATCTTCATTCAGGGTCACGCCTCCCCCGGCATCTACGCCCGCGCATTCCTCGAGGGTCGGCTAACGGCCGACCAACTGGATGGTTTCCGCCAGGAGCACAGCCATCCCGGCGGCGGACTGCCGTCCTACCCGCACCCGCGCCTCATGCCCGACTTCTGGGAGTTCCCCACGGTGTCAATGGGCCTTGGCCCGATGAACGCGATCTATCAGGCCCGGTTCAACCACTACCTGCACGACCGCGGCCTCAAGGACACCTCCGATCAGCACGTGTGGGCGTTCCTCGGCGACGGCGAGATGGACGAGCCGGAGTCCCGTGGCCTCATCCAGGTGGCGGCCAATGAGGGACTGGACAACCTGACCTACGTCGTCAACTGCAATCTGCAGCGTCTCGACGGCCCGGTGCGCGGCAACGGCAAGATCATCCAGGAGCTGGAGTCGTTCTTCCGCGGCGCGGGCTGGAACGTCATCAAGGTGGTGTGGGGCCGCGAGTGGGACGCGCTGCTGCACGCCGACCGCGATGGCGCGCTGGTGAACCTGATGAACACCACGCCCGACGGCGACTACCAGACCTACAAGGCCAACGACGGCGGCTACGTCCGCGACCACTTCTTCGGCCGCGACCCCCGGACCAAGGCCCTCGTCGAGCCGATGACGGATAAGGAGATCTGGAACCTCAAGCGCGGCGGGCACGACTACCGCAAGGTGTACGCGGCCTACCGCGCGGCCACCGAGCACAAGGGCCAGCCGACGGTGATCCTCGCCAAGACCATCAAGGGCTACACGCTGGGTGCGCACTTCGAGGGTCGCAACGCCACCCATCAGATGAAGAAGCTGGCGCTCCAAGACCTCAAGAGCTTCCGGGACGCGATCCGGATTCCGGTCTCCGACGCCGCATTGGAGGAGGATCCGTACCTGCCTCCTTACTTCCACCCGGGCCCCAACGCGCCGGAGATCCGCTACATGCTGGATCGGCGGCGCACCCTTGGCGGTTTCCTGCCCGAGCGGCGGACCAAGACCAAGCGGCTGAACCTGCCGCCGACCGACACCTACAAGGCGCTCAAGAAGGGTTCGGGCAACCAGGAGGTCGCCACCACCATGGCGACGGTCCGCACCTTCAAGGAGTTGTTGCGGGACAAGGAGATCGGCAAGCGGATCGTGCCGATCATCCCCGACGAGGCGCGCACCTTCGGCATGGACTCGTGGTTCCCGTCCTTGAAGATCTACAACCGCAACGGCCAGCTCTACACCGCGGTGGACGCCGAACTGATGTTGGCGTACAAGGAAAGTGAAATCGGGCAGATCCTGCACGAGGGCATCAACGAGGCCGGGTCGACCGCGTCCTTCACCGCCGTGGGCACTTCCTACGCCACCCACGACGAGCCGATGATCCCGATCTACATCTTCTACTCGATGTTCGGGTTCCAGCGCACCGGCGACGGGTTCTGGGCAGCTGCCGATCAGATGGCCCGCGGCTTCGTCCTCGGCGCCACCGCGGGACGCACGACGCTCACCGGTGAGGGGCTGCAGCACGCCGACGGCCACTCGCTTCTGCTGGCGTCGACCAATCCGGCTGTGGTGACCTACGATCCGGCCTTCGCCTACGAGATCGCCCACATCGTCGAGAGCGGCCTGGAGCGGATGTTCGGCGACACACCGGAGAACGTCTTCTTCTACATCACGATCTACAACGAGCCCTACCTCCAGCCGGCCGAGCCGGAGAACTTCGACCCCGAGGGCGTGTTGCGCGGTATCTACCGCTTCCGCGCGGCGAAGGAGAAGCGCACCAACGTCGCGCAGATCCTGGCCTCGGGTGTCGCGATGCCCGAGGCGCTGCGCGCAGCCGACATGCTGGCCGCCGACTGGGACGTCGCGGCCGACGTCTGGTCGGTGACGAGCTGGGGTGAGCTCAACCGTGACGGCGTGGCGGTCGACAGGGAGGCGCTGCGCCATCCCGACCGGGAGGCCGGCCAGGCCTATCTGACGAAGGTGCTGGGCTCCACCGTGGGACCGGCCATCGCGGTCTCGGACTGGATGCGCGCGGTGCCCGAGCAGATTCGCCCGTGGGTGCCCAACACCTACGTCACCCTCGGTACCGACGGATTCGGCTTCTCCGACACCCGGCCGGCCGCGCGGCGCTACTTCAACACCGACGCCGAGTCGGTCGTGGTGGCGGTGCTCGAGGCACTGGCCCGTGACGGTGAGATCGACCCCTCGGTCGCCGTCGCGGCCGCCAAGCAGTACCGCATCGATGACGTGCTGGCTGCCGGGGTTTCCTTCAAGGACACCGGCAGCGCCTGAGGGCGGGTTCCCCGGTTTGTAGGAAACTGCCAGACGAGGCGCGTATCTTTTAGGGATGACCGACAAATTGCCCGACGCGGCGCGGTCGTCGCTAGAGCTGCTGGACTCCGTCCCAGAGGCCCTGCTGCGTCGCGTGAAGCAGTACTCGGGGCGGTTGGCCACCGAGGCCGTCCATGTGATGGGAGAACGACTGCCGTTCTTCGCCGACCTCGAGGCGTCTCAACGCGCCAGCGTCCAGCTCGTCGTCCAGACGGCGTTGGTGAACTTCGCCGAGTGGATGCGCAACCCACGCGGCGACGTCGGGTTGACCGCCGATGCGTTCGCCCTGGTTCCCCAGGAGCTCACCCGGCGGATCGCGCTACGGCAGACCGTGGACATGGTGCGGGTCACGATGGAGCACTTCGAGGAAGCCGTGCCGATGCTGGCCCGCAACGACGACCAGATGACGGCACTCACCGTGGGCATCCTGCGCTACAGCCGCAACCTCGCGTTCGCCGCGGCATCGGGATACGCCGACGCCGCGGAGTCTCGCGGCGCCTGGGACACGAGAATGGAGGCCAACGTCGTCGACGCCGTTGTGCGTGGTGACGTCGGCCCCGAACTCTCATCACAGGCGGCCGCGCTGAACTGGGATGCCACCGCGCCCGCGACTGTCCTGGTCGGCCTGCCGCAACCCGGACGAATCGACTACACCAGCGAGGACATCCACGCGATCGTCGCGGCGCACGGCCGCAGCGCACTGACCGACGTGCACGGCACATGGCTGGTGGCCATCGTGTCGGGCCGCCTGTCCCCCACCGACAAGTTCCTCAACGAACTACTCGAGGTCTTCTCCGACGGACCGGTCGTGATCGGGCCGGTCGCGTCGTCACTCTCCGCGGCGCACTACAGCGCCGCCGAGGCCATCGCCGGCATGAACGCCGTCGCCGGGTGGAGCGGCGCGCCGCGGCCCGTCACCGCCCGCGAGCTACTGCCCGAGCGCGCGCTGCTGGGTGACCCGTCAGCAATCTCCGCCCTGGACACCGACGTCATGCGCCCGCTGGCAGACGCCGGTCCCGCGCTCGCCGAAACCCTGGACGCGTACCTCGATTCCGGGGGCGCCATAGAGGCTTGCGCACGCAAATTGTTCGTTCATCCAAACACCGTGCGCTACCGGCTCAAACGGATCGCGGACTTCACCGGGCGAGATCCGACCCTGCCGCGGGATGCCTATGTACTGCGCGTTGCCACCACCGTGGGCCGACTCGGCCGTCATGGATCACACACCAACTCGTTAAATGGTGGTATGGCCCCGCCGATCCGCCCTCGCGCGGGCACATCTGCCCCCACCGTCCTCGGCTGAAGGTCGCGGTCAGATATCGAACGTGTCGCTTCACATGCTGTTTTGTGGACTACCTACAAAAACATAAGACGAGGTTCATAATCTCTTACACCGCGGAAACCCGTCTTCACAGTGTTCTCTTAATTCGTGCCTCAAGACACGCTTGCTTTGCTTGCCCCCGGCCAGGGGTCTCAGACCCCCGGCATGCTCGAGCCGTGGCTCGCACTGGCCGGCACCGCTGAGCGCCTCGCGACCTGGTCCGAGATCAGCGGCCTGGACCTCATGACCCTCGGCACCACGGCGACCGCCGACGAGATCACCGACACCGCGGTCACCCAGCCGCTGGTGGTCGCGGCCACGCTGCTGGCCTACGAGGAACTGACCAAGCGCGGCCTGTTGTCGGGAGCCCCGACCGTCGTGGCCGGACACTCCGTCGGCGAGATCGCGGCCTACGCCATCGCCGGCGTCATCTCCGCAGACGACGCAGTCAGGCTCGCCGCCATCCGCGGCGCCGAGATGGCCAAGGCCTGCGCCGTCGAGCCGACAGGTATGGCCGCGGTTCTCGGTGGCGATGAGGCCGAGGTGCTCGCCCGCCTCGACGCGCTGGACCTGGTGCCGGCCAACCGCAACGCCGCGGGCCAGATCGTCGCCGCAGGTGCAGTGTCCGCGCTGGACAAGCTGATCGAGGATCCCCCCGCCAAGGCACGTGTCCGCAAGCTGGCCACCGCCGGCGCGTTCCACACCCGCTACATGGCCTCGGCGCTGGACGGCTACGCCGCGGCCGCCGAGCGCGTCAGCACCAATGAGCCCTCCACCACCCTGCTGTCCAACGCCGACGGTCAACCCGTGACCTCCGCCGACGACGCCATGACCAAGCTGGTGGCCCAGTTGACCAAGCCGGTCCGCTGGGACCTGTGCACCGCGTACCTGCGCGACCAAGCGGCCCTGCGCAACGGCGCCCAGGGCCCGGTCGCCGCGATCATCGAGTTCCCGCCCGCCGGGACCCTCACCGGGATCGCGAAACGAGAGCTTCGGGGAGTACCGACGCACGCCGTCAAGACCCCCGCAGACCTGGACGGGCTCGCCGAGCTCTAACCAGTACAACCGCAAGACATTCATTCCCGCCCTCCACCGTGGAGCGCGGGACACCGAAGAGATAGAAGGAGCCATCGTGGCCGCCAATCAGCAGGAAATCATCGCCGGACTTGCCGAGATCATCGAAGAGGTCACGGGCATCGAGCCCTCCGAGGTCACCCCGGAGAAGTCGTTCGTCGACGACCTGGACATCGACTCGCTGTCGATGGTTGAGATCGCGGTGCAGACCGAGGACAAGTACGGCGTGAAGATCCCGGACGAGGACCTCGCGGGCCTGCGCACCGTCGGAGACGTCGTCGCCTACATCCAGAAGCTCGAGGAAGAGAACCCCGAGGCCGCCGCAGCACTGCGCGATAAGTTCTCCCAGTGACCAGGCCTTCCACTGCTAACGGCGGTTTCCCCAACGTCGTCGTGACCGCCGTCACGGCGACCACGTCGATTGCTCCGGACATCGAGAGCACGTGGAAGGCTCTGCTTGCAGGCGAGAGCGGCATCCGCGTTCTCGAAGACGAGTTCGTCGACAAGTGGGACCTTGCCGTGAAGATCGGTGGTCACCTCAAGGAGCCGCTCGATCCGCTGATGAGTCGACTGGATATGCGACGCATGTCGTACGTCCAGCGGATGTCGAAGTACCTCGGCAACCAGCTCTGGGAGTCCGCGGGTAGCCCCGAGGTCGACCCGGATCGGTTCTCGGTGGTCATCGGAACCGGACTCGGTGGCGGCGAGAAGATCGTCGAGATGTACGACGCCATGAACCACGGCGGACCCCGCAAGGTGTCCCCGCTCGCGGTTCAGATGGTCATGCCCAACGGTGCCGCCGCTGTCGTCGGACTGGAACTCGGGGCACGCGCCGGGGTCATCACCCCCGTGTCGGCCTGTTCCTCGGGTTCGGAGGGCATTGCACACGCGTGGCGACAGATCGTCATGGGTGACGCTGACATCGCCGTCTGTGGCGGCGTGGAAGGCACCATCGAGGCGCTGCCGATCGCGGCGTTCTCGATGATGCGGGCCATGTCGACCCGCAATGACGATCCGGAAGCGGCGTCGCGTCCGTTCGACAAGGACCGTGATGGGTTCGTGTTCGGCGAGGCGGGTGCGCTCATGGTCATCGAGACCGAGGAGCACGCCAAGGCTCGTGGCGCCAAGCCGCTGGCCAGGCTGCTGGGCGCGGGCATCTCGTCCGATGCCTTCCACATGGTGGCTCCGGCACCGGACGGCCTGCGGGCCGCTCACGCGATGAAGCGGGCGATGGAGACGGCGGGCCTCTCGCCGACGGACATCAACCACGTCAACGCGCACGCCACGTCCACCTCGATCGGTGACGTCGCCGAGGCAAACGCCATCCGGGAAGCCGGAGTGCAACACGCCGCGGTGTACGCACCGAAGTCAGCACTGGGGCACTCCATCGGCGCCGTCGGCGCACTGGAGTCCATCCTCACAGTGCTCGCACTGCGGGATGGCGTCATCCCACCGACACTGAACTACGAGACACCCGACCCCGAGATCGATCTCGATGTCGTCGCGGGTGAGCCTCGAAATGGCGACTACCAGTACGCCATCAACAACTCGTTCGGTTTCGGTGGACACAATGTCGCTCTAGCCTTCGGGCGCTACTGATCATCTTCAGGCGTAGAGGGGAACGTTCGGAGCAGTAATGGCAGGGTTGACTACAGGCAGCGGTTTCCCCAACGTGGTCGTCACGGGTTACGCCATGACGACCGCGTTGGCGACCGACGCCGACAGCACCTGGAAGCGGCTACTGGACGGCGAGAGCGGCATCCGCACGTTGGATGACCCGTTCGTCGAGCTGTACGACCTACCGGTTCGTATCGGTGGCCACCTCCTGGAGGACTTCGACAGCGACCTGACTCCCGAGGAGCAGGGTCGCCTCTCGTACCTGCAGAAGATGTCCACCGTAATCGGTAGGCGGGCCTGGGCGCACGCTGGTGCACCCGAGGTCGACACCCGTCGTCTGATGGTGTCGATCGGCACCGGAATCGGCAGCAGTGAAGAGCTGTTGTTCGCCTACGACGATATGCGGGAGAAGGGCTACAAGGCCGTATCCCCGCTGGCCGTGCAGACATACATGCCCAATTCGCCAGCAGCGGTGGTTGGTCTCGAGCGCAACGCCAGGGCCGGCATCGTGACGCCGGTCTCGGCGTGCGCGTCGGGGTCCGAGGGCATCGCGAACGCATGGCGCAGCATCGTGCTCGGCGAGGCAGACATCGCCATCTGCGGTGGCGTGGAGACCAAGATCGAAGCGGTGCCCATCGCCGGGTTCGCCCAGATGCGCATCGTCCTCTCCACCACCAATGAGGATCCGGCGGGCGCCTGTCGTCCGTTCGACAAGGATCGCAACGGTTTCGTCTTCGGCGAGGGCGGCGCGCTTCTGGTCATCGAGACCGAGGACCACGCAAAGGCGCGTGGCGCGAGCATTCTGGCCCGACTGATGGGTGCCAGCGTCACCTCGGACGGCTACCACATCGTGGCGCCCGATCCGACCGGTGGCCAAGCAGGACACGCGATGACCCGGGCGATCGAACTCGCCGGGCTCACGCGAGAAGACATCGACCACGTCAACGCCCACGCGACCGGAACCTCGGTTGGGGACGTGGCCGAGGGCAAGGCCATCAACAATGCCCTGGGTAGCAACAGGCCCGCGGTCTACGCGCCGAAGTCGGCGTTGGGCCACTCCGTCGGCGCCGTCGGCGCGGTGGAGTCCATCCTGACCGTGCTGGCGTTGCGAGACGGAGTCGTCCCGCCGACGTTGAACCTGCGAAACCTCGATCCGGAGATTGATCTGGACGTCGTCGCCGGGGAGCCACGAACGGGCAATTACCAGTACGCGATCAACAATTCGTTCGGATTCGGCGGGCACAACGTTGCGCTCGTCTTCGGGAAGCACTGACTTCTCACGAAGGCGCACGCCGAAGTTCGACGGTTACAGGAGGTTTCGATGACGATCATGGCCCCAGAGACGGCTGCTGAGTCGCTCGACCCGCGCGATCCGCTACTGCGGCTGAGCACGTTCTTCGACGACGGCACTGTTGAGCTGCTGCACGAGCGCGACAAGTCCGGCGTGCTGTCGGCAGCAGGCAACGTCAATGGTGTGCGCACCGTCGCGTTCGCCACGGACGGCACCGTCATGGGTGGCGCGATGGGCATCGAGGGCTGCAAGCACATCGTCGATGCCTACGACACCGCCATCGAGGAGCAGAGCCCGATCGTTGGCATCTGGCACTCCGGCGGCGCGCGCCTGGCCGAGGGCGTCAAGGCGCTCCACGCAGTGGGCCTGGTCTTCGAGGCCATGATCCGCGCCTCGGGCTACGTCCCGCAGATCTCCATCGTGGTCGGCTTCGCAGCGGGCGGCGCGGCCTACGGTCCCGCGTTGACGGACGTCGTGATCATGGCGCCCGAGGGCCGGGTCTTCGTCACCGGACCCGACATCGTGCGCAGCGTCACCGGCGAGGACGTCGACATGGCGTCGCTCGGCGGCCCCGACACCCACCACAAGAAGTCGGGCGTGTGCCACATCGTCGCCAACGACGAACTCGACGCCTATGCGCGCGGCCAGCGTCTGGTCGGACTGTTCAGCCAGCAGGGTCACTTCGACCGCAGCAAGGCTGAGGCAGGCGACACCGATCTGCATGCCCTGCTGCCGGATTCGCCGCGCCGGGCCTACGACGTGCACCCGTTGATCGACGCGCTGCTCGACGCGGGCACGCCGTTCGAGGAGTTTCAGGCCAAGTGGGCGCCCTCGATGGTGGTCGGCCTGGGCCGCCTCGCCGGTCGCTCCGTTGGCGTGCTGGCCAACAACCCGCTGCGCCTCGGCGGCTGCCTGAACTCCGAAAGCGCCGAGAAGGCAGCACGTTTCGTGCGCCTGTGCGACGCATTCGGCATCCCCCTGATCGTGATCGTCGACGTGCCCGGCTACCTGCCCGGTGTGGACCAGGAGTGGGGCGGCGTGGTTCGCCGCGGCGCCAAGCTGCTGCACGCCTTCGGCGAGGCGACGGTCCCCCGCGTCACCCTGGTGACCCGAAAGATCTACGGCGGGGCCTACATCGCGATGAACTCCCGCTCGCTCGGCGCAACCAAGGTGTTCGCCTGGCCGGATGCCGAGGTCGCCGTGATGGGCGCCAAGGCAGCGGTCGGCATCCTGCACAAGCGCACTCTGGCAGCCGCGGCGCCCGAGGATCGGGACGCCCTGCACGAGGAGTTGGCCCTCGAACACGAGCGGATCGCCGGTGGCGTGGACAGCGCCGTCGAGATCGGTGTCGTCGACGAGAAGATCGACCCGGCGCACACCCGAAGCGTGGTGACTCAGGCTCTCGCCGAGGCACCCGCACGCCGCGGCCGGCACAAGAACATCCCGCTGTAATCTCCCTGCGGCACTAGCCGCGAGCAGTCCACTTCGTGGCTCCAACCAAAGCCCCTGATACTGAAGTGCTCCCCGGAAGTTGGACTGAAGATTTCAGTTCCTTCTTCTGGGGAGTACTTTTTTGCATCCACGTAGTTCGTTGACTGAGGGGCAGCGTGGTGCGGTTGTAGCGTTGTTCGAGCAGGGTTGGCGGCATCACGCCACGGCGACGCGTCTCGGGTTGAGTCCGTGGGCGGTGCGCGATTTGTATCGCCGGTGGAGCCTGCACGGCAGGAGAGCGCTGGTGGCTAAACCGACCAAGACGTCGTACTCGTTCGAGTTCAAACTCGACGTCGTCGGC
>NZ_JBEPRZ010000014.1:0-63168 GCF_040548615.1 Mycolicibacterium sp. 624
ATCCAAAGACAGGTGAATTCAATCAGAACAAGTCCGACCTAACACCAGTAAAAACTGGCAAAAAACAATGTCACACCCCTAAACGAGAAAAAAGAGTGCAACAACAACAAACAAAAACCATCAAACACACTATTGAGTTCTCAAACAACAGACCTGCACTGACCGCGCAACAATCCCGCGGCTAAAAGCCGCGATACTGTAGTGCGGGCGTAGAAGTAGTCCCACCTAAGTGGCTTTCCTCTTGAATGTCTCGCGCTCTGCGGCTTTCACCGCGTCGCTCTGACTTGCAATAAGTTACGCGAGGGGAAACTGGGAGTCAAATCGCCTGGTAGAGGCGATATTCATCCGAACTTCACTCATGTAACCCTCTGGACCCCCGCGATATTCCGCTTGCCCCTGCGGACCACGAGCCATCGCCCATGCAGGAAGTCCGATGCCTGCGGTACCCAGTCATCGCTTTCGATCCGCACGTTGTTGACCGAGACACCGCCCTCGGCGACCGTGCGACGCGCAGCTCCCTTGCTCGCCGACAGTCCCGTGGCCACCAGAAGATCGGTGATCGCATCGGGTCCGCCCGGCTTCAGCTCGGCCACCTGGTCGTTGCCGGCCTCCCGCAGGGCGGCCGCAAGGGTCGACTCGTCCAACTCCCCCAGTTCACCGCGGCCAAATAACGCCTGGCTGGCGTGCTCGACGGCATCGGTGGCCGCCTGCCCGTGCACCAACGTCGTGAGTTCCTGGGCGAGGCGCCGTTGCGCGGCCCGCTCGTGCGGACGCTCGGCGGTCGCCCGTTCGAGCTCCCCGATCTGCTCGGCGGTGAGGAAGGTGAACCACCGCAGGTACGGCACCACGTCGGCGTCGGCGGTGTTGACGAAGTACTGGTACCAGGCATACGGGCTGGTCATCTCGGGATCCAGCCACAGGTTTCCGCCACCGGTGGACTTACCGAACTTCTTGCCCTCCGAGTCCGTGACCAGCGGCGTCGTCATCGCGTGCACCGTGGCGCCGTGTTTCTGGCGGACCAGTCGAGCGCCGGCGACGATGTTCCCCCACTGGTCGGAGCCACCGATCTGCAGGGCGCAGCCGTGGCGCTGGTGCAGCTCCACGTAGTCGTTGGACTGCAGGAGCATGTAGCTGAACTCGGTGTAGGACATGCCGTCGCCCTCGAGACGGCGGCGCACAGTCTCGCGATCCAGCATCACGTTGACCGAGAAGTGCTTGCCGACGTCGCGGAGGAACTCGATCGCGGAGAGCTCCGCGGTCCAGGTCAGGTTGTTCTCCACGATCGCGCCGGTCGGCGACTCGTCGAACTCGACGAAGCGTTCCAGCTGGCCACGGATGCGCGAGGCCCAGTCGGCGACGGTGTCCGCCGTGTTCAGCGTCCGTTCGCCGGTCTCCCGAGGATCGCCGATCATGCCGGTCGCGCCGCCGGCGAGCACGATCGGCCGGTGACCGGCCGCCTGGAACCGCCGCAACGTGAGCAGTGGCACCAGGTGACCGGCGTGCAGGCTTGGCGCGGTCGGGTCGAATCCCGAGTAGAGCGTCAGGGGCCCTTTGGCCAGCTCAGCCGCCAATGCATCCCGATCGGTCGATTGCGCGATCAGACCGCGCCATTCCAGTTCGCCCAGGATGTCGTTACCCATGGGTCGATCTTCCCGTATGCCGGGCGGCGTCAGTCGCTGTCCCCCGGTGCGGGGGCCCGTGGACTACGCCGGTAGGAGGAGACCTCGGCGCGCCCACTCACCCAGAAGCGCCACGGGCGGTCGGCGGCCGTACTGACCCCGACACGCGGGCCATCGATACCCGCCACCGGGTCGCCGAGCGTCAAGCGCACCGGGCTGGCGTCATCGAAGAGATCGATTCCGTTGTCGGCCAAGGTGATTCCGAGCGCAGAGCACAGATTTCCCGGTCCTCGCGCGAGACCCGCGGGCACGACGGAGGCACCTCGACGCGATGCGGCGACGGTCGTACCGTCATCCACCTCGGCGGCGCGCAGCAGCACGGCGGCCGCCACCCCGTCGGCGCCGCACACCACGTTCGCACAGACGTGGATTCCATGGCTGCGGTACGCGTAGAGCCTGCCCGCGGGCCCGAACATGACCGCGCTCCGAGGCCGGGAGCCACGATAGGAGTGCGCCGCGGAATCGGGCCAGGGTCCGTCCGGGGGTCCGCCATAGGCCTCGACCTCGAGGATCACCGCCGACACCCCACGGCCGGTCAATCGTGCCCCTAGCAGACGCCGAGCCGCGGTGAGCGGGTCGGTGACCAGCGCATTCGAACTCACGGCAGCAATTCTGCCCGCATCGTTGACATCCCCGCGGCGCGGGAGGATATTTCATCACATGATGACTTCATCGTCAGATGAATTAAGCCCCTCGGCCGGGCCCGCCGTCGAGGTCGACCACCTGCGGGTCGTGCGCGGCAAGCGCACCGCCGTCGACGACCTCTCGGTGCGGATCGCCCGCGGCACCATCACCGGCATCCTCGGCCCCTCCGGGTGCGGCAAGACCACGCTGCTCCGCAGCATCGTCGGCACCCAGATCGTCGAGTCGGGCACCGTGACCGTGCTGGGTCTACCCGCCGGATCGGCCGAACTCCGCAGTCGCGTCGGCTACGTCACCCAGGACCCGACCGTCTACGACGACCTGCGGGTTCTGGACAACGCGCGCTACTTCGCCGCCCTGTACGGGAGGACCAAGGACGACGCCGACGGCGCGATTGAGACCGTCGGACTCACCGATCACCGAACTGCCCTGTGCGGCAACCTCTCCGGCGGACAACGCACCCGGGCGTCACTGGCCTGCGCACTGGTCGCCCAGCCGGAGCTGCTCGTACTCGACGAGCCCACCGTCGGACTGGACCCAGTATTGCGGGTCGAACTGTGGGAGCAGTTCCAGCTGTTGGCCGAGCAGGGCCAGACGCTGCTGGTGTCCAGCCACGTCATGGACGAGGCCGATCACTGCCACGACCTGCTGCTCATGCGGGATGGTCGCCTGCTCGCCCACACCACACCATCGAGACTGCGGGAGGAGACGGAATGCACGTCACTCGAGGAAGCGTTCCTGTCGGTCATCCGGCACAGCACCGAGCCCATGAGCGCCGAGGCAGGTTGAGCGCGACCGCCTACCTCGCCACGACCGGCCGGATTCTGCGCCAGCTCGCGGGCGATCACCGCAGTGTCGCGATGATCCTGGTGGTGCCAAGTGTGGTCATCACGTTGATGTACTTCATGTTTCAGAACGCGCCACATCCGCCGGGCATGCCGACGCCGTTCAACAACGCGTGCCTGATCATGCTGGGTGTCTTCCCGCTCGTCGTGATGTTCCTCATCACGTCGATCACCATGCAGCGTGAACGGGTGTCCGGGACGCTGGAGCGGATCCTCACCACTCCCCTGCGCCGGCTCGATCTCCTGGCCGGCTACGGCACGGCGTTCTCGATCGCGGCGGCCGCGCAGGCGGCGCTGGCCTGTCTGATCGCGTTCTGGTTGCTCGGCCTGACCACCGCGGGCAGCCCCGTGCTGGTGTTCGTCATCGCCATCATCAACGCGATACTCGGGGTCGGGCTGGGCCTGTTGTGCAGTGCGTTCGCCCGCACCGAGTTCCAGGCCGTTCAGTTCATGCCGGTGGTGGTGGTGCCCCAGCTTCTGCTGTGCGGCATCATCGTGCCGCGCGCACTGCTGCCCGACTGGCTGCAGTGGATCAGCAATGTGCTGCCGGCCAGTTACGCACTGGAAGCGCTCCAGCAGGTGGGGGCGCATCCCAATCTGACCGCCACCGCCGCCCGCGACATCGCCATCGTGATCGGATTCGCGGTCGTGGCGCTGTGTCTCGCCGCGGCGACGCTTCGCCGAAGGACCCCGTGACCAAACGCCCCGGACGACCGCCCGGGCAGTCCGACACCCGCGACCGGATCCTGTCCAGTGCCCGGGAGTTGTTCGCCCGCAACGGAATCGACAAGACCTCCATCAGATCGATCGCGTCGTCGGCGGGAGTCGACGCCGCGCTGGTGCACCACTACTTCGGGACCAAGCAGCAACTGTTCGCCGCCGCCATCCACATTCCGATCGACCCGATGCAGGTCATCGGCCCGATGCGCGAGACTCCGGTCGACGAACTCGGTCTCAAGCTGCCGTCACTGCTGCTGCCGCTGTGGGACTCCGAGCTGGGGTCGGGTTTCATCGCGACACTGCGCTCGCTTCTGGCCGGCAACGACGTCAGCCTGGTCCGGTCGTTCCTTCAGGAGGTCATCTCCGTGGAGGTGGGACGACGTGTCGACAGCCCACCCGGTTCGGGTCGGATTCGGGTGCAGTTCGTCGCATCCCAACTCGTGGGTGTCGTGATGGCCCGCTACATCCTGGAGCTGGAGCCGTTCAAGTCACTGCCGGTGCAACAGGTCGCCGAGACCATCGCGCCCAATCTGCAGCACTATCTCACCGGCGACCTGCCGGGTCTCGGCTAGTCGGCGCGGTCGAGGAGTCGCTGGTGTTCGGCGTCATCGGTGATCGTGACGGCCTCGTCGACCAGCAGAACCGGGACGTTGCCCTCGATCCGATACGCACGGCGCAGCCGCGGGTTGTACAGCAGCTCCTCGCCGATGAGCAGCAGAGGACCACGGTCCTCGGGGCAGACCAGGATGTCGCGCAAACGGGAGTCGAGCACGGGATTCCGAATCAGCCGAACGGCGACTGGTTGATGTTGATCGACGGCGTGCCCTGATTCCCCGCGGCCATGCCACGCTGCTGATTGCGGCGCTGGAAGGAGAGGGTGTTCTCGAGGGCTGCGATCAACGGAGCCTGATTCGGCCGCTTGTCCAAGGCTGCCACGATGGCGTCGCGATTCCCCTGGGAGGGATAGAACCCCAGCGAACGCAGCTTGAGGACGCTATGGATCAGCTGGGAGAGCTTTCCGCCGCCGGCGCCCGTGTCGTAGTCAGAGGCAATGATCGACAGCGCCTGATCAGCCGTCATCTCACCCGGCTGGGCACCTGCCGCAGCGGCCGACCCGCCGGGAGTGATGGGGCTACCCCGATCCGCTGGGCCCGGAGTGATCGGGCTGGCTGGATCCGCAGGAGCCTCGGGGTCCGAGAACGCGACGGGCGCACCCGCGAGCAGTCCGGCGACCAGGGCACCGCTTGCAACCGCGCCGACAGCGGCACGCCGCCACACGCTCGGCCTGCTGGTCTGCGATGTCATGAATTCCTCCATGCGGAGCGGGGCCCGACCCGTGCGGCGATCTGCCGTCTGCCGGAGCCTAACAGTGGGACATGAGTGACGCACGACCTCAGTCGGCCGAGCCATCACCCATCAGTTCGGCACGCACGGCAGTCGTGAGCCGCTTGTACACACCTGTTTCGTAGTCGAGGTACCAGGCGTTACGTGCAGGCTTCGGCACACCCATCGCCCGCAGTGGCGCGAGCAGCGGCCGGTAGGAGGCGCTGAGCTTCATATCGGGCACAACGTGCACCAGATCGGGGTGCACGCCGACGGGAAGACTGGCCAGCGCCTCGTTCAGGTCGGCGCTCGGAACGCTGCCACCCGGGGCCAGCGTCAGCGCCGTCACGGCCAGCGTCCGTCCCCCGGCCGTCACCTTGTAGGTCACCGAGAGATCGACCGCGCCGACCCTGCTCACCGTGTCGTTCACGGTGGCGCTGTACACCGGCCCCCGGTCGGTGTGGATGACGGTGGCACGGTTGTCGACAAGCCAGAAGTCGCCGTCCTCATCACGGCGGAACAGGTACTCGGTGGACACCCAGGTGTCGGCGGGCGCGAAGACCCCGCGCTTGATCGCGGCCGTCGGGTCGACGGGCCCGCGAGGATGCGCGAGGAGCACGCCCACCTCATTGGGCTGCGCCAGCCGCACGAAACCGCGCTCGTCTTCCAGGATGAGGTCGTCGTCGACGTCGTAGGCGGCGAGCTCCACCCGCCCGGCACCGGGCAGCGGTCTGCCCTCGCTGCCGATCTTGGCGCCCGACACGTTCGCCAGCACGGCCTGACCGTCCGTCGTCGCGAAGAACTCCACGACGTGGGCGGGTTCGAACTCCTGCTCGATGCGCCGCCACAGCCCCGTCGGCATGCCCGATCCGATGAACAGGCGAACCGGGTGCGTGCCGTTGACCGAGAACGACGGGTCGTCCACCACCTCGCGCAGCATCGCCCACGTGTAGGACACCACGGTGACGCCGTACTGGCGCAGTTCGTGCACGAAGCGGTCCGGACGCAGGCCGCGCGACAGGGCGATGCGAGTGCCGCCGACCACCGCGCCGCCCAGGCTGACCAGCAGGCCCGACTGGTGGTGCAGCGGAGTCAGGCAGTACACCGTGTCGCTACGGCCCAGGTTGGCCGCGGACGCGGTGCCGATCGCCGACAGTGCCCAGCGGAAGTTTGTGATCTGACGCGCCACGAGTTCGCCGCCGACGTGCGCGAACGCGACGTAGGCCAGGTCCCTGGCGTAACCGGGGTCGGGCCGGTACCAGCCCGGCAGTTCGACGACGTCAGGATCGATCTTCTCCATGTCGACGACGTCGGCGTCCTCGGGCAGATCCAGATCGCGGTTCTCGCCGCCACCGAGGACCAGCACACGGATCGGCAGCTTCCTCGCGGCATCCAGATTGCCCGGATCCGCGATCACATCGGATATCCCGCCGAGACGCGCCGCCTCCTCCAGGTCGGCGTCGGGCGGCATGAGCACGGCCACGGCACCCAACCGCGACAGCGCGGCGATCGCGACCAGCGCACTGGGCCGGGTCTCCATCAGGACCCCGACGTGCGCCCCCTGCCGCACACCGACGTCGATGAGACCGCGCACGACGTTGTTAATGCGACGGTCGACGGCCTCGTAGGTGTGCACGCGGCCGTCGAACAGCAGGAACTCACCGTTCGGCGTGGCGCTGCTCTGCTCGTTCATGATGCGGCCGAGCGAGATCCGGGTGTAGTCGTTGATCTGACCGAGTCGGGCCAGTCGCGGCAGCGTCCTGGCCGTCTCGACGACGAGTGCGCGTGCCGACTTGTTGGCCGCGACAAATGCGTCGGCCGCGGTGCGGGCCAGACTGAACGTCATCTCGGTGGCGGCCGCACCCACGTGCGCGACGCGCGACGTCAGCTGCACACCACTCTCGTTTGTCTCGGCCGGCTGCAGCGACATCGGCACGACCTGATCGGGCATATCGCCCTCGCCCGATATCCACTTCACCCAGGACGCCACCGTCGGCCAGGTCTGGGTGGCGGCCTTGCCGCCGACCACCAGACCGAAATGTCCTGCGCGGATCAGGTATTCGTAGACGTCGGCCTGCGGCGCGGCGCGCTTGATACCGCGCACCGACGCCGGCTGACCGATGTCATCGACCTCACCGACCACCGCGAGCACCGGGCAGTCGATGTCGGACAGCGTGACCAGATCACCACGGATGGAGAAGCCGCCGCTCATCATCCGGTTGTGCGCGATGAACTGCTTCAGCAGCTCCGCGATCGCGGGACCGGACCAGGCGATCCAGCCGTCGTTGGACAGGAACCGGCGCTGTTGCTCACGGGAGAGCAGCGCCTCGCGGTCGTGCAGTTGGCGCACGAAGTCGATGCGCGCCTGCGCGGTCTTGATCGGGTCGAGCATCTGGAATCCCGTGCGGGCCAGCCAGCCTGGGATGTCGATGCGACTGAAGACGTGGTCGGCCATGAAGTCCGCCGCGCCCGCGGCGAGGCTGGCGGGCAGGTTGAGGGGCAACGCCGCCAGGGTGTCGACCGGCGAGCCGAACGCGACGATGCTGGCCAGGTCCTTCGACCGCCGATACGCGGCGGTCTGGTAGGCGAACATCCCGCCCTGCGAGTACCCGGCGAGGTGGACGTCGCGGTCGGTGACAGTGCGGACGGTGTCGATGGCCTCGCTCAGCGCGACGACGTGGTCGGCGAGGTTGCGCTGCATGCCGCCCTCGACCTGATCGGGCGAGCCGAAGTCGATGACCCACGGGTCGACGCCGGCGGCGTGCAGGATGCCGACGGCACCCTCATCACGCGTCACGTCCCACATGTCGGCCGACATCATCATCGGGTGCACCATGAGCACCGGCGGGCCTGCCGGCTTGGCACCCGGGCGGGAATCGGGCGGGAAGTACCGCCGAAGCCGGTACATGGGGACGCTCTCGATGATCTGGAAGGGCGACGGGACCGCGCCCGTCTCCAGGCCGCCGTAGCGGAGCACCTCCAGCCCGTTCTGCGCGGTTGCCATCAACCGCCCGACCGGCCTGGTGAATGCCGAAAGGTCGACCACCTGTGCACCCCTCTCGCGCTCCCCGACCCGCAGTTTGCCGACGTCATCATGGCACAGCGAACTTCTGGCCCGCGGGGATCGCGCCGATGGCCGCGCGTGCCGAGCCACATATGATCGGCTCCTAATGGCCAACCTGATCAACGTTGAACGCGCGACCGTCGGTTACGGGACGCGCACCCTGCTCGACGGCATAAGCCTCGGTGTCGACGAGGGCGAGGTGATCGGTGTCGTCGGGCGAAACGGCGACGGCAAGACCACGCTGCTACAGATCCTGACGGCGACTCGACCGCCTGACTCGGGCCGGGTGACGCACACGTCGGGATTGTCCGTCGGCTACCTGCACCAGTCCGACGACTTCAAGCCCGAGGCCACGGTGCGCGACCTGATCGTCGACGGCCGGCCGGACCACATCTGGGCGGCCGAGGCGGAGACCAGGTCGGTGGTGGAGAACCTGCTGGCCGAGGTGGCGCTCGACCGTGAGGTGAAAAACCTCAGCGGTGGCGAGCGCCGCCGCGTGGCGCTGGCCGCGGTACTGCTTGCGGGCCACGACGTCCTGGTGCTCGACGAGCCGACCAACCACCTCGACGTCGAGGTCATCGCGTGGCTGGCGGGCCACCTCTCCCGACGGCGCGCCAAGACGTTGCTGGTGGTCAGCCACGATCGGTGGTTCCTTGACGCGGTCTGCACGAACATCTGGGAGGTGCACGGCGGCGCCGTCGACGCCTACGAGGGTGGCTACGCCGCGTATGTGCTGGCTCGCGCCGAGCGGGCCCGGGCCGCCGCAGGCACCGAGGCGCGGCGCCGCAACCTGATGCGCAAGGAGCTGGCGTGGCTGCGGCGGGGCGCACCCGCGCGTACGTCCAAGCCCAAATTCCGCATCCAGGCCGCCAATGAGCTGATCGCCAACGAGCCGGAGCCTCGCGACTCCCTTGCGCTCCAACGCTTCGCGACGGCCCGGTTGGGCAAGGACGTGTTCGATCTTCACCGCGTCAGCTACGAGGTCGGCGAGCCGGATCAATCCCCGGGTCGCTCCGCTCCTGCCCGCCGGCAGATCCTCGACAAGTTGGACTGGTCGATCGGGCCGGGCGTGCGTATCGGGCTCGTCGGCGTGAACGGCACCGGCAAGACGTCGGTGCTGAAGCTGCTGACCGGTGACGTCGCCCCCACCTCGGGCACCGTCAAACGGGGCAAGACACTGCGGATCGGCTACCTGAGCCAGGCCCTCGTCGAGCTGGACGGCGACGAGCGTGTCCTCGACGCCGTCGAGAACGCCAAACGAGTCACCGAGCTCGCGGGCGGCAAGGAGGTCAGCACGGCCACCCTGCTCGAGGACTTCGGGTTCACGGGCGACAAGCTCACCACGCGGCTGTCCGAACTCTCCGGTGGCGAGAGGCGGCGGTTCCAGTTCCTGCGGCTGCTTCTCGACGAACCCAATGTGCTGCTGCTCGACGAGCCGACCAACGACCTGGACATCGACACCCTGAACGTCATCGAGGACTACCTCGACGGCTGGCCGGGCACCTTGATCGTCGTCACCCACGACCGCTACTTCCTCGAACGCGTCACCGACGTGACGTATGCGCTGCCCGGCGGCGGCCGCTGCGTGCTGCTGCCCGGCGGTATCGAGCAGTACCTGGCCGAGCGGACGACCGCCAACGGCGCTGCGGCAACCCGTCCAACCGATCGCACCGAGACCGCGTCGGCGCGTGAGCGCAAGGCGGGAAAACAGTTGTCCCGCATCGAGAGTCAACTCCGCACGCTCGACGAGCGGATCTCGAAACTGCACCAGACGATGGCCGAGGCGGCCGCCGACCATCTGCGGTTGGGCGAACTCAACGACGAACTGCGCGACCTGCACGCGCGCCAGGAGTCCCTCGAAGAGGAGTGGCTGACCCTGGCCGAGGGTTAGCGCCGCAGGCTGATCCGCAGCCGGTCCGCGGTGTCGCGCACGACGCCCAGCTGCTTGGCCACCTGGATCGGAGCCGTACCACCGCGCGCGTCACGGGAGTTCACCGATCCGGCGACGGTGAGCACCTCGCGAACCTCGGCCGTCAGGCCCGGGTGAATGCCCGCCAGTTCGTCGTCGGCGAGCTCCTCGAGCCCCACGCCGCGGGCGTCGGCGGCGCGCACCGCCGCGCCTGCCGCCTCGTGGGCGACGCGGAACGGGATGCCCTGGCGGACCATCCATTCGGCGACGTCGGTGGCCAGCGTGTAGCCCAGTGGCGCGAGTTCGGCCATCCGGTCGGTGTCGAAGCGCAGGGTTGCGACCAGGCCGGCCATCGCGGGTAGCAGCAGTTCGAGCTGGGCCACCGAGTCGAAGACCGGCTCCTTGTCCTCCTGCAGGTCGCGGTTGTAGGCCAGCGGCTGCGCCTTGAGCGTGGCGAGCAGTCCGGTGAGATTGCCGATCAGCCTGCCCGACTTGCCACGGGCCAGTTCGGCGATGTCGGGGTTCTTCTTCTGCGGCATGATCGAGCTACCGGTCGACCACGACTCGTGCAGGTCGACGTAACCGAATTCGGTGGTGCTCCAGAGAATCACGTCCTCGGCGAGACGCGACAGGTCCACCGCGATCATCGCCAGCACGAACGCCGCCTCGGCCGCGAAGTCCCGTGATGCGGTCGCATCGATCGAGTTGTCCGCCGCCGCGGTGAAGCCGAGTTCGGCGGCGATGGCGTCGGGATCCAGACCAAGCGAGGAGCCGGCCAGCGCGCCGGACCCATAGGGCGACACCGCCACTCGGGTATCCAGGTCCACGATGCGTGCCGCGTCGCGCAGCAGCGGATGGGCATGGGCCAGCAGGTGGTGGGCCAGCAGCACCGGCTGTGCGGACTGCAGATGTGTCTTGCCGGGCATGATCGCCGTCGGATGTGCGGCCGCCTGTGTGGCGAGTGCCCCGACGACGTTGAGCACGCCGTCGCCGACGGTCTGCATGGCGTCGCGCAGCCACATCCGGAACAGCGTGGCGACCTGATCGTTGCGTGACCGGCCCGCCCGCAGCCTGCCGCCGAGATCGGCGCCAACCCGGTCGATCAGCCCGCGTTCCATCGCGCCGTGGACGTCCTCATCCGACGGCAACGGCCCGAAGCTGCCGTCCGCGACGTCCTCCCCCAGGCTGTCCAGACCGACCAACAGACCGTCGCGCTGCTCCTCGGTGAGCAGACCGGCACCGAACAGCACCCGGACGTGTGCCTTGGACGCTTTCACGTCGTAAGGCGCCAGCACCCAGTCGAAGTGCGTGGACTTGCTCAGCGCGGCGAGCGCGTCGGAAGGACCGTCGGCGAACCGGCCGCCCCAAAGCGAACCCTCATTGGTGCTCATGTGGTCACCCTTCTCCCGTGCGCAGTCCACGCAAGCGCATTAGAGGCCGAGGTCCCGGCGGGCTGCGATCTTGCTGCTCAGGCCGTGGATGTGGACGAAGCCCTTGGCACTGGACTGGTCGTAGGTGTCGCCCTCGTCGTAGGTGGCGAGGTTGAAGTCGTACAGCGACTCACTGCTGCGCCGGCCGTTGACCGCGATGTGGCCACCGTGCAGCACCAGTCGGATCTCACCGGTGACGTGCTCCTGGGTGTGGTCGACGAACGTCTCCAGCGCGCTCTTCAGCGGCGAGTACCAGAGGCCGTCGTAGACCAGCTCGCCCCACTTCTGGTCGGTGTTGCGCTTGAACCGGCCCAGCTCGCGCTCGAGTGTCACGTGCTCGAGCTCGGTGTGCGCGGCGATGAGGACCATCGCGCCCGGCGCCTCGTAGATCTCGCGGCTCTTGATGCCAACCAACCGATCCTCGACGACGTCGAGCCGGCCGACACCCTGAGCGCCCGCACGCTGGTTCAGCTCGACGATCGCCTCGAGCACCGAGACCGGCCTGCCGTCGATCGACACCGGCACGCCCTTGGCGAAGCCGATGATGACCTCGTCCGGTGAACTCCAGTTGACCGTGGGGTCCTCGGTGTAGTCGTACACGTCCTTTGTCGGTGCGTTCCAGAGGTGCTCGAGGAACCCGGTCTCCACCGCGCGGCCCCACACGTTCTGGTCGATCGAGAACGGCGACCGCTTCGTGACGTTGATCGGGATCTCGTTCTGCTCGGCGAACGCGATCGCCTTCTCGCGCGTCCACGCGTAGTCACGCACGGGTGCGAGCACCTCGAGATCGGGTGCGAGCGTGGCGAATCCGACCTCGAAGCGCACCTGGTCGTTACCCTTGCCGGTGCAGCCGTGGGCGACGATGCCGCCGTTGTGCTCGCGCGCCGCGGCCACCAGGTGCTTGACGATCAGCGGACGGCTGATCGCGGACACCAGCGGGTAGCGGTCCATGTAGAGCGCGTTGCTCTTGATGGTGGGAAGGCAGTACTCGTCGGCGAACTCGTCGCGGGCGTCGATGACGACGGCCTCGACGGCACCGCAATCGATGGCGCGCTGCCGGATGACCTCCATGTCCTCACCGCCCTGCCCCAGGTCGATGGCGACGGCGACCACCTCGCGGCCGGTCTCCTTCCCGATCCAACTGATCGCGACCGAGGTGTCCAGACCGCCGGAATACGCCAGGATGACGCGTTCGGACCCCGACGTTTGTGACATGGCCAATCTCCTTCTGAGTGAACTACTGAACGTTTTCGAACATGCCGGCGAGTTCCGCGCCGGTCATCGGCTCGCGGGCGACCACGAGAATGGTGTCATCACCGGCGATGGTGCCGACGACGTGGGGCAGCGAAGCGCGATCGATCGCGCTGGCCAGATAGTGCGCCGCACCCGGTGGGGTGCGCAGTACCGCCAGATTGCCGCTGGCGTCGGTGGACACCAGAAGCTCATTGAGCAGGCGTGCCATGCGGTCGGTGCCACCGGACACGCCACGCACCGGGCTGCCGTCCTCCGGCACGATGTACACGCCGGTCCCGCCGTCGGCGCCACGCAGTTTCACCGCGCCGAGCTCCTCCAGGTCACGCGACAGCGTCGCCTGGGTGACGTCGATGCCCTCCTCGGCGAGCATCGTCGCGAGTTCGCTCTGACTGCGCACGGGATTGGACGAGAGGAGCGTCACGATGCGCGCCTGCCTGCCCGCCCTGGTCGAGGCGGTCACGGTGCGCTCATCGGCTTCGCTCCAGGAGCCACACCAACAGCGCCTTCTGGGCGTGCAGACGGTTCTCGGCCTCGTCCCACACGGCACTCTGGGGGCCGTCGATGACGTCATCGGTGATCTCGTGCCCGCGGTGCGCGGGCAGGCAGTGCAGCACGACGGCCGCCGGGTCGGCCAGTTCCATGAGCGCGGCGTTGATCTGGAACGGCCGAAACGGTCGCACCCGATCGAGCCCGTCGTTCTCCTGGCCCATCGACGTCCAGGTGTCGGTGACGAGGACGTCGACGCCCTCGGCGGCGGCCTTCGCGTCGGAGGTCACCGCCACGGTGGCCCCGGTCTCGGCTGCCCGAGCCTGCGCCGCTGCGACGAACTGTGGGTGCGGCTCGAAACCGGCTGGGGCGGCGATGGTCACGTCGATGCCCGCCGTCACGCCGCCCAGCATCAGCGAGTGCGCCATGTTGTTGGCGCCGTCGCCGAAGTAGGTCATCCGGAGTCCCTGCAGCGAGCCCTTGCGCTCGGCGAGGGTCTGCAGGTCGGCGAGCACCTGGCAGGGGTGGAACTCGTCGGACAGCGCGTTGACGATCGGCACCGTCGAGCCGGATGCCATGGCGGTCAAGCGTTCCTGGGCGAACGTGCGCCAGACGATGGCGTCGACGTAGCGCGAGAGCACCACACCGGTGTCCTCGAGGGTCTCCTCACGGCCGAGCTGGGTGCTGCGGCCGTCCACCACGACGGCGTGCCCGCCCAACTGGGCGATACCCACCTCGAACGAGAACCTGGTGCGGGTCGAGTTCTTCTCGAATATCACGGCGACGCCGCGGGGTCCCTCGAGCGGGCGGGCGCTGAACGGCGCCTTCTTGAGCTCGGCGGCCAGCGCCAGCACCTCGGCCTGCTCGCCGGGGGTCAGATCGTCATCGCGCAGGAAGTGTCGCAGTGTCACGGTGCCTCCAGGGCGGTCTTGTTGGCAGCCTCAACGGCACTGTCCAGGATTGCGGGTAACGCGGTCAGGAACGCATCGATCTGCGCGTCGGTGACCACCAGGGGCGGGGCGAGCCGGACGACGTCGGGGGCGGCGGCGTTGACCAGGAAGCCCGCGTCCCGGGCGGCGCCCTCGATGTCCTTGCTCCGCGGCGCGGTCAGCACGATGCCGCGCAGCAGCCCACGGCCACGCACGTGATCGACCAGTGGATGCCCGATCGACTCGATACCGTGCTCCAGCGTCTTGCCCAGAGCGTCGGCGTGTGACATGAGGTCGTCGTCGGCCAAGGTCTTGAGCACCGCCAGCGCCGCGGCCGTGCACACGGGGTTGCCACCAAATGTGCTGCCGTGCAGCCCCGGTGTGAGCAGGTCCGCCGCCTCGCCGATGGCCAGGCACGCGCCGATCGGCAGCCCGCCGCCGAGGCCCTTCGCCAGGGTGATGACGTCGGGCGTGATGCCATCGTGCTGGTGGGCGTAGAAGGTTCCGGTACGTCCGACACCGGTCTGCACCTCGTCGAGCACCAGCAGCGCACCGTGGCGCGCGGTGAGTTCCCGTGCGGCGACGAGGTATCCGGCCGGCGGTGTCACCACGCCGCCCTCCCCCATGATCGGCTCGAGGAACACCGCCGCGGTCTCGTCGGAGATCGCGGCCGACAGTGCCTCGACGTCGCCATACGGGACGTGGGTGACGTCGCCGGGCAGCGGCTCGAACGGGGCCTGCTTGGTGGGCTGCCCCGTCAGCGCGAGCGATCCCATGGTGCGACCGTGGAAGGCGCCTTGCGCGGCAACCAGTTTGGTCCGGCCGGTCAGCCGCGAGATCTTGAACGCAACCTCGTTGGCCTCGGTACCGGAGTTGGCGAAGAACACCCGCGCGTGGGTGTCGGCGCCGAGATGCGCGACCAGCGCCTCGGCGAGAGCGACGCCGGGTTCGGTGGCGTACAGGTTCGACGTGTGGCCCAGTGTGTTGAGCTGCCGGGTCACCGCCTCGATCACAGCCGGGTGGCGATGCCCGAGGACGTTGACCGCGATACCGCCAAGGAGGTCGACGTAGGACTTGCCGTCGACATCGGTCACCACCGCGCCGTCACCTGAGGCCAACGCCACCGGTGGTGTGCCGTAGTTGTCCATCATCACGGCCCGCCACCGCGCCTGCAGCGCCTCGGTGTTGGAGGTCATCTGGGCACCACCTTTGTTCCGGAACCCTCATCGGTGAGGAGTTCGACCAGCACGCAGTGCTCGACGCGACCGTCGATGACGTGGGCGCTCGGGACGCCGCCTCCCACCGCACGCAGGCACGCCTCGATCTTGGGCACCATGCCGGACTCGAGTGTCGGCAGCAGCCCGGTCAGCGCCGCCACGTCGATCTCGCTGACCAGCGAATCACGGTCGGGCCAGCGGGTGTAGAGCCCCTCAACGTCGGTCAGCATCAGCAGCTTCTCCGCGCCGAGAGCCTCGGCCAGCGCCGCGGCAGCCGTGTCGGCATTGATGTTGTGCACCACACCGTCGGTATCGGGAGCGATGGTCGAGACGACCGGGATGCGTCCGGCCTTGATCAGATCGAGCACCGCCGAGGTGTCGACCCTCTCGACGTCGCCGACGAGGCCGATATCGGTCGCCACGCCGTCGACCATGACGCTGCGGCGGATGGCGGTGAACAGATGGGCGTCCTCGCCGGTGATGCCCACCGCGTATGGGCCGTGGGCGTTGATGAGGCCGACCAGTTCACGACCGACCTGGCCGAACAGCACCATCCGCGCGACGTCGAGCACCTCGGGGGTGGTCACCCGGAATCCGCCCTTGAACTCGCCCTCCAGGCCGAGTCGCTTCAGCATCGCGCTGATCTGCGGGCCGCCCCCGTGCACGACGACGGGATGGATACCGCAGTTGCGCAGGAATGCCATATCGGCGGCGAATGCGGTCTTGAGGACGTCGTCGGTCATGGCGTTGCCGCCGTACTTGACCACGACGATCTTGCCGTTCAGCTGCTTCAGCCAGGGCAGCGCCTCGGCGAAGACGGCGGCCTTGGTCGCGGTGGGAATCGTCTCGGTCGGGATGCTCATGAGCTGTAGGCCGAGTTCTCCTCGACGTACGCGTGGGACAGGTCGGTGGTGCGGATGGTCGCCTCGCCCGTGCCGATGCCGAGGTGCACGACGACCTCGATGTCGGTACCCGACAAATCGACCTCACGCGCACCCGGAGCGCCCACACCGTCCACGCAGACCGGGGAGCCGTTGAACGACACGGTGATCCGGTCGGGATCGAGTTCGACGGGTGCCATGCCCACTGCGGCCAGCACCCGGCCCCAGTTGGGGTCGGACCCGAACAGCGCGGTCTTGACCAGGCTGTCCCTGGCGATCACGCGGGCGGCCGCCACGGCGTCGTCCTCGGTGGCGGCACCGGTGACCGTGACCGCGACGCGCTTGGTCAGGCCCTCGGCGTCGGCCTGAAGTTGTGCGCACAGGTCGTCGCACACCGCGAGGATCGCGGCATCGAGTTCATCCTGTGTCGGCGTGACGGCGCTTGCGCCGGACGCCAGCAGCAGCACTGTGTCGTTGGTGGAGCAGCTGCCGTCGACGTCGAGTCGGTCGAAGGTGCGTCCGGCCGCCTTGCGCAGCGCCCGATCCAGCGCCTCGGCATCGGCGACGGCGTCGGTGGTGATGACACACAACATGGTGGCGAGCGACGGCGCCAGCATCCCGGCACCCTTGGCCATGCCGCCGACGGTCCAGTTGTTCCGATGGTGCAGCGCAACCTGCTTGGGCACGGTGTCGGTGGTCATGATCGCCTGCGCCGCTTCGGTTCCACCGGTGAGACCGCCGGCCATCTCGTGCACGACGTCCTGGACCCCGGTCAGCATCTTGTCCATCGGCAGGCGGTCGCCGATCAGGCCCGTCGAGCAGACGGCGACCTCGATTGCCCCGGTCTCGGTACCCCAGTCCGACAGTGCGTCCGCGACCGCCTCCGCGGTGGCATGGGTGTCCTGGAAGCCGCCGGGTCCGGTGCACGCGTTGGCGCCACCGGAGTTGAGGATCACCGCGCGCAGTCGCCCCGTGGACATGATCTGCTGGGTCCACAGCACCGGAGCCGCCCGCACCTTGTTGCGGGTGAACACCGCGGCCGCGGCCAGATCGGGTCCCTCGTTGACGACCAGCGCGAGGTCGCGCGCTCCGGATGCCTTGATTCCCGCCGCGATACCGGTCGCGCGGAAACCCGCGGGGGCGGTCACACCCTGAGTCCGAACGATGTTCTCGGTTGTTGTCACGGCGCCACTCCCACGGTCGAAAGTCCTTCAGTCTCTGGCCATCCCAGCGCCAGGTTCATCGACTGCACTGCTGCGCCGCCGGTTCCCTTGACGAGGTTGTCGATCGCACACAGGGCCACCAGGACCCCCGCGTCGGGGTCGACGGCGACGGCGATCTGCGCGGCGTTGCTGCCGACCACCGCGCCGGTCTTGGGCAACCGGCCCTCGGGCAGCAGGTGAACGAAAGGCTCGGCACCGTAGGCCTTCTCATAGGCCGCGCGGATCTCCGATGTCGATGCCGTGGTCCGCGCCGTGCAGGTCGCGAGGATGCCCCGCGACGTCGGGATCAGGACCGGCGTGAACGACACGGTGACGTCGCGGTCGGTGACCGTGCGCAGACCCTGCGCGATCTCGGGGGTGTGCCGGTGCGCGCCGGCGATGTTGTACGCCCGCGCCGAGCCGATCACCTCGGCGCCGAGCAGGTCGACCTTCGCGGCGCGGCCCGCACCGGATGTGCCGCTCACCGCGACCACGGTGACGGCCGGCTCGACAAGGTCAGCGGCGACGGCGGGCAGCAGTGCGAGCAGTGCCGCGGTCGGGTAGCAGCCGGGGACGGCGATGCGCTTGGTGTTCTGCAGCGCCTCGCGTCCGCCCGGCAGCTCGGGCAGGCCATACGGCCAGCTGCCCGCGTGCGGCGAGCCGTAGAACCGCTCCCATGCGCCCGCGTCGGTGAGCCGGAAGTCCGCACCGCAGTCCACGATGAGCGTGTCGGGGCCCAGCTGCTCGGCCAGTTCGGCCGAGTGCCCGTGGGGCAGGGCCAGGAACACGACGTCGTGACCGGCCAGCACCTCGACGGTCGTGGCCTCGAGCACGCGGTCGTCCAGGGGAAGCAGGTGGGGATGGTGCTCGGTGAGGTGGGTGCCGGCACTGGCCGCGGCGGTCAACGCACCGATTCTCAGGCGTCCGTCAGCGTAGGCGGGGTGTCCCAGGAGGAGACGAAGGATCTCGCCGCCCGCGTATCCGCTGGCACCGGCGATGGCCACTGAGGTCATCGCACAATTCTGCATGGTTATGCATTCGGATGCAAACTGATTATTCGGTTCGTGGGCGGGGCGGATCACCTGCGCTGGACGGCGCCGACACGCTCGGCAGCCAGAGCCACCGCGGCGTCGCGCGCGGCACTGGCCTCATCCTCGGTCAACGTGCGGTCGGGCGCGCGGAACCGCAGGGCCAGAGCGAGTGACTTGCGCCCCTCACCGACCTGCGGGCCGACGTACACGTCGAACAGTCGGACGTCCTCGACGAGCTTTCCGGCGCCCTCTCGCACCGCGTCCACGACATCCTGGGCCGCCACTGTGTCATCGACAACGAGGCTGACGTCCTGGAACACCGCCGGGAACGGCGACACGGCGGGCACGGGCAGTCGCTCCACGGTGGGCACCGCGTCGAGATCGAGTTCGACGGCACACGTGCCCTTAGGCAGGCCGGTCCGCTCGATCACCGCGGGGTGCAACTCGCCGGCGTATCCGACGACCTGGTCCCCGAGTAGAACCTCAGCGCAGCGGCCGGGATGCCACGGCAGCTCTTGGGCCGCCCGCAGCGTGACGTCGACATTGCAGGCCCGCGCGATGATCTGCACTGCCTCGAAGGCATCGGTGGCCTGCACCGGCCGCCCCGCACCCCACGGACCGGCGGGTTCGCGGAGTCCGGCCATGACGGCACCCACGTGCAGCGGCTGACGCGGCAGCGAGTCGTCGATCGCGGCGATCTCCGCGGCGGTGGGCCTGCGATCAACCGGGATCGGGTCGAGCGCACGGGTCTGCGGTGTCGCCAGCGCCACCTGCTCGATGGCGAACAATGCGACGTCGGCGGCACCACGGGAAACGTTGCGCACCAACGCCTCCAGCATGCCGGGCAGCAGCGTGGTCGCCAGCTGGGGCCGATCGGCCTCCAGCGGGTTGAGCACCGTCATTGCGGCGCGGCGTGGATCGTCGGGCGCCAGGCCCCACGCATCGAAGATGCCAGCGGGCAGGAACGGTGTCGGCAGGATCTCGACGAAACCGTTGAGCGCCAGCGACTTTCCGATCGCCCTCCGGCGCACCTGGCCGGGTGTGAGACCACGACCAGCGGGTGCCGCCGGCAGAATCGACGGGATCAGCTCGAGGCCCTCGAGCCTGAGCACCTCCTCGACGAGGTCCGCGGGTTCCCTCATGTCGGGTCGCCAACTGGGCGGTGTCACCGTGATCTGGCCGTCGTGACTGCTCACCCGGCCACCCACCTGGGTGAGCCTGCGCACGGTGGCGCCCTCGGCATAGGCCACACCCGCGGTCCGGTCAGGCAGGTCCAGTGCCATGCTCACCGGCGCCGGTGACCAGTCCTCGCGCGGCGGGTCACCGCGCCAGTCCGTCAGTGTCGGTTCCAACGTGCCGCCTGCGATATCAGCCAGCAGCGCGGCGCAACGATCAAGGGCGGCAACCGAAATCGCCGGATCCACGGTGCGCTCGTAGCGCCGGCTCGCCTCGCTCACCAGGTGCAGACGGCGCTGCGTCCGGGATACCGTCGCGGGGTCCCAGACCGCCGCCTCCAACAGCACGTCGGTTGTGCTCTCGCGCACCTCGGTGGTGCCTGCGCCCATCACACCGCCGAGCGCCGCCGTCGCGACGTCGTCGACGATGAGAACGTCGCCCGGATCGAGTGTGCGTTGGACGCCGTCGAGGGTGACGACCGTCTCCCCCGGCTTCGCGAAGCGGACATCGAACCCGCCGGTGATGAGCTTGCGGTCATGGGCGTGCATCGGGTGACCGATCTCCACCATGACGTAGTTGGTCACGTCGACGGCCGGGGAGATGGACCGGATTCCGCTCAGCAGCAGACGGCGTTGCATCCACCACGGCGACACCGCAGTCGGGTCGATGCCCGTCACGGGGCGAAGGCCGAAGCGCTGCACACCGGTGCCCGGCTGAATGGTCAACGGCCACGCCTCGCCCTCGGCGGGCAGTGCGGGGATGGTGTCAACGGGGTCGACGAAGTCGAGGTCGTAGGCGCAGGCGATCTCGCGAGCCATGCCACGGACGGACAGGCAGTAACCGCGATCCGGGGTGATCGCGAGGTCGAACACCACGTCATCCAGACCGAGGACGTCGATGGCGTTGGCGCCGGGCTCCGCGGTGCCGGGCGGCAGAACCATGATGCCGGCGTGGTCGGAGCCCAGGTTCAGCTCGGACGACGAGCAGATCATGCCGTCGGAGGTGCGGCCGTAGGTCTTACGCTTGGCGATGGTGAAGTCACCAGGCAGCGTGGTGCCGGGCAAAGCCACGACCACCAGATCGCCGACCTTGAAATTGCTTGCTCCGCAGACGATGTCACGCGACTCACCGTCGAGGTTCTGCGCGCCCACGTCGACCTTGCATGCACGTATGGGCTTCTTGAACTCGGTGAGTTCCTCGATCTCGACAACTCTGCCAACGGTCAACGGTCCCGTGACCGAGCCGACCGGGATGATGTCCTCGACCTCGTGACCGATGCGGATGAAGGTCTGCTCGAGTTCCTCGGGACTCACGTCCCAACCCGGTGCGCCGACTGAGACGATCTCGCGCAGCCAGCTGTACGGAAGGCGCATCAGGCCCCCACCCCGAACGGAAGCGAGAACCGCACGTCACCCTCGACCATGTCACGCATGTCGGGGATGCCGTTGCGGAACTGAAGTGTGCGCTCCAGGCCCATGCCGAACGCGAAGCCCGAATACTCGTCCGGGTCGATACCGCAGGCGCGCAACACGTTTGGATTGACCATGCCGCAACCGCCCCATTCCACCCAGCCCGGCCCACCCTTCTTGTTCTCGAACCAGACGTCCACCTCGGCGGACGGCTCGGTGAACGGGAAGAAGTGCGGCCGGAAGCGGGTCCGACCCGCGGGGCCGAACTCCGCCCGGGCCAGCGAGTCGAGCGTGCCCTTGAGGTGCGCCATCGTCAGGCCGCGGTCCACCGCGAGTCCCTCGACCTGGTGGAACACCGGCGTGTGCGTCGAATCGAGTTCATCGGTGCGGAACGTCCTGCCGATCGACACGATGTACACGGGCAGCTCACGCTCCAGCAGTGCCCGGATCTGGACCGGCGAGGTGTGCGTGCGCAACACCTGGCGCGACCCCTCGGGTGCGATGTGGAACGTGTCCTGCTCACTGCGCGCCGGATGGTCGGGAGGAAAGTTCAAGGCGTCGAAGTTGAACTGCTCGGTCTCGAGTTCGGGTCCCTCGGCCAGTTCCCAGCCCATGGCCACGAAGGTGTCGGCGACGTGCTCGGCCAGGATCGTGATCGGGTGCCGTGCACCGATCGGCTGACGCGTGGAGGGCAGGGTCACGTCGATGCGCTCGGCGACCAGCACCGCCGCGTCCCGTTCGAGGCGCAGCGCCTCGAGGCGTTCGTCGTAGGCGGCCTGAGCCTCGGTGCGGGCCACGTTGACGAGGCGGCCGGCATCGGCGCGCTCGGTCTTGGGCAGCGAGCCCAGCGCCTGACGAGCCAGCGCGATCGGCGACTTGTCACCGAGGTGATCGGTCTTGGCGCGCGCCAGCGCCTCGAGATCGGACGCGGCGTCGAAGGCACGCCGGGCCGCGCTGACGGCTTCGGTCAGCGCTTGCTCGGACGGTCCAGTTGATCCCGGCTTTACCACGGGCTGATCAGCCACCCGGAGATCATAGCTACGGGACAGGTGTGACCCGCGCTACCCTCACGCGGTGATCACGCGGCCTTTGATCGTCGCAGGTGTGTGGGGTGTATCCGCGCTGGCGGTGTTCGCCGCCCTCGCCGTTTCCAGTTGGTGGATGGTTCCGGCCACAGTGCTCGCGGGGCTGGCCGCGCTCGGGACGTGGGATCTGATCCAGACCCGGCACACCATCCTGCGTGTGTATCCGATCCTGGGTCACGTCCGCTTCGTGATGGAGTTGATCCGCCCCGAGATCCGCCAGTACTTCATCGAATCCAACACCGAGGCAGCCCCGTTCGACCGGGAGACCCGCGACCTGGTCTACGAGCGGGCGAAGGCCACCAAGGGCGACGAGCCATTCGGCACCGAACGCGACGTCAACGCAGTCGGCTACGAGTTCCTTCGGCATTCCATCCGGGCGTCCTTGGCCAAGGACCTGCAGCCCAGGGTGCGGCTCGGCGGCCCCGACTGCGCGGCGCCGTACGACATTGCGCTGCTCAACGTTTCGGCGATGAGCTTCGGCGCCTTGTCGGCCCAGGCGATCGAGGCCCTCAGCGGCGGCGCCGCACGGGGCGGTTTCGCCCACGACACCGGCGAGGGTGGCATCAGCCCCTACCACCTGCGCGGCGGCGCCGACCTCATCTGGGAGATCGGCTCGGGCTACTTCGGCTGCCGCGATGCCGACGGGCGCTTCGACGCCGCCACATTCGCCGAGAAAGCTCGGCTGCCGTCGGTGAAGGCGGTGTCAATCAAGCTGTCCCAGGGCGCCAAACCCGGCCTCGGGGGCGTGCTGCCGGGCGCCAAGGTCAGTCCCGAGATCGCGGCCACCCGCGGCGTGCCGGTGGGCAGGACGGTGGTGTCCCCGCCTTCGCACAGCGCGTTCAGCACGCCGACCGAGTTCGTCGCGTTCATCGCGACGCTGCGCCGACTGTCGGGCGGCAAGCCGATCGGGTTCAAACTGTGCGTCGGCGCCCGCACCGAGTTCTTGTCGATCTGCAAGGCGATCATCGCGACCGGCATCGCCCCCGACTTCGTGATCGTCGATGGCGGCGAGGGCGGTACCGGCGCCGCGCCGCAGGAGTTCGAGGACCACGTCGGCATGCCACTGACCGAGGGCCTGATGCTGGTGCACAACTGTCTGGTCGGCACCGGACTCCGCGACCGTATCCGGGTCGGCGCGTCGGGCAAGGTGGCCAGCGGCGTCGACATCGTCAGCCGCATCTGCCAGGGTGCGGACTTCACGATGTCAGCGCGGGCGATGATGTTCGCCGTCGGCTGCATCCAGGCGCTGAAGTGCAACACCAACCACTGTCCCACCGGCGTCGCCACCCAGGATCCAGCCCGTGCCCGGGCCCTCGACGTGCCGGACAAGAGCACCCGGGCATTCAACTACCAGCAGGCCACTGTCGCCAGCGCCGCGCAGATCGTGGCATCGATGGGACTGGCCGGTTTTCACGAACTGTCCCCGGCGATGTTGAACCGCCGCATCGAGGGCCAGCGCACGCGGACCTACGCCGAGATCTACGAGTGGCTGATGCCGGGCGAGTTGCTCGACGATCCGCCCGAGGCGTGGCGCTCGGACTGGATCGAGGCGTCCGCCGACGAGTTCACCTAAGCCCGCAGGCATTAGAACGGCGGGTTTGAGTCGGGCATCGTGAGTATCGCGGCCTCTTCGTTCTCTCGGCGCTCCTCGTCGATGCGGCGCTTGCGGGCCTCGGCCCGGGTGGTGTCCCGGCGCGGCATGCGCAGGCCGGAGTTGGTGATGGCGGACCCTGCGGTTTCGGTGTGCGGCGTCGGCACGGGTGCGGTGGGTTTGCACAGTGCGGGGAAGAGCAGGTGGCTGCCGGGCCGGGTGCGGTAGGTCTGCGCGCCCGGTGTGGTCCAGATGACCGTTCCGTCAGGTAGTTGGCGGTCGCGCCAACCTTTGGGCCCGTTCCAGAACGTCTTGAGCAAATGATGAAAACGACACAGGCACTTGAGGTTCGACGCACACGTCGAACCCACCGGATACGGGATCGTATGGTCGAGGTCGCAGCGCTCGGCCGGTACGTCGCAACCCGGGAATCGACACGTCAGATCGCGGCAGCGCACGAAGTCAGCCAGCGTCGTCGACGGAACGTATCGGGGCTCGGGTGGTCTGTCGCCGGGATGGATGATGCGTTTGATCACGGCCTGCAGTGCGAGGCGGCGGACGATCGGCCCCGGCACAACCGGACCGCCGAGCATCACGCCGGGACGGGTGGCCGCGGGCTCGCCGGGGTCGGCATCGTGCAGTGCCTCGGCCAGGGTGAGTTCGCGCACCGGCCTGTCGAACAGCCGGGACTGCACACCGTCGAGGGCCGCATCCTGCCGTTCGGTGCCCTCGCTCTGGTCGGTGATGGTGTCGTCGTGAGCGACCACATAGATCACGGTAGAACTCGGGGCCGGTGCCGCCGCCTCGCACTCGGATTGGCCGCACAGGCACGCCAACCGGTCAGCCCCGTGAGCCAGTGCGCCGAGGGCATCAGCCCGGCGCTGATCGATGGTTCGCAGGTCGCTGCCGCAGACCGTGCCGGCCAGGGTGTCCAGACGTTGGTCGAGGGCCTTGGCGTCGTGGGCGAACAACTCACCCCACAGTGTCGCCAGGCCCGAGGCGTCGTCGATGTCGATGTCCACTGATCGGCCGCGGGCGCGGTTCTGGGTGCGGCGCAGTGCGTGGGGGTCGTGGCGGATGACGAACACGTCGATCGCGTCGACCATCTTCTGCTGCGACAGCGCCGGCCACTCGGACAATGCCTCTGAGATCTCGGTGTCCACCGCGCGTAGCGCGTGGGGATCCTTGATCGCTGCCGTGCGCCACACGATGGTCGACGCCAGCTGGTAGGTCAGGCCACCGTCGGCGAACACCGCAGCCACCTTGGGTAGCCGGTCGCGCAGTGAAGTGGCCACCAACAGCTGTCTGGAGGCGGACGCGGAGGTGATCTGTTGGGCGGCGCCGATCTCGGCACAGACCGCACCCCAGTTGTCCAGATACCACTGCTCACGCTCGACGGAGTCATCGGCAGACTGGCGCGCATCGAGCATCGCGACCATTGCCGTAAGCCTGCGAGCGCACGCCGCGGCCTCCACCCGCGCCCACGCTCCGATCGCTGCACCCCCACGTGCAGAGGAGGCCTCGGCCACCAATTCATCGAACATGTGTACGAATTTACGTCCGTACGCGAGCATGCGCCACCAGGAAAGCCGCTGGTTGTGGATGAATTCGCGACTGTGGATAACTCCGTGTTCGTACGCTGAAATTGTCGGAGCCCAGGGGTAGAGGCACGCCCACGACAGTCGAGCTACGCCCCCGGAGCCGCCCCGTCGTCCACGACTTCGCCCGCCACGCCTACGCGCGACTTCACCCAGTACATGACGAGGTCCTCGGGGACGCCGGCGATCTTTTGCGAGAACAGTTGCTTGCGAACACGTTTGACGGAGACGCCCAGCGAGTCCAACTTGTCCGCCGAGATCCGCTCCAACGTCGCACCGGACACCACGAGCCCGCCCCGGGTCGCCCGGTCCATGACGCGCGAGGCGATGTTGACGTCGACACCGAGCCAGTCCGAACCGATCCGCTGCGGCCGACCGGTGTGCACGCCTGCCCGCACGCGCGGCGTATAGCCGCCCACGTCAACACCTTTGACGGCGTCCATGGCGGTGAGCACGGCTCCGATGGCCGTTGCGGGATCGGCGAACACGCTCATGGTGCCGTCGCCCATCCGCTTGACGATCTGCCCGCCCGCAGCCAGCAGAGGGGGCTCCATGACCTGGGCGACCCGCCGCAACAGCCGCAGCGTGGCGTCATCGCCTGCGCCGAGCGCCCAGTCGGAGAACCCGACCAGATCGGTGAAGACGAGCGTCACCTCACGGTTGGCAGGCTGGCCCGACACCCGTTCGGTCAGGGCCTGCCATACCTGCAGTGCCCCCAGGCTGACTTCGCGCGACGCCGCGTCGCGGTCCAGAAGCCGGTCGGCCGCCCGCGCGGCGGCGCGGGGGCCACCCACACCCGAGGCCGACAACGGATCGCCGAAATCCGGATCACCGGGAAGCGCGCGGCGCGCACGCCGGACGAAGGCGACCACGCCCGGGCTGTGATTGGTGGCCTTCAGCCACCCCAGCGGCCCCTTGACGCCGTAACCGGAGTCGATACGCTGTGCCCCGGGGTCCGAATCTGCGTCGTCCAGCCCACCGGATCGCCCCTCGAACGATTCGGCATCCACAGCGCCACCCTAGGTGCCCGCTCGAATGAGCGGCAACGACGATGTCAGAGGTCACACCCCTACCGAGACAAGTCGCTGGTCACCCGATCTTGACGTGCCATGAACCACATCTCGCCGTCAGGATGTGACCGGGGATTGTTGAACGGCGTGTTCTGCTGCGCGCCGCCCTGAGAACACACAATCGGCGATGGACAGCCCGCTGACGTAGGAGTTGGCGCAGACTCCGATGGCTGTCCGCCCCGCCGCGTACAGGCCGGGAATCGATTCACCAGTCGGGGTCGTGACTGCTCCGGTGTCTTCGTCGACCACCAGTCCGCCGAGGGTGAACATCGGAGTCGGGTTGATGACGCTTCGTTTCACCGACAGTGAGATCAGAACGAACGGGCCCTCTCCCACCGGGCGGACGAATTCAGCCGGCTTACCCATCGGGTCAGGCGCTGCGGCAGCGGCAGCGTCATTGTGGGCCGCCACTGTCTCCCGCAGCCCAACCGGGTCGACGCCGGCCTTGGCGGCCACGCCCTCGAGTGTGTCCGCGCGAACGCTGTCGGTGCGCAACATCGCCTCCATCTGGAGCCTCTGGAACCAGATCGCCTGCTGCGCAAGGTCAGCGCGCGCCTGCGTGAGCAGCCGGTGGTCGGCGAGAATCCACCCTTTGCCGCCGTGGTCCTGGATCATGGCATGACCCAGTGCCGCGCCGTAGCGGGTCTCGTCGATGATCCGTTGCCCGCGCGCGTTGACCACCAGCGCCCCCAGAAATGCGCTCGGAGGTGTGATGAATCGCCATGCCGACACATTGTCGAGGCGATCGACGGCCGCACCGATGTCGGTGGCCAGGCTGATACCGCTGCCGTCGTCTCCGGTGGTGCCGAGCCGGAGCCCCTCGCGGTAGGCGGGCGCATGCTCGGCGATCCAGTCCTGGTTGGCGATGTACCCGCCTGCCGTCAGGATCACTGCCTTGCGTGCGTGAATATCGACGGTGCGGGCATACTTTCGCTCCAAGCGGGCCAGGTTGTGCTCCATCGCCGTGCGCAGCGGCTCGTAGTAGATACCCGGCTTCACCGCAAGGGCGGCGTAGGTACGGTAACGACGCCGGACCCACGCAGGCGCCTCGGCGAGCGTGGCCACCCGTACACCGACCACCACACCGTCCGCGTCGGTCAGCAATGACATTGCGCGGGTGTGCAACTGGACACGGACACCGTTCCGTTCCGCTGCCGCGGCGAGCGGCTGAAAGATCATCTTCCCCGACGCGCCCGGCCCCTTGGCCCTATGCCCCCGCTGCACCGGCGCAGTGACGGAGCGAAAGCGCCCGGAGTTCTCGCTGCCTGAGTAGTACAGGTAGTACTTGTTGTTCGGATACGACGTCTTGTATGGACACACCGAGGCTTCGAACGGGACGCCGTGGGCAGAGAGCCAATCGATCATTCCCGGACTGGAGTCAACGAAGCGCCGCAAGGTCTCGGGCCGGACGGCATCTCCGATCTCCGCATGCAGATACGCGAACATGGCGTCGCTGGTGTCGTCGAGTCCCGCTGCACGCTGAACCCACGTTCCACCACCGGCGTAGATGATCCCCCCGGACATCTGCGTAGCCCCACCCCCGTTGAACCGGTCGAGGGCCAGGACATCGGCGCCGCGGGACCGGGCCTCCAAGGCGGCACACACACCCGCAGCGCCGTAGCCGACTACCACCACATCAGCTGTAGTCATCGCGTCCCCTGCAATCGACCGAACATCGCTTCAAACTAACAGTTTGCACTCAAAGTACAACCTTCGCGCCCAACCGTCGTAGACTGCGTCCGTGGCAGAACAGGGTGGACGCGCTGTGCCCGCATCGGTGGCGAACAAGCTGTATGCGGCAGCCGATCTCATCGCCACCAGCGGGCTCGCGAACACCAAGATCGAGGACATCGCCGCGGCGTCCGGCGTGCCGAAGGCGACGCTGTACTACTACTTCGCGGGCAAGGACGAAATCCTGTCGTTCCTGTTGCGTGACTCGCTCTCGCTGCTGGCACGCGAAGTGGCTGATGCTGCCGATGCACCGGGGCTCGGCAGAGAGCGACTGATAGCAGTGATTGCCGTCCAGATCGAGCACACGATGAACCGGCCCGGATCGAGCCGCGCACTCGTCGGAGACCTCGGACGCGCCATTCGCCTACCGGAGCTCGCGAGTGCAGTTCAAGACGCCTTCTACGACCCAATCGCTCGCGTGCTGGAAGCCGGCGCCGACGATGGTTCGCTTCGACCGCTCCCGGACCCCCAAACCGGTGCGATGAGCATCTTCGGCGCCATCATGATGGCGGCGATGCTGCACAACGTCATCAGCTCAGACAAGGAGATTCGCGAGGTTGCCGACGGCGTGATCGATCTGGTTGTCAACGGCGTTTCGTCGGATCGCCATCCCTGACGGGCACCGTCGCTTTACTCAGCGGAAATAGGGTTCGACCGTGCCACTGAGCTTGACGACCATGGGATTTCCGCGGCGATCCTTTGCCGTAGGGACTTCAACACGCACCCAACCTTCGGCCACGTTGTATTCGTGAACGTTGGTTTTCTCGATGCCATTGAAACGAATGCCCACGTCGCGGCGGAGAGCTTCTTCGCTGTAGAAGGGGCTGCGCGGATCGATGGAGAGGTGATTCGGCGGAATGTCTGTGTTCTGATCCTCGGGCATGATGGCTTTCGTTGACTGCTGCGTTAGGTGCTCGGATTGAGCCTCAAAGAATCTACGCGGCCCTGCATTCACACCACGTCGCGGCCAGATAACAGTTGCGGTCCGACGCGCCCGCAATCGTGGACAACGCGCGTTGTCACGAATATCGTGGCGGAACAACCATGGCTGGCACTCAGCGAGGACACCATGACCAGGAACGCCCCGAGATCAACGAAGATCCACGCCGCCGAGCACGCCGGCGGCCCTCACAATGCCGTTGACGCCCACGATCCCCTGGGCCCCGACTCCCTCACCTGGAAGTACTTCGGTGACCTGCGCACCGGAATGATGGGCGTGTGGATCGGAGCCATCCAGAACATGTACCCCGGGCTTGGCGCGGGCGTCGAGGACCACTCGATCCTGTTGCGCGAGCCGCTGCAGCGCGTCGCCCGCTCGGTGTACCCGATCATGGGCGTCGTGTACGACGGCGACCGAGCCGCCCAGACCGGCGCGCAGATCCGGGGCTACCACGACACCATCAAGGGCGTTGACGCGACGGGGCGGCGCTATCACGCCCTGGACCCCGAGACGTTCTACTGGGCGCACGCCACGTTCTTCATGATGATCATCAAATGCGCCGAGTACTTCTGCGGCGGACTGACCGAGGCCGAGAAGCGGCAGCTCTTCGACGAGCACGTGCAGTGGTACCGCATGTACGGCATGAGCATGCGTCCGGTCCCGAAGACGTGGGAGGAGTTCTGCGAGTACTGGGAACGCACGTGCCGTGACGACCTCGAGATCAACCGCGCCACACTCGACATCTTCACCATCCGGATTCCCAAGCCGCGCTTCGTTCTGATGCCGACGCCCGTCTGGGACCAGATGTTCAAACCCCTCGTGGCCAGCCAGCGCTGGATCGCCGCGGGGCTGTTCGACCCGGTCGTCCGCGAGAAGGCGGGAATGCGGTGGACACCGAGCGACGAGGTGGTGCTGCGTCTGTTCGGCAAGCTCGTCGAGATCGCGTTCGTCGCCGTTCCCGAGGAGGTCCGATTGCACCCGCGGGCACTGGCGGCGTACCGGCGGGCCGAGGGCCGACTGCCCCAGGATGCGCCGTTGGTCGAGGCGCCGGGCTTCACCGCCCCGCCGCGGGACCGCCGCGACCTCCCCATGCACTACGTGCCGCGTCCGCGGTCACTGTTCGAACGCGCGGGATCCCTGGTGCACACCACGTTCTCCCTCACCGGCCTGCGCCCCGCTCGCAACCGGCAACGAAAGGCAGCTTGATACATGCTCGAATGGTCCGACGTCGACATTGCCGTGCGCGACGCAGTTCGCGACTTCGTCGACAAGGAGATTCGTCCACACGTCGACGACCTCGAGAGCGGCGAGATGGCGCCCTACCCCATCATCCGAAAGCTGTTCTCCACATTCGGTATCGACGTGATGGCCAAGGAGTCGCTCGAGCGTCGACTGGCCAAGCTGCGCAGCGGTGAGACCTCCACCTCGTCGTCCTCGGGCGGGATGTTCGGCGGGGGTCGCGATCAGGCCGGAATGGGTTTCGTTCTGGTCAGCGAACTGTGCCGGGTCAGCATGGGAGTCGTCACCGGCATCGGCGTGAGCCTTGGCCTGACCGTGCCCACCATCGCGTCCCGCGGCACCCTGGCGCAGCAGGAACGCTGGCTGCCGGGACTGGTGACCTACGAGAAGATCGGCGCCTGGGCGATCACCGAGCCCGACGCCGGTTCGGATGCGTTCGGCGGCATGAAGTCCTATGTGGTGCGCGACGGTGACGACTACATCCTCAACGGCCAGAAGACGTTCATCACCAACGGTCCCGACGCCGACGTGGTGGTGGTCTACGCCAAGCTCGACGAGGGCGATGGAGCCGATAAGCGCAACCGCAAGGTGCTCACCTTCGTCCTGGACCGCGGCATGGAGGGGTTCGAGCAGTCGAAGCCGTTCCGCAAGATGGGGATTCACAGCTCACGCACCGGCGAGCTGTTCTTCCACAATGTGCGACTCGGTCGCGACCGGCTGCTCGGCGAGACCGAGGACAACAAGTCAGGTGACGGCCGCGACAGCGCGAAGTCGAACTTCTCGTCGGAGCGGATCGGCGTGGCGGCCATGGCGCTCGGGGTCATCGAGGAGTGCCTGCGCCTGTCGGTCGCCTACGCCAAGGAGCGCACCCTCTGGGGCAAGGAGATCGGCCAGTTCCAGCTGATCCAGCTCAAGCTGGCGACGATGGAGGTCGCCCGGATGAACGTGCGCAACATGCTGTTCCGCGTCATCGAGGCCGCGCAGAACGGCGTGTCGATATCGCTGCCGGAGGCCTCGGCAATGAAGTGGTACTGCTCCCAGGCGGCCACCGACGTGGCGATGGAGGCGATCCAGCTGTTCGGCGGAAACGGCTACATGACCGAGTACCGGGTGGAGCAACTGGCCAGGGACGCCAAATCGCTCATGATCTACGCCGGCAGCAACGAGGTGCAGATCACCCACGTGGCACGGGGGCTGCTCAGCGACTGAGGCCGCTACCGGTTGCGTAGCAGCATGGCCGCGGGCACCGCAGCGAGAACGAAGAGCACGCCCGCCATCGCGACGTAGAGGTGGACGCCGGTCGCCGAGCTCACCGGAGCGCCATCGGCGAAGGTGCCGGGGACTTGGGTGGCCTTGAGCACCTCGCCCCCGGCGAAGTTGAAGACGACCGAGCCGAGGGCGAGGACGACCGACACCAGACCGGCGATCGTGCCCTGCCGCTCGGGCGCTTCGATGCTGATCGCCAGGTTGTAACCGGACGCGCCGATCGCGCCGGCGGCCATCCCGAGCATGGCGCCGCAGGCGATCGCCATCGGAAACATTGATACGCCCGCCAGCATCGCGAAGGTCGCCACGGTGCCAATGAGGATGCCCCCCAGGAGGGGAAACCCGGGACCGATCCGGCCCGCGATCCATCCGGCGCACACACCGCCGATCACGATGCCGAGATTGGGCGCGGCGAGCAGCAATGCGATCGCCTCTCCGTTGCCCAGCCCGTAGCCGAGCCCCTGATCGGGGGGCACCTGGGCGATGACACTCGTGAGTTGCAGCATGCTCCGGAAGGCCCCCGCTGCCAGTACCAGGGCCAGCAGCGTCAGGAGGATCGGACGGCTCAGCGCCCGGATGTCGATGATGGGTTCGTCTACCCGCAGCGCGAGAAACGCCCAACCGGCCACTGCGGCCGCACCAACCGCCAGTAGTGCGACCATGCCACCGGACAGCCATCCGAAGTCACGCCCGAGGCTGATGTAGGCGAGTACCGCGCCGAGGCCGCCGCCGAGTAGGAGTGCCCCGCCCACGTCGACTCGGCCGGCACTGCGGATCGGCGACTCCGGGATGAAGGAACGCACGCAGAGCGCGGCGGCCGCGGCGAGCAGTGCCGCCGCGACGAACACGCTTCGGTAGCCGAACACATCAATGATCGGTTTCATCAGGAACGGCTCGATGATTCCGACGACCGACGAGCCGGACGTGACGAGCCCCACCACGGCCATCGAAACACGCGGGGCACAGATCTGGCGTACGAGGGCCACTGTGAGGAAGACCGCGGCGAAGGCGGCACCTTGAAGGAAGCGGCCCACCAGGAAGATCCAGATACTGGGGGCAACGAGGCAGACCAGCGCTCCTGTGCATGCGAGGAGCAGCGTGCCGATGAGTATCCGGCGCTTGCCGAAGATGTCGGAGCTCTTCGCGAGCAGCGGCGACCAGATGGCCCCGGCCAGCATCGCACTCGCGTTCAGCCACGCGGCCTGATCGGTGTCGAAATGCTCCATCAACTGGGGCAGAACCATCATGGGCGAGCCGATGACCACGTCGGCCAGGACGTTGGCGAGGATCAGGACCGCCGCCCAGAGGATGAGTCGCCTACTCCAATGGTGTTCTGGGGCAGCCGTTTCCAGCGTGTCGTTACTGGACATTCGCCAGCGCCCTATTGCGGGAGGCGATGGCAGCCCAGGTCACCGGCAGCATGCGATCGCGACCGCTGTCGGCACGGCCCTGAGCGAAGGTGACGTAGGGGCGCTGCCGCGCCTCGTACCGTGCGAACGCAGCGGTGTGGTTGCCGCACCGTTCCAGTTCTTCGGCGAGAAAGCGTGCGCCGGTGAGTGCGAGTGAGGTGCCCCGGCCGGACAGGAAGGCCGGGCAATACCCGGCGTCGCCGACAAGGACGACGCGACCGCGGTGCCAGGAGGGTAGGTGGATCTGGTCCGCGGAGGTGAAAAAGAAACCAGGATCCGCGCGAGCCGCATCGAGCAGCTCAGGGATCCGCCACGACCGGTAGCCCGAGAAGGCGTCGATGAGGATCTTCTTCTGGGCGTCCAGGTCATTGCGGTCGTAGTCGATCGGCTCCGAGCGGAACTCGAAGACCGCAACGGCCTTGCCGTTGTACCGGAAGACGCCTGCCATCCGGCCGGGGACGTTGTAAATCGAGTTGGCGCCCTCGGATCGCGCCTCGCCGGGGAGATCGGCGAGAGCAAAGTAGACACCGAGGTGCCGGAGATAGTGCTCCTCGGGCCCGAACACCAGCCCCCGTACCGCGGAGTGCTGGCCGTCGGCACCGACCACCAGGTCGTACCGCCCGGTGCGGCCCGATTCAAAACGCACGTCGACACCGTCGACATCGCCGGTCAGCGTCTCGATCGAGTCGCCAAAGCGAACGACCACGGTGTCCGGGACCGCATCGGCGAGGATAAGCACGAGGTCCTCGCGGAGAAGCTCGATGTCGTCGTCGGAGTCGCTGACCTCCGCCATCGGGATCCGGGCAACCGGCTCGCCCCCGCTGTCGATGAACTGGGTGAGTTCAGACATCCGGACCCGTTGCGTCCGAATCTTCGCGAGCAGTCCCATCCTGTCCACGGCCTCGACCGCGTCGCCTCGGATGTCAATGGGTGTGCCTGTGAGCCGGAGGCGGCGGGCGGACTCGACAACGGTGACGTCGTGGCCGCGGGTGGCGAACTCACGTGCGCAGGCGAGCCCGGCGATACCCGCCCCTGAGACAAGGATGTTCACGTGTGCGCTCCAGATTGGTCGAGGTGGGCGTGCGATCTGATCGGCCGTCACTCACTGGCGGGCAATCCACACATTAAAGCGACATCTTGTTGCTTTAATGAACGTACTTGCCGCTGGCTTGCACCGCAATGCCCCACCTGGCGACAATCGGCACCGGAGCGGAGGACAGGAGGTGAGCGCGGCGATGGTCAACGGCATCCCTGACCGACCGCCCGCGCGGCGCCCCGGCGGCCGCAACGCCAGGGTGAGAGCGCAGATCCTCGCGGCGACCGCCGAACTCGTTGCGCGCGACGGTATCGCGGGCTTCCGTTACGAGGACGTCGCCGAGGTCGCCGGCGTGCACAAGACCAGCGTCTACCGCAACTGGCCCGACCGCGAGGAGCTGGTGGTCGAAGCTCTGCTGCGCTACGCCGAGGACCTGGCCTCCGTCGCCGACACCGGCGACATCCACCGAGACCTGGTGGACTTCCTACTGGCCCTCGCCGGTGGCCTGGAAACGCCGTTCGGCCGGACCCTCGCACAGGCCATCCAGCCCGCCAGTCATCACTCCACCGTTCAGGCGCTGACCAAGGTTCTCGACCAGCGCGTCGCCGCCATGCAGCGGCGCGTGGACACCGCCGTGGACCGGGGCGAGCTTCCCCCGGTCGATAGTTCGTTCCTCGGCGAGATGATCTCGGGTCCAGTGCATCTCATCGTCGACCGCGGCATGCGCCCGTTCACCCGCAAGGACGCGGAGCGCATCGTCGCCGTGGTGCTCGCCGGCTTCCGGGCCACGGCACCGAACGTCTGAGCACTCGCCCGGCTAGCGGGACACGCGGGAACTCTCGTACAGGCAGATCGCGGCCGCGGCAGCCACATTCAGGCTTTCCGCTCCCCCGCGCATCGGGATGTGCACACGCGCGTCGGCCATGGCGGCGACCTCGGGTGCGAGACCGTGGGCCTCCGAGCCGAACAGCCACGCCGTCGGTCGCGCCAGATCAGCGTCGGACAGTGAGGTCTCGCCGTCCAGCGTGGTTGCGAGCACCTGCAGGCCCACACCACGCAATGCGGCGATGACGCCCGCAGTGTCCGGGTCCGACAGCACCGGAAGCGCGAAAATGCTGCCCGCAGAGGAGCGCAGGCACTTCCCGTTGTACGGGTCGACACTGTTTCCGGCGAGCACCAACGCGTCGGCGCCCATGGCGTCGGCCAGCCGAATCAGGGTTCCCGCGTTACCCGGCTCGGAGGTCTCGACGGCGACGGCGACCAGTTGTGGGCCGTCGGCCAGGACGTCGGCCAGCTGGGGCTGGGGCAACGTGCACACCGCCACCAGACCCACGGGTGTGACGGTGTCGGACAACGCCTTTGCGGCGCGGTCGGTGACACGGTGCACCGGCGCATCGACCAGCAACGCGCCGAAGCAGTCCAGCGCATCGTCGGTGGCGAACACCTCCACGACGAAACCGCGCCGCAGCGCTTCCTCAACGAGGTTTGGCCCCTCGGCCAGGAAGCGTGCGGCGCGGCGACGTGCTACGTGTCGGTGCAGTTTGACCGCCGCCGCCACCCGGGCGGAACGTTCGGTCAATGCCCCTTCGGTGTGGCTCAGGCGGCCTCACCGGTCGGTGCGTTGACATCCTCGGGCAGCGCGGCCTTGGCCGCCTCGACCAGCGCGGTGAACGCAGCCGGATCGCTGATGGCGATCTCGGAGAGGTTCTTGCGGTCAACCTCGATGCCAGCAGCCTTGAGGCCCTGGATCAGCCGGTTGTAGGTGATGTCGTTGGCGCGGGCCGCGGCATTGATGCGCGAGATCCACAGCTTGCGGAACTCACCCTTGCGAGCACGACGGTCGCGGTAGGCGTAGTTCAAGGAGTGGAGCTGCTGCTCCTTGGCCTTGCGGTACAGCCGCGAGCGCTGGCCGCGGTAGCCCTTGGAGGCCTTGAGGATGGTACGCCGCTTCTTCTGGGCGTTGAGTGCGCGCTTCACGCGTGCCATTGGATGTTCCTATCTCGATCGGGTCAGGTCAGGGCCGTGTTCGGCCGCACAGGCGAAGTCAGCCGTTCAGCATCTTCTTGACGCGGGCGGTGTCGTTGGCAGCGACGGTCGTACGGCCGTCGAGACGACGGGTGCGCTTGCTCGCCTTGTGCTCGAGCAGGTGGCGCTTGCCGGCCTTCTGGCGCACGATCTTGCCGCTACCGGTGACGCGGAATCGCTTCGATGCGCCGCTGTGGGTCTTGGCCTTGGGCATGTTGTCCTCAGTTCTGTGGTGTTTCGGTCGGTGGTGCTTCGGCAGGCGGCGCGCTTTCGGGCTGCGCGCTTGCGCGCTGCGCCGTCGGTGCGTCTGCATCGTGCGCGGCCTTGGCGCGAGTCTTCGCGCCGCGGTGCGGCGCCAGCACCATCGTCATGTTGCGGCCGTCCTGCTTCGCTGACGTCTCGACGAAGCCGTAATCGGCGACATCGGCGCCCAAGCGCTGCAGAAGGCGGTAGCCCAACTCGGGTCGCGACTGCTCGCGTCCGCGGAACATGATGGTGACCTTGACCTTGGACCCCGCCTCGAGGAAGCGGACTACGTGACCCTTCTTGGTCTCGTAGTCGTGGGGGTCGATCTTCGGTCGCAGCTTCTGTTCCTTGACGACGGTCTGCTGCTGGTTCTTGCGAGACTCGCGTGCCTTTTGAGCCGTCTCGTACTTGAACTTGCCGTAGTCCATGATCTTGCAAACCGGTGGTTTGGCGTCTGGAGCTACTTCGACGAGATCGAGATCGGCGTCAGCGGCAACGCGGAGTGCATCTTCGATGCGCACGATCCCTACCTGTTCACCGCCCGGTCCGATCAGGCGAACTTCAGGTACGCGAATGCGCTCGTTGATGCGTGTCTCAGTGCTGATGGGGCCTCCTATGTCGTCTTAGAGGAGGCCCGCAACGTCAGCACCCCCAAAATGGGGAAAGCCCTGCTAGATGCAGGGCCCAATGCCGACCGATCACGGCCGAAGCCGTCTGCGCGCTACGCAGAACGGGCATCTCTCGATACCCGTGACCGGACCGCTGAACCTGTACGGTCAACGGTGGGAGTGGGACTCCACTTGCTGTCCTGGCGTACGCCGGGACGGTCGCGCATGCCAGCATATCAGGCATGAGCGATGCACCCGAACCGTCCGATCTGGCAGCGGACCTGCCAACTCGCGAGCTGGCAGAGATTCCCGCCGTCGAGGTGATCACCCGGGCAGCCGTCATGTTGATGAGCGCCGCCGCGGAGAAGCTCGGTTTGTCGGCGGAGGATCCCGACGAGAGCCCGCATCGCGATCTCGACGAGGCCAGACGCCTCATCACAGCGCTGGCCGGACTGGTGCAGGCCTCGGTCGAGTACCTGGGCCTGCATGCCGGCCCCGTCCGTGACGGGCTGAAATCGCTGCAGCTCGCCTTCCGTGAGGCAAGCGCTGTGCCCGACGAGCCAGGCCACGGTCCGGGCGAGAAGTTCACTGGTCCCGTCTGGTAGGCGCGTCACCACCGCACTCGCACCATTTCACGGTCTGACCGAATATCCTCGCGGCCTATGACCCTGACCGCGGTACGACACGACAAGCGTTCGACGTACTGGTGGGTCCCCGCTGCGGCGGGCTGGACCGTGGGCGTCATCGCCACGCTGTCCCTGATCGCCAGCGTGTCCCCGTTGATCCGGTGGATCATCAGGATTCCGCGCGAGTTCGTCAACGACTATCTGTTCAACTTCCCGGACACCAGCTTCGCGTGGGCGGTGGTGCTGGCACTGCTGGCGGCGGCACTGGCGGCCCGCAAGCGGATCGGCTGGTGGATCCTCGTTCTCTACATGGTGGCGGCCATCGGCGTGAACATCGCCGACCTGATCGCCGGCGACGAGCCAGTCATGGACGAGATCGGCGAGGTCATCGGCCTGGCATTCCACGTCGCGGCGATCGCGTTCCTGGTCCTGGCCCGGCGTGAGTTCTGGGCGAAGGTCCGTCGCGGCGCACTGATCAAGGCCGCCGCAACATTGCTCGCGGGCATGGGGTTGGGAATTCTGATCGGCTGGGGCCTGCTGGAGCTCTTCCCCGGCACACTCGAGCGCGACTACCGCCTGCTCTATGCCGCCAACCGCGTCGTCGCCTTCGCCGGTGTCGATGCGGGCGCGTTTGACGGGCAGCACCCCCATGTCTTCGTCAATGCGCTGCTCGGCCTGTTCGGGGCGGTCGCACTCGTCGTCGCGGCGATCGTTCTGTTCCGGTCCCAGCGTGCGGAGAACGCGCTCACCGGCGAGGACGAGTCCGCGATCCGCGGTCTGCTGGCGCTGTACGGCAAGAACGACTCGCTGGGGTACTTCGCCACCCGCCGCGACAAGTCGGTGGTGTTCGCGCCGAACGGGCGCGCGGCGATCACCTACCGCGTCGAGGTGGGCGTCTGCCTGGCCAGCGGTGACCCGGTCGGTGACCCCAAGGCGTGGCCCGGAGCCATCTCCGCCTGGCTGCAGCTGTGCCAGTCCTACGGCTGGGCGCCGGGTGTGATGGGCGCGAGTGCGGCTGCCGCGCAAGCGTTCCGCGACGCAGGACTCAATGCGCTCGAACTCGGCGACGAGGCGATCCTGCACCCCGACGGTTTCAAGCTGTCCGGCCCCGATATGAAGCCCGTTCGCCAGGCGGTCACGCGGGCCCGGCGGGCCGGCCTCACCGTGCGGATGCGCCGGCACCGCGATCTCACGGCGCAGGAGATGAGCGATGTCATCGAGCGGGCCGACGCCTGGCGCGACACCGAGACCGAGCGCGGATTCTCGATGGCGCTGGGCCGGTTGGGCGATCCAGCCGACGGCGACTGCCTGCTCGCCGAGGCCATTCAGGGCGACGGTGATCAGGCCACCGTCGTCGCAATGCTGTCGCTGGTCCCGTGGGGCACCAACGGCGTCTCGCTCGACCTGATGCGGCGGTCCCCCCAGTCCCCCAATGGCACCAACGAGTTGATGGTCAGCGAGCTGTGCCTGCAGGCCGAGGCGATCGGCATCAGCCGCATCTCGCTCAACTTCGCGATGTTCCGGTCCGCCTTCGAGGAGGGGGCGCAGCTCGGCGCGGGTCCGGTGGCGCGACTGTGGCGTGCGCTGCTGGTGTTCTTCTCCCGCTGGTGGCAGCTGGAGACGCTGTACCGGTCGAACATGAAGTACCAACCCGAGTGGGTTCCCCGGTTCGCCTGCTACGAGGACGCCCGCCTCATCCCGCGGGTCGGAGTCGCCTCCGTCATCGCCGAGGGATTCTTGGTGCTGCCGTTCAGTCGGCGCAATAAGCAGCACACCGGCCACCACTCCTCGGTGCCCGAGAACCTGGCCAGGACGGGCCTGCTCCACGACGATGGCAGCACGCCCGACCTCGGCACCATCACGATCGACGGCGACGACGGCAGCGACGACGCCCCGCGGCTGCCCGAACAGGTCCGCGTGCGAATGGCCAAGCTGAAGTCATTGCAGGACAACGGCATTGATGCCTATCCAGTGGGCCGACCACCGAGCCACACGATCGCCGAGGCCGTCGGCACCGATGACGTGAGCGTCAGCGTCGCCGGCCGCGTACTGCGGTTGCGGGACTACGGCGGCGTGTTGTTCGCTCAGCTGCGGGATTGGTCAGGCGAGGTTCAGCTCCTGTTCGACAACTCACGGATGACCGCGGGCAGCATCGCGGACGTGACCAACGCGATCGACCTCGGCGACCTGATTGAGGTCACCGGCACGATGGGCACCAGCAGATCCGGCGCCCGGTCACTGCTGGTGGACCACTGGCGCCTGAACGGCAAGTGCCTACGCCCGCTTCCCGACAAGTGGAAGGGGCTCACCGATCCCGAGGCCAAGGTCCGGACCCGCTATGTCGACCTCGCCATCAACACCGAGTCACGTGATCTGATCACCGCCCGTAGCCGCATCCTGCACTCGATCCGGGAGACGTTGGTCGGCAAGGGTTTCCTGGAGGTTGAGACGCCGATCCTGCAGCAGATCCACGGCGGCGCGAACGCGCGCCCCTTCATGACGCACATCAACGCCTACGACCTCGACCTGTATCTGCGAATCGCACCCGAGCTCTACCTCAAACGGCTCTGCGTCGGTGGTGTGGAGCGGGTCTTCGAGCTCGGCCGCGCATTCCGCAACGAGGGCGTTGACTTCAGCCACAACCCCGAGTTCACGCTGCTGGAGGCCTACCAGGCGCACGCCGACTACAACGTGTGGGTCGACGGCTGCCGCGAGCTGATCCAGAACGCCGCCGCGGCCGCCAACGGCAGCCAGGTGGTGATGCGTCCCGGGGACACCGACGGCACACTGCAGGCCGTCGACATCTCCGGTCCGTGGCCGGTGAAGACCGTGCACGGCGCGGTGTCCGAGGCCCTCGGCGAGGAGATCGACCCAGGCACCGAGCTGAGCAGGCTGCGCGCGCTGTGCGACGGTGCAGGCGTGCCCTACCTGACGCACTGGGACGCCGGGGCGGTCGTGCTCGAGTTGTACGAGCGCCTGGTGGAGGGGCAGACCGAGCGCCCAACGTTCTACAAGGACTTCCCCACGTCGGTGTCACCGCTGACCCGGCCCCACCGCAGTCTTCCCGGCGTCGCCGAACGCTGGGACCTGGTGGCGTGGGGTGTCGAACTCGGCACCGCCTACAGCGAGTTGACCGACCCGGTGGAACAACGCAGGCGTTTGCAGGAGCAGTCGCTGCTCGCCGCGGGCGGTGACCCGGAGGCCATGGAACTCGACGAGGACTTCCTTCAGGCAATGGAGTACGCGATGCCGCCGACCGGCGGCCTCGGAGTCGGCGTGGACCGCGTGGTCATGCTGATCACCGGGCGCAGCATCCGCGAGACGCTGCCGTTCCCGCTCGCCAAGCCACGCTGACCCTGCCCCAGCCCACCGGCGGCCAATTCACAGCCTGTTTACAGGATCGGCAACAACGATGAATCCGTGACGACCTCAACGACGATCGCCGCGACCCTTCTGGCGGACCCGGCTGGATCGTTTCGCCTGCAACATCTTTCGCTGATGCACGGCTGGTTGCCGCTGACGGCGCAAGTGGTCACGGTGGTCGTGTTGGTCGCGGCGGTCGGCTGGCGCAGCCGGAGATGGCGGCTGGCGTGGCTGCCAACGGCGATCGGCGCAGGCTTGGCCCTGACCGCGGTCACGTACGGATACGTGTCATCAGAGGGTCTCGCGGGCGATCCAGCGCCAAAGCTGCTGTGGATCTGGACCACCGTCAGCGGGGCGGCACTTATCGTGCTGGTCGCCGGGTGGCGTGATGCCCGTTGGTGGCGACGCGGCGTCTCCGTCATGGCCGTGCCGTTGTCAGTGCTGTGCACCGCGTTGGCGCTGAACCTCTGGGTGGGCTACTTCCCCACCGTGCAGACCGCATGGAACCAGCTCACAGCGGGACCGCTACCCGACCAAACGGATCAGGCGACCGTGGTGGCGATGCAGCACGCACGCAAGATCCCGGCCCGCGGCTCGGTGGTGCCCGTCAACATCAGTTCGGCGGCATCGGGGTTCAAGCACCGCGGTGAACTCGTGTACCTGCCGCCCGTGTGGTTCGCCTCGGATCCGCCAGCCGCGCTGCCGACGCTCATGATGATCGGCGGCGAGTTCAACACGCCCGCGGACTGGTTGCGCGCGGGCAACGCGATCAAGACGATGGACGACTTCGCGGCAAGACACGCGGGTAACGCCCCCGTGCTGGTGTTCGTCGACTCGGGCGGTGCGTTCAACAACGACACCGAGTGCGTCAACGGCAGCCGCGGCAACGCCGCCGACCACCTGACGAAGGACGTCGTGCCGTTCATGGAGGACACCTACGGGGTCAGTGCCGATCGGGCCAACTGGGGCATCGTGGGCTGGTCGATGGGCGGGACATGCGCCGTTGACCTCACGGTGATGCACCCCGAGACCTTCAGTGCGTTCGAGGACATCGCGGGCGACCTCAGCCCGAACTCCGGCACCAAAGCCCAGACCATCGAGCGCCTGTTCGGAGGTAGCGCGGCCAACTACGCGGCCTTCGACCCCACGACGGTCATGACGCGCCACGGCCGATACGCCAACACCGCAGGGCTGTTCGCCGTCAACGACGCCACCGCCGCATCCGCGACACCCGCCGTGGTCAACGTCAACAACGCCAACGGCCTCGGTGGACGTGACGCGGCGTCGCACACCAACGATCAGGCCACCGCCGCGGACTCACTGTGCGGCCTTGGCGGCACCAACGGCATCGACTGCGCCGTCGTCACACAACCGGGCAAGCACGACTGGCCTTTCGCCGCAAAGGCGTTCGCGGATGCCCTGCCGTGGCTGGCCGGCCAGATCGGCACTCCCGGCGTGCCCAGGCAGTCGCTTCCGCTGCCCGTCGCACCTGCAACACATGCCGCGCCGACGATTGCGTCCGCCGCCAAATGATCCGCCGCCAGATGAGACGTCAGCAGTCGGATCCTCAGTAGTCGGATTCGGCGGCCAGGATCTCGGCGAGGAAGGCGTCGGATGCCGGCCGCTGCAACCGGGATCTGGCGAATTCGCGGATCCGATGGCGCGCTTGTGCCGCCTCCGGTGAGTCACCGAGATCCGCCCCGACCGACACGATCGTGGGCGCCCAGTCATGGTTCCAGGCACGGCCTTCGGTGAGCGGCACCTCACCGGCGTCGACGATCTCGAGGCGTGCCGCGCCGTCGGCATCCAGTACGCCCGCGGCACTCAGCTCACCGGACCGGAGCCGTACGCCGATGTCGGTGGCCGGTGTGGCACCGATCATCGCGACCCGCACCGTCGCGACCGCGGTCGAGCCGACGGCCTCGACGCGCCAATCGACGGTCTCGTCAGCCGCGTCGAAAACGCCGGGAGGCACGGACGCCCAGTTCAACGACTGGACGCCGCCGGCCACCGCCAGCGGTGTGGACTGCGCAGGCCCGGTGCCTGCGGCCAGCGCATAGTCGGCACGCTCCGATGTCGCGATATCGGGCACGACCAGGAGATCCGCCGCGTCCCACGCCCCCACCTCATCGGCGAGTTCGACGGCCGTATCGACCAGCGCGACTACCCGCGGGTCACCACCACGGCGATGGTGCAGCAGCGCCGCCCGGTGCCGCCGCAGCAGCCCGGTGACGTCACCGTCCATGGCGTCACCGTCGAGGAACTCCTGTGCCTGCGCGGTCAGCACGGCCAGTTCGGCGTCGAGGATGGCCGAGTCGAGACCCACGATGCCGTCACGGAGGGTTACCGGCCACCATCTGCGGGCCCAGTGCCCGAGCGCGAGGCGCCGCAAAGGCAGGACCCCCTCGGCTGCCACCTCGATGCCGGGCAGGTCAATCGGGACACCCGGATCACGGCCGTCGAGGGCGTCGAGCAGGACCGCGTGGCCGGTTGTCCCGACCAGCCGCCAAAGCCATTCGGCGGCGGTCGCATCCGTGAACGTGATGCGGGTCGCGGCGGCACCGGCAGGGTCATCGACCGTCCACGCCAGCACCGCGCCGGCCAGCTCGATCACCGCGACCTCGGGGGCGTCGGCCACCGCGGGGCCGGTGCTCCACAGTCCGCCCTCGGCGACGATTCTCACAGCGCCACCTCGAGTTCGAGCATTGTCTTGATCCGCTGGCGGTGATCCAGGCTGACCGATCGGGCGACGCCTTCGAGCAGCGCGCGCACGTCGTCGACATCGTCGCAGGGTTCCTGCCAGACGTCGCGCCCGTGCAGCCTGGCCCACAGTCTGCTCAGGTAGGGCCTGCCGAATGCGCGCAGGTCATCCACCACCTGACGCTGCCTGGGGTGCAGGGGGTCACCGTCGGCGAGGTAGCGCCGGGCGTGCAGCACGTAGGCCTCCTTGCGGAGCCTGGCCGCAATCGTGTGTCCCAGTTCGTATCTGGTCGATGCCTGCTCAGTCAGTGGCGTCAGGTCGCCCGCCAACTCCATGCCCGCGACGAGCGTTGCCTGCTTGTCCTCGGACAGCAGGCCCCACGGTGCACAGGCCCGGTCGACCTCCTCTGCGCACAGTGCCGGAATGTCGGGAAGCTCGTCGTGGTCGAGCCCACGGCGCAACGTGGCGCGCAGTCGATCCACCACGCTGCGGTCCAGCGGACGGGCACCCTCGGCGCCACTGAACACCGCTGGGGCCACCTGTGGTTCTGTCGAGCTGAGCCCGAGTTCGACAATCGACCACGGCAATCCACCGGAGGCGACACGCGCCCGCGCGCCGAGGTTGAAGGGTGTGGCGTCGGCGATCAGCGCCGACCACACCCGTTGGCGCGCGACCCGGGCGGCATGCCGGTCGGCGGGGCCCAGAACGGTGGTCAGGCCGGCCAGGAAGGGTCCGGCAATGGTGTCCGACGAGCGCACGTCTCGCCAGCTACGGTCGAGTTGGCGCGTGAGGGTGTCGATCACGTCCTGGTCCTCGACGTACCGGTTGAGCACCTCGACGGCGGTGCGGTCCCGGTCGTCGTGAATCCGGCGCAGTACCGTCTCGGCAGCCTGTGCCGCCGCGTCCTCGTGCTGGGGCGGAACCCCCTCGGTGACAGCGAGTTCGAAGCACACCGGGAAGTACAGTTCCTGCGCATTGCCGGTGGTGATCCGCAGCCGTCGGCGATGCGCCTTCAAGAGCGCGAACCAGGCTGCAGTGCAGCGAAGTTGGGGTGCGTGATCGATTATCACCTCGACCATCGCGGCGGCCTCGTCAGCGGCGAGCACCGGGACCGAGAACTGCGGGTTCGACCGCAACCGAAGGACCAGCGGGTCCAGGATGCGCTTGACGGTCCGTCGCAACGGTCCCCCGTCGATACCGCTGAGCACCTCGACGCCCGGCCCGATCGCGTGCCAGGCCTGGTCGATCACGGCGCGCCGTGGCATAGCAACCGCGACCGGCCTCGCCAGATGCCCCGTACTCATCCGACCAGGATAGAGGCACCGTGAGAAGTTGGGTTCGGTAGCGCAGTGTGCGGGCGACGATCTCAAACATGTCCGACACCGTGGTCACCCTGCTCGTAGTCCTGATCTGTGCCGCCGTTGGCACGAGTGTGCTTGCCCCGGCCCTCCTGGGCTCACGCGAGCGACGCTGCGTCCCGCGCATCGAGCCCGACGCGGTGGCATCGGTGGCCATCGGCACCGTGCGATCGGTGACCGACTTCATCATGGTCGAGGTCGAGAGCGTGACGGGTCAGAAGTTCGTGGGCCGATTGCGATATCAGGAGAACGACCCGGTGACGGCTGAACTGCGGCCGGGAGTGGTCCTGCTCGTTGCATTCGATCCCGGTGCCCGGGAACGCCTTTCGCTGGCCGACGATATGGACGTAGTGCGTTCCGCGTTCGACCAGATGCTGGTCCGAAAGGGCCTGGTGACACGGGAACAGCTCGACCTGATCCGGTATGGCACCCGGTCTCGCGGCGTCGTCACCGCGATGCGCCCCACCGGAACCGCGCGAGAGGATTACCGCGAGATCGAACTCGACCTCATGGTCCGCAGACCTGAGGGCGGGCAGTTCCCTGCGCACGAGAGGACCTTGGTGCCGGAGTCCGCGCTTGAACGCGTGGCGCCTGGCAGCCTGATCGACACCTACTACCGGCGCGGCGATGAGAGCTCCGTCGCCGTCTGCGTATCACCGGACTGAACCTCACCGGGCCCCATCGACGGCGAACGTGACCAAGGCCGCCCAGTACAGCGGGCTCGCCGCCAGATCCCCGGAGCGCCAACGCCGCATCTGATCCCGCTGCCAGCGGTTCACTGCCAGCGCGGCGTCCTGCTCATCGTGGGCCTGGTCGACGGCGATGACGACATCGGTCATGGGGTCCGCATCCGAACCGGTGAACTGCCGGTAGCCCGCCGTCGTTGGCAATGACCACAGCGTGGCGGTCACCAGCTGGGCTCCGCCGAGCACTGCCGCCGCGACGAGCCCGGTGGCCTCGTCGAAGCGGTAGTCCCCGCCCGAGGCGCAGGCCAGAAGCGCCACGCGCGGCGGAACGGGCAACGCCATGGACATGACGTCCGCCGCGGTCAGCGGTCGCTCGTCAGCGAGGTAGATGGCCGCCTGGTCGGCGCTGCCGGATTCGGCCGCGGTGGCGTGACCCACGTAGAGAAGGCGGGCAGGCTCCTCGCCCAACATCTCGGCAAGCCAGTGTCTGTCGGCGTCGGTGCGCCGGAACAGCTCGACGACACCGGCCACATTGGGTAACACCCTCCCACTCGGCGCTGTCGACGAGCAGTGGGTCGACGAGAAGTGCCGTGCCAGCGCGGTATCCGGGGACGGTCGGCCCAGCACCGAGCCCAGCGAGGAGTCGGCTCGCTGCCCCGGCACCCGAGGATCGAGTACGAGCAGGGGTGGGCGAGCTGCCCGTTGGCCCCAGGCGACACGTGGCCGCGATGCGTTGACGATGTTGGGCGGCACCGCCATCAACACGTCGACGATCTCCATCAGCCGGTAGCCCTCGGTGAGTGCACCCGGGTCCAGATCCGGCCACGGGACCGCGGCCGGGGCCGTGCCGTGCACGGTGACTGCCGCTGCCCTCGCCCGCACCAGATCGTCGGTGTCCGGCCATGCCATGGGCAGCGCGAGCAGGCCCCACGGAACGCGGGCCAGCCGCGCACTCGGTGACACGAACAGCGTGGCGCGCGGATCCGAGGCGCACTCCACCAGTAGCTGCCACGCGGCGGCGGACACCAGCAGCACACCCAGGCGGTAGGCCACGATGAGTTCGGTGGCCGGCGCGGCGAAGGGCCCGGCTCCCAGCGCCCGCGACAGCGCGTCGGCCAGGGACTCCCCCGTGCCCGGCTCCGGAAGAGCTGCATCGAGTTCGGCGAGCGCGGCGAGCAGCAGCGGTTCCTCGATCACCCAGGTCAGGGTTCGCGACGGATCGCCGACGAACCGAAGGCTGGCGTAGGTGGCCGTGCCGACGTCGGCGAACCTCAGGACGAGTGTCTCCTGCGTCATGGCCACGTCGACCAGGCCGCCTCGTCGGTGGTGACGTGTTGGCCGTACCGGGTCAGCGCGAGTTCGCGGTACTCGGCCAGTACCGGCACCCCCGTTGGATCCATCGTCAGCGGCGGTAGCGGGCCGAGCCTGGTGAGCGACCGGCCCGCGGTGACGACCGGGCCGGCTGCCACCTGGGCCAGTTCATCGACGTCGCTGATCGGCGCCGGTGCCGTCGTCACCCGGGACCACTCGATAACGTCGGCCGTGCCGATTCCCGGGTCGCTGCGCTCCTGCCCTCCGGTGGACCGCTTCTCGGTGCTGAACGTGCCTCGGGCGCTGTGGTACTCGATGAGCTCACCGGTCAATGCCGTGTTCTCCCACTCCCAGGCGACGGCGAAGGCTCCGGCGAGCATTGGCGCCGACACGCAGTCGGCCCATTGTGATCTGGACTCGGCATCGGTGATCGAGTAGCGCACGGAGTCGACGGCAAGCGCGGCAGGCAGTTTGAGGTCTGCGGCCCGGGCCAGCTTGGTCATGGCCGCGGCGAACCCCGGGCTGTCCGGGCCGGCGTTGGTGACGCCAAGCGACGAGCCGTACCGGGCCTCGATGGTTGACCAGTCCTCATCGGGCCGGCCTGCCCCGTCGAAGCCGAGATCGGCCAATGCGTCGGCGCGCCAGATGGTTCCGAGGTGGTCGTCAAGGCGCGCGTAGGCCAGCCAACTACTGCGCGGGGACTCGTCAAGGCAGGCCCTGGCTCGCTCGACCATGTCGATGGCCTCCTGGTAGCGCCCGCGCAGGATCGCGATCCAGCTGCGCTGCAGCAGGATGCGATGAATGTGCAGCGGCCTGCCGAGTTCCCGCCAATGCCGCTCGGCGTGCTCCCAGGACTCGTCGGCGGCCGCAAGCATCCCAACGCCCATCCTGGTGAGGCCGAAGTACAGCCAGCACCTCGACACGTCGTTCGCCCTTGCGTACTCGGCGATGACCGGATAGGCCTCGCCGACGAGGCGCTCCGTGGCGACCTGTTCGCCTCGCGACCAATACGCCGTCGCGCGTTCCAGAAGCGTCCTCGCGGTGGCCAGCTTCCACCCCCGCGCCTCGGCACGCGCACCCGCGCGGCGAAGCCAGGGCTCGGCCTCCGACAGTCGTCCGGTCTCGATGCAGAACCGGGCGTAGCCGATGGCCCCGAGCACCAGTAGGTTGTCGGTCGACTCGGTCGGCGTCGCGGTGGCCTCGATATCGTCGATGACGTTCTGCCACAGCCCAACCGAGCGGACATGCAGATCGTCCTCGCACAGCGCGATGGCGCACAGTATGCGGGCGTGGGTCCGCAGGTAGGAGAACTCGTCGGCGAGGTCGTCGAACGCGGTGTTGTCGTGCTCGTCCATACCGTCGAGTGCGCTCAACGCCACGCCGGCACCCTCGTGGTCACCGAGCGCGGCGGCCAGGCCGATCTCGAGGCACTGGGCCCGTCGCGCGTAGCGGCAGTGCATGTGCCGAATGTCGGCGGATGTCATGGTGTTCTTGCCGATGACATCCGGTGGTGCGGTGCCGTCGAGGATCGAGGCGTACACCGCTAGGCAGTCGCGGATGCGGCGGATGGATTCGGTCACGCCCTCATAAGCCGTGCGGACGAGGTAGAGCTCGCCGAGTTGGGCAAGCAGCTCGAACATGTGGTCGTCGCGGTCGGATTCCTCGATCTGGGGCCCCAGTGACAGCAGCAGGTCCTTCGCCGACGTCTCGTCGGCGGCCAGCGCCAGCGTGCGCGCGCGCTCCAGATCGTCGGGGATCGACACGGCTGCATCTTAAGCGGGCGCGGACATGAGGAGCGGAGAAGCACACGGGTGGTGGTGTCCAGACACCGAAAGCGGCGGACGTGCTGAGCACGTCCGCCGCCCGCGGAGTGACCTGTCAGTTGCAGGTCACCTTGATCACGAACTTCTTCGTGATCATGCCCGCCATCGGGTTACTCATATCGGCTCCGGCCGCCTCGCCGGTGATGGTGTAGGTGCTGCCGTCAACCGCGACGTCCGCGGAACCCGACTTCATGCCGCCCATCTCGGACACCGCCAGGGCGCTGCCGTCCACGACCAGGCCGAGCGACTCAACCTTCGGTGTGTCGGCATCGGTCATCACGATGCCCAGCCCCTGTGCACCCCCGCCGATCGGTGCGCTTGCGACATTGATCTTGCCGGCCTGCTTGACGCAGGTCACCGAGTTCAGGTCGAGGCCGGCGAGGTCCTTGCCCTCCACCGTGACCTCGGCGCCGCCACCGGTGCTCACCTCCGAGCTGCCGGTGCCGCTCGCGGCCGGGCTGCTGGACGCCGTGGTCGAACCCTTGTCGTCGGAACAGCCGACGAGCACCAGTGCCGCCGCAGCCAGGCCGATTCCCGCAGTGACAACTCGCTTCGTGGCCTGCTTCTTGTCCATGTCCATCGGACATTCCCTTCACTTCACGTCGCCCCGATGGCGTCGTCGTGAAGCAAGTACAAACGCCCCCAATCGCTACCGATCCCAACAATCCCCGGGGGTGATGTCCAGCAGGAGGCGGATGAGTTCGGCCTGCCGGTGGGTGCCGGTCTTGTCGAACACATGGTGAAGGTGAGTCTTGATCGTGGCCATTGACAGCGACAGGTCGTCAGCGATCGGGGTGAGGCCGTCACCCCTCAACACGCGCAGGGCGACCTCCGCCTCGGCGTTGGTGAAGCCGTAGAGGCGGCGCAGGAGCATCGGTGGGGGCTCGGGGTTCTGCTCCGGATCCATGATCACCACCAGGGCCCTGGCGTCCGCGGAGTCCCCCGGTGTGGGCAGGAAGGGCAGTACGTGAATGACGTAGGGACGCTTCCCCGATGGCCGTGCACACGTGAACGCGTCGCCGGTGCGCGATCCGCACTTCCGGTCGGACAGCGCACCCGCAAGGCTGCGATGCAACTCGGCGTCGGAGGCCGCCCTGGTGGCCTCGATGTTGCCCGACCGTATTTGGAGTCCGTCGCGGCACGTCAGGATCCGCTCGGCGGCGGCGTTCATGTGGACGACGCGTGGCCCCTTGGCGACAACGACGATTCCGTGTCGCACGACGTCGAGGGCCCGGGCCATGTCACTCACGCCGCACGCGACGTCCCTGAGGTGTTCCTGGGTGCGAAGCGCCTGCTGGAGATGAGGAACGAGCGCGCTCACGAGCTGGATGCGCTCAGCGGTGTCAAACGATTCGGAGCGCCTGGGCGCCGCGACCAGAAAGCAGGTCGGGATCGGGCCGCCGGTCAGCCGCACGAAGAGGCCGGCCTCCATCTCGTAGGGCCGTAGGAAGCCCGCGTGGAACTCCGTCCGCACCCGTTCCTCGATGAGTTCCGATCCGCTCCGGATGAGGCCGACGTGACCGCTCTCGACGTCTTCCAGCACGTGGTCGACATTGCAGTAGCGCTCGCTGTAGATCTCCCTGGCCTCCGGCGCGAGGCTCGCGCTCATGACGGACCGGCTCGCGCCGTCGGCAACGATGAGTGCGCAGCTCGTCGCGTCGAGTACGCGGCGAATGTCGGCCAGCGCCACAATCCAGTTGTCGGGATCCACCGCCGAGGTATAGGTGGCGGAGACTATGCGCGAGAAGTCATCGAGCGCGACCACTGCCGACTCTCCGATTCATTGTGATCCCCATCACATTTTCGACATATTGTGAGGTCGTGCAGTTTAGCCCGATATCAACCGTTCGGATGAGGCTTCGACGCCCCTGAACTGGTTTTTTTACGACATGGTCAAAACGAGGCTCACGTAGCGTCTCGGAACCATGGGTTCGAGGGGTCCCATGGTTTCCGAGACGCTGCTCGCCGCGGATCCGGTGGTCGACCCGGCGAGCGCGGAGGCGTGAGTGACTGACCGGAGGCGACAATCGACGGCCTCGACGTCTGACACGAGCGGTACGGTGGCTTCGTGTCAGATTCAGAGGCGACGAACGACCCGGATTCGTCCGGCCCGGCACCTGACCGGCCGGTTTCCGATGACGTCGTCGAAACTGACGTCGTCGAAGCTGACGTGGTCGAGACCGACGTGGTCGATCCCCAGGCGCCCGATCCGGGGACTCCCCCTGTCGACGTGATCGCGGAGCCCGTGCCAGTGACACCCCCTGACACCGGCTACACCGCCGCAGGTGTGCCGACCTTCGACGCCGTGCGCGAGAAGATCGAGACGCGCTTCGGCGCGTCTATCGGGTCGGCAGAACTGGCGGCCGAAACCCCGCAGGGCCGCAGCATCGAGGAGCAGTACGAGGCTCGGCAGAAGGCCGCCGCGGAACGCCTCGAGCAGATCCGGGCCTCGATGCGCGACGAACCCGACGCCTGAACGTGCGCTCGTTCTCCCCCGCGGAGCGTCGTGCCCGGCTGGCACGGCGCCACCTCCTGACCGGATCGTCAGCCGTCGATGTCACCGAGGCCGCCTCACGACTCGTCGGCCTGCACGCCACTGATCCGGCGACGCCCTACCTGTCCCTGTGGGCCCGCATTCCGGGTTTCCGGACCGCCGATCTGGATGCGGCGCTCTACGAGGAGCGCTCGGTGGTCAAGCACCTGGCGATGCGGCGGACGCTGTGGATCGTGCACGCTGACGAATTGCCTGCGGTCCAGGCCGCCGCCAGCGACCGCGTGGCGGCCAACGAACGCAAGCGCCTCATCGCCGACGTCGAGAAGGCGGGTATCGCCGCCGACGGCTCCGCGTGGCTCGAGGCGGCCTCGGCCGCCGTCCTGCGGCATCTCAAGCAGGGTCCGACGAGTGCCGCCAAACTCCGTGCCGCGCTTCCGGAGTTGGCGGGCACATATGACCCCGCGCCCGGAAAGACCTGGGGTGGAGAGGGTCCCATCTCGCCGCGGGTGCTGACAGTGCTCGCGGTGCAGGGTCACCTGGTGCGCGGTCCCAACGACGGCGGCTGGACGACATCGCGTCCCCGCTGGGCGTCGTCGGAGACCTGGCTGGCCGCGGGCGATCCTGCCCACGCCGACGGGGCGCGGGAGACGTTGGTCCGTAACTGGTTGCGCGCGTTCGGGCCCGCCACTGTCAATGACGTCAAGTGGTGGTTCGGGAACACCCTCACCTGGGCGCGTGCGGCGCTGGCCGACATCGGGGCGGTCGAGGTCAGCCTGGAGGACGGCGACGGAGCCCCCGGCTACGTGCTGTCCGACGACCTCGAGCCGGAGCCGCCTTCCGAACCGTCGTGTGCGCTGCTGCCGGGCCTGGACGTCACGACGATGGGCTGGCAGGACCGCGACTGGTACCTCGGTGAGCACCGCACCCAGATCTTCGACCGCAACGGCAATGCGGGTCCGACCGCGTGGTGCGACGGCCGGGTCGTCGGCGGATGGCGGCAGGACCCCGAGGGCCGGGTCGAGGTCCAACTGCTCGAGGACGTCGGCACCGCGGCGAGCACAGCGCTGAACCGCAAGGCCGACGAACTGACGGCGTGGCTCGACGGCGTGCTGATCAAACCGCGGTTCCCGTCGCCGCTGTCGAAATCCTGACGCCGGGCGCTAGGCGCTGACCTTGCGCCGCTTGCGTTTCGGCTTGGCCGGTGGCTCGAGCATCTCGGCGAGGAACTGCCCCGTGTAGCTGTTGGCATTGGCCGCGACGTCCTCGGGAGTGCCCTGGGCCACCACCGTTCCGCCACCGGACCCACCCTCGGGCCCCATGTCCACGATCCAGTCCGACGTCTTGATGACGTCGAGGTTGTGCTCGATGACGATGACGGTGTTGCCCTTGTCGACCAGGCCGTTGATGACCTTGAGCAGCTTGCGGATGTCGTCGAAGTGCAGCCCGGTGGTGGGCTCGTCGAGAATGTAGATGGTGCGCCCGGTCGAGCGCTTCTGCAGTTCGGCGGCCAGTTTGACGCGCTGAGCCTCACCACCGGACAACGTGGGCGCGGGCTGTCCGAGCCGGACGTAGCCCAGACCGACGTCGACGAGCGTCTTGAGGTAGCGGTGAATCGACGAGATCGGCTCGAAGAAGTCGGTGGCCTCCTCGATGGACATGTCCAGCACCTCGGAGATGGTCTTGCCCTTGTAGTGCACCTCAAGGGTTTCCCGGTTGTAGCGGGCGCCCTGACACACCTCGCACGGCACATAGACATCCGGCAGGAAGTTCATCTCGATCTTGATGGTGCCGTCACCCGAGCACGCCTCGCAGCGACCGCCCTTGACGTTGAACGAGAACCGGCCCGGCTGATAACCGCGGACCTTGGCCTCCGTGGTCGCGGCGAACAGCGTGCGGATCTTGTCGAAGACACCGGTGTAGGTGGCCGGGTTGGATCGCGGTGTCCGACCAATCGGCGACTGGTCCACGCGGACCAGCTTGTCGAGTTGGTCGAGGCCGTTGATCCTGGTGTGCCTGCCGGGAACCTGACGGGCACCGTTGAGCTTGTTGGCCATCACCGAGGCGAGGATGTCGTTGACCAGTGTCGACTTGCCCGACCCCGAGACGCCGGTGACCGAGGTCAGCACGCCGAGCGGGAATGAGACGTCGATCTCGTCCAGGTTGTGTTCGCGCGCACCCACGACCGTCACCTGCCGCTTGCGGTCGATCGGCCGACGGATCGCCGGCACCTCGATGCTCTCCTTGCCGGAAAGATATGCGCCGGTGATGGATTCGGGGTTGGTCAGCAGATCGGCGTAGGTGCCGCTGTGCACGATCTGGCCGCCGTGCTCACCGGCGGCGGGACCGATGTCGACGACCCAGTCGGCGTGCGCGATGGTGTCCAGGTCGTGTTCGACGACGATCAGCGTGTTGCCGAGGTCGCGCAGTCTCACCAGGGTGTCGATGAGCCTGCGGTTATCGCGTTGGTGCAGCCCGATCGACGGCTCGTCGAGCACGTAGAGCACGCCGACCAGGCCGGAGCCGATCTGAGTGGCGAGTCGAATGCGCTGTGCCTCACCACCGGAGAGGGTGCCCGCCGCGCGTGACAGGCTCAGGTAGTCCAGCCCGACGTCGAGCAGGAAGCCCAGCCGCGACTGCACCTCCTTGAGCACCTGACCGGCGATCGCGGTCTCGCGCACGCCGAGGGTCAGCGCGTTGAGGAATGCCGAACAGTCGGCGATCGACAGCTCGCAGACCTGGGCGATGGACTTGGCGCCGTACTCGCCGGCTGTCAGCGAGACGGCCAGGATCTCCGGCTTGAGCCGGGTGCCCTCGCAGACGGGACAGGGCACATCGCGCATGTAGCCCTCGTAGCGCTCCTTCATCTGCTCGGACTCGGTCTGCTCCATGCGGCGCTTGAGGAACGCCATGACGCCCTCGAAGTCGGCGTAGTAGGAGCGGGTGCGGCCGTACCGGTTCTTGTACCGGACGTGCACCTGTTCGTTGCAGCCCTCCAGAATCGCCTTGCGCGCCTTGGCCGGCAGCTTCTGCCACGGGGTGTCGGTGTCGAACCCGAGGGCATCGCCGAGCCCCTCGAGCATGCGGGTGAAGTACTCGGCCGAGTGGCCTGCCGACCACGGGGCGATGGCCCCCTCGGCGAGAGTCAGTTCGGGGTCGGGGACGACGAGGTCGGGGTCGACCTCCTTGCGGATGCCCAGCCCCGTGCACTCCGGGCAGGCGCCGTAGGGCGAGTTGAAGGAGAACGACCGCGGTTCGAGGTCGTCGACGGCGAGCGCGTGGCCGTTGGGGCAGGCGAGCTTCTCCGAGAACCTCTGCTCACGATGCGGATGGTGGTCGTCGCGGTCGACGAACTCGAGCACAACGATGCCGTCGGCCAGACCGAGAGCCGTCTCGACGGAGTCGGTGAGCCGCTGCTTAGACGAGGCCTTGACGGTGAGGCGGTCGACGACCACCTCGATATCGTGCTTCTCCTGCTTCTTGAGCTTCGGCGGCTCGGTCAGCGGGTGCACCACGCCGTCCACCCGGACCCGGCTGTAGCCCTGCGTGTTGAGCTTGTCGAAGAGGTCGACGAACTCGCCCTTGCGGGTGCGGACCACCGGCGCGAGCACCTGGAAGCGGGTGCCCTCCTCCATCGCCAGCACCTGATCGACGATCTGCTGCGGCGTCTGGCGGGCGATGCGCTCACCGCAGACGGGGCAGTGCGGCGTGCCCGCCCGCGCGTACAGCAGGCGCAGGTAGTCGTAGACCTCGGTGATGGTGCCGACGGTGGATCGCGGGTTGCGGTTCGTCGACTTCTGGTCGATCGACACCGCAGGTGAGAGGCCCTCGATGAAGTCGACGTCGGGCTTGTCCATCTGCCCGAGGAACTGGCGCGCGTAGGCCGACAACGACTCCACGTAGCGCCGCTGTCCCTCGGCGAAGATGGTGTCGAAAGCCAGCGACGACTTGCCCGAACCGGACAGGCCGGTGAACACGATCAGCGCATCACGCGGCAGGTCCAGGTCAATGCCGCGCAGGTTGTGCTCGCGTGCACCCTTGACGATCAGGCGGTCAGCCAACTGATACCTCTCCAGGTTTTGAGCTGCGTTTCGACCGACAGACAGCGGTCCGCGCCCATGCTATGTCCACCCTCCGACAAGTCTCCCGACAAGCCCTGGGCCGAGCCCGATACCGTGGCGGTCATGACGGTCGTCGATGACAACTACACGGGCCACGTCGAACCTGGGAGCGCCGCGCGCCGCACGCTGCCGGGCGCCACCATCGTGAAGGCGTCGGTGGGCCCCATGGACAACAACGCCTACCTGGTCACGTGTTCCCGAACCGGCGAGACCCTACTCATCGATGCCGCGAATGACGCTCCGGTGCTGCTCGAGCTGATCGAAGCCCACGCGCCGACCCTGTCGCTCATCGTCACCAGCCACCAGCATCCCGATCACTGGCTTGCCCTCGAGCAGGTGGCCAAGGCGACCGGCGCCCCGACGGCCTCCCATCAGCTCGACGCGGAGCCGCTGCCGGTGAAACCCGATCGAATCCTGGCCCATGGCGACACCGTGACGGTGGGCGATCTCACCTTCGATGTCATCCACCTGCAGGGACACACCGAGGGATCGGTGGCGCTCGCGCTGCGCGGGCCCGCCGCCGGCGACACGGTCCAGCTGTTCACCGGCGACTGCCTGTTCCCAGGCGGTGTCGGCAAGACCTGGCGAGACGGCGACTTCGAGCGACTCCTCGATGGCGTGAGCGCCCGCCTGTTCGACGTGTACGACGACTCGACGGTTGTGTACCCAGGCCACGGTGACGACACGACGCTGGGCGCCGAGCGGCCACACCTGGCCGAATGGCGCGAACGCGGCTGGTGACCCCGGCCCGTCCTGCGGGCGTCTGCGGGTCTAGGAGGTGTGGACGATCAGCACGTCGGTCTTGGACCGGCGCGCCACATTGGCGGGTACGGAGCCAAGAAGGCGTCCGGCGATGGTGCTGAGACCGACGTTGCCGACCACGAGTAGGTCGGCCTTGACCTCTTCGGCGAGTTCCACGAGGGCGTCAACGGGAGCGCCGACGACGGCCTTCTCCTCGATCTCGGTGGCGCCTGCGGCATGGGCACGGTCCCTGGCCTCACGCAGGATCGCGTAGATCGGGGCATTGCCTGACATCTTGTAGCCCTCGTCCTTGAGGACGTCGGCCGCACGCGCATCCTCGCTCTGAGGGAAGTAGGCCGTGGTCACGATCAGTCGTGCGCCTGAACCGGCGGCGATAGCACCGGCCCGATCCACTGCTCGCAGCGACGAATCCGAGCCGTCGGTTCCGACAACAACGGTCTTGTAGCCGCTCATGCATGCCCTCCAAGTGTCGATTGCAACGCCATTCGAGACCCTAACCCGTTGCCCCGCGGACGGGGGAACGAATCGACGACAAGCGTTCGCTGGGGTCGGCGCCGCAAAGTACGTCCCCTACCGGCACTGATGCTAATGGCAACGACCCTGCTGAGCGGGGGTTCCGTGACCAACCGGATACGTGTTTCGCGAAGCGAGGAAGGTCCTACCCCGGGCGCAGAAGTGAGCAGGCTCATGCCGATGCGATCATCGTGGCGTCAAACGCACAGGGCGGCAGGGACTTACGGGTGCCAGCTCACCGTCCGCGCGGCCAACGAGCGCCCAGGCTCGTTCTAGTGTTGCGCGAGACACAGTTTCACGCGGGTCGCGCCCGAGAACTGACACTGACCCACGCGGTTCGAGATCCTCACTTGCCGCCGAAGTACAGCTCCTGGGTTGCGATGCAGACCAATTCACCGGCCCGGTTGTACATGGTCGAGGTCGCCAGTCCGCGGCCGTCGATTCCGCTGGGCGAGTACTGATCGGAGAGCACCCAGTCCGTCATGTCGATCGGCCGGTGAAACCACAGCGCGTGGTCGATCAACGCGTTGAAACTCGACACCTGCGTCGTGCGCCGCATCGTGACGGCGGTCTCCAGCATGGTGGTACCCGACAGGTAGGTCAGCAGGCTGCTGTGCAGGGCGGGATCGTTCGGTACGGTCTCAATTGGCCGCCACCACAACCTGATTCGCGGTGAAGGGTCGGGCAGGTCCATCGCCAGCCGTGGCGGTGCATCGACGTAGCGCAGGTCGAACGGCTGCGGACGGACCCAGTAACCGTGCGCCTCGTCGGCGTATGGGGCCATCTGCTCCTGCATCGACGGCAGCGACTCTGGCGCTGGCACGTCGGGCATGCTCACCTGGTGCTCGAGACCCCCGACGGGCGTGCTGAACGACGCCAGCGCCTCGAGCAGCACCTCGCCGTCCTGGATGGCGGTCACCTTCCGGGTGGACAGGGTGCCACCGTCGCGTGACCGCGACACGTGCAGATCCACCGGGTGGCGGGCGTCACCGGCCCGCAGGTAGTAGACGTGCACGCTGTGCGGTGCGCGACCCGGCGCGGTGCGACTGGCCGCCATCAGGGCCTGGCCGGCGATGTGGCCACCGACGATGTGATGGTGCGCGTTGTCCATCTGGGTGGCCACGAAGCGCTCGTCGTCGATCTGGTCGACCTGCAGGGTGGCGATGAGGTCGGCAAGAGTGGGAGATACAAAGCTCACCGCGGCATCATGCCGCAGTCGTGGCGAGAACCGACCCCCGCGTCGAGGTCCCCACCCGATACCAGACGTCGATGGCAGTTAGACCAGCTAAACTGGTGCCATGAGGTCCACGATCAAGACATCGGTTGCCACTGCGCTGGCATTGACCGGACTGTGGGCATCCGCCGCGATCGCCCTCGCCGAGCCCACCGAACCGGCGCCGGCGCCGCCAGCAGGCCCGAAGACCAGCATCGACGCCGACGGCACCTACAAGGTGGGCGTCGATCTGGTGCCCGGCGTGTACAAGTCCGCGGGACCCATCGAGGGCAGCGCGTGCTACTGGAAGCGCTCGGGCGCCGACAAGACAATCGACAACGGCCTCACCAAGAAGGCACCGATCGTCACCATCGAGCCAACCGACACGACGTTCAGCACCAGCGACTGCCAGACCTGGCAGCTGACCGACTGCTCGCAGTCCGACTGCCCGGCCCCGCGCACGATTCCGAACGCCGCGATCGGCCCCCTGCTGAGCATCCTGGGTTCGCAGCTCAATCCGGGCGCCACGGTGCCTCCGGCCGGGCCGCCCCCGACGGCCGCCGCACCGCCCGTAACGGGAACGGGGCCGGCACCCGGACCCGCGCCCGCCGGCTAGCCGAGGGCGATCGCTCAGCCCTCGCTCTCTCAGCCCTCGTTGCCGAGCGTCCCGGACAACCGGTCATGCCTATCAGCCGAGTCGGTGTTGAGGCCGATGATCTCGACGTCCTTGCCCTTCGCGCGATACTTCGTGGTCACCGCGTCTAGGGCCGCGACCGATGAGGCGTCCCAGATGTGCGAGTCGGACATGTCGATCACGATGTTGCGCGGGTCGTCGATGTAGTTGAACTGGTACACCAGGTCGTTACTGGACGCGAAGAACAACTCGCCGCTCACCCGGTAGACCACGGTGTCGAGCACGCCGTCGCCCCCCACGCCCGACGCCGCCACCCGCTGCACCGTGACCAGGTGGGCGACGCGCCGCGCGAACAGCACCATCGCGGTCAGCGCACCGACGATGACGCCGTAGGCGAGGTTGTTGGTCGCAACGGTGACCACCACGGTGACGAGCATGACCAGCGTCTCGCTGCGCGGCATCCTGCGCAGCGTTGTGGGCGCGATGCTGTGCCAGTCAAAAGTGCCGACCGACACCATGACCATGACCGCGACGAGCGCCGCCATTGGGATCAGGCCGACGATGTCGCCCAGTCCGACCACGAGGCCCATCAGGAAGACTCCGGCCAGGAACGTCGAGATTCGGGTGCGGGCACCCGACACCTTCACGTTGATCATCGTCTGGCCGATCATCGCGCAGCCCCCCATGCCGCCGAACAGGCCGGTGACGATGTTGGCGACGCCCTGTCCCCAGCTCTCGCGGGTCTTGTTGCTGTGGGTGTCAGTGATGTCGTCAACCAACTTGGCCGTCAGCAGAGACTCCAGCAGCCCGACCAACGCCATCGCCAATGCGTATGGCGCGATGATCGCCAGGGTGGTCAGATTCAACGGCACCTGGGGCAGCAGCAGTGTCGGCAGACTCGTCGGAAGTTCGCCCTCATCGCCGACATTGGGGATATCCACCTTGAAGATCAGGACGGCGGCGGTGAGAACGACGATCGCGATCAGTGGAGCGGGAATCACGGTGGTCAGCTTGGGAAAGAAGACCAGGATCAGCAGACCGATCGCGACGAACGGGTAGACCAGGGCCGGCACGCCGATCAGATAGGGCAGCTGGGACAGGAAGATCAGAATCGCCAGCGCGTTGACGAAACCCACCATGACGCTGCGTGGGATGAACCGCATCAGTCGGGCCACCCCCATGAGGCTGAGCACGATCTGCAGCACCCCGGCGAGCAGGACCGTCGCGATGAGGTAGTCGATACCGTGTTCGCGGACCAGCGGTGCGGTGACCAGCGCGATCGCTCCCGTCGCCGCCGAGATCATCGCGGGCCTGCCACCAACGAACGCGATCGTCACTGCCATTGTGAAGGAGGCGAACAGCCCGACCCGGGGGTCGACCCCGGCGATGATGGAGAACGAGATCGCCTCGGGGATCAGAGCCAGGGCCACCACGAGCCCGGCTAGCACCTCAGTCTTGAGCCGCGCCGGCGACCGTAGTGCCGCCATCACCGAGGTACTCGGATCACCGGCCTGTCGGACATGAGGGGTCGGCGAATCCTGGTGAGAAGTCAAGACATTCCATTCGATTTCGAGCGCAGCGACGCGCAGGCACAAGCCCCGAACCCTACTCCCGCGGCGGCGACGGGTGTGAATGCGACGAGGCCACGTGCTCGGCACGCTCGCGAATGCCAAGCAGCATCTTGCGGTACATCGGGAAGTCGGCCACTTCCAGGATCGGGGCGAATGCGAGGCCGCCGGGGTAGGCGTAGGAGGTCCGAAGCCTCGTGATGAGCCGGGTGCCGCCCGAGGGACACCTGCGCCGGCGTCGCGTTGATCGTCAGCGCCCTGGTCGCGCGCATCCCAAAACGGCTCACCGGATACTCGTCTCCGGGAAGTTGTTCGCCGCGTTCGGTTTCCGTCGCTCCCCAGCCGGTGTGCCAGCGGCGCAGCGCCACGCCGGTGGCGGCGATGCCGCCCGCGCCGGCAACGACGGACAGCACTCGGGCCAAGGTCATGCGGCAATCCTCCGTCAAAACTCATACGAGCGGATACCGCAATTCGAATCCTCTTCCTGATTTACCATCCAGGAATGAACCGACTCGTCATGGTTCTCTCGGTGGCCCTGCCCCTCATGCTGAGTGGCCTCGCGGGCGCGACCAGCGCGCACGCACAGCCCCCACCGCCCGGCACACTGTGCTCGTTCACGCTGACACCCCCGGAGATGGTGCCGGCCTCGGGGGCCAACATGGTCACTGCCACCGTGACTCCGGCGGGCTGCGCCGTTCCCTTCTCCTCCCGCCTGAGTGTCGTGTGCGTCCAGCGCGCCGACTCCCCGGTGCAGTGCACCCAAGCCCGAGACTCGGACACCGCTCAGATCTTCGTGCCCTACGACCCCGGGGCGACGTACACCTCGACGGGCAGGGGCCTTGGCGCTGTGTTCAATGATGCGTCCGAGCCGAACTGGCAACTGCTGGGGCCGTTTACGGCAGTTCTCTAGCGCCTCGTCGGCAGGTGAACAGCCTCGCGCTGACGTCAGCGAGACGCGCGAATCCGCACGGGCAGCGAGTCGATCCCGATACCGACGTTGTGAACCGGCCCGCCACTCGCCCACACCGCGGGTCCGGCCACCTCGATGTCGTAGCCGGCCGCGATGGCCCCGAACACCACTTGGACTTCTTTGCGGGCGAGATTCGCGCCCAGGCAGTAGTGCACTCCCCCGCCGCCAAAGGACACGTGCGGGTTCGGTGTTCGATGGATGTCGAAGCGGAACGGATTCTCGAAGACGGTTTCGTCGCGGTTTCCCGATGGATACCAGAGCAGGACACGATCGCCCGCCTTCACGTCCTGCCCGCCGATCGTCACGTCACAGGTGGCGGTGCGGCCGAAGAACAGCACTGGGCTCGACCATCGGAGGGCCTCGTCGGCGGCGGTCACCGCCAGGTCCGGGTTCGACCGCAACTCAGCCAGTTGACCGGGATTCTCCAGCAGCGCAACGAGCCCCTGCGTCAAAGCGTTTCGGGTGGTCTCGCTGCCGGCAATGGACAGGATGAGGAAGAACATCTCCAGCTCGAAGCCGTCGAGCTGACCGGCGAGCTTGGTCCACACGTCATCGGTCGGATTCGCCCGCTTGTCGACCGTCAGCCGTTGCGCATACTCGAACAGCTCAACCTGAACTCCGAGCCGGTCCTGCTCGGAGTAGCCGTTGTACGGATTACCCGACCTGAGTAGTTGATCGGTCCGCTCGAACACCCACGGGCGGTCAGGCTCGGGGATGCCGACGATGTCCGCGATCAGATGCATCGGGACCTGGTAGGCGATATCACTCACGAAATCGCACGTACCGCCCTCCGCAGCTTCGAGAATCCTGGCGGTCCGGGCGGCGATGAGCTGCTCGAGCCTGCCGATCATCCGGGGCGTGAACTCCGAGGTGATGATCCGACGCATCTCCGCCTGATCGGGCGGGTCCATCGACACCAGAGTTCGTCCGGCGGAGAGCAACGGATCCGGCGCCATCATCGGCCCGCCCCTTGCCTCGAAAGTCCGCCAATCACGATTCGCCTGCTGGATCTCCGCGTGGGCGACAATGGACCAGAACGGAATCGGCGGGATGGCGGGACGACCTTCGACGGCGGCGTGCCGATGCACCGCGCCGCGACTGCGCAATTCGGTGAAGACATCGTGGGGAAAGCCGTTGGTGTAGAGCTGCGGATCTGTGAGATCGACATCGAGAACGTGAGTCACGATTGCCCCTCCGTGTCGGCACCAGGTGAGCAGCTCTGAACGGCCTGCCGTATCAACGCTCGGACGGCTGCGGCATCCGTCGCCTCGCCGAGCAGGAGTCGCCGATAGACGAGGCCGCCAGCGAGCATGTCCACGAGCGCATCGGCGTCGGTCGCCTCCGGGATGTCCCCGCGCTGGAGCGCCCGGTGCACCGCGTCGACCGCCTGTTGCCGGCACCGCCCGGCGAAAGTGCGCACCGTGGAGCGAATCGACTCATCGTTGGCCGCTTCGGCGAGCAGCGCCGGGAGGATCGCGGCCAGTTCGGGTTGCGTCAGCATCTCTGCAATCGGGATTAGCGCGGCGAACAGGTCCTCGACGAACGACCCGGTGTCCACCCCGTCTGGCGGCCGAGTGATGGACCCCGCCACATATTGGAACAACTCGTACTTGCTCGACCAACGGCGGTAGATGGATGCGCGGCCGACGCCCGCGCGGGCGGCGATTCCCTCGATGGTCGCGCCGCCCCATCCCTTGGCGGCGGTCTCGGCGATCGTCGCATCCAGGATGACCGCATCCAACCGGTCGTCGCGGGGCCGGCCGCGCCGAGGCGTCTCCCGCGTGCTCATCGTCGGTGTGATCGTAGCCACACCTGGATACTGAACCGATACGTTCCGGAAATCAAGCGTCTCGTATTAACACACAGGTGGGGGGGGGGGGGGGCGGGGGGGGGGGGGGGCGCGGCGGGGGGGGGGGGGGGGGGGGTGGGGGGGGTGTATACCCGGGGGTCGGGGGTTGTGGGGGGGGGGGGGGCCCCAACCCCACCC
>NZ_JBEPRZ010000015.1:0-17534 GCF_040548615.1 Mycolicibacterium sp. 624
AACGCCAACCGACCCCACTCCGCCCATGGGGAGCTCACCCCAGCCGAGTTCGCTCTACAGTGGACCACGACCCACCAACCCCACGCCGCATAGCGGCTGGACCACCAAATAGGCCCCCTCATCCGCGCGTTGACCGCCGGGCATTGACACTCTTCGATGATCAGTGCCACGAGATGGCCGTCCGAGACATCGGACCTGACGACGCATATAGTTGCGTCACAGTCGCCGCCCGTACAACGGTGAAGCTCCATCGGTGACCGATTGGGAGAAGGGCCATTTCGACGTCCGATGGTCTCAGATGTCCTCGCGAGGGTAGCTGGCGTGACGAATGGGTGAGCCTGCTTCCCGCTCATGATGCCCAGTCTCGGTTACCCTGCCGTATTCACAGATGACGACACCACGACGGCGGCAAACTCATCGCCGCTCAGCGATTGCGACCCTGCGATCCCGGCTGCGATTCCAGCAGCCGGGCGTACGGCAGAGTTACCTCGTTGGCGGTCTCAATAAGAAGGTCACGGCTGATTCCACTGGGGCGGCCGATGGCTATGCGTGTCGCCACGGCAAGCGTTGCGCCGATCGAAAGGTACAGCGTCGCATCGAGCTTGTCAGAGTCTATATGGGGGACTCGGGTTTCGACTGCAAGCCGCACGAGATCGCCCAGCTGCCGCTCGGCATCAGGTAGCACGTTGAATTGCGCGCCGAAAGGCAGCTCATTGGAAACGGCTTGTAATACGTCAGCGTGGGCCTCGAGCGCCTCGATCAGCGCTCTGAGAAAAGTGGTAACGGCGACTTCGCTGGACTCTATTTCCTTCATCTGAACAACCGCGTCAGTCAGCTGGCGCATTATGTCCGCTTCGGCTCGCGCGCGCATCGCCTCAATGATCGCCGCTTTGTCAGCGAAGTAGCGGTAGACCGTGCCGATGCTAAAACTTGCGACTTTAGCTATCCGGTTAGTGGAGAAACGTCTGTACCCATCTTCAGCTAGGACGCGCTCGGCGGCGTCGAGGATCGCGTCGACAGTCGCCTCCGATCGCTGCTGGGTTGGTGTGGTGCGTTGCCGACTCGGCATGACGTCTCCGTTCGTCAGCGACTACGTCCGATGGCGGTGAACTGAACAAATGTCGAGAACAACGGGCTCGCCACTACTTGGCGGCTAGGCAGCCGGCGGTCCGTTCAGCCACAAACAGTTTTCCCGAGCAGTCCCGCCAGTCGAGTTCCAGGGCTTGCTCGGCAGCCTATCGTGGCCTCGGTGTCGTCCAGACAGAAACTGATCCGAACGCTGCCAACGATCCAGGATGCCACAGGTGGCTGGAAGTTCTGACCTGCGATCTGGCCTTGTTCGAGGCAGGCCGTGACAACGGTTGGCGGCCCTCAGCAGTACCGATCTGCTGCGTGCGGACCAGCATGCGTCTGCGCAGCGGGTCCTTTGCCCAATTTGCGGCGGGAGGTCGCGCCGCGGCTTAGTGGGCCCGAACCTCACTGCCGTCCGACTCAGTTCTGCGGATCCGCAGTTCGTTCGGGTGTGAACCGGTCGGTGAAGGCACCCCAGGGCAGCACGGCCCCGGCTTCTGCGCGCGGACTTCCTGTGATTGAGCTCGAAACTGCCCTTGTTCTAGATGAACTCGCGTGTTTGGGCCAGAAAGACCCGTGAAAGTACGTTGATGGGTTTCGGTTTCGGTTGTAGTTCACCGACGAGGAGCCTGCATTTCACAAATGGATCGCGACGTTGCGGATCACTGGTTTTGGAGCTGCGCCGCGAGTACTGACTTGCGGCGGCGATAAACGCTGACCCAGCCATGAACTCGCCGAGGCTACGACTGAGCATCCGTATTTGAACATGTTCCGGGAGATATCTTGTGGCACATGGCGATGAACTCAGGCCGATCGCACGACGCGGGCGAACGGGGGGGTGACGGCCATGGTCCCTGTGCAGCCCTCGTGGGGGTGGCTTTCTGCCATCGTGATTCGCTTCATGTGGCAGCCGGGAAGTTGATGTGAAGGTGAGCTGTGGTGGGAAGAGTGGGCCTGGAGGCACGACTTTATCGGAGCGGTTTCTTGTATCTGCAGGTAGGCGCGCGGTTTGAGCGCGGTGCTGCCGGGGGTTTGGCAGGTTCGAAAGTGAGTAGTAGGTGAGTACCCAGCCCTTTTAGGGTTGACGCCATGACCACCGGAATCTCGAATACAGACGCGTCGACGAGCGTCGGGGCTGAGCTAGATTATGTGTATCGGCCCGGAATGTCGTACCGGGGCGCACCTCCACGCATGTCGTTAACTGTTGGCTGGCAGGAGGATCGTTTTTTGGGATCGATAGTTCCGGACCGGCTCACCGCCGAACAGCAGGATTTGCTCGATCGGTTCGTCGACCACTACTGGCAGGGCGATGCGCTGATGGACCCCGTGGCTGAGTACATCCGAGATCATGGTGCTGATGGTCGGCGGCTGCTGGACCAGATACTCGATCAAGGCATTGCCTCTGTTGACGACGCCCCGCAGGTGCTCGTCGACTTGTTCGCCGGTCTGGACGTCAAGCCAGAGTGGTTCGATCCCGAGGACTGGGAACGCGGTCGGCGCCTGTGGATCGACTCCTCCGCCGCCGGCATTGCTGGCATGTTCCTGATGGACAGTCTGGGAACGTTTGTCGCTGATGAGGTATCGATGGCAACCTGGGCAACGGGTCGGTTTCAGAACTCGTTCACTTTGCGCAACGTTGAGACCTTGCAGTGGTTCTATGAAGCTACCAAGCCCGAGTTCATCGACCGTTTCAGCGAACCGTTCAAGGCGACCGTACGTGTGCGTCTTATGCATGCTCAGGTCCGGCTTGGTCTGCGCAGGTTGTGGGGCGACGAACATTTCGCACATCACGGGAACCCGATCTCGACTGCACAGACTATGGGGGCCGGGGTTTCGTTCGGGCTCATTCCCCCACTGATCGATCACCAGCACGGCCGTGTCAGAACCATCTCCGAACTCGACTCCGTAATGCGCTACTGGTCATACATCAGTTACGTATTCGGGGCCGCACCAGACATCATTCCTATGACCGCCATCGACGGTGCGATCATCGCCGACTACATGGGCAGGCACGCAGGTGGCCCGTCATATGCGACGGTCGGGTTCGGTAATGTCGCCGACGAGGCGATCGAGAACATGCCGTTCCAATCGCGCGTCCCCGCCAAGATCTATGCCCGCTACGGCATCGCGGCCGCAGCCTACTTCGCGTCAGACAAAGTGGCGCAGGATCTCGTCAGCGGGGCGCCGCGGTACCGCAAGCTCTGGAAACTCTGGGTTCCCCTCATGCGTGCGCAAATCAAGCTAGTCGTCCACACCAACATCGCCTACCGTCGGCTGCTTGATGCACTGCCCGACGCGCAGCGCCGGCTTGCGAACCGCGCACGGCACTACGACAAGCGCTATCACTACGTGGTACAGAAACAGAAAAAGTCGCTACACACCGGCTACACACATCACGATACGACCATCGCCGCTGCATCTGACCCTGCCAGTTTCGGTAGATGCCCGGTTCGATGATGCGATTGTTCTCGAAGCAGAACACATCACCGACCCAACCCAATACACCGTCTGGATACACGATCCGGTTGCTTCGGGTCGGCACGACCGTCGAGGCAGCGGGTGGCGGGCCCATTCTCCCCGCTCTCGAAAGGGCTGGAATTCACCCTGAATTCTTCTGCCGCAACGGAATCTGCGGGACATGCAAAGCGCACGTGATCCGAGGAACGCCGATACACGGGGACGCCGTACTGACCGATGACGAGAAACATCGTGGTGACATTCTGATCTGCGTATCGTCGGCCACCCCCGGTTCAACAGTGGTACTCGACCTGTGATTCGTTCGAAATACACAGCTGGACAATTGGTTTGTGAAACGTCTCGGGACCCGGGACAAACGCGTTTTGTCGGCGCTGGACGTCGCCGCATCCGATCCAGTCTTTCGATTCCTAGACATCTGCCGCGCCACCCGACGCAAGCCGACGGAGGAATCCTGGCTGTCGATAAGCAATCGTCAGGTGAGCCCGTCGTAGTGGTCAAGTCGTTGTTCGACTCTGATGCCCAGGTGTTTGAGCAGGAAGAATCGACAACGACATGGCATCGAACAAGCGCCGGCGGCATACGCCGGTTCAGATCATCCGTAAGCTGGCCGAGGGCAACAAGCTGCTGGGAGGCGGCCAGGAACTCAAAGAGGTTGAGAGGGACCCATTTGGTGGTCCTTCTCAACCGGCCTAGTTCAGTTGGTCCGCATCAAACGGCTGACCGATCTCGGGTTCTCGCTTTCCCAGGTCACCGCGATGGGCGACTCAAACGATCATCCCGGGCGGTGCCGTCACCGCGATCATTCAACAGTCAATGCCTGCTACGCCGGTCACGCAGCGTTAGCAACGACCTCCATACTTGCCGTGAGGCCGCCATGTTGGGGAGCTTAGGTTCCCCCAACTCCTCGAACAGGTCGCTCACGGGAACTCCAAGCGCATCTGCGAGATCGAAAAGCAGCTCAAACAGCAATCCCCGCTTGCCGTGCTCGACGTTGATAAGCACGTTGCGGGTGACACCCGACTGAAGAGCGAGCGCTTCTTGGGTGAGTCCTTGTTGCAGCCTCAAGGTCCGGATCCGCAAACCCACCGCGAGCCTTCGGCGCGCCCACAACTCGGCTCGATGAGGATCTGTCTGACTGGGTCGGGTCGGCACGCCTCCAGTACCCAGCGAGCAACCGAATAGCCTGCCCTATTAGTAGGGCAGGCTATTCGGTTGGCAGATCAGACAGGGATTCTCGGAAGTAGTACAGCAAGAGTGGGCGGATCCAACAGCCGACGCTGACACGCCACGTTCAGTTGGGTACTTAAGGAAGGCAACGCCCGCCAGATCCGGGGGACACTCAGACCGTCAGGTTATATATTCATTGCGCCTCAACAGGATTCGGACCGCACCACCGTAGCCAACGATTACCTAGAACAGCCGAACACTGCGCGTCAGGTCCCGCTGGGACCAGTCCACATTGACGTTCGGGGCGTTTGGCATCGCATGGCCGGCATCGATGCCTCGATCCGGGCCACCGGCAACTCTTACGACAATGCCTTGGCCGAGACCATCAACGGGCTGCACAAGACGGAGCTGATCAAGCCGTTCGGGCCGTGGCGCTCCGTTGACCAGGTCGAAGTCGCACCCTTGGAATGGGTGGACTGGTTCAACCATCGCCGCCTCTACGCGTACTGCGGGGACATACCACCAGCCGAGTGCGAGGCGTTGTACTACTGTCACCACCGAACTCAACCAACCGTCGAGTTCTCAAACCAGTGAGTCTCCGGACAAGCCGGGGCGATTCAGTGCGCCTAGATGAAGGCGTCGAACAAGCGCATCGCCGTGTAGGACTCAAGGAGTGTTCTGAACCGCAATCTGAGTTGATCACCCACGAGCAATAACCGACGGCGCCGCAAGCCGCTACGTGGGCGCACGGTGCGGGGATCACGCGGTGGGGGCACCGTAGACGGCGACCACGACAGTACGGTCCAGTGAGTTCTCCGACCACACCCCGATCGCCGTGTTCGCGCAGTCCTTCATGATTGCCAGATAATCCGGTCGGTTGTACCACTGCCTAATCAGTTCGATACCGCTGATGGCCAGGGCCGGATTGATCGCCACAGTTTCTGAGACTCGTCCACGGAAACCCGCTGCTTCACCGCGATTTTGGGCCGTGGAGCCGTTTGAGCCCACGTCGCTGTCAAGCGCGCGATTGGTCAGCACGTCGACGGCGTGCCACTGGGCCGCTAGGCGAAGCCGCTGATCGACGGTCACGTCGTTGGTACACCCCGCATGTTGCTGCACGGTATATACATTCGACACGACGCTGTTGTTGAGCCTGCGATTGTCCGCACGGGCCGAAGGTGCCATGGCAACTATCAGAGGCAGAAGGAGCAACACCGTTGCCGCGGCCACTCTCACGCAGCGAGCATGGACTCTCCTGCCAGAAGTGTCCATCAGAGAGTGGGACCATATCCCGTGGAGGACCGCCGCGACATTCAGATACTTTCGGGCCGAAGTGGTCACGATCAATTAGCATTCGCTGTTACTGATGGCAAAGCCATTGCAGATTCCCCTCACCGCAACACATTGGTGTCTGCCACCCTAACTGATTGGTGACAGTTGTCAACTAATGTGCCCGCTCCCGTGGTTCTCGCCACAGACGTGCTGCTGCCATGCATGCGCGGAAGCTATATGGGTGTGAATTCTGATACCAACCAACGCCCATCTGTCTTCTCAAGAGATTCCCTGACTGCCGAAGTCGAACTCGCAGTCGGATCTTCTCCGACAGTCATCGACTGATTCACGAATAGCATTACCACTACGCGCTTTTCCTCAGCAGAGATGACTGCCGCTGCCGGCACGGTCGCTACTGCTGTCACACGCTGTTGCTTAGCCCCTGGGATGACCACATCGTTGATCAGTTGGGTGTATGCGTCCTTGAAGTCGCCGGTCAAGTTCTGGCGCGCAGCGCCCAGTTGGGTCTCGACAGTGTCAGGCGCGTAGGAGAGCATGGCGATCGTAGCGTCCGTTGCGGCTCGGACCGACTCCGCGGCAGCGGTCTCTGCTCCTCGTGCAGAGCCTTCGGCCCATTTGAAGTATCCAGCGGCGCTCGCGAGGAGCATCGCAAGTATCGGCAAGGCCGTAAAGATCAGAATGTGCAGCACTGGCCGGCGTCGTGGACACTCCGCGGGCTTTGTCTCGTCACATCCGGACGCCTCGTTGTCCACCCCTTCCACCGCTACGGTGCTCTCGGCCGGATCCGATGCGCCTGTAGGCTCGGCGGCAGTGGGGATGCTCTCATCTCGGCCCTGTTGCTCCACTGAGGGTTCCGCAATTGAACTCGGTGCGTCAACGACGTTTGTGGAGGCGGTTGACTGTCGGTCACGTTGGCGCCCAGTGCGTTTCGTCGAATGGCTCATGGTACGAAGTCCACGTTGGAGACCTTGGCGGAGCCGTCGGCCTCTTGGACGCTGATTCGCATGCGCCACTGTCGCCGCCCATCGTCTTGGTTCGCGGCGTTCGTGGTCTTCACCGCGACCGCTACCAGTATCTGGGCCGAGCCATCGCCGGCCGACTCGATGCCCGCGTCGACGATCGTGCCCTGCGACGTAGACTGCGCTTTCCTGACGACTTCAGCGAACGGTGCTGATCGTCGTTGGAAGTCATCGTGGAAGCTACCTGTAGAGCTGTCGAGGATTCGTTGGATGTCCGCGTCGATCCGGGTGTGGTCGATGGTAGTGAGGTTGAGGGCGCCTTGGCGAGCGACATCGAGGAAATGGGTGCGCTCAGCCGTTTTTTGATGCAACTGGTGAGCGCGATAGCTGCCCCAGCCGGCTACGCCACCGAGAATCACCAGGACTCCCAGCATCAATATTGCGGCAGTAAACAGGGACGCGCGCGATGGGGTGGCGGCGGTCGGTGTGAGCTTGCCGTCGACCTCGCCTGGAACCGCCGCCGAGGGCGATGTGTCGGTTCTCTCGTCGCGTCTGGGCCCGTGGTCGTGTGGCGATTCAGCGCCCGCCCGCGGGTCATCGGCGTCGATGAGGTCCGAGGTCTGGTTGCTGGAGTTCTCGTCGACTGTCATGCTTGATTCTCCTTTCGATGGTTGCGCTGTACGCGTTTGGGAGCGAAAGTGACTGTTCGCTTGGATATCTCGACTCGCTGCGAGCGACTCAACAGGGGCACGGCGCACCTAGCCGGAGAGATGCAGGTCTGGTGATTGGCCGTATACGGTCAACGTGACCACCAAAGTCACCAGGACGGCCGCGATCAGGGATGCTCGCACAGCGCGGCCGACAGCTTCTCCGACTCCTGCGGGACCGCCGCTGGCGGTGTATCCGTAGTAGGTGTGTACGAGCATGATGACGATCGCCATGGCCACCGCCGTGAGGCATGACCACAGTAGGTCGAGGGGGTTGAGGAAGGTGTCAAAGTAGTGGTCGTAGACGCCGGTCGACTGCCCATAGATCGTTGTGGTGCCGACACGGGCGGCCAGGAACGACATTAGGACCGCAACGGCATAGAGCGGGACGACAACGAGAACGCCAGCCAGGACTCGGGCGGATGCCAGGTAGGCGACCGCGCGGATGCCGATGACTTCGAGGGCGTCGATTTCCTCGTTGATGCGCATCGCTCCCAGCTGAGCTGTGGCCCCGGCGCCGATGGTGGCGGCGAGGCCGATTCCTGCGGTCAGTGGTGCGATCAGCCGGACGTTGAGATAGGCCGAGGCGAACCCGGTCAGGGCTTCGATGCCGACGCTCGACAAGGAGTTGTATCCCTGAACCGCAATCAGTGAGCCCGCCGACAGCGTGAGGAAGCCGACGATCACGACTGTGCCGCCGATGACTGCCAGAGCGCCAGTCCCCAAGCTCATTTGAGCGATCAATCGCACTAGTTCGCCGCGGTACCGGCGTAGAACTTCGGTTGTGGAAGTGATTGTCTTACCATGGAACTCGGTTTGCAGTCCGAGGTGTGTGCACGCGTCTGTCACTCGTGCCCCGAGGCGACGAACTTTGGGAAATAGTGTGCTTGGCGCGGTCATGCGGTGGCCTTGACGCCGACGGCGGTGGCGACCACGTTGATGAAGAACAGGGCGACAAACGAGAAGACGACGGTCTCGTTGACGGCATTTCCGACGCCTGCTGGACCGCCGCCGACCGAAATGCCTTGGTAACAGGCGATGAGACCGGCTGCCAGACCGAACAGTGCTGCTTTGATCAGCGCGATGAGGACTTCGGGCAGACCGACAAGCAGAGTGAGTCCGTAGACGAAGGCTCCAGGGGTAACGTTCTGGAAGTAGACCGAGAAGGCAAACCCGCCGATCAGACCGACGCAGGTGACCAGCGGCGACAGGAGTACGGCCACCAATGTCGCCGCCAGGACTCGCGGGACAACCAGTGCGGCAACGGGATCGATGCCCATGACCCGCATGGCGTCGAGTTCGTCGCGGATGGTGCGCGCGCCGAGGTCGGCGCACATGGCGGTGGCGCCGGCACCAGCGACCACCAGAACAGTAACCACCGGTCCGATCTGAGTGACGGCTCCGAGCGCTGCTCCGGTCCCGGAGAGGTCGGCTGCTCCCACCTCCATGAGCAGGATGTTCAGGATAAATACGGTCATCACCGTGAAAGGGATCGAGAGAAGCAGCGTCGGCATGATCGACACGCGTGCAACGAACCAGGCCTGTCGGACGAACTCGTCCCAGGCGAACGGCCGACCCGCAATGGCTCGAAGTGTGTGTGCGGCCATCATGAAGAAGCCACCGATACCTGCTAGCGGCTTAGTGAGGTCAGGTGTTCCCATCGGTTTTACTCAACATCCTTTGCTGTCATGGCTTTCCGACTGTTGTCGTGAGCATGTCCTGCCAAGTCTTAGGGCCGCCATTGGTTCCGAGATTGGCTTGGATGTAGCGCAGTCCGTCGGGTCCGATGTAACTACCGTCTGCCGGGTTGTAGTCGGCGATGGCCAGCGCTGTCGGCGGTGCTGTCGCGGGAGGTAAGCCATCAGGTGATAGCTGGGTGCCTGGCGCAAGTTGAGGTACATCTTGCCCGGTGTAGGTGGCGTTGGGATCGCCCTTCCAGTTGTTCCCGTCGTTGAGCGGTACGTAGTCCTCGTCGCTTTCACACATCCACACTGTGGGTGCCCGTTTCCACGGCTTGGTCTCGCACGGGATGTTGCGTGCACCACGGACATTCCACGGCGAGTCTTGGGGGATGCGGCAGTAGAAGTCGCCAGGTGTCCGGCTGGGATAGTCTTCGAGAGCTGTCGCGCGCCGCTGGGTCGCCGGTAAGTATCCGGTATTGCAGGGTGGAGGTACATTCAAATTTGTGGCCAGTTGCTGGTAGGCGCCTCTGAAGGGTTGTTTGGTGGCATAGTTAGCGATGCCGACGCCACCGAGGATTTGAACTCCCTGCGGAACGAGCACTAGTAGTTGTTCGAGGTTAGGCGCGAAGACGATGCCCACGTGCGTGGCGTTGACGAGGTTGGCCATGAGGACCGGCAGGGTGGGCTTGACGCGGTCGAACAGTGCCTGCGTTTGCTCAGCGGAGGGCGCGGCGTTGCGCAGTAGTGAGGACACGGCCTCGTTGTGCTGTTGCAACTGACCAGTGATGGTGCTCATGTGTGATGCCCAGGCACTCACGGCATCTGCGGTCTGGGTCTGTGTATCAAGCAGCGGTTTGAAGTTGTCGATGGCATTGGTGAGTTCGGGCAGTGTGTTCTTGGCGTCGATCGCCAAAGTCTTCGAACCATCTACGATGCGGGTGAATTCGGCGCTCAGTCCACCCAGAGCTGTGTAGCTTTCGTCAATGAGCGAGGTGAGGTTGTCGCCGGGGATAGCGGCCAGCGCGGTATGCGTGGTGTCCAGCAGGGTTCCGATATCTGGTGGTGTCGAGGTGCGCTCGACCGTGATGCGGTCGCCGCCCCGCAGCGCTCGTGTCCCGGCGTCGGCACGGGGCACTAGGGCGACGAACTGTTCGCCGATGACTGATTGGCTATGCACTTCGGCGGTGACATTGGCGGGGACGTCGGTTCCGTTGTCCAGGGACAAAATTGCCTGCACTCCATTCGGGGTCAGCGTGACGTCGTCAACCCGTCCCACCGGCGTGCCTCGGTAGGTCACGTTGGCCCGTCGGTATAAGCCCCCGCTTTGGTTGAGGTCGACGGTTACCCGGTAGTGACCCGCACCAAACAACAGCTCGGGGAGTCTGCCGAAGCCGACGGCGAGGATGCTGGTGGCAGACACGGCGATTGCCAGAAAGACTCCGAGTTGAAGCTTGATGTGTCGTTGCAGCCGCATATCAGGATCCTTGATCGGTGCGATAGGGAACGACCAGCGGGTTGCCGTAGGTGTAGGGGCTGGGAAACTGTCCGATGGTTCGGCCCCATTGCATTTCCAGTTCGGTCAATTTGCCTTCGAAACGGGTACCGGTAAGAAACGCTGCGTCCAGGCGGCTGAGGGTCAGGTCGATGATTTGCGTCTGATTGGCGTAGTCACCGCGCATCCATTTGCCGAGCGTTTCTTTGGGGAATGGGAAGGTAGCCAACATGCTCATTGACCGAGTCAGAGCGGGTCCGGCGTCTCCTAATGACGCCAAGACCGGCTTGAGGTCGTTCAGTTCGGCGACAAACGCCTCCTTGGTAGCTGCGGCCGCATCACCGGCGATGGCAGCGAATCGGCCGAGCTGGTGGAGTGCGTCGATCAGATGCTCCCGCTCGGCGTTCATCACGGCGACCGCGTCCGGAATGGTCGCCAGGGCTTGGTCCACCACCGGCTTTTGAGCGGCGAACTGCGCTGCAACGTTGTTGAGGCCCTGGCTGGCGTCAATGATTTCGTCGGTCTGGTTGTTGACGTGGCCGATGAACTGATCGATCTGGGTGAGAAGGTTGCGCAGGTCGTCGGCTCGTGTGCCGCTGAGTGCCGTGCCCAGCTCCCGGGTGATGTCTTGGATCTGTCCGAGGCCTCCGCCGTTGAGCAGCATCGCCAGGGCGGCCAGCGTTTGTTCAGTCGTCGGATAGGCGCCCGCCGATGACAACGGGATTACTGCACCGTCTACGAGTCGTCCGGTCGGCGATACTCCGGCCGGCGCTGCCAATTCAATGTGCAGGGAACCCAGCAGACTGGTTTGGCCTATTGTCGCGGACGTGTTGGCAGGCAGTGCGACATCCTCGTCGAGGCGCATCGTAACGAGCGCATGCCAGCGCTGCCGTTGCACCTGAGCCACCGAGCCGACAATTACGTCACCCACTTGGACGGGTGAGTTGGGTTGCAGGCCTGAGACATCCGGGATCTGTGCCTGTATCTCAAAGGATCCTGTTCCGTAGCCCGCGGTGGCGGGCAATGGCAGCGAGTTCAGACCCCGCCAGCTGCAGCCAGTCGCGAGCGTCATCACTAGGACTGCCACCAGGGATGCGCGCCGATGCTTGGAAACTCTGTTGTAGCGGATCACCTTCCACCACCCGGGCTCATCATGCCGGCGAGACCTTCGTCGGCATTGGTTGTGACCTCACCCGGGTACGAAGCATGAGTGTTTGGCGCGGAGTTAGCCGTGTCCTGAGCGGTGGCGCCTTCAGGAACTGCTGCGAGGTCCGTTGCGGGGTGAGGCGGGACGTAGTCGGGCCGCAGTCGGTCCTCGCTGTACGTGATTTCGTTGGGACGGGCCATAGCCCCTGCAACAGGGATAGGTACGGTGACCGCCGTGGCCGTGAGTATTGGCAGCAGGTAGGGAGGGAACGGGATGGGTATTGCGGAGGGAAGTGGGATCGGAATCGGTAGGTTGGCTAGACTGGCGGTCGTCCCGAACGGTGGGAAGTTGTATTGGCGGTTTTTGAATATGGGTGCCATATATTGGGCGCACAACTTCGCGGATTGTTCGTAGTTCTTTCGCGAGGCGGCCTGAATTGAGCCGCAGATGAATTGCAGCGGGTTAGCGAACTGGTTGAGCACGTTAACGGCGGCCACCGAACCTGTAGCCGGGTAGTAGGTGTTGGTGAAATTCGCCAAGGAGTTGGGTAGGACGTGCAGAAGCTGCTTGATGTCGCCGAGGCTTTCGTTGATTGACGTGGTGACAGCAGCGAGTTTGTCGACCGAGGTACCTAGGGTGTCTCGGTTGTTCGCGACGAAGGCCGAGACATCGTGGATCGCCGAATCCAACGCTGTCACAGCGTTTCCGACTTCATTGGGGTCATTGGACAGCAGTGATGTGACAGCGGCGAAATTGGTGTTGAGCTGTCCCAGTACGTCGCGGCTGGACCGCAGCGCCGCCACCAGCAGTGAGAGGTGCCTGACTGTGCCAAAAACATCACCGCTGTGATCGCCGAGTGCCGAGGTGGCCTGTGACAGCTTTGTCAGAGCGTCACGGACAGCGACACCTTGGCCGCGTAGATTGTCGGCTCCGGTGTTGATGAACGAGCCCAACGGAGACACTCCTCCTGGCTGAGTGGGCTGCAGACTGTCGGTCAGCTTCTGTAGCTGGGCGCGCATGTCGTCCCACTCCAGTGGTACGGCGGTGCGGTCAAGGGGAATCACCGCGTTGTTCGCCATCACCGCGCCGTCGGTGTAGGGCGGGGTGAGTTGGATGACGCGTGCACTGACCAGGGCCGGGGACAAGAGGGCCGCGCCGGCATCGGCCGGTACCGGGTACTGCGCGTCATACCAGAGCTTCACCTCGACATGGTTGAGGCCGGCGGTGATGCTGTCGATTTCACCGACCGGCACACCCTGAATACGCACCTGATCGCCGGGATAGAGCCCGGTAGTATTGACGAAGTACGCGGTCAGGTGGATGCGTTGGACCGTGTGAAACACATTGCTTGCGTACAGAATTCCTCCGATAAGCACGACGACGAGTGTCGTCGCGAGTGTCAACCGGGGGGTTGGTTTACTCATGGCGCCTCACCCGCTTGAGGTGGGCCGGGCGGCGGCGGAATGAGATCGACGGTCGTCGGCTTCGGTTCAGTGCCATCTGGTGTTGCCGGGTCATAGCCTGCTGGAGGGCCGGGCGGCGGTCCGCCGGGAGGAGGTTGCGGTGCCGGCGGCGAATAGGGATATCTCGGGTCACCGAGGTGCCCAGTAATGGCGTCCGGCACGCTGAGATTCGGTTCGCCGCCTTGACCGGTCCGTGGGTATGGGATCGGCAGCGGCGGGGTTGCCTGCTGCCCCACCTGGGGATCGCTGAGCTGGGAGGGTAGCAACACGTTGGGATCCAGGCCGAGGTCGGAGAATGCCGCGTCGATGAACGGTTGCATCAGCTGGCCCGGAACGAGATTGGCGACGTATGCCTTGAAGAAGGGCCCACCAGAGACCGCCTCCCCAAGACTTAATGCGTACGAGCTCAGGAGCTTGATCGATTTCCGCATGTTGTCCTTGTTGTTGTCGACCATCGCAAGCACACCGTTGAGTTTGTCCAAAGCGGGCTTGAGCTGATCCTTGTTGTCGGCAACGAACCCGGAAAGCTGTTGTGACAACGCGGTGATGTCGTTCGAGATTCGATCGATGGCGCCGCTCTGCGTCTGCAGGTGATTCAGCAGGGCGTTGGTGCCGTGAACCAGTCCGACGATCTGGTCGCTACGTTCGGCGAGTACCCCTGTGACCGAGTTCGCGTGGGCGAGCAGACCGCGCAGCTCGTCGTCGCGTTTGTCGAGGGTCGTAGAGAAACGGGCGACCCCATCGACGGCAGCGGCGACATCGGCGGGTGTGTCTGCGAACGCCTGAGAGAGCGTGACCAAGGAGTCGTTGAGCTGACTGGTGTCCAACCCACTGATGGCCGCCGAAACGTCGCCGAGTGCCTGCGGCAGCTCGTAGGCCGGCGCGGTCCGTTCAGCGGGAATCGGCGCTACGAGTTCGCCATCGCCGCGAGGCGCAACCGCAAGAATGCGCGAACCCAGCAGTGTCTTGGTCTTGATCACCGCTTCGGTGCGCTCACCGAGGCGGATGTCGCGGCTCACGGTGAAGTCCACGACAACGCGACCCTGCTGCAGCGAAACGCTTGTCACCTCGCCCACCTGGTAGCCAGCAATCTGCACGGGCGAGCCCGGAGCCAAGCCGCTCGCTTCAGTGAAGTAGGCGCTGTAAGGGCGGTCAGTCCATATCGCGAGGTCGTCGTAGTTCAGCGCACCAACGGTCACCAGCAGCAGCGCCGCCAAGCCGACGGCACCTACGGCTCGTGGATCGCGTTCCGTCATCGATTTCACTTTGGTGCGCACCGTCCCGTGGTCTGGTTGGCGACGCTCACATAGACCGGTTGGCCGCCCTTGCCGTTGACTTTGAGGACGAGTTGGCAGGTGTAGAAGCTGAAAAAGTCCCCGTACATGCCTTGCCGGGCGAGTATCTGATAGGTCTCCGGCAGCGTAGCTAGCATGTTGGTGAAGTAGTCATGGTCGGCCACGACGATGCCCGCAGTGCGATCGAGCTGCGGGGTGAGGCTCCCAATGGCGGGCCTGGCCTGGGTCAGCAGATCGGCGATCGTGGTCGCGGCGGCGTCGCTGGAAGCTAGTGCCCGGCTGAGGTCTTCCTTGTGGTCAGCCAGCGTCGTGACGAGCGTGGACAAGTTCCCCACGCCCTTGTCGAACAGTTTGCTCTGCTCACTCACCGAACCTAGAACGGTGTTGAGATTGGTGATCACCTGCCCGATGAGTTCGTCTCGATCGGCAAGGGTCCTGGTCAGTGTTGCGGTATTGCGCAGGAAGGACCCGATCGTGCCGCCCTGCCCTTGCAACGCGGCGACTAACTCACCGGTCAGAGCATTGACATGCTCAGGGCTCAGCGCTCGAAACAGCGGCCGGAACCCGCCGATCAGCGCATCGAGGTCCAGTGCCGGAGCGGTGCGGTCCAGCGGAATGGTGTCGCCGGCATGCAAGCGCCGTGAGCCACCTGCGCCCTCCTCAAGAGTTAAATAACGGCCTCCTACGAGGTTTTCGTAACGCACGACCGCGCGGGTCCCCTCGGTTAACGCCACGTCGTCCTCGGCGCTGAACGTCACCACGGCCGTCGTGTTGTCCTTGATGCGGATGTCGGCCACCTTGCCGACCTCTACCCCGGCGATGCGCACGAAGTTGCCTTTCTCCAGGCCGGTCACACTCGCAAACTCAGCGTGGTACATCCGCGTCTGGTCGAACCGCAGCTGTCCAAATACCGCGACTACCGCGAATCCGGCCACCAGACATACGGCAGTGAAGGCGCCGAATCGCCAAGCAGGACCAAGGATTGCGCCCTTCATGGTTGCCCCGGTTCAGAGCTGGGCGCCGTGCCGGGAAGAGGCTGCCCGGTGCCGTATGGCGGTGGCGGGTTGGGCACCCCGGGTATCGGCGGCGGCGGCGCACCGGGGGGCGGAGGGGCCCAAAGGGGTTGTCCGTCGGGGCCAAACAGCGGGGCACCGTACGGCGGCGCACCTGGGTAGGGCACCGGCCCGATGGCCGGCGGTTTGTCTGCGCCGTAGATCCGTGGTGGTTCGGGGACAGCCTTGGTGACCGGGAAGAAGTTCACCCCGTATGGGTGGGCAATGCCGGGGTTGGGGCGCCAATCCAATCCGGTTCCGTAGCCAGTGTCAGTGACAAGAGCCCGCACCGGGAAGTTCAAATCGGGTCGAGGGAGTGAGCCACAGCCAGGCTTCCCGTCCGGGCCCCCCTTAGCGTTGATCTTGGGCAGGTTCTGCGGATAGCGATAGGGATCCTGGGCAAACCCCAGTCCGACATCGACGATAGTGGAGCGTCCGTCAGTGCCCCCGGCGGTGTCATACGCGCCTCCTCTGATGAGGTATTCCGCACCCTGCAGCGTGCAGGTGTATTCCGGGTGATACTTCTCAAACAGGGCCGTGGTCGGACGCAGATCGTTGATTGCGCGCACAATGCTGTCACGGTTCGGCTCGAGAAGGTCCTGACCACTGTGGGCCAGACCGATGGTGGCCAGCAGAGCTGCGGTGAGATCAGCGGCCTGACCGCTGATGGTCGCGCTGGTGGTGCTCACCGAGGATAGTGTGGCCAACAGATCAGGAGCCGCCGTGGCATAAACGTCGGCTGCTTCGGCCAGCGATGTGAAGTCACCCCTCAGAACATCCATGCGCGGATTGAGTGCGGCCAACACGTCGGCGGCATCCGATGTCGCTTGCCCAATCTCCTCACCTCGGCCGCGGAGGCCGTCGGCCAGGGTCGTCAGCACAGCGTTGAGCTTTTCGGGTTGAACGCGACGTAGAACCTGCATCAAACTATCGAAGACGGTGTTGACTTCGGTGCTCACGTTCACCGCACGAACGACCACTCCGTCCGAGATACGTTGGGAGGAAGCATCTGTCGGGACGATCAGGTCGACGTACTTGGCGCCGAAGACCGTGGTGGCCCGAATACGTGCCTGCACATTCGCGGGAATGAAACGCACAGTATTGCGGTCGAGGCTAAGTCTCAACGTGGCCTGACCCACGGTGGGTTTGATGGTGTCAACCTTCCCAACGTCAATGCCGCGCATTTTGACCCTGCTGCCGGGAGCGAGCACGAGCCCGGCACGGTCGGCACGCAAGGTGACGGTGACGCCGCCGGAAAAGGCGCCCGTGAACGACGCGACTGTGGTTCCGCCGATCAGTGCGAGCACCAGGACGAGCCCCAGTGTCCACCACCACGGATGAACGCGCGTGTTTCCGAGTTGCATCAACACCACGGACTCCGCACCAACTTCGGGTTGAGCACCATATGACCTCCAGCAGCAATCTAAAGATTGTTGACAGTTGCCACCAATGAATAGTGACATCTGTCAACATAGGGAACGTGGGACAGCTTCGTCAAGATGTGGAATGCCATCTGGCCTCAGGCCGTAGGCAACTGCCGTCGGACGACGAAAATTCCACTGGGCACTACGTATTCCATAGACCGATTGAGTATCCCGGGAACCCATGCGCGGCACAGACACTGCGTCGCTGGGTGAGGTGAGCCCGTCGTAGTGGTCCAGTCGTTGTGGGACTCTGATGCCCGGTCTGCGGGCAAGGAAGAATCGACAACGACATGGCATCGAACAA
>NZ_JBEPRZ010000016.1:0-13352 GCF_040548615.1 Mycolicibacterium sp. 624
AACGCCAACCGACCCCACTCCGCCCATGGGGAGCTCACCCCAGCCGAGTTCGCTCTACAGTGGACCACGACCCACCAACCCCACGCCGCATAGCGACTGGACCACCAAATAGGCCCCCCTCACCAGTAGAAACGATGCCCGTGGGGCAACAGTCAACCCGCAGCGATAACCGTGAGAGCAATCGCCTATCGCGCTTGACCGTGCCCCAAGGGCACGCTCTACCTTTCCCCGCATGAACGCAGAACCTCCGTCCTCGGGGCCTCTCGGACATGCAGTCGCAGCACCGGCATCGGTGCGGGCCAAGCGCAGTATCGCACCCGACTTCGCCCGCGGCCTCATGCTTGTCCTCATCGCAGTGGCGAACGTGCCCTACTTCATCCTCCACCGTCCACACGGCGTCGCGGCACACTCCGCGGAAGGGTCGTGGGCAGACCGAGTTGCGCAAACCCTGGCAATCGTCGGTATCGACAGCCGCGTCTACCCGATGTTCGCCTTCCTCTTCGGCTACGGCATCGTCCAGATGTACACCCGCCAACTCGCCTCCGGCACCGACCCCAAGGACGCCCGTAGGGTCCTCCGCCGGCGCCACTGGTGGATGATCGCCTTCGGCTTCGTCCACGCCGCGCTGCTGTGGTTCGGCGACATCATCGGCGCCTACGGCATCGCCGGTCTGCTCCTGGTCTGGCTCTTCCTCGACCGCCCGGACCGCACCCTGAAAATCTGGATCGGCATCTTCCTGGTGATCCCCACACTGCTGACCATCGGATCACTCACCGCCGGACTCCTCGGATTCTCGGCACCGCCCAGCACAGGCACCGGCGCAGCAGCAGGCCCCGAACGAATCAACGAAACCACCGGATACCTCGACGCCGTCCTGGCCCGAATCGAAGGCTGGGCCGTCTACATCCTCCCCGCGGCACTGTTCGGATTCATCATCCTCCCCACAATCGTCCTCGGCATGCTCGCCGCGCGCCACAAGATCCTCGACCAACCACGGAATCACGTCGCCCTCCTCAGGCGCGTCGGGTGGATCGGCATCACCGTCGGCGTAGTGACCGCACTACCCCTCGCGCTCCTCAACCTCGACGCCCTCGAGATCAGCCGCGAAGACAACTGGATCCTATTGCCCCTGCACACAATTGGCGGACTCTTCGGCGGACTCGGCTACGTAGCGATGTTCGGCCTGATCGCCGTCCACCTCGAGAACCACCGCGATCGGCAACGCGCAGGGTCGTTCCCGTGGGCCGTACAGGCACTAGGAAAACGATCGATGAGTGGCTACATGTTCCAATCAGTAGCCTTCTCCCCCGTCCTCGCCGCATGGGGCCTCGGCCTCGGCAGCCATCTCTCCAGCTGGTCCGCGGCCCTCTACGCAATAGCTGTCTGGGGCCTGAGCGTGTTCCTCGCGACCAGGCTGGAACTAGCAGGCCGGCGCGGCCCCGCAGAATGGCTCCTCCGAAAACTCGCCTACCCCAAACCCACGCTGGCCCCGTAGCCGGGCATAGTGAGTGGGTCTGCTCACCGTCGAGATCGATGTGCCGCGTGATCGTGAGTCGACGTTCGAGCCGCAGATCGTCAAGAAGCGTCAACGCCGGCTCACCGGTGTTGATGAGGCCGTTTTGTCGCTGTGCGCCAAAGGGCTGACCACCGAGGAGATTTCGGCGCACTTCGCCGAGATCTACGGCGCCTCGGTGTCCAAGGAAACGATCAGCCGGATCACTGACAAGGTGATCGAGAAGATGAACGATTGGGCAGTGCGGCCCCTTGATGAGACTTACGCGGCCATCTTCATCGACGCGATCTCCGGTGATGGTCCGCGACGGCCAGGTCGCCAACCGACCGTTCTACGCCGTGATCGGGGTCACCCTGGCCGGTGAGCGCGACATCCTGGGGTTGTGGGCCGGCACCGGCGGGGAGGGCGCGAAGTTCTGGATGAGTGTGCTGACCGATCTGCGCAACCGCGGCGTCAAAGACACGTTCTTCGTGGTCTGTGACGGCCTCAAAGGGTTGCCCGAGGTGGTCGGCAACGTGTGGTCGCAGGCGATCGTGCAGACGTGCATTATTCATTTGATCCGCAACATGTTTCGGGTCACCTACCGCAAGTAGTGGGATGAGATCAAGCGGGATGTGAAACCGATCTATAGCGCGGTCAATGCCGCGGCGGCCCGTGCGGCGTTCGACGATCTGACCGAGAAATGGGGGCAGCGGTATCCGGCGGTGATCCGGTTGTGGGACAAAGCCTGTGCGGAGTTCATTCCGTTCTTGGACTACGACGTGAAGATCCGGCGGTTCATCTGCTCGACGAATGCGGTCGAGTCCCTCAACGCGCGCTTCCGCCGTGCGATCAAGGCCCGCGGGCACTTTCCCTCACAGCAGGCCGCGATGAAGTGTCTGTATCTGGTGACGCGTTCCCTGGACCCGACCGGGGTGGGCAGGTGACGATGGATGATGCGGTGGAAGCCAGCGCTCAACGCGTTCGCGATCACGTTCGGCGACCGATTGCCGGCAGCCGAAACCTTCTAATAGAAACCGCCGGAAACACCACTAACGCGATAGCCCCGCCCGGCGCGGCACGCGGATCGTCGTGGAACGGCACTCCAGGTATTCCGCGTGGCAGAGCTGCAGTCGGTCAGAGGTGAGCCGGAAACAGTTTCCGCTTCACTCGTAGGCGGTGTGGGCGCCGAGTCCGACTACTGCCGTCGTTCAGCGAATACGATCATCGTGCTCAACGGAGAACACTGTCCGCCCCGAAGGTCGTGGTGCGCCTGCTGCGATCCAGGCGGCCAACTCGGTCCAAGGCTTGACAATTAGCTCGCCGAACTGAAGTTCGCGGTCCGCTGCAAGGTATGCCATCTCCTTGGCCAGTTCGGGTTCCGAACCGAGAAAGAAGCTCGTGATCGCTCGGTCGGATGTCGCGGGGTCCGCTACGAAGGCACCAAAGGGGAAGTGTTCATCGGCTCCGGCAGCGTGTCCGAGGGCGATGACCGTTCCCCCGCGATCGAGCAGCGCATAGGTCTGGACAAGGTGCTGTCCGCCGATCATGTCAATCGCGCCGTACACTCCTGCATTGACTGAGGCCAGGGTCGTGTGGGTTTCGTGCGCGCCGAGGCGACGGAGTTCCGTATGTTGCGACCGGTCGCGTGCCACGGCGATGACAACGGCTCCTGAACGCACCGCGAGCTGCACGGCGAACCGACCAACCGCGCTAGTGGCACCGACAATGAGTAGGCGTCTCCCGAGGAGCGAGCCGAACCGCCGCACGGCGCGCAACGCGCTCGTCGCCGGCACCGGCAAGGTCGCAAGCTGCTCCCATGGAGCATCGGCGGGAGCCACGGCAGTCATCGCATGAGGCACTGCCCGCCGTTGCGCCCAGCCCCGGGCCGCCAGCCCAAGAAACACGACGCGTTCACCAACGCTCGGCCCACGGCCGTCGGCGGCGGACCGCAGGACAATCCCACTGCCGTCCCACCCCGGTATCGAACCCGGCGGCGCCGCAGTCAGCGCGACGAGGTCCCCAGGGTTAGGCGCGAACGCCTCAACGCGCACAACGAGTTCGTCCGGCAATGGCGCGGGCTCATCGACCTCGCGCAGAAGCAGCCCACCAAGTGGTCCTCTGCTCGTCGTCCACGCCAGCACGTTGATCTCCCTCATTGGTTCCTGTCGTCTTCGCTGAAAGTCAACCAGCGCAGCATCAGCCACATTCCAGACACCGCAATAGAGCCATCTCTCCCTGGGACATGGAGTTCGTTGTCCGCTTGCCCCGACAACTGAACGACGTCAGGCAGTCGACGCTGCTGGGGCTTCTCGCCGGCGTGGGCGCGGACGGCGGGCCCGACGTCACCGGCACCGTCGACCACTCTCCCCCGTGACTCAGTTGGTGGAGCGCCGCTCTTCTGCAGTCACCGATCGTCAGATCTCACACCGATAGGCGGATCACAGTCAGCCGCGGTGACATTGCAACTTCGGAAGCCCCAACAGCACCCTTCGGGTGCCAGGTCGAGAATGTCTCGCGATCGCGCGATCACAGTCAGTCCGACGTGCGGCGCCGATCAGCGAAAGTGAGTGTGCTCGGACGCTCAGGCGTTCATGGCGTTTTGCACTCCTGCGCCGTCTTGTGCGGATTCCTCGGAGATGATCTGGACCAGACCCGAGCTGCCGTCGATCTCGACCGCTGTGCCCGTAGGCAGCAGCGTCATCGCACTGGGTACGGCGGTGACGGTCGGGATGCCGTACTCACGGGCGAGGATTGCTCCGTGACTGAGCGTGCCGCCAGTCTCAGTGATCAGGCCAGCTAACAGCGGGAACACAGAGGTCCAACCCGGGTCAATGGTCTTAGCGACGAGCACATCACCAGCGGTGATGCCGGCAAGGTGAGACATCTCAGCGATGCAGCGTGTTCGACCGCGCGCAACACCTCTGGAAACACCGATTCCGCTGATTCCGCTGCCATCAGTACTAGAGACCACGTCACCCTCGGCGACCTCTCCTTCGGTCTCGATGTCATCGAACAGGTACGTCGCCGACATCCGACTCCGGTAGGTCAGGTAGTTGCGCCGACGCACTTCCAGGTCCGTTCGGTCGATTGGATCCGCGCCCCCGGCCTCTGTAGCTACTGCGGAAAAGAACTCCTCACCCAGGAGCAAGAAAACATCGTCGACACTGTCTAGGAGCCCTCGATCAGCCAAGCGACGGGCTTGTTCGAGGACCAGTGCACGGAGATGGGCGATAAGGTAGTCGAGATAGTAGCGCTGGTTTTCCCGGTAGACGGTGAAGGTCTGAGTGCGCTGGCACACCCATTCCAGAATCTTCACGCGGAATGTTCCAAGCGGTTTGCGTTTGATCCGCGCAACCGCCGTCTCGAACGCCTCTGTGCGGCGCGCCTCGGCCTGCTGCTCGGCCAGACGCGGATCTGTTGGCGCGGTGTCGCCGGAGATTTGCGCGCGGAGCAATCCCAGGACACCTTCAGGCTCATCACTCCATCGTGGTGAGGCAATCTCTCGACTGGAAGAGCGGTGGCCGTGATTGAGTAGAAATGTCTGGAAGGCGCCAACAAACGGAGCCGCTTGAAATGAGTCCTGGATTTGCGCCCACGTCTGTTGGTCGCGGAGGGCGCTCAACAATTGCGGGTCGCTGCGCGCCTGCATGGCGAGTTCCCAGATCTCGGTGTTGATACGAGCCGTGTACGTACCTGGCAGACCGCTGATCAGTGCAGTGTAGAGCTGTCCGTCGTCGTCGGCTTGAGAAGAAAGCAAGCTAACCAATAGGCCGTGCAGGAGGTGATTGTGAAAAGCCATGCCCCATCGAATGATACGGAAGTGTTGTTCGGCCAGCGTATCGACTTCGTCGACTTGCCTGCGCCATTCGGTGAGACTTAGTGCTGAGTAGTCTTGGCGCAGCTTGGGGACGATACGTGTGTCGATCGCTGCACAATGCTGTTGCATCGCCTGCAGGTTGGCCCGAGCTGATCCACGTCCATAGTCGCGGTAGGGAGCCAGGGCGTAGCCGGCGGCCAGTAGCGGTTTCCAGGGTTCTGCGTTGATGCGGGCCATCCACATCGGCGTGAAGAGACTGCCAAAGAGTTGTTCGCGCATCGCTTTCGGGAAGGCGCGTCCCATTGCCGCGGCATACTGCCCGTTCATATACATGTACCCGTTGACGAGTTTGAACGGTTCGAGGTTGACGATGTCGTTTCTGCCTTGCATGAGTGGCATCTCGATGAACATGGGAATGTTCATCCATCGAGCAGTCAGTGCCGCTGACAGCGGCAACGCGTACTCGGACTTGTACTCATCGCCCCATTTTCGCGACCACACGTTGTCTGGCTCGGCCTTGGGCAGATTGGTAATGGCGCGATCCTGCAGTGAGTACACGCGGCCGTCCTCGATGGCCCACTCGAGATCGCGCGCCTCGCCGATCCCTTTCTCGACACGCTGGGCGATTTCGTAGAGTGCTGCCAGATCGGTCTCGTTGAGAGTGGATCGGCGTTGGCGTTCGGGCTCGACCTCGCGGTCGTGCAGGTGGGTGTCATACACAGATTCGAGAGTTTTGGTCGCAATGCGTGTGGACCGTATGTGCCCCGTCGAGCGTTCCAAAACATAGTGGTCGGGATCGACTTTGCCCGAGACGATCGACTCGCCGAGGCCCCAAGCGGCGTCGATCACGATCTCATCGGCAAATGGGCGCTGCGGGTTGGCCGTCAGCAGCACACCGGCAACCTGTGGCCGGACCATCCGCTGCACCACAAGTGCAATACCGCCCTCTGAACCGATCTGGCGTTCACCGCGATACACGTCGGCGCGGCTAGACTCGTGCGCTTGCCAGCAGTGGCGAATCGCCGCGCGCATCTCTTCGAGAGTTGCTACGCCGAGCTTCGTTTCGTATACACCGGCGAAGGACGCGTCCTCGAGATCCTCAGCGACTGCGGAGCTGCGAATCGCCCACACCGCGTTGGGGTGCTCGGCAGTGGTCGCGTCCCACCACTGTTCCATTTCTTCTAAACATTGCTTGCGGGTCGCCATATTTTGGGACACCGTCGCCGGGATCACCCATGCCTCAGGCACTGTCAGCCCAGCGCTCAGCAGCCGAACCAATCCGGCAGCTTTCCCTCCGACATGATCGATAGGCGCATCACTGCTGGACGTCAATCGTTTGATCATCTGACCTTCCCCTTCAGGGCGTTCGCCAACACCGGTACGAGATCGGGTATCCGCTGCAGCGTTCCGCGCCAGCCGGCATGCCAGGCGTGTTCCATGACGCCGACGCCGGCGTGCCGGACACCGTCGATCGAGGTTTCGAATCGTGCCGGGGTTTCCTGGATCAGCAATCCCTGCTTGGCCAATGGGACCTGCGCCAGGGCGGAGGCCCGCACGACGTAGGTTTCGCCGTCAACGTCGGTGAGGACTAGCCGCGCGGCCCGCGGCACTTGCGGGGTGCGAGTCCATTCGTAGTCGATCTGCACCGCGGTCAGCGGCCGGTTCACCCCGCCCCGATGTACGAATCCGGTCGGCGTGGCGGTGGCCCCGTGCAGCAGCGTCGCGTTGAACCCGAAATGCGGCCCGAAGGAAGCGGTCACCCACTCCCAGCCGGAGATGGCGCCCCATTCGCGGACACCCCAGGATTTGTCACGTTGACCGAACCCCTCGATGTCGTACTGCGCGGCGCCCACACGGATACGACCGGTCACCGTGCCGGGCTGTTCGAAATGGTTGGCCGCCACCGGCTCGCCGGCCGCCGATCCGTACGTCGTCGGACCGTCGTGGTAGTCGTATGGTGCGGACAGCGCTGTCCAGGTGAGATCGATCTCGTTGCGCCCTGATAGGTGAATATTCCACCGCTTCAAGGGTTCTCGCATCGAGAAGGACAGCGCGCCCGCCCTGATACCGAATTCTGCTGAATGCGTAGCCTGGGCGTCGTACGGCAGGCCGACACCCGGGTAGAGGTATTCGAGCCTGCCGTCACGGACCGTGAACAGCGCACCGTCGACGCGGCCGGCGTGTGGGTTGAACCCGATGCGGGCCAGCCCGAAGTAGCGGCCCTCCAAGTCTGCCCAGTTGAAGTAATAACTCTCCTGCCAGGCCGACTCCGGTCTCGGCGCATGGAGCTGTTCGTCAGCCGCTGCGATCACCAGCTACCCCCTTGTTAGTTGACAGTTGTCACCATAGCAATTTGGTGACAACTGTCAACTTAATCTCGGGGTTTACGAAGGCCGTCGATGATGACGTCCACGGTTAGATAGGCCAGCTTCAACGCCGCTTGCGAGTTGCTCTTTGATCCGCGCAGATCCTCGGGGACGCTCGCCAATCCCCCGATTCCCCAAGTGGTGAGGAAGAAGTAGACAGTGCCGATAGCACCGGCCCGCATGACTCCACTGTCCTGCAGTTGGGCCAACAACGCCGAGCTAAGGGCTCGGGTCGGCGCGATGTAGCGCTCCACCATGTAGTCGAAGCGCGGGCCCGGGTGGGAGCTCTCCTGCTGGATGATCCGCGCCAGGGCCGGCCGCTCAAGTGTGATGCGTGCATAGCTGCGCATCACACGTCGTAGCTGGTCCAGCGGTTCCTGTTCGGGACGCAGACCGGAGGCGGCCAGGGCGCTAGACAGCTGCACAAAGCCGTGGTCGACGGCCGCTTCCCACGCCGCCTCTTTCGAGGAGTACCGCCGGTGGATCAGATTGTGACTGATACCCAGATGGCGGCAAAGCTCACGCAGGCTGGTTCCCTCGTAGCCCAGATCGGCGAACGCATCCAACAATCGGTCGAGCAGGTCAACTTCAGCGATGATCTTGGGGCGCGCCATGACGCCAGCGTATTGCCCTGCCAGAACCTTATTCGCGCTAGCTCACGAATCAGCAGCCGTGGCCGGCCTCACGAAAGGGTGATGAGACCTCGCCGCCGTCCAGATGCAGCGAACATTGACAAGACACGCATGGCTACTTTGACCGTGTCGCAGAGGCTTGTCCATTTCCGTTGCAGATCTTGAATCCCGGTTTTGCGGAGCATGGTCTCGCCACCGATACAGCGTCACCTCGGCGAATTCCTTTAGTCGGCGCCACGTCAAGCGATCCGACGGCCGACAGTCATAAAGGAGGACTTCGGGATTCGGGCGCACGGCATCATTTTCGGCTCGCCACTACGCAGAACACACACGTTGTATCCGGTGACAACTTGTGGCGGCAGTGCGGCTCTGCCGGGTGAGCAAGCGCTCCTCGGCGCTCACATGCGGCGTGCGACCCACACGGCGCGTTCAGTACGTACCACTAGGTCGTCGCGGCCCAAGATACTGTGCGGGCCCTCGATATCGAGCAGCTGATCCATCGCAGTGAGGTCATCGACCGAAAGCACGTCGGCCGCGGCCCTGCGCATACTGCGGAGACTGAGGAGCGCGTAGCGACCTACCACCTCGGATCGGGAGTGCTCGATGTTGACGCTGATCGTGCGTTCACCTTCGATGATGAATCCGGCAGCGGTGAGCCGGGGTCCCCAGTCGGTGCCTCGGTGAGGTAATTGGACGGCGTTCCGGCCGTCAATCGCGGTGTGACAACGCTGCTCTAGTCCGGGTTGACCCATTGGGGCATCATCGGGCAGAAACCGGGGGAAGCCGGCAGGTTCGACAACTGCGAAGAGTCCACCGGGGGCGAGAGTTTCATGAACGCGGCGCAACGTGTCGTCGGGATCGGCCATGTGGTGCAGGGCGGCCGATATCCACACCAAGTCCGGTTCGCCGAGGTCCGGCCACTCCGCGTTGAGATCGGCCTGAACAATACTCACGCGGTCAGCCACTCCAGCTTCGCAGGCTTTTTCTCGCACGCGGTGCAGGTGACTGACCGAGGAGTCTACGGCGGTCACGTGCGCCGCAGGGAAACGTGCGAGCAGGGCGAAGGTGCCCGTGCCGGTCCCGCAGCCTAAATCCACGATCTGGCGGGGGCTCGCTTTGACGGGCAGCCATGCGGTGAGGGATGCGGTGTGCTCGGCGAGTAGTTCCGCGTCGAGGTCGAGGATCTCCGCCTGGTACCGAACTCCACAACTATCTGGGTGGTGTGCGCCGCGGTCATGCAGGTATAGCGTCATGCCTCGACAGTAAGTCGAGGCATGCGCTTCATTCATTACGTCTTGCGCAAGCGGCAAGACGAACGTTGCTCGAGCCGACAGATGCGCAACTAGTCAGGAATACGAGCGGGCTGGCCGATCACCCCGGCCGTTGTTCCCCAGCCGTCGTCTCCTTATCGGATTGGTGCGCCCGGCGGGCGTCGCGGTCGAAGATACCCAAGATCTCACACGGTCCACCCTCGGCACCGATCGCGTGCGGCAGCATGGTGGGAAACTCAGCGGCCTCGTTGGTCTCCACGCGCAAACGACGATGACCCAGCATCAGCACCGCGGTACCGGACAGGACGACGAGCCACTCTTGCCCCGGGTGAGCACGCATGCGTGCGGGATTCTCCGAGGGCGGCTTCGTCATGCGCGCGCGTACCACGGTCATGCCGGAATTCGCCTTGATCGGCCACCGCAATATCCCGTGGGCCGCATCGATCGTCGGGTGGGAGATGACGTCGTCGGCCTCGGTCTCGACCAACTGGTCCAGAGAAGTATCCAGGGCACGAGCGATCGTGACCAGCTGGTCCAAGGCGAGGCGTCGTGAGCCCGTCTCGATGCGACTAAGCGACGACGGACTAAGTCGTGCCCGGGTAGCCAACTCATCTAAGGACCAGCCCTGCGCAACACGCAAGGCGCGGATGCGTTTGCGCACCAGGCTGTCCAAATCACCACTCTCTTGCGTAATAGGCACCATCATATGTCGATATCGCAAGGCGTGCCTACGCTCATCACATACCGACCGGCGACCGGTCTGGACCCCAACTAACACAAGAAGGGGTGGGACGACGCCTGTGACAACTGCCGACACCAGCGCCGCCCATGGCGCAATCGAGGAAATCGCCCGCATGGTCGGGTCGGGCCAGCTGCGAGTGCCCGTCGCCGCGAGCTTTCCCATGGGGAGCAGATCCGCGTCGCAGTCGAGCTTCAGGCCGGTCGGCATGTGCACGGCAAAGTCGTCATCGACATCTAGTCATCGCCTAACGCCCGTTGCAATCGCGAATTCTCGTTTGGTGCGTTGCTGGTGACCATGCTGGGCCGAGAGCTGGTGGCTAGACGCCGATCGTCTGGCACACCAGGGTTCTGCTCAACAAGGTCCGAAGCAGCCACGTCGAGTTCAATGGCGATATCGATCAAGCATTCAAAGGTGACTCCGCGCTTTCCACTTTCGACAGCCTCGAGAACGCCAGCCGAAAGGCCGACCCGTTGGCCCAGCTCCTCCAGACTGAGTCCGCGATGTTCCCGAAAGCGAGTGATGCGCGAGCCGACGTAACGACGCCGCTGCGCCGAAAGGCTCGTTCCGCCGGCTCGCGATGAGGGGGCCGGATTCTCGCCATCAGCTTCGTGCACTCGCCGATCGTAGCCCCACTAGTAGGGCATTAGCCCGTATCCACCGAGGTATTTCGCGGCAGACGCCAACAGACAGCCCGTCTCAAATTCATGTCATATGTGACATCGGTGTGACACTCATCGCGAGAATATGACACTGGTTCTGAGAATCTACAACAATCGGTTTCGAGAGACCGCATCCACCTCGATGTCGGTTTTCCGCCAGTGATGTCGGAGCAGACGTGTAATTGTCGAAGCATGCACGAAGATTTCGACCGCTGTTACCGGGCAGTCCAGTCCAAGGACGCCCGGTTCGACGGGTGGTTCGTGACGGCCGTGCTGACCACGAAGATCTATTGCAGGCCGAGTTGTCCCGTGCGGCCACCGTTCGCCCGCAATGTGCAGTTCCTTCCGACGGCTGCGGCCGCACAGGCCGCCGGGTTCCGCGCCTGCAAGCGCTGCCGGCCCGATGCGTCCCCGGGATCCCCGGAGTGGAACGTCCGCGTTGACGCCGTGGCCCGCGCGATGCGGCTCATCGCCGACGGCACCGTCGACCGCGAGGGGGTCACCGGTCTGGCTGCCCGTGTCGGATACACGACGAGACAGCTCGAGCGACTGCTGCAGGCCGAGGTGGGGGCAAACCCGTTGGCGTTGGCCCGCGCCCAGCGCACGCAGACCGCCCGGATCCTGATCGAGACAACGGACCTGCCCTTCGGTGACGTCACCTTCGCGGCGGGATTCTCGAGCATCCGCCAGTTCAACGACACGATCCGCGAGGTCTGCGCACTGACGCCCACCGAACTGCGGCAACGTGCCCGAACCAAGTTCGGCCGCCATGAGTCCGGCGGGTCGGGCACGCTATCGCTGCGTCTGCCCGTACGGACTCCGTTCGCGTACGAGGGCCTCTTCGGCCACCTAGCCGCCAGCGCAGTGCCCGGCGTCGAGGAGGTGCGTGGCAGCGCCTACCGCCGGACACTACGACTGCCGTCCGGTCACGGCATCGTCAGCCTGCAGCCTCGGGTCGATCACGTCCAATGCGACCTGGTGCTCGACGACTTCCGCGACCTGTCGACCGCGATCGCCAGGTGCCGCCGCCTCCTCGACCTGGATGCCGATCCCGAGGCTGTCGTCGACGCGCTCGGCGCCGACGAGCACCTGAGCGCCCTCGTCGCCAAGGCACCGGGACAGCGGATCCCCCGGACAGTGGACGAGGCGGAGCTGGCCGTTCGCGTTGTCCTCGGTCAGCAGGTGTCGATCAAGGCGGCCCGGACGCACGCCCGCCGCCTGGCCGAGGCCTACGGATCACCGGTCAACGACGCCAATGGCGGTCTGACACACGCCTTTCCGGACGCCACACAGCTCGCCGAGATCGATCCGGCGCACCTCGCGTTCCCGAAGTCACGGCAACGGACACTCATCGCCCTCATCGGCGCACTGGCTGATGGCGAGATCGCGCTGGGTCCGGGCTGCGACTGGAACCGCGCCCGCGAGCAGCTCCTGGCCCTGCCGGGCGTGGGGCCGTGGACCGCGGAGGTCATCGCGATGCGCGGCCTCGGCGATCCCGATGCGTTTCCGGCCAGTGATCTCGGCGTGCAACTCGCCGCTAAGGCGCTCGGCCTGCCCAGCGACGTCCGGGCACTCACCGAGCACAGCGTGCGCTGGCGACCATGGCGCGCCTACGCCACACAGCACCTGTGGACCGCGCTCGATCACGAGGTCAACGACTGGCCGCCGAAGGCCCCGCAGAAGGAGAAGTGATGGAAACACTGCAATCTCGCGTCATCGACAGCCCGGTCGGACCACTCACGTTGGCCGGCACCAACGGTCAACTGCGGCACCTGCGCATGGTCGACCAGACCTACGAGCCGAGTCGAGAGGGATGGGACCCCGACGAGGACGCCTTCGTCGACGCCGTCGCTCAACTCGACGCGTACTTCGCCGGCGATCTGCGGGAGTTCGATCTCGAGCTGGACATGATCGGCACCGACTTTCAACGGCGGGTGTGGGCGGCTCTGCTGACCATTCCGTACGGCGAGACACGAACGTATGGCGAGATCGCCCAGCAGATTGGGTCGCCCGGGGCGTCGCGTGCCGTCGGGCTGGCCAATGGCCATAATCCAGTCGGCATAATCGTGCCGTGCCATCGGGTCATCGGTGCGAATGGCAGTCTCACCGGCTACGGCGGCGGACTCGATCGCAAGCGGCAATTGCTCGATATGGAAAGGAATAGTGTCGCACCAGTTGCAACACTATTCGATTAGCCATTGTCGGCCCATTAAATGGAAATGCATACAAATAGAAAATGCCCGGGCCCCCCAATCGAAATTGGGGGGCCCGGGACTTAAAGGGTGTTCGGCGGTGTCCTACTTTTCCACCCGAAAGGGTAGTATCATCGGCGCTGGTAGGCTTAGCTTCCGGGTTCGGAATGGTACCGGG
>NZ_JBEPRZ010000017.1:0-2015 GCF_040548615.1 Mycolicibacterium sp. 624
GGACCCAACACCACACCCACATCAAGACCCTCGAAGAGCCGCGTCACATTCTGATGCGTGACCGCAACACCCTTGGGCACACCCGTGGTCCCCGACGTGTAGATGACATGCGCGACATCATCAGCAGCCGGACCCGACGCCAGCGCCGTTGTGGGGTATGTGTCGAGGCGTGGATCTGCCACATCGATGACCACCACCCCACCCCCGTCCAGCCGCTCCGCCAGCGCGGTGGTGGTGATCGCCGCGACCGGCGCCGCGTCAGCGAGCATGAACTGCACCCGCGCATCGGGATGAGCCGGGTCGATCGGCAGATACGCCGCACCAGACTTCAGCACCGCCAGAATCGACACGATCGCCTCAGCCGACCGATTGAACAACAGGGCCACACACCGACCCGGTCCCGCACCCAACCCGACCAACAAGTGCGCCAGTCGATTCGAGTCCTCGTCCAGCTCCCGATACGACAACGAGGCACCCGCACAACTGACCGCCACCGCATCCGGTGCGTGCAGGGCCTGCGCCGCGAACAGAGTCGGAATCGACACCCCCGCCACCGACTCGGTCAACACCGCACGATGACCGAGCCCGTCCAAGCGCTCACGCTCAGCCCCGTCGAGCACATCCACCGACGACAACAACCGCATCGGGTCGGCTGTCATCGTCTCCAACACCCGCTGCAGGCGCCCGATCAGCACCTCAACGCTGGCCGGGTCGAACACATCGGTGCGAAACTCCACCACCCCGCCGATACCGGCGGGCTCGCCAATGTCGTTGAGACGTTCGGCCAACGAGAACACCAGATCCATTCGGGCAGTCTCGGTTTCCGCCGGCAGCGGCGTGGCCTGCACATCACCGAGGGCAAACCCGGCGGCAGGATCGGCGGCGAAGTTCTGCCAGGCCAACATCACCTGCACCAGAGGGTGATGGGTCAGGCTTCGCGTCGGGTTGAGCCGATCGACCAGCACCTCGAACGGAACGTCCTGGTGCTCGAAGGCCGCCAGTCCGCGCTGGCGCACCTGATCCAGCAACTCGGCGATGGTGGGGTCCCCAGCCAGATCGACCCGCAGCACCAGGGTGTTGACGAAGAACCCGACCAGCTCGTCCAACGCTGTGTCACTGCGACCGGCGATCGGGAAGCCCACCGCCACATCAGAGCTGGCGCTCATCTGCGATAGCAGTACCGCCAGCGCGGCCTGCATCACCATGAAGCTCGTCGCGTTGTGCTCACGAGCGACCCGGGCAACCTGCTGTTGCAGTTCGGCAGGCCAGTCCACGGCCACACTGGCGCCCCTGTAGTCGGCCACCGGTGGATATGGTCGGTCAGTCGGCAACTCCAGCCGCTCGGGCAACCCGGCTAGGGCCTGCTCCCAATACGCCAACTGCTCAGCGATGCGACTGTCGGCATCGGCCAGGTCGCCCAGCTGTTCGCGCTGCCACAGCGTGTAGTCCACGTACTGCACCGGTAACGGCTGCCAGTCCGGGACCTGTCCGCCACATCGGCTGGCATAGGCCACCCCCATATCAGCCACCAGCGGGGTCACCGACCAGCCATCGGCGGCGATGTGGTGCACCACCGCCACTAACACGTGCTCATCGGCGTCAACGCGGAAAAGAGTTGCCCGCAACGGGATCTCGTTGGTCAGATCGAAACTGTGCTGTGCTACCGCGCCGACGGCATCCTCCAGGCGTCCCGCCGACCAGCCGCTGGCATCAACAACCTGCCAGCCAAAATCTGCCTGCTCTGCGGGCATCACCAGCTGCTGAGGTGTCCCGTCAACCGCGGTGAACAGGGTGCGCAGGCTCTCATGGCGGACCACCACATCCGCCAGTGCTTGGCCCAGCGCATCGGCATCGAGCCTCCCCCTCAGCCGCAACGCCACGGCCATGTTGTAGATCGGGGACGGACCCTGCAACTGCTCCAGGAACCACATCCGTTGTTGGGCATACGACAATGGGATGACCGCGGGTCGCTGTTGGGCTGTCAGTGGTTCACGCCCACCCGAGCCCGCGCTGAT
>NZ_JBEPRZ010000018.1:0-1734 GCF_040548615.1 Mycolicibacterium sp. 624
TATGCACCAGACCCCCACCCACTACAGGTGTGAGGCCATCCAACGAATCGTCTGAGTCTCGGTGATCCGCGATATGCGGGCCGGCCCAGATCTCGTGGTGCTCCTTAGAAAGGAGGTGATCCAGCCGCACCTTCCGGTACGGCTACCTTGTTACGACTTCGTCCCAATCGCCGATCCCACCTTCGACGGCTCCCTCCCACAAGGGGTTAGGCCACCGGCTTCGGGTGTTACCGACTTTCATGACGTGACGGGCGGTGTGTACAAGGCCCGGGAACGTATTCACCGCAGCGTTGCTGATCTGCGATTACTAGCGACTCCGACTTCACGGGGTCGAGTTGCAGACCCCGATCCGAACTGAGACCGGCTTTGAAAGGATTCGCTCCACCTCACGGCATCGCAGCCCTTTGTACCGGCCATTGTAGCATGTGTGAAGCCCTGGACATAAGGGGCATGATGACTTGACGTCATCCCCACCTTCCTCCGAGTTGACCCCGGCAGTCTCTCACGAGTCCCCACCATTACGTGCTGGCAACATGAGACAAGGGTTGCGCTCGTTGCGGGACTTAACCCAACATCTCACGACACGAGCTGACGACAGCCATGCACCACCTGCACACAGGCCACAAGGGAACTGATATCTCTACCAGCGTCCTGTGCATGTCAAACCCAGGTAAGGTTCTTCGCGTTGCATCGAATTAATCCACATGCTCCGCCGCTTGTGCGGGCCCCCGTCAATTTCTTTGAGTTTTAGCCTTGCGGCCGTACTCCCCAGGCGGGGTACTTAATGCGTTAGCTACGGCACGGATCCCAAGGAAGGAAACCCACACCTAGTACCCACCGTTTACGGCGTGGACTACCAGGGTATCTAATCCTGTTCGCTCCCCACGCTTTCGCTCCTCAGCGTCAGTTACTGCCCAGAGACCCGCCTTCGCCACCGGTGTTCCTCCTGATATCTGCGCATTCCACCGCTACACCAGGAATTCCAGTCTCCCCTGCAGTACTCTAGTCTGCCCGTATCGCTCGCACGCCCACAGTTGAGCTGTGGGTTTTCACGAACAACGTGACAAACCACCTACGAGCTCTTTACGCCCAGTAATTCCGGACAACGCTCGGACCCTACGTATTACCGCGGCTGCTGGCACGTAGTTGGCCGGTCCTTCTTCTGCACATACCGTCACTTGCGCTTCGTCTGTGCTGAAAGGGGTTTACAACCCGAAGGCCGTCATCCCCCACGCGGCGTCGCTGCATCAGGCTTGCGCCCATTGTGCAATATTCCCCACTGCTGCCTCCCGTAGGAGTCTGGGCCGTATCTCAGTCCCAGTGTGGCCGGTCACCCTCTCAGGCCGGCTACCCGTCGTCGCCTTGGTAGGCCATCACCCCACCAACAAGCTGATAGGCCGCGGGCCCATCCCACACCGCAAAAGCTTTCCCCCACAGACCATGCAGTCCATGAGGTGTATCCGGTATTAGACCCAGTTTCCCAGGCTTATCCCGAAGTGCAGGGCAGATCACCCACGTGTTACTCACCCGTTCGCCACTCGAGTACCCCGAAGGGCCTTTCCGTTCGACTTGCATGTGTTAAGCACGCCGCCAGCGTTCGTCCTGAGCCAGAATCAAACTCTCCAAACAAAAACAACCCATCCAAAGACAGGTGAATTCAATCAGAACAAGTCCGACCTAACACCAGTAAAAACTGGCAAAAAACAATGTCACACCCCTAAACGAGAAAAAAGA
>NZ_JBEPRZ010000019.1:0-1183 GCF_040548615.1 Mycolicibacterium sp. 624
GGGGTCGCAGAAACCAGTGAGAAGCGACTGTTTACTAAAAACACAGGTCCGTGCGAAGTCGCAAGACGATGTATACGGACTGACGCCTGCCCGGTGCTGGAAGGTTAAGAGGACCGGTTAACCACTTCGGTGGTGAAGCTGAGAATTTAAGCCCCAGTAAACGGCGGTGGTAACTATAACCATCCTAAGGTAGCGAAATTCCTTGTCGGGTAAGTTCCGACCTGCACGAATGGCGTAACGACTTCTCAACTGTCTCAACCATAGACTCGGCGAAATTGCACTACGAGTAAAGATGCTCGTTACGCGCGGCAGGACGAAAAGACCCCGGGACCTTCACTACAACTTGGTATTGGCGCTCGATGCGGTTTGTGTAGGATAGGTGGGAGACTGTGAAGCATGCACGCCAGTGTGTGTGGAGTCATTGTTGAAATACCACTCTGATCGTATTGGGCTTCTAACCTCGGACCGTATATCCGGTTCAGGAACAGTGCCTGGTGGGTAGTTTAACTGGGGCGGTTGCCTCCAAAAATGTAACGGAGGCGCCCAAAGGTTCCCTCAACCTGGACGGCAATCAGGTGTTGAGTGTAAGTGCACAAGGGAGCTTGACTGCGAGACGTACATGTCGAGCAGGGACGAAAGTCGGGACTAGTGATCCGGCACCCCCGAGTGGAAGGGGTGTCGCTCAACGGATAAAAGGTACCCCGGGGATAACAGGCTGATCTTCCCCAAGAGTCCATATCGACGGGATGGTTTGGCACCTCGATGTCGGCTCGTCGCATCCTGGGGCTGGAGCAGGTCCCAAGGGTTGGGCTGTTCGCCCATTAAAGCGGCACGCGAGCTGGGTTTAGAACGTCGTGAGACAGTTCGGTCTCTATCCGCCGCGCGCGTCAGAAGCTTGAGGAAACCTGTCCCTAGTACGAGAGGACCGGGACGGACGAACCTCTGGTCTACCAGTTGTCCCACCAGGGGCACCGCTGGATAGCTACGTTCGGACAGGATAACCGCTGAAAGCATCTAAGCGGGAAACCTCTTCCAAGACCAGGCTTCTCACCATTTTAGATGGATAAGGCCCCCCGCAGACCACGGGATTGATAGACCAGACCTAGAAGCCCAGTAATGGGCGCAGGGAACTGGCACTAACCGGCCGAAAACTTACACACACCAACAGAAACCAATTGTTGGA